>NZ_JBNWDI010000005.1:0-375973 GCF_053521965.1 Rhizobium sp. 22-785-1 | reverse complement strand
TAAATCTGTCGTTTTTCCGTAAGTACACGTAATTAATGGTGTTTTTCGAGATATTTTATTCGAGGGCATCCCAAACACCCTTGCAGCGCTTGTTTTGAATTCTGCAAATCACCTGTCTCTTTCCTGATCCGCTTGGCATGCTAAGTTCGAGGCATAGGAGAAGAGGGAGAAGTCCATGCTGGTTCTGAATGAGGACGAAACGCGCAACGCCTTGGCGTGGCCGCAGCTGATCGATGCGATCGAAACCATGTTCCGTGGCGGCTGTGAGATGCCGGCGCGCCATCATCATGAGGTCACTGTCCCGGGTGAGCGTGATGCGACACTTCTCATGATGCCCGCATGGGTGCCTGGCTCCTATATGGGCGTGAAGATCCTTTCGGTCTTTCCGGATAACAGCACACGCACGCTTCCAGCGATCTTCGGGACCTATCTCCTTTCCTCTGGCAAGACCGGCGAGATGCTGGCTGCGGTTGAGGGTGGTGAGCTGACGGCACGGCGCACAGCCGCGACATCCGCTCTGGCAGCAAAGTACCTTGCGCGGCGCGATGCGTCATCCATGCTGATGGTCGGGACTGGCAGGCTGTCGCTCAACCTCATGCAGGCGCACGCGACGGTGCGACAGATATCTACGTTCCATGTATGGGGACGAAACGTCGCCTCCGCGGAGAAGGCAGCGGCTGAGGCACGCCAGATGGGCCTGAACGCCTTTGCATGCGCCGATCTAGAAGCTGGTGTGCGAAACGCCGATATTGTCTCCTGCGCTACACTTTCCAGCGAGCCATTGATCATGGGCGAGTGGCTGAAGCCCGGCGCGCATCTCGATCTCGTCGGCGCCTTCAAGCCGTCCATGCGCGAAAGCGACGATGAGACGATCCGGCGTGCGAGCGTGTTTGTCGACACCTTCGATGGTGCCCTCAAGGAGGGTGGCGACATCGTGCAGCCCCTCGAAGCAGGTGTGCTCCAGCGAAAGGACATCAAGGCAGAGCTTGCCGATCTCGTTTCGGGGCGTCACAAGGGCCGCGAGAACGATAACGAGATCACGCTTTTCAAATCGGTGGGTGCAGCACTTGAAGATCTGGCCGGTGCCATTCTCGCCTATGAGAGCGTGACGCGACGGACCAATTGATGTCATGACGCCAATCATCAAAGCGGCACTGCAAAACGCAAGCACCCTTCCTGTCACGGAGGTGCTTGCGGAACTCGGAGACAAGTTGCACCGGGCCGGGAGAGCCATTCTTTGCGCACCGCCTGGAGCCGGCAAGACCACGCTGGTGCCGCTTTACCTTCTCGACCAGTCCTGGCTTAGCGATGGCAAGATCATCCTGCTTGAGCCACGACGGCTTGCAGCGCGGGCCGCGGCGAGCCGGATGGCATCGTTACTCAAGGAGGAAGTGGGCGAAACTGTCGGCTATCGCATGCGCCTCGACAACCGGGTTTCGGAAAGAACGAGGATCGAGGTGGTGACGGAAGGTGTTTTCGCGCGGATGGTGCTGGATGATCCCGAACTCAGCGGTATTTCTGCCGTCATCTTCGACGAGTTTCATGAACGTTCGCTCGATGGCGACTTCGGTCTGGCACTGGCTCTCGACGTACAATCCGGACTGCGGGACGACTTGCGTATTCTCGTGATGTCCGCGACGCTGGATGCGGATCGGATCAGCGCGCTTCTCGATGATGCTCCGGTGGTCACCAGTCTCGGTCGCAGCTTTCCGGTCGATATTCGCTACGAAGACCGGACAGGACAGGAACGGATCGAAGACAAGGCTGCGCGGGCGATCATCGAGGCGCATGGCGCGGAGCAAGGCTCGATACTCGCCTTTCTTCCCGGGCAGGCGGAGATCAAGCGGACAGCGGAGAGGCTTGAGGGTCGTTTCGATCCACAGACGCAGGTGATTCCGCTTTACGGCTATCTCTCCCAGAAGGAGCAGGACGCAGCGATCAAGCCGACGGAAAAAGGCAAGCGCAAGATCGTGCTGGCAACCTCGATTGCCGAAACGTCGATCACCATCGATGGTGTGCGGATCGTGATCGATAGCGGGCTGCAACGGCTTCCGGTGTTCGAGCCTTCGACCGGCATGAGCCGGCTGGAAACGGTGAAGGTGTCGCGCGCCTCTGCCGAACAACGCGCGGGTCGTGCCGGGCGAACGGAGCCAGGCATCGCGATCCGCCTATGGCATGCGGGACAGACGGCAGCACTGCCGGCCTTCACGCCACCACAGATTTTGGCAAGCGATCTCTCCGGCTTCGCGCTCGATCTTGCCCATTGGGGTGTCAGTGACCCTGCAAGCCTGATGTTTCTCGATCAGCCGCCATCGGCCACGTTGAAAGAAGCGAATGCGCTGCTGTTTGGCCTCGGCGCCCTCGATCAGTCCGGTGCAATCACCGCACGCGGAAAGCTGATGCGCGACATGGCGTTGCCCCCTCGCCTCGCGGCGATGGTGATCGCAGCGGGTGAGCAAGGATGCGGCGAAGACGCTTCGCTGCTTGCCGTTCTGCTCACAGAGCAGGGACTTGGCGGCAACGATATCGATCTCGATGAGCGGCTTCGTCGATTCAAAGGCGAAAAGTCTGAGCGGGCAATGGCCGCCAAGGGGTTGGCAAGACGGCTCGCCTCTTCGCTTCCCGGCAAAAGGGCCACTGCAGCAACGACCTTAACGGCGGGGCAGCTTCTGTTGTATGCCTTTCCGGACCGCATCGCGTTTCAACGGGGCGCGCGCGGTCGCTATGTCATGGCCAATGGCCGGGGTGGAGAGCTGGAAGAGACGGAACGGCTGGCGGCGGAGAAGATGCTGGTGGTTGCCGATATTGTCGGCCGCGCCGCACGACCGAGAATTCTGGCCGCGGCGTCGATCAGCCTTAGAGACGTGGAGGCATTTCTACCCGAGGCAATCGTCAAGGAAGACCAGCTTTTCTTCGACAAACCGAGCGGACAGGTGCGCGCCCGGCGCGTCTCGCGTATCGGCGCCATTATCCTGGACGAAACACCTCTTGCGCGTCCCACCGGCGAAAAGGCCGCGCAAGCGCTGGCAAATGGCCTTCGTGAGCATGGTCTCGATATTTTGGCCTTTTCGAAGGAGGCGCAGCAGCTGCGCCATCGCCTGGGCTTCCTGTACCGCAGTGTCGGCGCGCCCTGGCCGGACATGAGCGACACAGCACTGATCGACAGACTGAACGAATGGTTCGTGCCGTTCCAGCACGATGCCAAGGCAATCCATGACATCAGTGGCGGCAACATCATCGAAGGATTGCGCTCGCTAGTGCCGCATGAGGAACTGCGCCAGCTTGGCAAACTGCTACCGACTCATTTCGAAGCGCCAACAGGCCAAAAGCATCCCATTCAATATGATGGCGAGGAGCCGACGCTGACCATCCGCGTACAAGAACTCTTTGGCTTGAAAGAGCACCCGAGTGTA
This sequence comes from Rhizobium sp. 22-785-1, assembly GCF_053521965.1. Taxonomy (NCBI): domain Bacteria; kingdom Pseudomonadati; phylum Pseudomonadota; class Alphaproteobacteria; order Hyphomicrobiales; family Rhizobiaceae; genus Rhizobium; species Rhizobium sp. 22-785-1. The sequence continues at coordinate 372,560 of NZ_JBNWDI010000005.1, read as the reverse complement.
GCCGGGGGAAAATTGCCACTTCTCCTAGAATTGACCTCGCCGGCGCACAGGCCGATACAGACCACGCGGGATCTGCCCGGCTTCTGGGCTGGCTCCTGGAAGGATGTGCGCGCAGACATGCGCGGGCGTTATCCACGCCACCCCTGGCCCGAAGATCCAGCATCCGCACAACCCACGCACCGCGCCAAGCCGCGCGGCACATGACATGACGAAGAGGGACCGATGGCAAAGCAGCCCGTAGAGACGACACGTTTCGGCCGTGCCAGCCGTCAAATACGCCTGCAGACCATCGTCTGGTTGCGGTGGCTTGCGGTTGCCGGACAGAGCGCCACGATCCTACTCGTGGCATTGGTTCTTGGCTTCCCCCTGCCGCTTCTCACCTGCGCGCTCCTTATTGCCGCCCTTGCAACGGCCAATCTGTTTCTGTCCGCACGCTTTCCGGCGACCTACCGCCTTGAGCCGTGGGAGGCGACGCTGTTGCTGGCCTTCGACTTGCTGCAGTTGACGGCGCTGATCTACATTACCGGTGGTCTGTCGAACCCGTTTGCGCCGCTGATCTGCGTACAGGTCATCATCGCCTTTGCCTCCCAGCCGCTGAAACATTCTCTCGTGTTGCTGTTCTTCGCGCTTGTCTGCGCCACAGCGATCGCATTTTCGCCATTTCCCGTTCCCTGGTATCCGGGTGAGGAACTGCCGATCCAGCTTATCATCCATGTCGGCATCTGGTGTTCGATCGTCGCGATGATGTCGTTTGCCGCCTTCTATGCCTATCGCGTCTCCCATGAAGCCAACCAGCTTGCCGACGCGCTGGCCGCGACCGAGCTGGTTCTGGAACGAGAGAAACATCTGTCGCAACTCGATGGGCTCGCTGCCGCGGCGGCCCATGAGTTGGGAACACCGCTTGCGACGATCAGCGTTGTAGCCAAGGAAATGGAACGCGAACTGGGCAAGGACGAACGCTTTAGCGAGGATGTGGCTTTGCTGCGCAGCCAGAGCGAGCGATGCCGCGACATTCTACGCCGGCTGACATCGCTCTCCGCCGAGGGCGAAGAACATATTCGCCGGCTTCCGCTGTCGTCGCTGATCGAAGAGGTGATGGCGCCGCACCGGGAATTCGGGGTCAAACTGAAGCTGGTGGAAAAATCAGGGCGCGCCGGTGAGCCGATAGGCGCCCGCAATGCCGGGATTCTCTACGGGCTGGGAAACCTGCTGGAAAATGCGGTCGATTACGCCAAGGATATGGTCACTGTCACCGTGTCGCATGATCAGCATCAGGTGAAGGTGATGATCGAAGATGATGGCGATGGCTATTCGCCGGATATTCTCGCGCGGATCGGCGATCCTTATGTGACAAATCGGCAAAACGACACGACCGCAGGCGGACTTGGGCTTGGGCTTTTCATCGCCAAGACGCTGCTTGAACGCTCCGGTGCGGGGCTGACATTCGAAAACCGTGGACCAAATGCCGCAGGGGCGAGGGTCACCGTTATCTGGCCGCGATCGGTTATGGAGGATAGTAACAGTCGGTGATCTTGGAGTTTGTTAGGAAACTCTTACGCTTGTAGCGCATGAAGCGTATGATCGCCCAAGAGGCACCAACCAAAGATAATAAAACGACCGAAGGAAGCGACCATGGTGGATGACGGACAGAACCAGCAGGCAGAGGCAGCAACAGCCGTGGATGCGATTGGTCCGGACAAATCGCTGCTGGTGGTTGATGATGACGGTCCGTTCCTGCGCCGTCTGGCGCGCGCGATGGAAGCCCGCGGCTTTGTGGTCGATACCGCCGAATCGGTCAGCGAAGGGATCGAGAAATCGAAAAGCGCGCCGCCGAAATATGCGGTGGTCGATCTGCGCTTGGGTGATGGCAATGGATTGGAAGTGATCGAGGCGATCCGCCAGCATCGCGACGACACCCAGATCGTCGTTCTCACAGGCTACGGGAATATTGCGACCGCCGTGACGGCGGTGAAACTCGGGGCACTGGACTATCTGGCGAAGCCCGCCGATGCCGACGATGTCTTCAACGCGCTGACCCAGCGCGAGGGCGACAAGATGGAGGTGCCGGAGAACCCTATGTCTGCCGACAGGGTTCGCTGGGAACATATTCAGCGCGTCTATGAAATGTGCGAGCGAAACGTCTCGGAGACGGCCAGGCGGCTGAACATGCATCGCCGTACACTGCAGCGCATTCTGGCCAAACGGGCTCCTAAATAGAATGACGGTAACGGATCAATCCGAATAGCTGGTGCCGGTAGACCATTCCGCCATCATCAGGCGTCGGGCTGCGGTTCTGGAAAAATCCAGCATCAGGGATTTGCGCGTGGCGGGAGCGAGCTTGTGCTCCGGCGCTTCGCGGACCATGTGGGCTCCGTAACCGTCGGAAAGAAACAGGCCGCACTCTTGCGGAAAGATATCCAGCGGCACCGCGGCATGGGTGGCAAAGAACAGCCGGTCACAATGCAGCCGGTAGTCCGGCCATTTGCGATCCACCTTGAAATCCTCGATCGAAGATTTGATCTCGATGATCCAGATTTCTCCCTTGACCGACAGACTGATCAGATCAGCCCGCCTGCCGCTGGAAAGTGCAAGTTCCGGCAACACAGAATGGCGCATCTCGTTCAGCAATATCTGCACGCCCCGGCGCACGAGCATGGCTTTTTCAGATTGGCGACCGTCGATTAACGGATTGTTATTTGTAAACGAAAGAATAGTCATCGATCGATTCTGGAAAGCGCTCCGTGAAATTGTTGCAAAAAGACCATGAAGCAGCATTTTCGCACGAGCTGTAGTCTTGCTGCGGTGCGATGGCTTGCAAAGCCTAGAGTAATCGAAAATAACCCGATTATCCAATATCGCTCCATGCACCGCTTATATAAGCGATTTTTCCGCGAGAACACCATGCGCATTCGCACTTCAATGACTGCACTCGGCCTGTCGTCCATCCTTGCCTTGGCCGGTTGCGCGTCCACGACGACTGAAACCTCCTCTGCCCGCCCTGTCGCAGCGCCTGTTGTGGTTGAGACGGCACAGATCTTCGGTGACGAGGTTTACGGCGCAACCACGGACGCCGGTTACGCCCTCCCAGCCATTCCGATCAACCGCGTTGACAAGAAGTTTCATCGCCAGATCGTAAACTATGAAACGGCGGAAAAGCCCGGAACGGTCATCGTCAATACCCGCGAGCGCTTCCTCTACTACATCCTGCCAGGCGGCAAGGCTGTGCGTTATGGCATCGGCGTCGGCAAGCAGGGCTTTGCCTGGGCAGGTGAAGCCTATGTGGCCTGGAAGCAGGAATGGCCGACATGGCATCCGCCAAAGGAAATGGCTGCACGCAAGCCTGAAGTGGCCAAGTATGTCGAAAACGGCATGGGTCCGGGCATCAGCAATCCGCTTGGTGCGCGCGCCATGTATCTCTTCAACGAACAAGGCCAGGATACGCTGTTCCGTATCCATGGGTCGCCTGAGTGGGCGTCGATCGGCACCGCAGCTTCTTCCGGCTGCATTCGCATGATCAACCAGGACGTGATCGATCTCTACAGCCGCATCCGTCCGGGCCGCAGCTCCAAGGTTGTCGTTATCCAGTAATCTCTGGACATGCCTATGAAAAAAGCCGCCGTGGAATGTCCCGGCGGCTTTTTTCGTTTCAGGCCAAACGTTTCCCGGTTGGAGGAAGCGCCCACCAAAACCTGGTGGATGGGGCGCTCATGCGCTCCGCTTTGCCTTTAGCTCGATACGGCGTCGATGCAGGACTGGCTCGGTATAGCCGTTCGGCTGTGCCCTGCCCTTTAGCACCAGTTCGACCGCAGCCTGGAACGCGACCGAATGATCGAAGTTGCCGGCCATCGGCGTGTAGGCCGCATCGCCCGCATTCTGCTGATCGACAATGGCCGCCATGCGCTTCATGGTTTCAACGATCTGCTCCTCCGAAACGACGCCGTGGCGCAGCCAGTTTGCCATGTGCTGTGCGGAGATGCGCAGCGTCGCACGGTCTTCCATCAGGCCGATATTGTTGATGTCCGGCACCTTGGAGCAGCCGACCCCTTGATCCACCCAGCGCACGACATAACCCAGAATACCCTGGGCATTGTTGTCCAGTTCCCGCTGAATTTCCTCCGGCGTCCAGTTGGGGCGAACCGCGACAGGCACGGAGAGGATGTCGGCAAGCTTGGCGCGGCCGCGGCTCTTCAGACCTTCCTGCACATGCGCGACATCGACCTTGTGGTAATGGGTTGCGTGTAGCGTCGCCGCGGTTGGCGACGGCACCCAGGCGGTGTTGGCGCCGGCCTTGGGGTGCGCGATCTTCTGCTCCAGCATCGCGGCCATGAGATCGGGCATGGCCCACATGCCCTTGCCGATCTGCGCGTGACCGGACAGGCCGCATTCGAGACCGATATCGACGTTCCAGTTCTCATACGCGGCGATCCAGGCCGCCTGCTTCATGTCGCCCTTGCGGATCATTGGGCCAGCTTCCATCGAAGTATGGATTTCATCTCCAGTGCGATCGAGGAAGCCGGTATTGATGAAGACAACCCGATCCTTGGCAGCACGAATGCATTCCTTGAGGTTGACGGTGGTGCGGCGCTCCTCATCCATGATGCCCATTTTCATGGTGTTGGGCCGCATGCCGACCAGCTGTTCGACCCGGGTGAAGATATCGGCTGCGAAGGCAACCTCCTCCGGGCCGTGCATCTTGGGCTTGACCACATACATGGAGCCAGCGCGCGAGTTCTGGTGGCGGCCACTCGGGCCGACATCGTAAAGCGCAATCAGGCCTGTGATGACGGCATCCATCATACCTTCCGGAACCTCATTGCCATCACGATCCAGAATGGCCGGGTTCGTCATCAGGTGGCCGACGTTGCGCACCAGCATCAGCGATCGCCCGGGGAGCGTCAGCGCCGAACCATCCGGCGCTGTATAGTTGCGATCCGGGTTAAGGCGACGGGTGAACGTCTGGCCTCCCTTGGACACCTCCTCCGTGAGGTCGCCGCGCATCAGGCCAAGCCAGTTGCGATAAACGATGAGCTTGTCCTCGGCATCGACGGCGGCGACAGAATCTTCGCAGTCCATGATCGTGGTGAGCGCCGATTCCAGAATGACGTCTGAAATACCGGCGCGATCAACCTTGCCGATGGCCGTGGAGGGATCGATGACGATTTCGATATGGATGCCGTTGGTCTTCAACAGGATGACGGAGAGCTGCGATGCGTCGCCATCGAAGCCGGCAAACTGCGCCGGATCGGCAAGCGGTGTCGACTGGCCATCCAGAGCGACAGTGAGAGCACCGTCGTCGACGGTGAAGCCGCTGACATCTGCCCAGCTGCCGCTGGCAAGAGGAACGGAACCATCGAGGAAGGAACGGGCCCAGGCGATGACTTTTTCGCCACGGCGAGGATTGTAGCCCCTGCCCTTTTCGGCGCCGTCCTCTTCGGCAATTGCGTCCGTGCCGTAAAGCGCATCATAGAGCGAACCCCATCGCGCATTGGCGGCGTTCAAGGCATAACGTGCATTCATCACGGGTACGACAAGCTGCGGCCCGGCAAGCTCGGCGATTTCGGGATCGACATTCTGTGTGTTGACCTTGAAGGCTGCGCCTTCCGGCACGATGTAGCCAATCTCGCGTAGATAGGCTTCATAGGCGGCGAGATCGGACGGTGCGCCGTTCTGGCGGTACCAGTCGTCCAGCTTTTCCTGAAACGCATCGCGCTTTGCCAGCAGCGCTTTGTTCTTCGGCGCCAGATCGTGGACGATGGCAGAAAAGCCACTGAAGAAGTCATCGGCGTTCAGCCCGGTTTCGGGCAGAACTTCGTCCTTCAAAAACTGATAAAGTGTCTCGTCGAACGACAGTCCGTTATGCTCGATGCGGCTCACAACATATCTCCCTATGGTCATTGTCCATAGAGTGGAGGGTGAACCCGGCTCGCGTCAACCGTTTCGCAGCATCAAAGATTTTTTCCAAATTGGAAACAATTCGCCAAACCTGTTCCTCTCACAACAGCTTTTGCAGTTCCGGCAGCTTTTCATTGACCAGCCAACCGTAATAATTCTCTTCCGGCCATACCGTGCCGCCGCTCTGGCGATTTTTCTGCGCCAGCGCTGCGGCGCGCTGTTGCGAGCCGCCGAGGTTATACAGTGTCGATGTCAGCCCTGGGTTTTTGGAAATATCCATGTCGGCAATCGACTTGTAGTCATCGATCGATTTGCGGATCGCGGCCGCCATATAGGCGAGCGAATGATCGGGATCCATGATGGCTGTGTAGACGGCAGCGGCATCGTTCTCATCGAGCTTCTCGTAGCCGGAGGTGCGAGCAACCGAATCGGAAAGCATGAGGGCCGTCAAAGGGTTGATCTGGCCGAGGCCAAACGTCTGTCCGGCATAGAAGGGCTGGAAGAACACCGCGCTAAAACGATTATCGGGATAGCTGACGCCATCGACCTTCTTGCCGCGGAAGCTCGCCTCCCAGACATCTTCACGACAGTTCCACAGGCTGTAGGAATCGCTTTTCGACTGACACTTGGAAAATTGCGAATGGGTCAGAAACTGTGCGATCGTTTCGTCCTTATAGCCGAAACGGAAGCTGTTTCCGGCGTATGAAGCCGCTTTCACATAGTAAGATTGCAGCCGGTCATAGGCATCGACGTTGTAGGTATGTTCGCCGACGATCGCGCCGACCATATGGATCGGATCGATACCGTAGCGGCTTGCCGTCGATTTGATCTTGGCGATCAGCTGCTTGTCGCCGGACAGGAGCTCATAGACCTTCTGATACTTGCGCTCGTAAGTAGAGTTCGACCCCTTGGTGCGACGCGCGGAGGCACCCGGAACATTCGGCTGTTCCGCATTGCGGTTTCCCGGAGGCACGACGGTGGCAGCCTCCGCGTAGGAGGGAAGAACAGTGCCAATGGCCAGAAGAGCGGCCAATGCCAGAAGAGTTTTACGCACGAGCGGATGCCTTTTCTCTTGCCGGCTTTGGTGCCGGAGTAATCCAGAGGATCGACTTTCGAAACTCATTAACGAAAAGCGATGCCAAATGTCGAGACAAGGCCGATAAAATAAGAGTGCGGCAAGATTTGCCGCACTCCCTCTGATTTTTGAAACTTATTCTCGAGTCTGCCTTAAAGAATGTAGCGCGACAGATCCGTGTCGGCGGCGATATCGCCTACATGTTCCTTGACGTAGGCGTCATCGATCTTGACCGACGAGCCGCCGCGATCCGGTGCATTGAAGGAAATTTCGTCGAGAACACGTTCCATCACAGTTTGCAGACGGCGCGCACCGATGTTTTCGACCGACGAGTTGAGGTGGACCGCCACGTCCGCCAAGGCGTCGATTGCATCGTCGGTGAAGTCGAGATCGAGTTCTTCAGTTGCCATCAGCGCCTTATACTGGCGGATCAGGCTGGCTTCGGTCTCGGTGAGGATGCGGCGGAAGTCTTCCTTGGTCAGTGGCTTTAGTTCCACGCGGATCGGCAGGCGGCCCTGAAGTTCCGGTAACAGGTCCGAGGGCTTGGCCACATGGAAGGCGCCGGATGCAATGAAGAGGATATGGTCGGTTTTTACCGGCCCATACTTGGTCGAGACCGTCGTGCCTTCGACAAGCGGCAGGAGGTCGCGCTGCACACCTTCGCGGGAGACGCCGGCACCCATTCCGCCATCACGTGCTGCGATCTTGTCGATTTCATCGAGAAAGACGATACCGTCATTCTCCACCGATTTGACCGCTTCGCGTTGGATCTGCTCATTGTCCAGAAGCTTGTCGGACTCATCGCGGATGAGTTCCGCATAGGATTTCTCCACCGTGGTGCGGACCTTCTTGGTGCGACCACCCATCGCCTTGCCGAACATTTCAGACAGGTTGAGCACACCGATATTGGCTCCCGGCATGCCGGGGATCTCGAAGCCGGGCATGCCGGAGGCGGTATCGGCGACCTCGATATCGATTTCCTTCTTGTCCAGCTCTCCGTCACGCAGCTTCTTACGGAAACTGTCACGGGTGGCGGGTGACGCGGTCTGGCCGACAAGTGCATCGAGAACCCGTTCTTCGGCGCTGGCATGGGCCTTGGCCTGAACGTCGGCGCGCATCTTTTCGCGCACAAGACCAATGCCAATTTCGACCAGATCGCGAATGATCTGCTCCACGTCGCGGCCCACATAGCCGACTTCGGTGAATTTCGTCGCTTCGACCTTGATGAAGGGCGCGCCGGCGAGCTTCGCCAGACGACGGGAGATCTCCGTCTTGCCGACACCGGTCGGTCCGATCATCAGAATATTCTTTGGCATGACTTCGTCGCGCAGGCTCTCATCGAGCTGCTGGCGACGCCAACGGTTACGAAGGGCGATGGCGACGGCGCGCTTGGCATCGTGCTGGCCGATGATGTAGCGGTCCAGTTCCGAGACGATCTCCCGGGGAGAAAAAGTGGTCATGTCGATCCTTTCGGCTTCCTGCTGCGGCCAGCCGTGACGGCCCGGCCCGCAGGAACCATGGGTTGATGATGCGTCCGCTTACTCAGCGTCCAGCGTTTCGATGACGAGATTATGGTTCGTGTAGACGCAGATATCGGCGGCGATATCGAGGGCCTGACGAGCGACTTCTTCCGCAGACTTCTCCGAATCCATCAGGGCGCGGGCGGCGGCGAAGGCGTAGTTGCCGCCAGACCCGATGGCGATGGCGCCATGTTCAGGTTCCAGCACGTCACCATTGCCGGTGATGGCAAGCGTCACCGTCTTGTCGGCCACCAGCATCATGGCTTCGAGATTGCGCAGATATTTATCCGTGCGCCAGTCTTTTGCCAGTTCGACAGCTGCACGCATCAACTGGCCAGGATATTGCTCCAGCTTCTTTTCCAGCCGGTCGAGAAGGGTGAAGGCGTCAGCGGTGGCACCGGCAAAACCGGCGATCACTTCGCCCTTGCCGATGCGGCGCACCTTGCGGGCATTGCCCTTCATCACCGTCTGGCCGAGGCTAACCTGTCCGTCGCCTGCCATGACGACCTTGCCGCCCTTTCGAACTGTAATGATTGTTGTCATAAAGCACCTGTCTGCCCAGTCGGGCCTTGCATGTAGAGCACGCGGACCGCTGACAAGCGGCGGTCCTTTTCGCAATTTATGTAAGTCCCGTTTTGCCGATTGCAATCTTGCCTAATCGTAGCGCTCGGGCGATGCCGACAAGGCGATGGAATGACTGGATATTTGAGGTGCGGGCTGGTAAGGAACGGCGATATTGTCCAAGGAGCAGCCGCAATGGCAGAGCGCACAGCCGAGATTTCCCGCAAGACCAATGAGACCTCCGTCTCGGTCCGCGTGAATATCGATGGAACGGGTACAGCAAAAATTTCGACGGGCGTCGGTTTTTTCGACCATATGCTGGACCAGTTGAGCCGCCATTCGCTGATCGACATGAACATCGACGTGAAGGGCGATCTTCATATCGACGATCACCACACGGTCGAAGATACCGGCATTGCTATCGGCCAAGCGATCGCAAAGGCGCTTGGCGACCGTAAAGGCATCACCCGTTACGCGTCGCTCGATCTCGCCATGGACGAAACGATGACGAAGGCTGCCGTCGATATTTCCGGCCGACCTTTCCTTGCTTGGAACGTTGAGTTTTCCGCACCCAAGATCGGCACATTCGATACCGAACTAGTGCGCGAATTCTTCCAGGCGCTGGCGCAGAATGCCGGGATCACGCTGCATATTCTCAACCATTATGGTGCCAACAACCATCATATCGCCGAGACGTGCTTCAAGGCAGTGGCGCGGGTGTTGCGTAGCGCCACAGAAATCGATCCCAGGCAGGCGGGCCGCATTCCTTCGACAAAGGGCATGCTGGCCTGATCCGGTAAAACCGAAGAGCACCCGACAGGGCTCTGCTCCGAACGTCGTCAGGAACGCCAATGACATCTTATCTGGTTCTGGAAGCGCCGGGCGGACCCGACAGGGATCACCGCACCACCCGCTTCATCGCCGACAGATTTTCGTGGCTTGCGCTGTTGTTCCCCTGGGTCTGGTTCGCCATCCACCGCATGTGGTGGGTCGCCATATCCATTGTCGTCCTGCAGATCGCAGCAGGTCAGGTTGCACGCCTCGACGGCTTCGGCATCATCGGCACTCTCTTTGCCATCGCTGTTGGATTTGTAGCCGGATTCGAGGGCCGCAACATGGTTCAGCGCCATCTGATCGCCAAGGGATGGACACTGAAGGATGTGATCGTGGCGCACGATCTCTCCACGGCGGAAGAGATGTATTTTTCGAACCTGCCCGAACAGGACCAGACACCGACATTGGTGTCGCAGCCTGAGTGGAAGACCCGTGATCGGGTGGGCGGTTTCATGACGAACGATCCTGCGGGCTCGTTCCAATTCGATTTGAATGGAAGGCGCTGACATGCGTGTGGCAATTATCGATTATGGCTCCGGCAATCTCCGTTCCGCGACCAAGGCTTTCGAGCGAGCGGCGCGGGAAGCCGGTATCGATGCAACGATCGATCTGACCGACAAGCCGGACCATGTTGCCTCCGCAGACCGCATCGTGCTGCCGGGCGTGGGCGCCTATGCCGATTGCCGCGCAGGCCTCAGCGCGGTGACAGGCATGCATGAAGCACTGATCGATGTGGTGGAAAAGAAGGGTCATCCCTTCCTCGGCATCTGCGTCGGCATGCAGCTCATGTCGTCACGCGGTCTGGAAAAGACGGTAAGCGAAGGGCTTGGCTGGATCGAAGGCGATGTCGTGGAGATGACGCCTTCTGACCCGGCGCTGAAAATCCCGCAGATCGGCTGGAATACGCTGGAGCTGCACCGCCCTCACCCGCTCTTCGAAGGCATCAAGACCGGACCTGATGGGCTGCACGCCTATTTCGTCCACTCCTACCATCTGGCGGCGAAGAACCGGGATGACGTCATCGCCACCACCAGCTACGGCGGCGCAATGACGGCATTCGTGGGTCGCGACAATATGGCCGGCGCTCAGTTCCACCCGGAAAAGAGCCAGACGCTCGGTCTCGCCCTCATTTCGAATTTTCTGCGCTGGAAGCCCTGACATGATCCTTTTTCCCGCAATCGACCTCAAGGATGGCCAGTGCGTTCGCCTTAAACTTGGCGATATGGACCAGGCAACCGTCTACAACACCGATCCCGGCGCTCAGGCCAAGGCCTTCGAGGACCAGGGCTTCGAATGGCTGCACGTGGTGGATCTGAACGGCGCCTTTGCCGGACAGACCGTCAATGGCGAGGCCGTCGATGCGATTTTAAAATCCACAAAGAACCCGGTGCAACTGGGTGGCGGTATTCGCACCTTGGAGCATATCGAGGCTTGGCTGAGCCGCGGTCTTGCTCGCGTCATCCTCGGCACCGTTGCGGTGCGCGATCCGGTTCTGGTTCTTGAAGCCTGCAAGCGCTTCCCCGGCCAGATTGCCGTGGGAATCGATGCCAAGGGCGGCAAGGTTGCGGTTGAGGGCTGGGCGGAGGCTTCTGAGCTTGGTGTGATCGAGCTTGCCAAGCGCTTCGAAGGGGCAGGTGTCGCCGCGATCATTTACACCGATATTGACCGCGACGGTATTCTGGCCGGTATCAATTGGGCTTCGACGCTGGAGCTTGCCAACGCGGTTTCCATTCCCGTGATCGCGTCCGGCGGTCTCGCCTCCATCGACGATATCAAGCGCATGCTGGAGCCGGATGCGGCAAAGCTGGAAGGTGCGATCTCGGGACGAGCGCTCTATGACGGGCGTATCGATCCCACAGAGGCGCTGGCACTGATAAAAGGAGCACGGGCATGACACTCAAAGCACGCATGATCCCCTGCCTTGATGTGAAAGACTGCCCGCGTCGCACGCAGCCGCAATGCGGCGAGGACGTGCAAACTCAAAAAAAGGCGACCGTCTGATGACACTCAAAGCACGCATTATCCCCTGCCTTGACGTAAAAGACGGTCGCGTCGTCAAAGGCGTGAATTTCGTCGATCTGATCGACGCGGGCGATCCGGTCGAGGCGGCGAAAGCCTATGATGCGGCCGGTGCCGACGAGCTTTGCTTTCTCGACATCACCGCCTCTTCTGACAATCGCGAAACCATCTTCGATGTGGTCTCGCGTACAGCCGATCACTGCTTCATGCCGGTGACGGTAGGAGGCGGCGTTCGCGCCGTTTCCGATATTCGCAAGCTTTTGCTGTGCGGGGCTGACAAGGTGTCGATCAACTCGGCAGCGGTCAAAGACCCGGACTTCGTGGCGCAGGCAGCGGATAAATTCGGCAACCAGTGCATCGTCGTTTCAATCGACGCCAAGAAGGTGTCGAGCACAGGCGAAGCGGATCGGTGGGAAATCTTCACCCATGGCGGTCGTCAGCCGACGGGAATCGATGCGGTGGAATTTGCCGTGAAGATGGTGGAGCGCGGTGCGGGCGAATTGCTGATCACCTCCATGGACCGCGACGGCACGAAGAGCGGCTATGACATCGCGCTGACCCGCACCATTGCCGATCAGGTCCGTGTTCCGGTTATCGCTTCCGGCGGTGTCGGAAATCTGGATGATCTGGTCGCGGGCGTGAAAGAAGGCCATGCGACAGCGGTTCTCGCAGCGTCGATCTTCCACTTCGGCACCTATACGATCGGGCAAGCCAAGGCCTATATGGCCGATCATGGCATTGCCATGCGTCTCGACTGATCTTTGAAAGGACAAGCAGCATGAGCGGGTTTTCCCTTTCCGATCTCGAGCGTGTCGTTGCCGAACGCGCCAATGCATCGCCGGATCAATCCTGGACGGCGAAGCTGTTCGCTGCCGGTCAGAACAAGGCCGCCAAGAAGCTCGGCGAAGAGGCAGTCGAGACAGTGATTGCCGCGATCTCGAACGATCGCAAGAACCTGACGGACGAAGCAGCCGATCTGCTTTATCACCTCCTCGTGGTCCTCAAGATCGCCGACATCCCTCTTTCCGACGTCTTTGCGGAACTGGAGAGACGGACCGGTCAGTCCGGATTGCAGGAAAAGGCATCAAGGCCTCAATCATGACGACGATGGCACGCAGGGGGGAGCAAGGCATGCCAACGACGCTCGATCATTTCCGGCCGGATGAATATTCGCCCTATCACTTCTTCAGTTCCGAAGAGTGGTCGAAATTCCGCGCCGACACACCTTTGACGCTTTCCGCCGACGAGGTGAAGCGTCTTCGCTCGCTCGATGACCCGATCGATCTCGACGAGGTCCGGCGTATCTATCTGTCGCTTTCGCGTCTGCTCTCATCCCATGTGGAAGCGTCGCAACTGCTGTTCGAGCAGCGCAACCGCTTTCTCAACATGGAACACGTCAACAAGACGCCCTTCGTCATCGGCATTGCGGGCTCTGTGGCGGTCGGAAAATCCACCACGGCGCGTATTCTAAAAGAGCTTCTGGCGCGCTGGCCTTCCAGCCCAAAGGTCGATCTGATCACCACGGACGGCTTTCTTTACCCGAACGAGGTGTTGCGGCGCGAAAATCTGATGGAGCGCAAAGGCTTTCCGGAAAGCTACGATATCGGCGCGCTTTTACGCTTCCTTTCCGCCATCAAGGCTGGCCAGCCGAACGTCCAGGCGCCGCGCTATTCACACCTCGTCTATGACGTGCTGCCCAGCGAATTCACCACTGTCGACCGACCGGACATTCTGATTTTCGAAGGCATCAACGTTTTGCAGGCACGCAACCTGCCAGCCGGCGGGCGGATCGTGCCGATGGTGTCCGACTTTTTTGATTTTTCGATCTATATCGATGCGGACGAAATGATCATCCATAACTGGTACGTCAACCGCTTCATGAACCTGCGCAAGACCGCCTTCCGCGACCCGACATCCTATTTCAATCGCTACGCCTCGATTTCGGAAACGGCGGCACTGGCGATCGCCGAGGGTCTCTGGGAAAACATCAACCTAAAAAACCTGCGCGAGAATATCGTGCCGACAAGGCCACGCGCCGACCTGATCCTGCGAAAAGGCCAGAACCATCTGATAGACATGGTGGCGTTGAGAAAGCTGTAACTCCAGGGACGGAGTGCGATGGCTAGTCCTGGCCCGGCTTGCCGCGCATCTTCTTGACGTTCGACCGGCCTGATTTCGCTTTAAGCCTGCGCTCGACGGAGCCCTTTGTCGGCTTGGTGGCTTTTCGCGGCGGCGGCGGTGGCTCGGCTGCCTTGAGGATCAGCTCCTTTAGACGCTCGCGCGCATCTTCCCGGTTCCGCTCCTGAGTGCGGAACTGGCTGGCCTCGATCATCAGCACACCTTCTTTCGAGACGCGCCGTCCCCCGAGCTTGACGAGATTGGTTTTGATCCGGTCCGACAGCGCAGGCGAGGTTGTGATGTTGAAGAACAATTGAACGGCGGTAGAGACCTTGTTGACATTCTGTCCGCCCGGCCCACCAGCCAGCACGAATTGCTCCGTCAGTTCCCATCCGGCAATCGTTATTCTGCTGCTGATATAAAGGGGCGCGCTTGCCATATCATTCTCCGGCAGGCGTGATGGCACAGATGCGGTGGAATGAAAACAGTTGAGAAGGCTTCCAGCGCCGGAATGAACTGATAGGGCGCCGTGCGTCTTTCTAGACGCACAAAGGACGCTCAATTTTCTTTAGATCTACGCATCATGCTTTTTCGAACAAAAAACCCGGCGCGAGGCCGGGTTTCGTATCTTGAAGAGATCGACCGCTTATTCGGCGGCAGCCAGGAGGCCAGGAGCCGCGTCGCGGACGGTGCTGTCGACGTGGTCTTCGAACTTGGTGAAGTTCGTGACGAACATGTTGACCAGCTTCTTGGCTTGCGCGTCGTAGGCAGCGCCATCGGCCCAGGTCGAACGTGGGTCGAGAATGCTGTTGTCGATGCCTTCGAGCGAGGTTGGCACAGCGAAGCCGAAATGCGCGTCCGTGCGGAACTGTGCGTTCTTCAGCTCGCCGGTCAGTGCGGCGGTCAGAAGGGCGCGTGTCGCCTTGATCGGCATGCGCTTGCCTATCCCATAGGCGCCACCGGTCCAGCCGGTGTTGACCAGCCAGCAATCCACGCCGTGCTGTGCAATCAGATCACGCAGCAGGTTGCCGTACTCCGTCGGGTGACGCGGCATGAAGGGAGCGCCGAAGCAGGTCGAGAAGGTTGCTTCCGGCTCGGTCACTCCCTTTTCGGTACCGGCAACCTTGGCGGTGTAGCCGGAGAGGAAGTGGTACATGGCCTGTTCCGGCGTCAGACGCGCGATCGGCGGCAGCACGCCGAAGGCGTCGGCCGTCAGCATGATGATCGTCTTCGGATGACCTGCAAGGCCTGTCTTCGAGGCGTTGGGAATGAAGTGCAGCGGGTAAGCGCTACGCGTATTTTCCGTCAGCGAATTGTCGTTGAAATCCGGAACGCGGTTTTCGTCGAGAACGACGTTTTCCAGAACCGTGCCGAAGCGACGCGTTGCCGCGTAGATTTCAGGCTCTGCTTCGGCAGAAAGCTTGATCGCCTTGGCGTAGCAGCCGCCTTCGAAATTGAAGATGCCATCCTCCCCCCAACCGTGCTCATCGTCACCGATGAGCGTGCGGGCCGGATCGGCAGACAGTGTGGTCTTTCCGGTGCCGGACAGGCCGAAGAATACAGCCGCATCGCCATCGGGGCCGACATTGGCCGAGCAGTGCATCGGCATCACGCCCTTGGCAGGCAGCAGGTAGTTGAGGACGGTGAAGACCGACTTCTTGTTTTCACCGGCATAGGACGTGCCGCCGATGAGCACGATGCCCTTGGTCAGGTCGCAGGCAATCACCGTTTCCGTGCGCACGCCATGGCGGGCCGGATCAGCCTTGAAGCTCGGCAAGTTGATGATGGTGAGCTTTTGCTTGAACGAGGCCAGCTTCTCGCGCGCCGGGCGGATCAGCAGGTTGCGAATGAAGAGGCCGTGCCAGGCAAGCTCGGTGATGACGCGGGTCGGCAGCGCATTCCCTTCATCGGCACCGCCAACGAGGTCCTGGACGTAAAGCGTCTTGCCGGCTGCATGCGCGAGCATATCCTTGTGCAGGATTTCGAAATGCTCAGGTGACAGTGGCTTGTTGTTATCCCACCAGATGGTGTTTTCCGTGTGGGCATCTCGCACCACGAATTTGTCTTTCGGCGAACGGCCGGTGTGTTGACCGGTCACGGCGCGCAATGCGCCATCCACCGTCACATCCGCTTCGCCATTGCGGATCGATTCTTCGTACAGCTCACTTTCGATGAGGTTGTAATGCACGACCGCGGCTTCGCCCAGACCAAGTGCAGCCACACCGTTTTCTGGATTGTGTACTCCGAGTTCTTTCATGGCGCGTTCCCTTTTTCTGAATGCGAGCCGTTCAAATTTTCAGTGAAGCTACCCGCAAGAAAAACAATTGGCAAGACGCCACTCCGAAAATATCTAATAATTTCAATATATTAATCGATTTAAAAGATTTTATTCCTTTTTAAATCGGTTTAGTCCGCTCGCAAATCCCGACTCTTGACGCAGTCTAGAAAATCCTCCTGTAAAGCAGGGCTTTCTGAGGGCTTGGCCTTTGCCACAATTTGTTCCACCTTTATACTCATGAGACTTGTTCACGGCGCACAACCTAGGCTGGGTGAATGTCGGGAGCAAAGATTGCAATGACGATGGAGACCAACTTTATGCAGACGATTGCGCTTGTAGACGACGACCGGAATATCCTGACATCGGTGTCGATCGCGCTTGAAGCGGAAGGGTATAAGGTCGAAACGTACACCGATGGCGCTTCCGCCCTCGACGGGCTGATTGCACGCCCGCCGCAGCTGGCGATCTTCGATATCAAGATGCCGCGCATGGACGGTATGGAACTGTTGCGCCGCCTTCGGCAGAAGTCCGACCTTCCCGTGATCTTCCTCACATCCAAGGATGAGGAAATCGACGAACTCTTCGGCCTCAAGATGGGCGCCGACGACTTCATCACAAAGCCTTTCTCGCAGCGTCTTCTGGTGGAACGGGTCAAGGCGATCCTTCGTCGCGCCAGCAGCCGCGAGGCGGCAGTACCGGGCGCAAGTCCGATGAAGACTGCGGCCGATCAGGCAGCCAGAACGTTGGAACGCGGACAGTTGGCCATGGACCAGGAGCGCCATACCTGCACCTGGAAGGGAGAGCCGGTGACGCTGACCGTGACCGAGTTCCTGATCCTGCATTCGCTGGCGCAACGCCCGGGTGTGGTCAAAAGCCGTGACGCGCTGATGGACGCCGCCTATGACGAGCAGGTCTATGTCGACGACCGAACCATCGACAGCCATATCAAGCGTCTGCGCAAGAAGTTCAAACTGGTCGACAACGATTTCGACATGATTGAAACGCTTTACGGCGTGGGCTATCGCTTCCGCGAAGCGGCCTAAAGCCGGACGATGATTCCGCGAAAGCGGGCTGAGGAACGCAATTGTTGAACAAGACGCAGGATAGCGCATCGGAAAGCTCCGATGCCGACGACCGTGAAAGCGGCCGGCGGCACCGGATTCATCCGCTGACGATCATCCGGCGTATCTTCGGCAATGCAGTGTTTTCCAGCCTGACGCGCCGCATTCTCTTTTTCAACGTCGCGGCGACCGTGGTTCTGGTCGGTGGCATTCTCTACCTCAATCAATTTCGCGAAGGGCTGATCGATGCCCGCGTCGAAAGCCTGCTGACGCAGGGCGAAATCATCGCTGGTGCGATCTCCGCCTCGGCCTCTGTCGATACCAACTCGATCACCATCAATCCGGAAAAGCTTCTCGAATTGCAGGCCGGCCAGAGCATCACGCCGGTGCCGAATGACGAGGACTTGAGCTTTCCGATCAATCCCGAGCGTGTTGCCCCGGTTTTGCGTCGGCTGATCTCGCCAACCCGTACCCGCGCACGCCTTTTCGATGCGGATGCGAACCTGCTTCTCGATTCGCGCCATCTTTATTCGCGTGGCCAGGTGCTACGCTACGACCTGCCGCCAGTGACGCCTGAAACGCAGACATGGGGTGAATGGTTTGCAAGCCTCTTCAATCGCATGCTGCAGCCCAGCAGTCTGCCGCTTTACAAGGAAACGCCCGGCGGCGACGGTTCAATCTATCCGGAAGTGATGAATGCACTGACGGGTGTTCGCGGCGCTGTGGTGCGCGTCACCGAAAAGGGCGAGTTGATCGTCTCGGTGGCGGTTCCGGTGCAGCGCTTCCGCGCCGTGCTTGGCGTTCTGCTTCTGTCCACCCAGGCGGGTGATATCGACAAGATCGTTCATGCCGAGCGACTGGCGATCATGCGCGTCTTTGGCATCGCGACATTGGTGAACATCGTTCTGTCGCTCCTTCTCTCCTCTACCATTGCGACACCGCTTCGCCGTCTTTCGGCTGCCGCGATCCGCGTGCGTCGCGGCGCCAAAGCGCGCGAGGAGATCCCCGATTTCTCTGCCCGTCAGGATGAAATCGGCAACCTTTCTATTGCGCTTCGCGAGATGACCAATGCGCTGTACGACCGGATTGACGCGATCGAGAGTTTTGCCGCCGATGTCAGCCATGAATTGAAGAACCCGCTGACATCGCTACGCAGCGCGGTCGAAACACTTCCCCGTGCCAAGACGGACGAATCCAAGCAGCGCCTGACAGAAATCATCTTCCACGACGTTAGACGTCTGGACCGCTTGATCAGCGACATCTCAGACGCATCGCGTCTTGATGCGGAACTGGCGCGCGCCGACTCCTCGCCCGTCGATCTCGAAGTGCTGCTGAACGGCCTTGTGGAAATCTCGCGACAGATCTCCAGCAAGAAGAAGGCCGTCACCATCGACTACGTGGTCGACCACAAGCCGGGCGTGAAGACGAGCTACGTCGTCAATGGCCACGATCTTCGCCTCGGCCAGATCGTCACCAACCTGATAGAAAACGCTCGCTCTTTCGTCTCTCAGGATGGCGGGCGCATCTTCGTCCATCTGTTGCGGCACAAGGATCGCTGCCTCGTTCGCGTCGAAGACAATGGTCCCGGTATTCAGGCAGAAGACATCGACCGCATTTTCGAGCGCTTCTATACCGACCGTCCAGCAAGCGAAGGTTTTGGTCAGAATTCGGGCTTGGGTCTTTCGATCAGCCGGCAGATTGCCGAAGCCCATGGCGGCACGCTGAAGGCGGAAAACATTATCGACAAATATGGTGTGATCTCCGGCGCTCGCTTCACGCTATCGCTGCCCGCAGCACACACAAATGAACGCTGACCGCATCAATTACCACGCAACAGCCATCATGATCGATGGAACCGGGCTGCTTTTCGTCGGCCCTTCCGGCAGCGGCAAGAGCGAACTTGCTTTCAGCTTCATGACCGAGGCAAAACGGTGTGGCCTCGCCACAGCGCTCGTCGCAGACGACCAGCTTTGGCTCTCTTCGAAAGACGACCGTGTGGTGGTCGCGCGTCCGGAGCGTATTGCAGGACTTCTGGAACTTCGCGGCAGCGGAATTATCGAACTCAACAGCATCCCGTCGGCAACGATGGACTATGCGATAACGACCGTTCTGCACCAGGATAGTCCTCGCCTGCCACCGGAGAATGAGTGGCTGGATCTGCCAACCGGCAACAGGCTACCACTCTTCCGGATTCCGCTTTCCAGCATCATGCCCTATGGAAAATTTGCTGCACTTGCTCAAAATCTGTTCAAAGCAAAGGGAAAGTGAACGAGAATCCCTCATTTGGGGGCTTGCGCTTCCCATTTTCCTCATCAAGATGTGGTCCCACCGATGGACAGGTTTGCGGCATTGCGATACGGCGGCACACCAAACGTAAGTCCAGGTGGCAAGTGCGTGTGTAAGGGAGCATTTCATGATCGGACTAGTGCTTGTCACTCATGGCAAGCTGGCTGAGGAATTTCGTCACGCGGTAGAGCATGTGGTCGGTCCTCAGAAGTTGATCGAGACCGTGTGCATTGGTCCCGAGGACGACATGGATCAGCGACGGCAGGATATTATCGATGCCGTAGCGCGCGCCAATGACGGCAACGGCGTCATTATCCTCACAGACATGTTCGGCGGAACGCCTTCAAACCTCGCCATCTCGGTAATGAGCAGCGGCACCGTGGAGGTCATCGCGGGTGTCAATCTGCCTATGTTGATCAAGCTTGCCGGTGTGCGCAGCGAAGACAATATGGACAAGGCCTTGCAGGAAGCCTCGGACGCCGGTCGCAAATATATCAACGTCGCCAGCCGCGTTCTCAGCGGCAAATAAAGAAGAGCGCCCATGTCCTCACTTTCGCGGGAATTGCTGATCGTCAATAAGCGCGGCCTCCATGCCCGCGCCTCCGCGAAGTTCGTGCAGATGGTGGAGGCCTTCGATGCCGCCATTACCGTCTCCAAGGATGGCATGACGGTGGGCGGCACCTCCATCATGGGTCTCATGATGCTGGCTGCAAGCCCTGGCTGTACGGTGCTGGTGGAAGCGAGCGGCAATCAGGCAGAACAGGCGCTCGCGGCACTCGAGGCCCTGGTTGCCGATCGATTCGGCGAAGAACTTTGATAACCATCATATAAAGACATAAAGACTTCTTTATATCATTATTGCCAGATGAGCCTTTGCCTGTTAGAAACGCAGCCTGAATTGCAAGGCAGCGGCACGGTTCCCTGCCAATTTTGAGCAGGAGATCTTTATGAGCACTGACAAGGACTACATCGTCGCCGATATCAACCTTGCCGACTACGGCCGCAAGGAACTGGACATTGCCGAAACCGAAATGCCTGGCCTGATGGCTTGCCGCAGCGAATTTGGCCAGAGCAAGCCGCTCAAGGGCGCTCGCATCTCCGGCTCGCTGCACATGACGATCCAGACCGCCGTCCTGATCGAAACTCTGAAGGAACTGGGCGCCGATATTCGTTGGGCATCGTGCAACATATTCTCGACGCAGGACCACGCGGCCGCTGCGATCGCGGCTGCCGGCATTCCGGTCTTTGCCGTCAAGGGTGAAAGCCTGACCGAATATTGGGAATATACCGACAAGATTTTCCAGTGGACCGACGGCGGCGTCTCCAACATGATCCTGGATGATGGCGGCGATGCCACCATGTACATCCTGCTCGGCGCGCGCGCGGAAGCCGGCGAAGACGTTTTGTCGAGCCCAGGCTCGGAAGAAGAAGAAATTCTTTTCGCCCAGATCAAGAAGCGTCTTCAAGCGTCCCCAGGCTGGTTCACCAAGCAGCGCGATGCCATTAAGGGCGTGACCGAAGAAACAACCACAGGCGTTCATCGTCTCTACGATCTCAGCAAGAAGGGCCTTCTTCCCTTCCCGGCGATCAACGTCAATGACAGCGTCACCAAGTCGAAGTTCGACAACAAGTATGGCTGCAAGGAATCGCTGGTTGACGGCATCCGTCGCGCAACCGACGTCATGATGGCCGGCAAGGTTGCCGTCGTCTGCGGTTACGGCGATGTAGGCAAGGGTTCGGCTGCTTCGCTTCAGGGCGCCGGCGCACGCGTCAAGGTCACCGAAATCGACCCGATCTGCGCGCTTCAGGCTGCCATGGACGGTTTTGAAGTCGTTCGTCTGGAAGACGTCGTTTCTTCCGCCGACATTTTCATTACCACCACCGGCAACAAGGACGTCATCCGCATCGAGCATATGCGCGAGATGAAGGACATGGCGATCGTCGGCAATATCGGTCACTTCGATAACGAAATTCAGGTCGCTTCGCTGAAGAACCTAAAGTGGACCAATATCAAGCCGCAGGTCGATATGATCGAGTTCGCCAAGGGCAACCGCATGATCCTTCTGTCGGAAGGCCGCCTGCTGAACCTCGGTAATGCCACCGGTCACCCCTCCTTCGTCATGTCGGCCTCCTTTACCAACCAGGTGCTCGGTCAAATTGAACTCTTCACCAAGCAGGGCGAGTACAAGAACGACGTATACGTGCTGCCGAAGCACCTCGACGAGAAGGTCGCGCGCCTCCACCTCGAAAAGCTTGGCGTGAAGCTGACCGAACTTTCCGACACGCAGGCAGATTATATCGGCGTGTCCAAGACGGGTCCGTTCAAGGCAGAACACTACAGATATTGATTTCATAGTTAATATCCACATCAAACACACCACATCTAGGTATCGCGGACTTGACAAAGTCCGCGATTTCTTTTTTGGCCCCGCCCTTCCCGGAAATTTGCTGAGGCGGTATTGTCTCAAGACTTGATTCGTGTGGGCGGATGCCCATGCGAAAATGGGATGTCTTGTCGAAGATGCGGCACATAGGACGGAGACAGACCGGGGATGTCGGTGAAAAAAGCAAACTCGCTTCAGCGGGTGACAAAGGACGTGGAAACCGGCGGCGATCAGACGCCAGGCACTGAGCGACTGCGCAGTTGTCTGACGACGGTTGCAGGCGCACTGCGCCGCAAGATTCGCGCTGTCTCCAGCCTTCTTGCCGGAACTGCCTTGAGCACTTTTGCCACTGCGGTCCAGGCGCAGGACGGCGCACTGATCCAGAGAGGCGGACGTCTCTTCTCTTCCGGCGAAACCATCACCTACTCGATCTTTATCGGCGTGGTATCCGCGACCCTGTTTTCCATCGTCTGGCTGGTGCGCCAACGCGGCAATATCGAAGCCGAGGTCAACGAGTACCGCACGGCACTTTCTGAGGCGCAGAACAAGATTTCCAAGTATGAGGCGCTGATTTCCGACAAGTCGCGCCGGATCGTGATTTGGGAAGAAACCGGCGAGCGACCGGAATTCCTCGGTCAGTTGCCGCCTGAGACTGGCGTTCCAGCAGCCGATAGCGACTTTCTGGCCTTTGGCCGCTGGCTTCGGCCAACATCCGCCGCTCCTCTGGAAAAGGCAATCGAGATGCTGCGCAGCCAGGCGCAGAGCTTCGATCTCACCATCGAAACACAGCGTGGCGAAGTCATCGAGGTCCAGGGACGCGTGTCGGGAGGCAAGGCTTTTGCCCGCTTCATCGCGCTCAACAACATGCGCGCCGAACTGGCGGAGTTGAGGGTAGAGCGCGAGCGGCTGCTCTCCTCCATGTCGACTTTCCAGGAGCTTCTCGATTCCATCGAACAACCTGCCTGGCGCAGGAACAATGAGGGCGCCCTGATCTGGGTGAACCATGCCTATGCGATTGCAGTCGATGCCACGACGCCCCAGCAGGCAATCGCCGAACAGCGCGAATTGCTGAACACGGTGACGCGTCAGAAGATTCGCGCCACCGCGACGCCGGAATCGCCCTATCACGACCGGATCTCCACTGTTGTTTCCGGCAACCGCACCTTCTTCGACGTGGTCGATATCAAGACACCGGGTGGTTCTGCCGGGATTGCTATCGATGCGTCCGATGCCGAGACCATCCGCGAGGAGTTGAAGCGCACGCTGAAAAGCCATGCGGAAACGCTCGATCACCTGGGCACGCCTGTCGCGATCTTCGACGGCGAACAGCGTCTGCAGTTCTACAATCAGGCCTTCTCGCGGCTTTGGGGATTGGATCTCGTCTTCCTGGAATCGAAACCCGGCAATTCCGAGCTTCTTGATCGTCTTCGCAGCGCAGGCAAACTGCCGGAGCAGCTCAGCTGGAAGAGCTGGAAAGAAACCGCACTTTCGGTCTATCGTGCACTCGACACCCAGACCGACCTCTGGCACCTGCCCAACGGTCAGACGTTGCGCGTGATTGCCACCGCGCATCCGCAGGGCGGTGCCACCTGGGTGTTCGAAAACCTGACCGAACAGGTCGATCTTCAGACCCGCTATAATACGCTCGTCAAGGTTCAAGGTGAGACCATCGATCATCTCGCCGAGGGTGTCGCGGTTTTCGGCGCGGATGGGCGCATTCGTTTGTCGAATCCGGCTTTCCGGGCGCTCTGGGCTATTACCGCAGAAGAGGCAGAAGCGGGCAAGCATATCCGCGCTATCGAGGCCGCATGCTCGCAGTCCTATGAAAAACCGGATGGATGGCGCGCCTTTGCGCAGTTCATCACCAGTTTTGACGACGAGCGGCACTCGAAACAGGGAACGCTTGAGCTTCTCTCCGGATTGGTGCTCGATTACGCGGTGATCCCGCTACCAGACGCGCAGACGATGCTGACCTTCGTCAACATGACGGACAGCGTGCGGGCCGAACGCGCCTTGAAGGAAAAGAACGAGGCACTGCGCAAGGCCGACGAGTTGAAGAACGATTTCGTCCAGCATGTTTCCTATGAGCTGCGATCGCCGCTGACCAATATCATCGGCTTTACCGATCTTCTCAAGACGCCCGGCATGGGCGAGCTGAACGATCGCCAGGCGGAATATCTGGACCATATCTCGACCTCTTCTTCGGTGCTTCTGACGATCGTCAACGACATTCTCGATCTCGCTACCGTGGATGCGGGCATCATGCATCTGAATTACTCAGAGAGCGACCTGAACGAGCTCCTGGATGATGTGGCCGTGCAGATCACCGATCGGTTGCAGGAAAGCAGTGTTTCTCTGGAAATCGTCGCACCTGCACATCTCGGCTCCATCGTCGCGGATCACCAGCGGCTGAAGCAAATCCTGCTAAAGCTTCTGACCAATGCCGTGAATTTTGCGCCCGAAGGGTCGGCAGTCCGCCTGACATGCCAAAGAAGCGAAGGCGACTTCGTTTTCTCCGTCGCAGATGAAGGTCCTGGTATTCCCGAGGACATGCTGAAAACAGTTTTCAATCGCTTTTCGACCGGCGGTCAGGGTGGACGGCGCACGGGTGCCGGGCTTGGCCTTTCCATTGTCGAGAGCTTCGTGAGCCTGCATCACGGCACCGTTACGCTGGACAGCCGCCCCGGCGAAGGCACCGTCGTAACCTGCCGCATTCCCTCGCACGATCAGCCGCAGTCCATTGCCGCCGAATGAGTGACGAGACGCTTTCCATCTCGCTCTTCCTTGCAGATGAAGCCGATACCATCCGGCTCGGTGAGGAGTTGGCACTTGCCGTTAGACCCGGCACTGCCGTTGCACTCGTGGGCGATCTTGGCGCCGGCAAATCGACGCTGGCACGCGCTCTGATCCGGGCGATTGCAGATGATGCCGAGCTTGAGGTACCGAGCCCGACCTTTACCATCGTCCAATCCTATGCGCTTCGCTTTCCCGTCGCGCATCTCGATCTATACCGCCTCTCGGACGTGTCCGAGCTGGATGAGCTAGGCATCGACGAGATGCTGTCCGACGGCGTCTGCCTGATCGAGTGGCCGGAGATGGCAAGCGATGTCCTGCCAAAAGCATCGACGATTCTGCTACGTCTGACGCATGAGCAAGGCGGCCGGCGCGCTGTGATTGAAGGGTCGCGACGCAATATCGAGCGGCTTGAACGGGTCTTCGCCATTCGCCGCTTTCTGGAGCGGAATGGCAAGTCGGGTGCTACCCGGCGCTATTTTAGTGGTGACGCCGCCTATCGCACCTACGAACTGGTGCGCGATAATAACGATCAATATCTCTTGATGGACTGGCAGCCTCAGCCGCCCGGCCCCGCCCTTCACAATGGCAAATCCTATTCGGAGATCGTGCATCTTGCACGCACGGTGGAGCCGTTCGTTGCGCTTGATCTTTATCTTAAGAGCGAGGGCTTCGCACCGCCGGAAATCCTCGCCTTGGATATGGATGAAGGCATCCTGCTTTTGAGCGATATGGGACGCGCAGGCGTTCTGGATGCCGATGGCACTCCGATTGAGGAGCGCTACATCGAAAGTGCTGCTTGTCTGGCAATCCTGCACGAAAAGACGATGCCCGAGGCAATCCCTCTGCCTGATGGCACTGGTTACGACATTCCACGTTTCGATGCCGATGCGATGAAGATCGAGACGTCATTGCTGCTGGATTGGTACCTGCCGTATATCAATGGCGGGAAGCCCACCGAAGACTCCAAGCGACAGGATTTCTTCGCCGTATGGGATCGGTTGATCGCCAAGCTTGATGATGTGGAAACGGGGCTCGTCCTGCGGGATTTTCATTCGCCGAACATCATCTGGCAGCAGGATAGACCAGCGCCTCGCAACGTCGGCATCATCGACTTTCAGGACGCGATGATCGGTCCAACAGCCTATGATCTGGCCTCTCTGGTACAGGATGCCCGCGTCACCATACCCCCGGATCTGCAGGCACGGATGATGGAGCGGTATTTCGATATCCGCCGCAGAAACCCTGCTTTCGATGAGCCCGTGTTTCTGAAAGCCTTCGCCATCATGGCGGCGCAACGCAACTGCAAACTTGTCGGTGCTTGGGTCCGGCTTTTGAAGCGCGACGGCAAGCCGGGCTATATGAAGCACATGCCGCGCACCTTCACCTATATGCGCGCCGTATTGGACCACCCCGATCTTGCGCCGCTGCGCGACTGGTTTTCACGCGCCGACATAGACCTCAACTCTCATTGAAGTTTTTCCCATGACGATCACACAAGCGATGGTTCTGGCGGCGGGTCTCGGCACGAGAATGCGCCCGATCACCGACACGATCCCCAAGCCACTTGTAAAGATCGCCGGCAAATCGATGATCGATTACGTGCTCGATCTGCTGGTCGAAGCCGGCGTGGAGACCGTATCCATCAATGTCCATCACCATGCAGACCAGATGGTCACACATCTTGAAGCGCGTCGCGACCTCGAAATCCTGATCTCGGATGAGCGGGCGGGGTTGATGAATTCCGGCGGCGGCCTTGCCAAAGGGTTGAAACTGCTAACGCCTGGACCGGTGCTGGTGATGAATGCGGATCTGTTCTGGGTCGGGGAACAGCAAGACCTTCCCACCAACCTGCAGAAACTTGCGGCGGGTTTCGATCCTGCCCGCATGGATATGGCGATGCTCTGCGTCGATATGGATCGCACGACCGGTCATAACGGCAAGAAGGATTTCAACTTCGCAGAAGATGGTCACCTGACCCGGTATCAGGAAGGCCAGCCGCACCCGGTCGTCTATGCCGGTGCGATTGCCATGGATTCGCGATTGCTGGAGGACGCCCCAGAGGGCGCGTTCAATCTCAACATCTATTTCGATCGTGCCATTGCAAAAAACAGGCTTTATGGCGTGATGCTCGACGGTCAATGGATTACGGTCGGCACACCGGATGCTATAGAGGATGCGGAGCGCACCATCGCTGCCAACTGATCCTTGATAGAAAGTCGAACCATTGGCGCATGCCAAACGCATCCTGACCATCGCGCCGGGAACACCCTTCCTTAAGACCCTGGCGCAAAGCCTGTGCGACGGGGCACTCGTGAAGGACTTTGCCTACGATCCCGCCGATCCGCTGTCGCTTGCCCGCGTCACGGTCTATGTGCCGACACGGCGTTCGGCCCGTGTGCTGCGCTCCGAATTCGTGGATATTCTCGGCGGTCGTTCGGCCATCCTGCCCGTCATCCGACCGCTTGGCGAGACAGATGACGACAGCGGCTATTTCGATATCGAAACGCCTGCGACCATCGATCTTGCACCCCCGATTTCCGGCACGGCGCGGCTGGTGGAGCTTGCGCGGCTAATCCTTGCCTGGCGAAACAGTCTGCCGGACGCCATTCGTGCCATCCACTCCGATTCGCCGCTCGTTGCACCCGCAAGCCCGGCGGATGCCATCTGGCTGGCGCGTGCGCTTTCCGAAGTCATTGACGCAATGGACACGGAAGACCGGGAGTGGGAGGCACTCGCCGATCTCGATACAGCCGATCATGCGCAGTGGTGGCAGTTGACGGCGGATTTTTTAAAGATTGCCAGCGTCTTCTGGCCTGCCCGACTTGCCGAACTCAATCGCTCCTCTGCCGGGCGTCACCGCAACGCCATTCTGCGCGCCGAAGCCGAACGACTGAAGAAGAGCGCCAGCAGCGATCCCATCATCGTTGCCGGTTCCACCGGCTCCATTCCCGCTGCGGCGGATCTGATAGCCGCCGTCGCCTCGCTGCCGCATGGTACTGTCGTGCTACCCGGTCTCGACCGCGATATGCCTGAAGATCAGTGGCAGGCGATCAATGAAGCGCCGGATGACGCGGCAAGCCGAACCCATTCTCAGTATGGACTCTTCATTCTGTTGCAGAAGCTCGGCGTTTTGCGTCGCGATGTGGAGCAGATCGGTGCGGTGGATGATGATCTGAAAAACCGCGCTGCCGTCTTTTCTACTGCGCTTGCTCCGGTGCGAGCAACAGCCGAATGGAATGAATGGCGCGCTCATAAATCTGCGGACTTCTTCCAAAATGCCTTTTCCGCAGCCTCGATGATAGAGGCAGCTAACGAGCGTGAAGAGGCCACCGCTATCGCCATTGCGCTGCGGCTTGCGCTGGAAAAGCCTGGCGCGAACGGACCTTCGCAAGCAGCCCTCATCACACCAGATCGCGGACTTGGCCGACGTGTTGCGACGGAACTTGCCCGCTTCGGCATCGAAGCGGACGACTCCGCCGGTACGCCGCTCTCCGCGACGCCACAGGCCGGCCTTCTGCAACTGGCGCTGGAAGCGATCTTGCGGCCGGGGGATCCGGTGGCGGTCATTTCGCTGTTGAAGCACCCGCTCTGCCGCTTTGGTATGAGCGAGCAGCAAATCATGCAGGCTGTGGCAGCGCTCGAGCTTCTGGCACTGCGTGGTGGGCGTGAAGAGACAACGCTCGGCACTCTCGATGAACTTCTGGCGCATCAGATCACGCTTCACGCTGAGGACCGTCATCCGCCGCATTGGCGCACGGCTCTGTCAGAGGACGCGCGCCTCGTTGCCGCCGATCTGGCAAACCGCATCAGGTCGGCCATAGAACCGCTGGAACAGGCCTTTATCCACCGCGATCCGATCCGGGGTCGGCTGACCTCTCGACTGACGCTGGCCGAGTGGGCGGAGCGGTCGGGCCGTGTGATCGAGGCGATATGCCTTGATGAGGCGGGCGATCTGGCGAGCCTCTGGTCTGGTGAAGCAGGGGAAAAGCTATCCAGTCTTTTTGCCGAGCTGTTGGACTGTGGCAATGCGCTTGAGGCGGATGGTCCACAATGGATCGATATCGTGGCGGCCTTTGTCGCGGGTGAATCGATCAAGCCACGGGCCATGCGTCATCCACGTGTTTTCATCTTCGGTGCTTTGGAGGCACGCCTTCAGAGTGTCGATACGGTGATTATTGGCGGGTTGAACGAGGGGGTCTGGCCGGGTCAGACCGCCAACAATCCTTTCCTGTCGCGCAGCATGAAAACATCCATCGGGCTTGAGCCGCCGGAACGGCGCATCGGACAGCTCGCGCATGATTTCGAGATGGCAAATGGTACACGCCACATCATCTATAGCCGGGCGTTGCGCCAGGGTTCGACACCTGCCGTTGCGTCACGCTGGCTGCAAAGGCTGTTGGCGCTCGGTGGCGACGAGCTGGCCAAGACACTTAAACGCAAAGGTGAATCCTATCGGCATTGGGCCGCCATGCTGGACGAAGGTAACACTCAGGATGCAGCCCGGCGACCTTCTCCGACCCCGCCTGCCGATCTGCAACCGAAGAGCTACTCTTTCAGCGAAGTCGGGCGGCTGCGTCGTGATCCTTATTCTATCTATGCCCGGCGCATTCTGAAGCTCGATCCGCTGGACGAGTTCAACCGTGATCCTGGCGCTGCCGATCGCGGCACGCTCTACCACCGCATCATCGAACTTTATTCGCGCGAAGACCATGTGCCCGGTACACCCGCATCGGAAAACGCGATGATGCGCGTATTGAACGCGTGTTTCGATGAGGAAAATCTGCCCGCACATATCGATATTGTCTGGCGACCGCGCTTCGTCGCGGTGGCGCGGGAGTTTCTCAACTGGGAGAAGGATCGCCGTCCTCTGGTGCGCCGCTCCTATGTGGAGGCCCGCGCCGGACAGGAAATTCCCGAAGCCGGTATCCGACTGACGGGCGTAGCCGACCGGATCGATATCAAGACCAATGGCAAGGCGGATATCGTCGATTACAAGACCGGACTTTCGCCGACCGTGAAACAAGCCCGGTCCCTGCTCGACCCACAATTATCGCTGGAAGCCGCAGCGCTGATGCGTGGCGCTTTCCGCGATACTGGCACGCCGACGCCAGAAGATCTAATCTATGTGCGCCTTCGGCCCGGAGAACGCTTCGGTACTGATGTCGTGAACAACGAAAACACAAAGGCTACCGCGAAGACCGTGCCGAAGAGCGCAGTGGAGCTGGCAACGGATTCCATCGACCAACTGACCAAGTTCATCAAGGCGTTACGCGAGGGAAAGAATGGGTTCGTGTCGCGGCTGATCCCGGAAGAACAGCAATCCTATGGTGGCGAATACGACCATCTGGCGCGCGTTTCCGAATGGTCCACCGCAGAACCGGGAGATGGCGATGGCGAATGATCTTTTCGAATACGCCGCCGAACGGGCGCTTGATCACGGCCCGGCGCGCGACGAGCCCAATGCCTGGATCGACTGGACAACACAGCAGCAGACCCGTGCGTCAGATCCGAAAAGCTCGGCATGGGTGTCGGCCAATGCGGGCTCGGGCAAGACGCATGTCTTGACGCAGCGGGTAATCCGTCTGTTGCTGGCGGGTTGCCGTCCGTCGGCCATCCTCTGCCTGACCTATACCAAGGCTGCCGCATCGGAAATGTCCAGCCGCGTCTTTGATCGCCTCGCGGATTGGGCAACGCTTTCCGACGCGGCCTTGAAAGAGCGCATCGCCTCCATCGAAGGGCGGATGCCGGATGCAATCAAGCTGAAGGAGGCGCGACGCCTCTTTGCCAAGGCGCTGGAAACGCCGGGCGGATTGAAAATACAAACGATCCACGCCTTCTGCGAAGCGCTGCTACACCAGTTTCCGCTGGAAGCGAACGTTGCCGGTCACTTCTCGGTTCTGGATGATCGCGCTGCGAGCAGCTTGCTTGCCGAAGCACGCCGCAGCCTGTTGACCGCCGTTTCTCTGGAGCGCGACACGCCACTGGCACAGGCGCTCGCCTATGTGCTGGATCTTTCCGATGAGACTGGACTGGAAGCGCTGCTGAGCGCCATCGTGGCCAATCGTAACCCTCTGCGTGGTTTTCTCGAAGAGGCCGTCCGCACCGGTGGGATCGATGCGGCGCTTCGACGCCATGCAGGCATCGGCGCGAGTGAAACACTTGAGACAACTGCTATCGCCTATTGGCCACTTCCGGGTCTGTCCGGTCTTTCGCTCGATACCTATCTGGCGCTCTCCGACGAAAAGGGCGGCGCGCGTACCCATGAAGTATCCTATGCGCTGAGGGAAGCAGCGAGAGAGACGGATGTCTTCAAGCGCATCGCCTTTATCGAAAGCGCCCTCCTGACCCAGAAGGGTGAGCGCAAATCCGATGCCTTTGTCATCAACAAGGCGATGCAGACGGCAGCGCCCAATCTTCTGGACGACCTGACGCTTGCACGCACCCATGTCGTTGCCTGCCGCGACCGGTACCGGACATTGCGCATGTTGGAGGCAACCCGGCATGCTTTGACGCTGGCAGACCGGCTGATCGGCGATTTCGAGGATTTGAAGAAGCAGCGCAGCCAGCTCGATTTCGAGGATCTGATCGAGCGCGCAGCCACCCTTCTCAACCGTGATACGGCGGGCGCCTGGGTGCATTACAAGCTGGATCAGGGTATCGACCATATTCTCGTCGATGAGGCGCAGGATACCAGCCCGGTGCAATGGTCGATCATCCAATCGCTGGCGGCGGATTTCTTTCATGGCGAAACGGCGCGCGCCGGTCAGCGCACGCTGTTTGCGGTGGGGGATGAAAAGCAGTCCATCTATTCCTTTCAGGGCGCCAGGCCGGAGCGATTTTCTCAAGAGCGTGAGGAGACGGCACGGCGTGTGACTGCCGTCCAGCAGACATTTCATCCGGTCCGCCTGCCGCTATCCTTCCGTTCCACGGCGGATGTGCTGGCTGCGGTGGATCAGGTCTTCTCCCTGCCCGAAAATGCCGCGGGTCTCAGCGCCGACAACGAGCCCGTTGAGCACCGTTCCAACCGCCTCGGCCAGCCGGGAACGGTGGAAGTGTGGGATATGGTCGCCGCCGAGCCGGTGGAGGATGAGGAGGACTGGACGGCACCCTTCGACGCGCTGCGCGAAAGCGCCCCGCCCGCCATCGTCGCGCGCCGGATCGCAGCGCGCATCGCGGCGATGATCGGCACGGAAACGGTGATTGAGAAAGGCGTGGAACGCTTCATCGAGGCGGGAGACATTCTTGTTCTCGTGCGCAAGCGCCACGCTTTCGTCAACGCGCTGACACGCGAATTGAAGCAGCGCAAAGACATTCCCGTTGCCGGCGCCGACCGGTTGCGACTGACCGACCACATTGCCATTCAAGATCTTCTGGCGCTTGGACGCTTCGTGCTTCTCCCACAGGATGATCTTTCGCTCTCCGCCCTGCTGAAAAGCCCCCTCTTTAACCACAACGAAGACGATATTTTCGATCTCGTCGCCAAGCGTCCGGAGAAAACCAGTGTGTGGGATCACCTGCAACACTTCATGCAGGAGGACGGCAGTCGTTTTGCTGGGACGCTGAAAACACTTTCCAACCTCATTGCCCTCTCCCGCAGCGCGACGATCCATGATTTTTACGCGGCGGTGCTGACCATACATGAAGGCCGCAAACGCTTCCTTGCCCGGCTTGGTAACGAAGCCAGCGACGTTCTAGACGAGTTTCTCTCCTTTGCACTGGCTCATGAAAAGACCGGCCTTCCCGGACTGCAATCCTTCATTTCCGTGCTGGAGACCGATGCACCGGAAATCAAGCGCGAGCAGGACAAGGAGCGCGGCGAAGTCCGCATCATGACGGTTCACGCCTCCAAGGGTCTTGAGGCGCCGGTGGTGTTTCTGGTCGATGGCGGCTCGAAGGCTTTCATTCCAAGCCACGTTCCGCGATTGCGCTTTCTTGAATCCAAGGGAGCCGCCTTTCCTGTCTGGCTGCCCGGAAAGAGTTTCGACAATAGCCTGATCGACCATGACGACAGTCGTTTGAGGGATGCAGCAGAAGAGGAGTATCGCCGCCTTCTCTATGTTGCCATGACGCGTGCTGCCGACCATCTGATCGTCTGCGGTTATCGTGGGCCGAAGGAAAATCCGGATTGCTGGCACCAGATGATCAAGCGGGCGCTCGCCACCGACGAAAATCGCTGCGCGCCTTATCAGTTCGAGGCGGGCGGCGAAGCTTGGGACGGTCTGCTGTGGCGAATGAATGCACAGGCTCCAAGAGCAATTGCTCAGGCAGATACCGTGCCGAGTTTGACCCCAGAGGCGCTTCCAGCGTCGCTGATGCAACCGCTGCCACCGGTCCCTGCCCTTCCTCGGCCACTCAGCCCCTCCGGTGCAGGAACGATCGTCGATGACGGCGCGGACGATCTTCTCATCACCTCTCCGCTTTTTGCCAAGCCGGAAACATCGTCGGGCCTTGCGCTGCAACGCGGTCGGCTTGTGCATCGGATGCTTCAGACGCTGCCGGAATATCCTGACCATGAGCGGGCAGATGCAGCCCGCCGCTATGCAGAGCGTGCAGCACACCATTGGCCGGACAGAGAACGCGAAAGGCTGATCCGCACCACGCTTGCGGTTCTTGCCGAACCGGCAATCCAGCCCGCCTTTGCCGTCAACAGTCGCGCGGAAGTGTCGATCATGGGAACCTTGCGTCTTGGCAGGCAGGATTTCGCCGTTTCCGGTCGCATCGACAGGCTGGCAGTAGACGGCGGGCGCGTCATTCTGGTGGACTACAAGACCAACCGGGTGCCACCGGCCAACGAGAACGCCATCCCGTTCTCCCATATCGCGCAGCTTGCGATCTATCGCGAAATCCTGAAACCGCTTTATCCGGACAAGTCTTTTACCTGCGCGCTGGTCTACACGGAGAATGCATCCTTTGTGACGGTCAAGGAAGAAGCACTGTCACAAGCCCTTGCCGCCATCTCGACAAAGTGAGATACCGGACATTGAAAAAGTGTCCCTCCCGCATCACATGAATGCCGAACAGATTCACTGAAAGGAGAGCCAATTATGGCTACCGTGAAAGTCGATACCTCCAACTTCCAGTCTGAAGTTCTGGACTCCGCCGAACCCGTCGTCGTGGACTTCTGGGCGGAATGGTGTGGCCCGTGCAAGATGATTGCACCGAGCCTCGAAGAGATCGCAACTGAACTCTCCGGCAAGGTCAAGGTCGCAAAGCTGA
The DNA here is from genome assembly GCF_053521965.1 of Rhizobium sp. 22-785-1. NCBI lineage: Bacteria > Pseudomonadati > Pseudomonadota > Alphaproteobacteria > Hyphomicrobiales > Rhizobiaceae > Rhizobium > Rhizobium sp. 22-785-1. The sequence goes on along the minus strand of NZ_JBNWDI010000005.1, from coordinate 338,520 downwards.
ACATCGACGAAAATCCTGAGCTTGCCGCTCAGTTCGGCGTTCGTTCCATTCCTACCCTTGCTATGTTCAAGGGCGGCGAAGTGGCCGACATCAAGGTTGGCGCTGCTCCCAAGACCGCGCTTTCTGCCTGGATTTCCAGCGCCGCCTAATCGTTTGCTATACGCAAGGTAAAAAGCCCGGCTCTGCCGGGCTTTTTTCGTGAGATCATTCGCGCATTATTGCGGCGGGGTGCCGTTCAGCGCCAAGGCATTGCCCGCGAGATAAAGCGATCCGCCGATCAGGATTCGTGGCGCGGGCTTGGCCGGATCGAGGCGCTTCCCCAATTCTTCCAGAGCCTCTTCAATCGATGAAGTGGGTGCCGCCGTCAGCCCGGCATCGAAGACGGCATGGGCCAACACGACCGGATCTATTGCCGCATCCGAGCCGTGGATGGGCACAGTGAAGACGTATTCAGCGATACCTGCGAAGGCCTTGAAGTAACCCACCTGATCCTTGGTGTTGATCATTCCCGCTATCAGCACCAGCGGACGGGCACTCTTCTCTTCGAAACCGGCCATAGCCTCGGCAATGACTTCGCCGGCACCAGGGTTGTGGCCGCCATCGATCCAGATTTCGCTGCCTTTTGGCGCGAGATCGAAGATGCGGCCACGCGTGATGCGTTGCAGACGGCCAGGCCATTCAACCGAAGTCATGGCCTTCTCGATCATGCGGTCGGTGACGATGAATCCCGCCGCCTTGACGGCACGAATGGCAGCCGCGGCGTTGCCCAATTGATGACGGCCCGGCAGGCGCGGCAGCGGAGCGTCGACCAAGCTGAACTCGTCCTGATAAACCATGCGGCCATGCTCTTCATGGGCGGAAAAATCCTGCCCGTAGACCGCCGTCGGGCATTTCAGCCGCTCGGCAGTGGCAATCAGCACATCGAGTGCCGCATCATATTCCTGATGGCCGATAACGACCGGCGATCCGGTCTTCACGATGCCTGCCTTTTCCGCCGCGATCAGTTCGACGCGATCGCCGAGATAGGCTTGATGATCGAGCGAAATCGGCATGATGACCGACACGGCGGGATTGGAGATGACATTGGTCGCATCGAAGCGGCCGCCAAGACCCACTTCCAGAACCACGACATCTGCCGGCTGTTCGGCAAAGAGGACGAAGGTGACGGCGGTGAGGATTTCAAAGACGGTTATGTGCTGGCCTTCATTGGCCGCTTCCACGCGCGCCAAAGCATCGGCAAGCGTGGCGTCTTCTACCAGCCGACCGGGAGCACCGGCGACGCCGATGCGGTAGCGCTCATTCCAGTTGACCAGGTGCGGCGACGTGTGAACATGCACAGAAAGACCCGCGGCTTCCAGGAGCGCGCGACTAAAGGCCGTGACTGACCCCTTACCATTGGTACCCGCCACATGAATGACGGGCGGCAAGCGCTTATGCGGGTTGCCAAGCTTTTCGAGCAGGCGGGTGATCCTGTCCAGCGACAGATCGAAGCCCTTGGGATGAAGCTGCATCAATCTTTCGATGATGCGGTCCGCCTCGCTCATCTCAGGCTTCGTCATATCCGTCATCCACCCCTCCGGAGCGCGTTCGATGGCTTTAGGCCGTGGCTGCCAACGGCAGAGTATCCTTAGATGCGTTGGCCGGTGCCTTCGTCATGATCTTCAAGAGATCGGCGAGTGTGTCCGGGATCGCGTGTCGATCGACGACCATGTCCACCATGCCGTGATCCAACAGGTATTCGGACGTCTGGAAGCCCTCCGGGAGCTTTTCGCGGATGGTCTGTTCGATGACGCGCTTCCCAGCGAAGCAGATTTCAGCGCCCGGTTCGGCGATGTGAACGTCACCCAGCATGGCGTAAGATGCCGTTACGCCACCCGTCGTTGGGTTAGTGAGGACGACGATGTAGGGCATGCCGGCTTCTTTCAGCATATTCACCGCAACGGTCGTACGCGGGAGCTGCATCAGAGAAAGAATGCCTTCCTGCATGCGGGCGCCGCCAGAGGCGGGGAACATGACAAGCGGGCAGCGTTCCGAGATGGCGCGCTCGAACGCTTTCACGATCGCTTCGCCTGCGGCAATACCGAGCGAGCCACCCATGAACTGAAACTCATGCACGACCGCGACGATCTTCAGGCCTTGCAGCTTGCCCACACCTGCAAGAATCGTGTCTTCCTGCTCGGTCTTTGTGCGGCTGTCGCGCAGGCGATCGGCATATTTCTTGGAATCGCGGAACTTCAAGGGGTCCTGCGCAACCTTGGGCTGGGGAAGCGCTTCGTACTCACCGCCATCGAAAAGATCGGCAAGACGAGCCTTTGCCGGCATTTTCATGTGGAAGCCGGAAGCGGGAATAACCCACTTGTTCTCTTCCAGATCCTTGTGGAAGACCATCTCGCCAGTTTCCGGGCACTTGATCCAGAGATTTTCCGGGGTATCGCGGCGGCCCAGCATGGAATTGATCCGTGGGCGTACGTAATTGGTAATCCAGTTCACGTTCTTTACTCCTGACTGTCCCCGCTGAACCGACGATCATTCGGCAGCAGTTGAGCGCAATGGCGACGCATCTCTGCGACTTCGACCGAGTTCCGCTCTTCTTCTTCTTTTACATTCAAAATCAGAATGGCGATTTCAAGTCGATCATGACCTGATATCGCCCCGATGTCATGCGCGCGAGGCACGCACGCCCGTCGAAAGACCCTTTACCAAGGTCGTTACCGCGGGCACGGTGTCGTTCGTTGCCTTACCATCCTTGGTGAGGCTCAGCGCGATCTGGTTGACGATGGCCGAACCGACCACGACGCCATCCGCCACCGCACCGATTGCCTTGGCATGATCGGCAGTCTTGACGCCGAAGCCGACGCAGACAGGCAGATCCGTATGCGACTTGATCCGCTCGACAGCACCGGAAATCGTCGATGGATCGGGCAAGGCCGAGCCGGTGATGCCGTTCATCGAAACGTAGTAGACGAAGCCCGACGTATTTTTCAGAACGGTTGGAAGCCGCTTCTCATCGGTCGTCGGCGTTGCCAGACGAATGAAGTTGACGTCTTTCTGGACTGCGGGAATGCACAATTCGTCATCCATCTCCGGCGGGAGATCGACAACGATCAGTCCATCGATGCCAGCCGACAGCGCATCGTCCAGGAACTTATCGACGCCGTAAATGTAGATCGGATTGTAGTAACCCATCAGCACGATCGGCGTTTCATCATCCTGCTTGCGGAATTCGCGTGCGAGATCGAGCGTCGTTGCCAGCGTCTGTCCACCTTTCAGCGCACGCTGGCCAGCCATCTGGATCGCCGGGCCATCGGCCATCGGATCGGAAAACGGCATGCCGAGTTCGATGACATCGGCACCGGCTTCCGGCAGCGCCTTCATGATGCCGAGCGAGGTTTCGAAGTCCGGATCGCCGCCCATGAAATAGGTTACGAGGGCCGGACGATTTTGCGCACGCAGATCGGCAAAGCGCTTGTCCATACGTGCAGTCATATCAGAGTCCCATTCCCAGAATTTTACCGACCGTGAAAATGTCCTTGTCGCCGCGGCCACAGAGATTCATCAGAATGATCTCGTCCTTGCCCATCTTCGGCGCGCGCTTGATGACTTCCGCCAAAGCGTGGCTAGGCTCGAGTGCCGGAATGATACCTTCCGTGCGCGTCAGCATCTGGAAGGCGTCGAGTGCCTCATTGTCCATGATCGGCACATATTCGACGCGTCCGGCATCCTTCAGCCAGGAGTGCTCAGGCCCGATGCCCGGATAATCGAGACCGGCGGAGATCGAATGACCTTCCTTGATCTGGCCGTCACCATCCTGCAACAGATAGGTCCGGTTGCCATGCAGAACGCCCGGTGAACCGGCGGTTAGCGAAGCGCAATGCTCTTCGCCCTCCAGCCCCTTGCCGCCCGCTTCGACGCCGACGATCTTGACGCTCGTGTCATCGAGAAACGGATGGAACAGACCGATGGCATTGGAGCCGCCACCAACGGCTGCAACAAGCATATCCGGCAAACGGCCTTCCAGCGCCAGCAGTTGCTCACGCGATTCCTTGCCGATGACCGACTGGAACTCTCGCACCATTTCCGGATAAGGATGCGGGCCGGCAGCGGTGCCGATCATGTAATAGGTGTCGTCGACATTGGTGACCCAGTCACGCAAAGCCTCGTTCATCGCGTCCTTCAGCGTGCCGTGGCCTGCCGTCACCGGCTTAACTTCCGCACCAAGGAGTTTCATGCGGAACACGTTGGGCGCCTGGCGCTCCACATCGGTCGCGCCCATGTAAACCACGCAAGGAATGCCAAAGCGTGCGGCAACCGTTGCAGATGCCACACCGTGCTGACCGGCACCGGTTTCAGCAATGATGCGTGTCTTGCCCATGCGCTTGGCAAGCAGGATCTGGCCAAGGCAGTTGTTGATCTTGTGCGAACCGGTGTGGTTCAACTCGTCACGCTTGAAGTAGATCTTCGCGCCGCCGAGCTCAGCCGTCAGGCGCTCCGCAAAATAGATCGGGCTTGGGCGTCCGGTGTAATGCGTATTGAGATGCTCAAGCTCCGCCTTGAACTCCGGATCATTCTTGGCTTTTTCCCACTCGGCCTGCAGGTCGAGGATCAAAGGCATCAGTGTTTCGGCAACGAAGCGGCCTCCGTAGATACCGAAGCGTCCGTCCTCGTCGGGACCGGCGCGAAACGAGTTGGGTTTCAGCGTTTCGTTCACTTTCAAACTCCCTGCAGCCTAGCCGATCGAACCGCATCAAAAAATGCGTCGATCCTGGCCAAATCCTTTACACCAGGCGCGCTTTCCACACCCGACGATACATCCAGTCCGCTTGCTCCGGTTTTTGCCAAAGCCTCGGCAACGTTATCCGCGTTCAAACCTCCCGAAAGCATGTAATTCACGCTCTCGTCAAGAGAATGCAGAACACTCCAATCGAAGGAGACGCCATTGCCTCCCGGCAATTCGGATCCGGCCGGCGCCTTGGCATCGAACAGGAAACTGTCCGCGATCCCGATATAGGGATCGATCTTGGCAAGATCATCGGCGTCACGAATAGAAAAAGCCTTGATCACCGGCAGGCCGTAAAGCGCCTTGACGCTCAGCACACGTTCCGGGGTTTCGCTTCCATGGAGCTGGAGGATATCGGGTTTCAAAAGATCGATGATCTCATCAAGCTCGTCATTATCGGCATTGACGGTGACGGCAACCACTTTGACGCTGCCGCGCACGGCATCCGCCAGCTTACCGGCGATATCCGGCTCGATGTTGCGCGGGCTCTTCTCGAAGAAGATAAAACCGATATGCGTCGCCCCACGTCGAACCGCGCGTTCAATGGCTTCCGGCGTTTTAAGCCCGCAAATCTTGATGTCCGGCATACTGGCACTTTTCATGACTGGGACGTGACACGAAACGCCTTGCGAGTCGAGCCAAAATGCGGGCGAAGCGGACATGCGAATAAATGTTTCACGTGAATCCAAACCTGCAATTGCAGACTAGTCAAAATCGATAGCATGAAGTTGCGAGCCGTTCTGCTTCAACCATGCTTTCGCCTTCTCCATCTCGGGGCAAAGCTTCTTGCACAGCGCCCAGAATTTCGGGCCGTGATTCATCTCTTTAAGATGTGCCACTTCGTGGGCGGCCAGATAATCGATCACGCTTTCCGGCGCCATAACGATGCGCCAGGAAAAACTCAGGTTCCCTTCATGCGAACAGGAACCCCAGCGGCTGCGCGTATCTTTCATCGAGATCGAGCGCACTGGCCTGCCAACTGCCTTTGAATGGATGGTAACAAGTCGCTCCAGATCGGCCCGGGCTTCCTTCTTCAGGAAAGTCGCAACGCGCCGGCCTGTATGTTCAGGTAACCCACTCACCTTCAGCAGAGGCTGACCGTCCTCATCTTGAGTGATATGGGTTACGCCGCGCATTGAACCCGAGTGCCGGATCGTATGGAGCGTACCACGGATGGAAATGGACGCCCCGTCATTCATTCCCGTCGGCGCAGAAAACTTTGCAAATTTGGTTTCAAGCCATCCTTGATGACGATCAAGAAACATATCGACCTGCGCATGGTGGAGGCCATAAGGGATCGTCAGCTTCAGCGCCTTGCCGCCTGGCTCGATGCGCAGCGTAATACGCGTTGCCCGCTGGTTTTCCTTGATCGTGATCGGCACGTTGCGCCCGCCCACCTCGACCGTGCGCTGGGTATGCGCCGGTTTGCGGGAAGACGGTGATTTCAGGGACTTTCGAAGCAGCGAAAACATGGACACGGTCATAGCCCGTCTCGCCGCGAAAAGCCATCCGCTCTCGTTCAGGGCCGGCGCTGATGCGTCTGAAAAAAAGCTATCATTTGCGGCACGATTTCATTGCGAAAGCGAGAGCCGTTGAAGACGCCGTAATGGCCGACATCCGGCTGCATATAATGGCGACGTTTGTCGGCTGGCAGGTTCAGGCAAAGATCATGTGCGGCCCTGGTCTGCCCGACACCGGAAATGTCGTCATTCTCTCCTTCCACGGTAAAGAGCGCGACAGTACGAATGGCAGTTGGATCAACCGCCCTGCCCCTGTGCATCATCATGCCTCTCGGAAGCGCGTGCTCGATGAAGACGGTTTCGACTGTCTGAAGGTAGAATTCGGCGGTCAGGTCCATAACGGCGAGATATTCGTCATAGAATTCCCGGTGCTTTTCCGCCGAATCGCCGTCATTCTTCACGAGGTTCAGATAGAAATCCTTGTGCGCCGTCATGTGCCGGTCGAGATTCATGGACATGAAGCCGGAAAGTTGCAGGAAACCCGGATAGACCGCACGTCCGAAGCCCGGTTGCGGCCACGGCACGGACATGACGACATTGTCGCGAAACCAGTCGATGGGCTTGGCCTTGGCGAGCTCGTTGACGGCAGTCGGATTGATGCGCGTATCGATCGGCCCGCCCATCAAGGTCATGGAGGCAGGCGCAAAGCGATCCTGATCCGCCTCCATCAGCGCAACGGCGGCGAGCACCGGAACCGATGGCTGACAGACGGCCACCACATGCGTTCCATCACCAAGGTGATGCAGCATCTCAATGATGTACGAGATGTAATCGTCCAGATCGAACCGGCCTTCGGTCAGCGCAACTGTTCGGGCGTCGATCCAGTCGGTTACATAGAGATCCGCGTGCGGCAGCAGCGCCTCGACCGTGCCACGAAGGAGCGTGGCGTAGTGGCCGGACATCGGTGCAACCAGCAAAACTTTTGGATCGTCCCGTCGATCTTCAGGCAGATTTCGATTGAAATGGAGCAACCGGCAAAAGGGTTTGGACCAGGCGATCTCTTGCGACACATCGACAGTTTCTCCACCGATCTCAGTCTTCGCGATGCCAAATTCGGGCTTGCCATAGCGGCGCGTCATTCGCTCGAAGACTTCAAAACCCGCATCGAGGCTGCGGCCAAAAGCGGTGTTGGAGAGGGGGTTGAGAGGGTTGTTGCAGGCCTGACGCATTAGATCAGCGCTGGCGCGCAAAGGTGCCATGGCCGCATGGTTCATTTCATAAAGATGATAGAACACGAATAAACGCCTCCCGTCGTCATCGTCGTCTTTTGTGACAGTCTAGCATCTTTTCGCAGTTGCACAAAACGGCTTGGTTCCCCCCTGCCCTCTTCTCCAGCGAAATGCGAAGGGCAAGGACAGGGATGAACCGCCTCGTTCGTTAGATATCGGCGACGAAAGTTTGCTTTTGAGTGCCAAGACCTTCGATGCCGAGCTCGACAACATCGCCGGCTTTGAGGAAGCGCTGCGGCTTCATGCCAAGGCCAACGCCTGGAGGCGTGCCGGTGGAGATTACGTCGCCCGGATGCAGCGACATGAACTGGCTGAGATAGGACACGACATTGGCAACGCCATAGACCATGGTCTTGCTGGAGCCGTTCTGCATGGTCTCACCATTCACCTTCAGCCACATGCCGAGGTTCTGTGGGTCGGCGACCTCATCCTTTGTAACGAGCCATGGACCGATCGGACCGAAGGTGTCGCAAGACTTGCCCTTTGTCCACTGGCCCTGGCGCTCCGTTTGGAAAGCGCGCTCAGAGACGTCATGCGAGACGCAGTAGCCAGCGACGTAATCCAAAGCATCAGCTTCCGACACGTATTTCGCTGTCTTGCCGATAACAACGCCGAGTTCGACTTCCCAGTCGGTCTTTTCGGAGCCGCGTGGAATGACGACGTTGTCATTCGGTCCCACGATCGCTGATGTCGCCTTCATGAAGATGACCGGCTCGGACGGAACAGCAGCGCCTGTTTCGGCAGCGTGGTCGGAGAAGTTCAGACCGATGCAGATGAACTTGCCTGTGCCGGCAACGCATGCGCCGATGCGATCTTCGGTTAGAACTGGCAGCGTGGACAAATCCAGTGCTGCGATTTTCTTCAGACCTTCGGGTGAAATCGCTTCCCCGCCAATATCTTTCACGTGGCCTGAGAGATCGCGGACTTTTCCTTCCGCATCGAGAATGGCGGGCTTTTCGTGGCCGGGCTGACCGACGCGCATCAGTTTCATGGATCTCTCCCAGTTGTCAGACAAGATGATGCATATATGAACGAACTATTTATCCTTGTCACCCCTTGACCATGAAGAGGCGGCAAAAATACGATCGCATCTGCCTTCCTCTCCTATTGATAAGGACACATCATGACGACCAGCAATTCGCGAGACACAGATTACCCCGTCGATCCTCTTTTCCTCGATCGCTGGTCCCCTCGCGCTTATGACGGCAAGCCAATGCCGAAGGACGATGTGTTGACCATTCTCGATGCCGCGCGTTGGGCACCGTCGGCTTCCAACCAACAGCCTTGGCGTTTTGTCTACGGGTTGAATGGATCGGCTGAGTGGGAGGACTTTGTTGGCCTTCTCATGGAGGGCAATCAGCGCTGGGCCAAGAATTCATCTGCCCTGATCGTCATTCTGTCGCGTACCTACAATCTCCGCGACGGTGAAAAGAAGCCAGCAGCGACGCACTCCTTCGACGCGGGCGCGGCCTGGTTTGCTCTCGCAATGCAGGCGCACAAGCTTGGCTATCACGCCCACGGCATGGCAGGCATATTCAAGGACAAGATCGTCGGGCAGCTGGGTGTCCCGGAAGGCTACGTCGTCGAAGCCATGGTTGCTATCGGAAAGATCGCGCATAAAAGCACGCTCCCTGACGACCTGGCAGAACGCGAAGTCCCGAGCCAGAGGCTTCCACTCTCGCAGATCGCATTCGAAGGCAAGTTCACAGGCAACGCGGACTGACTCGCAGGGGTTTACCGATTAGCCGGATTCTTGAGCCTCCAGCTTGAGCGTAACCGAAGCCTTCTTCCCTCTCGCCAATAAAAAACCCGGCATCGAAGCCGGGTTTCTTAATAAACTGTTTCACGTGAATCGTGCGCCGACACGATCCACAGCAAAATCATATATCGAGGTTTGCGACGCTCAGCGCGTTTTCCTGGATGAAGTCGCGGCGTGGTTCCACCTCATCGCCCATCAGACGGGCGAACAGGCCATCGGCATCGGTCGCATCATTGACCTTGACCTGCAGCAGCGAACGGACGTTGGCGTCGAGCGTGGTTTCCCATAGCTGCTCGGCATTCATTTCACCAAGACCCTTGTATCGCTGCATGGAAAGGCCCTTGCGACCAGCTGCGAAGATGGCCTCAAGAAGCGCGCGAGGACCGGAAATCTGCAGACTTCCATCCTTGCGCTGCAGGACCGGAACAGTCGCATAGACTTCACGGCTTCTTGCGGCCAGCTGGTCGATGTGGCGGGCGTCGGCGGAGCCGAGCAAGCCGATATCGATCGTCGAAAGTTCCTTGACACCACGGACCATGCGTTGGAAGCGCAAGCCACCATCGGCCAGAACCTCACCGGACCAGCCGCGCTCCGTCTCTTCGGCGATCATATCCAGACGACGGGAGACTTCCGCAACCGTGGCTTCCGCTTTGCTGGCGTCCGCGGAGAGTTCCGGATTGAGCGCTCCAGCAATGGCCGCCTGTTCCACGACCGACCGATTATATCGGGAATGCAGGCCGTCGATCAGCGAGCGCATGCGAACGGCGTCAGCAATCACTTCACGCAGATCTTGGCCGACGCGCACCTCACCGGAGCCAAGCGTCAGCGATGCTTCTTCGATACCCATAGAAATCAGGTAGTCTTCCAGCGCCTTTTCGTCTTTCAGATATTGGACGGACTTGCCGCGCGTGACCTTGTAGAGCGGAGGCTGAGCAATGTAGAGATGGCCGCGTTCGATCAGTTCCGGCATCTGGCGGAAGAAGAATGTCAGGAGCAGGGTGCGAATATGGGCGCCGTCCACGTCAGCATCGGTCATGATGATGATCTTGTGGTAACGCAGCTTGTCCGCGTTGAATTCGTCCTTGCCGATCGAGGTGCCGAGCGCGGTAATCAGCGTGCCGATTTCCTGGCTGGACAGCATCTTGTCGAAGCGGGCGCGCTCCACGTTGAGGATCTTACCGCGCAGAGGCAGGATGGCCTGCGTTTCACGCGAGCGTCCCTGCTTGGCTGACCCACCAGCGGAATCACCCTCGACGAGGAAGAGTTCGGATTTTGCCGGATCGCGCTCGGAGCAATCTGCAAGCTTGCCCGGCAACGAGGCGATATCGAGTGCGCCCTTGCGGCGGGTCAATTCGCGGGCCTTGCGTGCGGCCTCGCGCGCAACGGCAGCTTCCACCACCTTGCCGACGAGAATCTTTGCTTCTGTCGGGTGCTCTTCGAACCACGTGCTGAGCGCCTCGTTGACGAGGTTTTCGACGACAGGGCGCACTTCGGACGAAACGAGCTTGTCCTTGGTCTGCGAGGAAAATTTCGGATCTGGCACCTTGACCGAGAGAACCGCCGTCAGGCCTTCACGGCAGTCTTCGCCCTGAAGCGAGACCTTTTCCTTTTTGGTGATACCTGAACTATCCGCATAGGAGGTGACCTGACGTGTCAGCGCGCCGCGGAAGCCCGCCATATGCGTGCCGCCATCGCGCTGGGGAATGTTATTGGTGAAGCAAAGCACATTCTCGTGGTAGCTATCGTTCCACCACATGGCGACTTCGACCGTGATGCCGTCCTTTTCGCCACGAATGGCAACTGGTTTGTCGACCAGCGGCTTCTTGGCGCGGTCGAGATACCGTACGAAAGCTTCCAGACCGCCATCGTAAACCATCTCCTCCTGCTTGATGTCGGAGTGGCGCTTGTCGGTAAGCAGAATGCGAACGCCCGAGTTGAGGAAGGCAAGTTCGCGCAGGCGATGCTCAAGCGTAGCGTAGTTGTATTCCGTCATCGTGAAGGTGTCGGAGCTTGCCAGAAAGGTGACTTCCGTGCCCGAGCGGCCTTCATATTCGCCGATCACTTCCAGTGGCTTGTCCGCGACGCCATGGGTGAAGGAGATTTCGTGGACCTTGCCGTTGCGGCGAATACGCAGCTTCAGCCAGACGGAGAGAGCGTTGACGACCGAAACGCCGACGCCATGCAGACCGCCGGATACCTTATAGGAGTTCTGGTCGAACTTGCCGCCGGCATGGAGCTGCGTCATGATCACTTCCGCAGCCGAGACGCCCTCGCCCGTATGAATGTCGGTCGGGATACCGCGGCCGTTGTCTGTCACGGTGACGGAGCCATCGGCATTCAACGTCACGGTGACGAGATCGGCATGACCGGCCAGCGCCTCGTCGATCGCGTTGTCCACCACTTCATAGACCATGTGGTGGAGACCGGACCCATCGTCAGTATCCCCGATATACATCCCGGGACGTTTGCGCACAGCATCAAGGCCCTTGAGAACCTTGATCGAATCGGCTCCATATTCCGTATTCACGCTGTTTTCGCTCGACGGTGTTTCAGTCATAAGCATTCTTTCCAATGGGCGCTGCCAGAGCGTACCGCTTTTCGGGCGCGCAATCGCAGCGAATCACTTTCAATCCGGTTGGCCGACTATAGGAATTCCGTCCCGATATCCAAAGTCTGCGCCCCTCAAACCCTCGATAAAACAGGGGATAGCGCGACTTTCAGTCACAAGAACGGCCTTTTTGCAGCACGGCTGACAATTCGTCTATCACAGTCCGGGGCAGCTTGCGAATATCATGCGCAAGCGCATTGGCAAGAGCGGTATATTCTGGCGGAAGACCGACCGTATCAATGATGACACGGGGATGCGAAGTGCCGGCGAGGCGGAACAACTCCTCGGCATCATCCCAGATGATGTTGAAGTAGCCGGCGATGCGCTGCAACAGGTCGAAGCTCGGTGTACCCCGCTTCCCATGTTCAAGTGCCGAGAGATAAGCGGGCGACACACCGATGGCAAAAGCCATGTCCTTCTGCGTCACGCCCTTCTGCTCGCGCAGACGCCGAACGGCTTCGGCGAAGGGCGTCACGACTTGTCTCCCCGTCTGCGGGACAGCCGCACGTAAAGCGCGCCATCGCCGCCATGGTTCATGGAAGCATCCTCGTAAGAGGAGATCAGATGGCGGTACTCCGGCTTAGAGAACCACATGGGTACCGCGCGCTTCAATGCCCCATCGCTGCCCATAGACCGACCTTTACCGGTGATCACCAGCACGTGACGCAGACCGCGCTCATGCGCGCGCACGAGAAAATCGAGAAGCACCGCATGCGCCTCGCTCTGGAACATGCCGTGAAGGTCGATACGTGCTTCGAGCGCCAGTCGACCGCGCGTGAGCTTGCGCTTTACCGGCTTTTCCAATGGGTGATGAACACGATCCTTTTTCACCCCTGGCGCGGAAGACTCTGGCACAGGTTCTATAATCATCTGCGGGAATGGCGGAATGGGCTTGGCGGATGCGATGGGCGGATTAGGGGCCGGATCCACCTCGACGTCCTCGAAGACCAGCAGATCTTCCATGCGACCGGAGATCGGCCGCGCTGTGCGGGCAACCTTGCCCCACAGCACGCGCTCCTCCTTGCCGAGTTTGCGCCCACCCTTCATCAGAGATACCTTTCCGCAGCCTCTTTGGGGATGAGTATAGTGAAATCCGCGTGATTGCGCACGGTGCCTGCAAGTTCGCCCGCCTCATCTCCCGAACCGGTGAAGATATCGCCTCGTGCGGGTCCGACGATTGCGGAGCCGGTGTCGAGCGCCAGCATCAAACGGGCAAACGGCTTTCCGCCATCCAAATGGGTCAGGCTCTGCGACTGGATGAAAAAAGGAAAACCGAAGGTGTGGATCAAGCGGTCGACGGCGAGCGATCGTCCAACGACAAGAGGCACTTTAGCAGCAGCGATCGGCCCGAGCTCCAGCCCGTCTACGTCCGCCTCGCGAAAGAATATGTAGGACCGATTGTTCCAGAGCACCTCATCCACCTGGTCGGGATGATCGGCAAGCCACTGACGGATCGTCTGCATGGAGACGGTGGCAGGATCGAGTTCTCCGCGATCCAATAACAGGCGACCGATCGGGGAGAAGCGGTGGCCAGCTTTGGCCGCATAAGTCACGCGTTTCAGCGACCCGTCGGTAAATCTCAGCCTCGCGGCACCCTGGACGTGGACGAAAAACAGATCGACCTTGGATTTTGCAAAGGCAATTTCGAGCCCCCTGCCTTCAAGATAGCCCTGATCGATTTGCCGTCGATCCGGATATTCGGAAATCTCGCCGTTTCTTTCCAGAGCGAAGGCATAATAGGGGTCGATATGGGACGGGCGGTTGCTGTCATCGATATCGACCAGGTCGCCCGGGCGGTTGTAGATCGGATATTTCCAGACCTCGTCCCGGAGTGCCGAAACCTCCAGTTCCGGCTCGTAAAACGCGGTGACGAAGCCACGCTTTTCGTCCGCCAGGATAATCCGGAAGGGAACGCAGTTCTCCTCGAAGAAGGCGCGCGCCTGATCGGCAGTGTCGATCTTTGCCGTCGTTGCCTTTTCCAGCAGCACCGTGAGATCCTCAGCCGAAAGACCGAGGCTTGCACTGCGGTAGGGCTTGCCCTTTTTCATATGGGCCAGGATATCGCCCATCACGGCAAAAAGGGCTGAGGGGTCATCATGCCCCCAGCCCTCCAACTTATCGAACGACACCTTTTGAAGGTGAAACTCTCTCGTCGTAATCATGCTTCGGATTCAGTCGCGATCAGCTTCCAGTTTGGATCGCGGGAACGGATATCGCGGGAGAAGGTCCAGATGTCGTCGACTTCGGATACGTTTTCCGCATCACCATCCACCAGCTTGCCATCTTTGTTATAGGTGGCGGAAATCAACTGGCTGATGATGCGCAGCGTAATCTGTTCCTCGGATCCGCGCACCGTTGCCTGGGTGATATCGATTTTCTCGATGCCGACAAAGGTGGACTTCACCACTTCGCCGCGCTTTTCGCGTTCGGAGATCGCCGCATCGAAGCCGTCGTAGACTTCCTTGGAAAGAAGGTTCTTCAATGTGTCCCGATCGCCGTCCGCAAAGGCCATGACGATCATTTCATAAGCCATCCGGGCGCCATTGAGGAATTCTTTCGGCTGGAAAGACGGATCGCTCTCGATAAGCTGGCGCAGGGAATCATTCAGAGCAGAACCGGGTGGCGCGATCATGTCCACGCCAGCAAAACGGTTTTCATCCGTTTCGCCACGCTTCGCCAAGGTAACGACCTTGTTATCGTCATTTGGCGCTTTTGCTGCTTCACGGGCGCTGAAGGGATCGAATGGCGGCTTCTCGTTGCCGGTGCGGCGGCCAAGCACACTGCGAAGCTGGAAAAAGATCAGCACCGCCGCCACAAGGAAAAACAATGTTATGAAGTCGCTTGAGCCCATCTTTTACCGAAACCACCATTTAAATCCAATGTTGAACCATCATATAGTCTTCATCCGATCAATCTTCAAATATGCAGATTCAATCGGCGGTTCCTGCAGATCGGTTTTCTGCTCACTATCCAACACGCAAGGCTAGAAATATGCGTTTCTCACTGCTGCCGGTCATCGTGCTTTTGATGCCCATTCTGGAAATTGCCGGCTTTATCGTGGTCGGGAAGGCAATCGGCCTGTGGCCGACACTGGCATTGATCATCCTGACCTCAATGCTGGGCCTCATCATTCTGCGCAATGGTGGTTTGGGTATGGTGCGAAATCTGCAAAATGCGGGACGTACGGGCGACCAGCCAGCAGAGGCGCTTGTCAGCGGCGGCATGCGTGTCATCGCTGGTATCCTCCTTTTCGTTCCGGGATTTTTCACCGATATTATCGGGATTTTGCTGCTTGTGCCGGCAGTGCGCCGGTTTTTCTGGACGATCTTTCGACCCAATATCATCGTTGCGGATTTTGCTCGTGGCGGTTTTCGCAATGCTCCGCGTGGTTCGACATCGTCAAAGGTGGTCGATCTGGACGAGGACGATTTTCATCGCGAAGGTCCGAACAATTCACCCTGGTCACCCGATCGCAATGACCGCAATCTACCCAGAGAGTAAGTCTGCCAGACGGCGCCGGAGGGTTGTAAGCCTCGGGTCCAGATGATAGACGGCATTCACGGCATTCACTTTACGAGGCACATCATGACCACTGAAAATGGCGCACAGAACGGCGCGGCGCCGTCTCTCAATATTCTGACCCAGTACACAAAGGATCTTTCGTTCGAAAATCCGGGTGCGCCGCGTTCGCTTCAGGCTCGTGATGGCGCGCCTTCGATCAACATCAACGTCAATGTCAATGCAAACCCGATTTCCGGTTCCGACTTTGACGTCGTCCTGACGCTGAATGCAGAAGCCAAGGATGGCGACAAGGTTCTGTTCGTGGCCGAGCTGACCTATGGCGGCGTCTTCCGCATCACCGGTTTCCCGCAGGAACATATGCTGCCGGTTCTGTTCATCGAGTGCCCGAGACTGCTCTTCCCATTCGCCCGTCAAATCATCGCAGACGTGACGCGCAATGGCGGCTTCCCGCCTTTGATGATCGACCCGATCGATTTCGCGCAGATGTTTGCCCAGCGCGTTGCCGAAGAACAGGCCCGCTCTCAGGTTCAGGCCGTCCCGAACTGATCGGATCGCCCAAGACCATTCTGTAACCCGGGTTCATCGAGCCCGGGTTTTTTGTTGTCCGGTGTCTTGCACAGAGAGTTCAAGAAGGCTGGCGATATTTATTCCAAATCGCCTTCTCACCCATCGACTGCAAAAGCTTTTCGTGCGCGGCTAGCGCCTGCACATCAAGGCGTGACGGCAGTGGCCGCTCGCGCTGCAGCGGTGGCGTAGGACGATCATCCTCTTGTGCGGTGATTTGCGTTTTAGACGCAGAGCCGAATCCAAGTGCCGTCTGCCGGCCACCGATCATCTCGATATAGACGTCGGCCAGAAGTTCGGAGTCAAGAAGCGCTCCGTGTTTGTCGCGACGCGAGTTATCGACACCATATCGACGGCAGAGCGCGTCCAGGGAGTTCGGACCCATCGGATGTTTGCGGCGCGCAAGCGCAAGCGTATCGGTTACCCATTCCGGCGATACAGGCTCGATGCCAAGGCGCGCAAATTCCGCATTGACGAAACCCATATCGAAGGTGGCATTGTGCGCTACCCAGCGGGCACCATCGAAGAATTCCCGAATCTGGTCCACAACCTCGGCAAATTTGGGCTTATCCTGCAGAAACTCATCGGTGATGCCGTGGACTGCAAGCGCATCGGGATGGACTTTCCGGTCCTCCGGATTGATGTAGATATGGATGCTTCTTCCGGTCGGAAAATGATTGATCAGCTCGATCCCGCCAATTTCGATGATACGATCGAATTTGGATTCCAGACCTGTGGTTTCCGTATCGAAAATGATTTCGCGCATCGGAATGACTGCCCTTCTGATATGATCGCTAGTTTCGCAAGGTCGCGTACGGAGTTTTAAGTCCGTTGCGAGAGCACTTGAAGCACCGAGCGAACCTGCATTCTCGCGTCCTCGATACCATGTCCCGTATCAATGATGAAATCCGCTTTTCGACGCTTGTCCACATCCGGCATCTGCCGGGACAGGATCATCGCGAATTTCCCTTCCGTCATGCCAGGACGCGACAACACACGTTCACGCTGGATCTCTGGCGAGCAACTGGCCACCACAACAACATCGACGCGGCTCTCTGCCTTCGTCTCGAACAACAGAGGAATATCCAGAAGCGCAACCGCTTCGCCATTTTGCTTATGCTGGGCGACGAATGCGTCCTGCTTGCTGCGAACGAGTGGGTGGACAATGCTCTCCAGGACCGAAAACTGAGCCGGATTCTCACGCAGGATATGGCTTAGGACGTCACGATTCACCCTGCCCTCTTGCACCGCTTGCGGGAAAGCGACCGCAATCGGAGAGACGGCCTCGGAGCGATAAAGATCATGAACCACGGCGTCTGAATCGCAGACTGGCACACCCTCGTCGGCAAAGAGTTTTGCAGTTGTGGTCTTTCCCATTCCAATGGAGCCGGTCAGACCTATGACAATCATGCGTGTTCTTCCATATCCGCGATAATCATCGACCGAAGGTTCGACGTAACGTCCGGCCTGACGCCGAACCACTTATCGAAGCCTGGACGCGCCTGATGAAGAAGCATGCCGAGCCCGTCGACGGTTTCAAATCCCTGCCTCTCTGCCATATCGAGAATAGGCGTTTTCAGAGGCACATAGACGATATCTGTCACAACGGCGTTTTCTGCCAATGGTGAAAAGTCGATATCGCGCACGTCCGTCCCATCCATGCCGAGCGAGGTGGTGTTGACGAAAAGCCCGCAATCCTTCGACACTTCCGCAAGCGCTTCCATGGGGTGCCCGTGGACGGCTGGACCGAACCGGTCTGCGAGTTCCCGCGCTCGTTCCACGGTGCGATTGACCACATGGATTTCGGAAATACCGCGATTGCGGATAGCCTGTATGACAGCGCGGCTGGCGCCCCCTGCCCCCAGAACCAATGCCTTGCCGCTCTTGTCCCATCCCGGATGTCTGTCATCCAGATTGGCAACAAAGCCAAAACCGTCCGTGTTGGTGGCGTGGATCAGTCCATCCTCAACCCAAACCGTATTGGCAGCACCGAGCTCTTCAGCCAGATCGTCCGGCCTGTCTGCGAGTCTGTAGGCAGATTCCTTGTGGGGAATCGTCACGTTCCCACCAACATAAGGCGTATCGGTCCCCTTCAAATAAGCGAGAAACGAGGGAAATTCCTCCGGCGATTTTTCTACCGCTCCGTAGTTACCGTCGATCTGAAACTGTTTGAGCCAGAAGTTGTGAATGAGCGGCGAACGCGAGTGCTTGATTGGGTAGCCAACGACGAAAGCATTTTTGGTTAATGTTTCACGTGAATCAGCCATCGATCACCCTAAGCTCCCGTAATTGCGCCAGCAGAGGAAGGAGCGGCAGCCCCAAGATTGTAAAGTAGTCTCCCTCGATCGAACTGAATAGCTGGATTCCTTCTCCCTCCAACTGGTAGGCTCCCACGCTGGACAGCACTTGCGAGCCGGATCGTTCGAGGTAGCGCGACACATAATCGGCAGACAGTTCACGCACCGTCATCTTTGCAATGCTGACGGTATCCCAAATGACTGCGCCGTTCTTCGCGAGTGCTACGCCGCAATTCAGACGGTGCGTCTTTCCAGACAGTGACAGGACGTTGGCGTGCGCCTGCGCCATATCTTTCGCCTTGTGGTAGATTCGGTCGCCGAGCGACATCGTCTGGTCCGAACCGATCACGAAGGCTTCCGGATGTAAAAGACTGACGGCAATAGCCTTGGCCTTAGCGAGCTCCAGAGCGATAACCTCGGGAGCGGCGCCGTCTTGCTCGAGCTTTGTGTCGATTGCGCGCTCATCAATTTGCGCCGGAATGCTGGAAAATGTAAGACCTGCATTGCGCATGAGCATCTGGCGCGAGGCGCTGGCAGATGCAAGTATCAGTTCGGACGTCATGGTTGTCTCCGATGAATGTCGGGATTCGGATTAGCGTGTCCGTTGGCGCAGGGCAAGGATAGCAGCGGCCGTCTCTTCGATGGAGCGCCGTGTGACATCAATCAGAGGCCAGTTGTTGCGAGCACAGAGCGCGCGGGCATATTTCAACTCTTCCATGATTGTGGCCCTGTCGATATATTGTCCCCGGTCGAAGCCACCCGTTGCTCCAAGTTCCCGGTTTTCGCGGATTTGCGATATTCTGTCGGAGGTTGCGACAAGTCCTACGATCAACGGTTTCGTGGCCGTATAGATGCTGTCAGGCAGGGGAACGTTCGGCACAACCGGTATATTCGCGGTCTTGATGCCGCGGTTGGCGAGATAGATGCTCGTCGGCGTTTTCGAGGTGCGGCTGATCCCGATGATGACGACATCCGCCTCATCATAATGCTCCGGCATCTGTCCGTCATCATGGTCCATGGCGAAATTCAGCGCTTCGATACGGGCGAAGTAATCTGCATTCAGTGCATGCTGCGCACCAACGCGCCGGCGTGAGGTTGCCCCCAGATAGCTCTGGAAAATGCCGATAATCGGTTCCAGCACATTGACGCAAGGGACACCAAGCGCGTGGCATTGAAGTTCTAGGAAGGACGACAGTTGCTGATCGACGATGGTGTAAAGCACAATGCCGGGCTGGCGATCGATCTCTTCTACCACCGCCTGCAATTGCTTTTGATTTCGGATCATCGGATAGACATGTTCAATCGGCATGGACGCGTGGAACTGCGCCGATACAGCCCGCCCGGCAGACATCAGAGTCTCTCCGGTCGAGTCCGATATCAGGTGCAGATGGAAGAAGTTTTTTTTATTCTCCACGCTGTTTTTGCCTCCCTGTTGATAAAGCTGGACAAGTCCGACATGGCGCGCGCGGTCGATCCTGCGTGGCGGAAAACCGCCCACTTATCCACACTTCGGTGTTTGGTGTAGCAAGCAGAAAGGCTGCTGTGAATCGTTGGGATAAAGAAAAACATCTTTCATGTTGTCCCCCTGTTATCCACAGCTCGTCTCACAAAGGAACGTATGACAAGGTTTTGAAAATTAATACGAAAATTGGATTTCCCAAGGAATGCTGAGGAACCGCGTGTAATGATCACACAAGAGCCAAGGCGATCCGCCCACTGCGGCATATCAGCTTGAAAGTTTTTAATCCTTGCTACTCACCGACTCTAAGAAATAGAAAATCTTTTAAATCTCTTTGTTTTTTTATTTGGAAGAGCTGCGCGCAATGATCGAACGGAACGTCATGAGGGTTTTGAACGGAGAAACCGTAAGCCCTCCTCCTATCTGGCTTATGAGACAGGCTGGAAGATACCTTCCGGAGTACAGGGAAACGCGAAAGGTCGCAGGAAGTTTCCTGGACCTCTGTTACAATCCAGAGCTTGCAACCGAAGTCACGCTTCAGCCGATCCGCCGCTTTGGCCTCGATGCTGCAATCCTCTTTTCCGATATTCTGGTCGTCCCGGATGCTTTGAAGCGAAACGTCAGTTTCTCCGAAGGCAAGGGACCGCAGATGGATCCGATCAGCGCGTCTGAAATCGAAGCGCTGGATGCCTCAGGTGTTATCGGTTATCTCGATCCGGTCTTCAAAGCTGTCGGCAAACTGCGTGCTGAATTACCTCAACAGACCACGCTGCTTGGCTTCTGCGGTGCGCCGTGGACCGTTGCGACCTACATGATTGCAGGTCATGGCACGCCCGATCAGGCACCTGCCCGGCTTTTCGGCTATCAGCATCCACATGCTATGGAAAAGCTTCTGGCGTTTCTGGCGGAGGTTTCGGCGGACTACCTGGTGGCGCAACTCGATGCCGGTGCTGACGCCGTGCAGATCTTCGATTCCTGGGCAGGGGTGTTGGGCGAGAAGGAGTTTGAGGCTTATGCGGTCAAACCGGTGGCTAGGATCATCCAGTCCGTCCGCGCGCGCAGGCCAGATGCCAAGATCATCGCCTTTGCGAAGGGCGCCGGCATTTTGTTGAAAGATTACCGACGCAAGACCGGAGCTGATGCGATCGGTCTCGACTGGAGCGTGCCACTGTCCTTTGCGCGCGAGTTGCAACAAGACGGCCCTGTTCAGGGTAATCTCGATCCCATGTTGATGATTGCCGGTGGCAAGCCGTTAGAGGACGGGATTGATTCGATCCTGCAATCTCTCGGCCATGGACCGTTAATCTTCAATCTCGGCCACGGTATTACGCCCCAGGCCGATCCCGAGAACGTGGCCCGTCTGGTGGCGCGGGTGCGTGCTCAGGGAGCGTCACTGTGAGCGAGGAAAAGCAGATTTCGGCGACGGCGGGCCGTAAAACGCATCTTCGTGCTGCTGCCGCTCTCGCCGTCTTCATCGGCTTTATCGCGCTGATCCTGCATGTCGATCCGGCGGACGCCTATCTCTGGATCAAGGCTCTGCACATTGTGGCTGTCATCTCATGGATGGCGGGTCTTCTCTACCTGCCGCGGCTCTTCATCTACCATACGGATGCGCCTGTCGGCTCAGCACAGTCTGAAACCTTCAAGGTGATGGAACAGCGGCTGGTAAGGCTGATCATGAACCCCGCCATGATGGTGACGTGGGTTCTTGGCCTTTACCTTGCATGGTCTGTCTATGGCTTCACCGGTGGCTGGCTTCACGCCAAAATTGCTCTGGTGATCGCTTTGACAGCGACCCATGTTTATTTCAGCCGTAGTGCAAAAGCCTTCGGCCGGGATGAAGACAGACGTTCTGCCCGTCACTGGCGGTTGATGAACGAGGTTCCTACGGTTCTCATGATCGTCATAGTCATACTTGTGGTTGTGAAACCGTTCGGATAACTGACGATCACGATAATTTTCCCGGAATTGTTGCTTTGCTCTTGCGGCGGCGGGCCCGAAACGCTATTTTCAGCCTACTCATCTCCTGGCATGTGAATTATTCAGACGGCTGCGGTTGCACCTCAGAAGCTGATTCGCGAACACGCCGCTCCCCCACATATTTTTAAAGACGGTCTTTCTCTTCATGGCTGAAATGAAGCTACAGGAACTCAAAAGCAAATCGCCGACCGATTTGCTGACGTTTGCCGAATCCCTGGAAGTTGAAAATGCGAGCACCATGCGCAAGCAGGAGCTCATGTTCGCTATTCTCAAGATGCTGGCAAGCCAGGATGTCGAGATCATCGGGGAAGGCGTCGTAGAAGTTCTACAGGATGGCTTCGGCTTTCTCCGCTCTGCCAATGCCAACTATCTGCCCGGCCCCGATGATATCTATATCTCTCCCTCCCAGATCCGCCGCTTCTCGCTGAAGACCGGCGATACGGTCGAAGGCCCTATCCGTGGACCGAAGGAAGGGGAGCGCTATTTCGCGCTTCTCAAGGTCAACACAATTAATTTCGACGATCCGGAAAAGATCCGTCACAAGGTTCACTTCGACAACCTGACGCCGCTTTATCCGAATGAGCGCTTCAAGATGGAGCTTGACGTTCCGACGTCGAAGGATCTGTCGTCTCGCGTCATCGATCTTGTCGCGCCCCTCGGCAAGGGCCAGCGCGGTCTGATCGTCGCGCCCCCAAGAACCGGTAAGACGGTTCTCCTTCAGAACATCGCTCACTCGATCACAGCGAACCATCCGGAATGCTACCTCATCGTTCTTCTGATAGATGAACGGCCCGAAGAAGTGACCGATATGCAGCGTTCGGTAAAGGGCGAAGTCGTATCCTCGACCTTCGACGAGCCTGCGGTGCGCCACGTCCAGGTCGCGGAAATGGTGATCGAAAAGGCCAAGCGTCTTGTCGAGCATGGTCGCGATGTGGTGATTCTGCTGGATTCGATTACCCGCCTTGGTCGCGCCTATAACACCGTCGTGCCTTCTTCCGGCAAGGTTCTGACAGGTGGTGTCGACGCCAATGCGCTTCAGCGTCCAAAGCGTTTCTTTGGTGCTGCACGTAACATCGAAGAGGGTGGCTCGCTCACCATCATTGCCACGGCCCTGATCGATACCGGTAGCCGTATGGACGAAGTGATCTTCGAAGAATTCAAGGGTACGGGTAACTCCGAAATCGTGCTTGATCGCAAGGTCGCCGACAAGCGTATCTTCCCTGCCATGGATATTCTTAAGTCCGGCACCCGTAAGGAAGACCTGTTGGTGCCGCGTCAGGATCTTCAGAAGATCTTCGTCCTTCGCCGTATTCTGGCTCCGATGGGCACAACCGATGCAATCGAATTCCTTATCGACAAGCTCAAGCAGACGAAGAACAATGGCGACTTCTTCGACTCGATGAACACATAATCTAATTAGCCGGATTCTCGCGGCGAATTATGGGCTGCGCTCCTGAACCGGGCGCGGCCATTTTATTTGGAGCGCGACGCGCCGTTTGCTGTGGACGCTCTATTCGTTTGACTCGTGGCATCGTGCTCGTCAAAGGCCGCTTCGACCTTGGAGCCGATGCAAGAAGTGAGCGTTGGCATGTCCTACTCGACTGATACGATTTATGCTTTATCCAGCGGATCACTCCCCGCAGGGGTTGCGATCATCAGGATAAGTGGGCCTAGCTCCCTCGACGCCTTACGAAGCTTGGCAGGTGATGAACTGCCCCCTCCGCGCCAAGTTGGTCTGAAAACGATTCGTGGCCGTAACGGCGATGTTATAGACCAGGCGCTGGTTCTTCAGTTCCCCTCCCCTCACTCATTTACGGGAGAGGACTGTGTCGAACTCCAAGTTCATGGAAGTCGGGCGGTGGTCGCGGCAATATTCGCGCTGTTGGAAACGATGCCTGGGCTACGTCCCGCAGACGCTGGAGAGTTCTCAAGACGCGCCTTCGATAATGGCAAGATGGACCTTGTCGAGGTTGAAGGTCTTGCCGATCTCCTGCAAGCCGAAACGGAAATGCAGCGCCGCCTCGCGGTGGAACAGAGCAGCGGCCATCTGTCTGCGCTCTATGACGGCTGGGCAAACCAGTTGACGCGCTGCAGAGCCTTGATCGAAGCAGAACTTGATTTTGCTGACGAGGATGATGTGCCGGATTCTGTGGCGGGTCAGGTCTGGGCCGCCGTTCGTAGTCTGGAAGGTGAGCTTGCGCGCCATTTGGCGGATGGGCAAGGGGCTGAGATTATCCGAGATGGTTTTAAGGTCGCTCTTTTGGGTGCTCCAAATGTCGGAAAATCGAGCTTGATGAACGCTCTAAGCGGCCGTGAGGTGGCAATCGTGACAGAGATAGCCGGCACCACTCGCGACGTACTCAGCGTCGATCTCGACATAGATGGCTACCTGGTAACACTTTTCGATACTGCGGGGCTGCGTGATGCGACAGATATTGTTGAGCAAGAGGGGATAAAGCGCGCAGAGCGCACGGCGGAGCAATCCGATCTCGTTCTTTACCTTGTGGACATCGATTCGGAGGCGGAACATTTTGTCGCAAAGCCTCATGCTCACAGCCTACTCGTGCGGACGAAAGCTGATCTGGCATCCCATCACCCTGGGCCAGCTGATCTCCTTATCTCCGCAAAAACGGGGTCAGGCCTAGATGCGTTAAAGTCAGCCATCAAAAAAGCAATCGATCATAGGGTTGGAATTGCTGGGAACCTTATGCCTGCCCGATCAAGGCATAAAAAACGGCTTGAAGAGACGCTGAACTATGTTAGGGATGCGCTAAATTCTGAAGGTATGGAACTTGCAATCCGTTCGGAGTACCTTCGTCTAGCAGCGACGTCGCTAGGACGTATCACTGGCAGAGTGGACGTTGAGGACTTGCTCGGCGTCATATTTTCCGAGTTCTGCATCGGTAAATGATTCACGTGAAACACAAGGCGTCCCTTCGCCTCGTTCTTTGTTGGAAATTCGATGGTTTATGATGTCGTCGTCATTGGTGGTGGTCATGCTGGCAGTGAGGCTGCGGCTGCGTCAGCGCGTTACGGCGCCCTGACCGCCCTCTTAACCCACAAGCGAGACACTATTGGCGTCATGTCCTGTAATCCGGCGATTGGCGGATTGGGCAAGGGTCATCTTGTCCGGGAAATTGACGCTCTAGACGGCTTGATGGGCCGGATGGCGGACGCAGGTGGCATTCAGTTTAGGATGCTCAACCGCAAGAAGGGACCTGCTGTTCGCGGCCCTCGCACACAGGCAGACCGGCGTCTTTACCGCGAGGCCGTGCAAAAAGAAATTGCGAACACCGACAACCTGGACGTTATCGAGGGTGACGCATACGATGTCGAGATTCAGGACGGACAGATAGAGGCGGTGATCCTCAGCGATGGCCGCAGGATTGCCTGTCGTGCAGTCGTATTGACAACCGGCACATTTCTCCGCGGCCTCATTCATATCGGATCCGAAAAGATTCCAGCAGGTCGTGTTGGCGAGAAACCCTCGGTTGGACTGTCTGACACTCTGTCTCGCGCCGGGCTGGCACTTGGGCGGCTCAAGACTGGAACACCTGCACGGCTCGACGGTCGCACGATTGATTGGGCTGGGTTGGATAAGCAGGGGCCGGATGAAGAGCCCGTTCCCTTCTCGTTCATGACGGATCAGATCACGAACCCGCAGATCGATTGCGGCGTAACGCGTACGACGCCTGAAAGCCACAAAATCATCCAGGATAATATTCACCTCTCCGCGATGTATTCCGGCCAGATCGAAGGGGTTGGTCCTCGCTATTGCCCATCGATTGAAGATAAAATTGTTCGTTTTGGGGAGCGCGACGGCCATCAGATCTTCCTCGAACCTGAAGGGCTCGATGATCACACCGTATATCCTAACGGTATTTCAACGTCGCTCCCTGCTCATGTGCAAGAAGCGTTCATTCACTCCATTCCGGGGCTTGAGCGCGTCTCTATTCTTCAACCAGGCTACGCGATCGAATACGATTATGTCGATCCGCGTGAGTTGAAGCCATCTTTGGAATGTAGAAAGGTTCCCGGTCTATTTCTCGCGGGGCAAATCAACGGGACCACCGGTTATGAAGAGGCTGGAGCGCAGGGCCTGGTCGCGGGGCTGAATGCTGCTCGTCTCGCGGGTGGAGCTGAAGCGCATATCTTCAGCCGAACTGACTCTTACATAGGCGTGATGATCGACGATCTCACATCGAAAGGCGTCACGGAGCCCTACAGGATGTTTACCTCTCGAGCCGAATATAGACTTTCTCTCAGAGTGGATAATGCCGACCTCCGACTGACTCCGACAGCACTCGATCTCGGACTTGTTGGTCAGGAGCGTGCCACGAAGTTTAGAGCTTATACGGGAGCATTGGAGACTGGCCGACAGCTCTTGAAGCAATTGGCGATAACGCCTGCGCAAGCTGCAAAGCAAGGATTAAAGCTCAATCAGGACGGTCAACGTCGTAGCGCCTATGAACTATTGGCTTATCCAGAGATGACACTGGAGGCTTTAAAGCCGATATGGCCTGCGCTGAACGATCTGGCACCACGAGTTTCAGAGGTACTTGAGATCGAAGCGAGCTACGCTGTATATATGCAGAGGCAAAGTGCTGATATCATTGACATCAAACGGGACGAAGATCGTCAGATACCCGAGGGTTTCGAGTTTGGTGCCATCTCCGGCCTCTCTAACGAATTGAAACAAAAACTTATTGCTGCCAAGCCGATCAATATTGCGCAGGCGGCACGTGTTGACGGAATGACGCCGGCTGCAATCTCTCTGATCCTTGCGCTGATTAAAAAAGGGACTTATACGCGAGCGGAGCAAATCCGCTTACAGCCCTAACGAGTCCCAATATGACGATAAACGGCCAAAGTGTTTCACGTGAAACACAGGACCGGCTCGAGCACTTCGTCGAGCTTTTCAAGAAATGGAACGCAACAACCAACTTGGTCGCGCCTTCGACTTTGAAGGACGTCTGGTCTCGGCACGTTGCCGATAGTGCCCAGATTTTCCAACTCGCTCCGAAGCCTCTGGTTTGGGCTGATCTCGGCAGTGGTGGAGGTTTTCCGGGTATCATCACGGCTATTTTTCTTGCTGAACTCAAGGATGGCTGGGTTCATCTTGTCGAAAGCAACCATAAGAAGGCTGCATTTCTCCGTATCGCATTGGCGGAGACTGGAGCTCGGGGTTCCGTTCATCCTATCCGAATTGAAGCGGCGTCCGATATTATCGGCCCATGCGATGTTGTATCTGCGAGAGCGCTGGCAGAATTGGATCTTTTGCTGTCCTATATCCATCCTTGGGCGGCGAAGAATGAAAATCTCAAGGCCTACCTCAATAAAGGCCGGGATTATGAAACTGAGGTTGCGAAAGCCCGTGGTCGTTGGTCATTCGATCTGTTAAAACATCGAAGTGCGGTCGATGAAGACTCGGTTGTTCTCGAGATTCACAATCTGTCGACGAAGCGCTGATCCAGCAAGCCAGGTGCAGCATTATGTCTGATAAGAACCGGATTATTACGATAGCAAATCAGAAAGGCGGCGTTGGTAAAACCACGACGGCCATTAATCTTGCAACTGCGCTGGCCGCGATTGGCGAGCGGGTTCTGGTTGTTGATCTTGATCCGCAGGGCAACGCCAGCACGGGGCTTGGTATCGATCGTCGGGAGAGAAAATTATCGTCCTACGATTTGCTTGTGGGCGCCAACAGCGTGGCTGAAGTCGCCGTGCCGACAGCTGTTCCCAACCTGGATATCATTCCGTCGACGATGGATCTGCTTGGCTTCGAAATGGAAGTGGCAAATGCGCCGAACCGCGTTTTCCTGTTGCGCAATGCTTTGCGGAGCATGGAAGCGATGGCCTATTCCTATATTCTGCTTGACTGCCCCCCGTCCTTTAATCTTCTGACGATGAATGCGATGGCGACGGCTCATTCCGTGCTCGTGCCACTGCAATGCGAATTTTTTGCGCTGGAAGGTCTGAGTCAGTTGCTGGACACGGTCAATCAGATTCGCGGAACGGTAAATCCGGGTCTCGATATCCAGGGCATTGTTTTGACGATGTTCGATGCACGCAACAATCTGGCGCAGCAAGTCGTCAACGATGTGAGGACCCATCTGGGCGATAAGGTTTACCATACGCTCATTCCGCGAAATGTGCGTGTGTCCGAAGCGCCGTCCTATGGTAAGCCTGCCATTCTCTATGATCTGAAATGCGCTGGCAGCCAGGCTTATCTGCAGCTAGCCTCAGAGGTCATTCAGAGAGAGCGTCTGCGCAAGGCTGCCTAAAGATCGGTTGGTCTTCGAGATTTGGTACGGAGTAAAATATGAGTGACGATCTTTCCAAACGTCGTTTGGGTCGCGGTCTTGCTGCCCTCATAGGTGAGATGGATCAGCCCCTTCCTGTCGGCGAGCCGCAGCGGGCGATCAGCCCTGACCGCACGGTTCCTATCGAATTTATCGCGCGTAGCCCACGCAACCCGCGCCGTCATTTCGATGAGAACGAATTGCAGGACCTTGCCGCGTCGATCCGTCAGCATGGTATCGTCCAGCCGGTCGTCGTTCGGACTGTCGATCAGAACCGTTTTGAAATCATTGCCGGTGAACGTCGCTGGCGTGCAGCTCAACTTGCCGGTTTCACCGAAGTTCCCGTTATCGTTCGTGATGTCGATGATCGGACCGCGCTTGAGCTTGCAATCGTCGAAAACGTTCAGCGCTCCGACCTGAACCCGCTCGAAGAAGCGCTGGGTTACGAGCAATTGATCGCTGAACATGGCTACACTCAGAATGATCTGGGTGAGATTATCGGCAAGAGCCGTAGCCACGTGGCTAACAGCCTTCGTCTTCTGAAGCTTCCCGACCCTGTGCGCGACATGCTGTCGGAGGGGTCGCTTTCCGCTGGTCACGCCCGTGCGTTGGTATCCACATCAGACCCCACCACGCTCGCCAAGACCATCGTATCAAAAGGTCTATCCGTGCGCGACGCTGAGCGCATGGCGCAGAACGACATCCGATCGCAGCTTGATCCGATGCAACCGCGCAAACCGGAAAAGGATTCCGACACAGTCGCGCTGGAGCGGACGCTTTCCGATGCCCTCGGTCTCGACGTGTCGATCAGTCACAAGGGTAATGGTGGTCAGGTGCGTATCAATTACAAGACGCTGGAGCAGCTTGAAGCTGTATGCCGCCTGTTGGAGCAGCGCTGACAACGAGCGGTCGCAGATCACACGATTTGTAAGAACTATATCCGGGGCGGCTGGTGGAATGGCATCCGCCCCTCCTCTTTGCCAGCTAAGGCGGAAGACCCGTTTTTTCACATGACGCTGCAATAGGTTTAACGGTCTTGCGTGACATCCTCGGCTCTGCACTGCAAGTCGCTGCCGGAGTGCAAAGTGTCTGCCAGAAAAATTCTGTCCGTACGAAGCGCCGAGATGACTTTTCCCTGTTTCATCACGCCGGGCTGCGCCACGATCATCGTGGTTCAGATTCTTTCGCATATTGGAATACAAACTAAGTAATTGTTATTAGAAAATAAAATGCATTGGGATCATGGAAGCGATCAGAAATCGATCGCTCTGCCGTTTATCTCGTAGTCTCCAAAACGCACAGGTTCGGCTCCGCCGCGTCCTCCGGTTTCTGGAGGGAGCTTTAATGCCTCGGCTTTGCGACGTCGTTCTTCAGCTTCCTGCAATGCGCGTTGCGCAGCAGGCGAAAGCACCTTCTTGTCTTCGTTCGCATTGTCGTTATCGGCGTTCTGCATGGGCTTCACCCTCGTCACGGCATATTGAAAAGCAGTTCTCTATAACCAGATTATAGAAAACTGGCCGGTTTGGTAAGTCTCGGCCGCCAATTGATTGCTTCGACGGAGATGCTGGATGAATTTGATGCGTACGGCCATGCTTCTGGCCTTCATGACGGCGCTCTTCATGGGTGTCGGATTTCTCATTGGCGGCAAGGGCGGAATGATGATCGCGCTGGTGATTGCCGCGGGCATGAACCTGTTCTCGTACTGGAACTCCGACAAGATGGTGCTTGCAGCCTATCGAGCCCGGGAAGTGGATGAACGAAACGCGCCGGAATTCTTTCATATGATCCGCGACCTATCGCAGAATGCCGGTCTGCCAATGCCGAAGGTCTATGTCTACGACAATCCGCAGCCCAATGCTTTTGCTACCGGCCGTAACCCTGAGAATGCAGCAGTGGCCGCCTCCACCGGGCTTATGGAAATGTTGACACCTCAGGAAGTCGCAGGCGTCATGGCGCATGAACTGGCGCATATCCAGAACCGCGACACCTTGACGATGACGATAACCGCTACGCTTGCCGGGGCGATTTCCATGCTCGGCAACTTTGCCTTCTTCTTCGGCGGCAATCGTGAGAACAACAATCCGCTTGGATTCATCGGCGTTCTCGTTGCGATGATCGTCGCTCCGCTTGCAGCCATGCTGGTACAGATGGCGATTAGCCGCACACGCGAATATTCAGCGGATCGACGCGGTGCCGAAATCTGTGGCAATCCGCTTTGGCTTGCCTCTGCTTTGCAGAAGATTGCCGGGGCTGCCCAACACATTCATAACAACGACGCTGAGCGTAATCCTGCCACAGCGCACATGTTTATCATCAACCCGCTGTCAGGCGAACGAATGGACAACCTGTTTTCTACCCATCCGAATACGGATAACCGGATTGCAGCGCTTCACGCCCTGTCGCAAGAGTTCAGCCAGGCATCGACCTATCGCGCCACAAGTGGTAATGCCGTGCGCAAATCACGTTCCGTTCCGACAACCGGTCGTGGCACAAACAATCCGCAAAAAGGTCCCTGGTCTTGACATCATCCAACGCCCCTGCCCGGCCCAAGTTCAACAAGAGAAAGCCTGCGCCGTCCGACGCGGGTGGGTCAGATGGGGAATGGAAGCCGGGGCTGTCGGCCCGTATGGCGGCGGCAAAGATCATTTCTGCCGTCATCGACAAGAAGACGTCTCTTGACGGAATGATGGATGCGGAACACGGAAATCCAGCCTACCGCGCGCTTAACCTTGCGGATCGCGCATTGGTCCGCGCTATCGTCAACAGCGCGTTGCGTCACTTGCCCAGAATCGAAGCCGCGATCTCCATGATGCTGGACGGGCCTTTGCCCCAAGGCGCCCGTTCCTTGCATCATGTTCTAGTGGTTGCCGTCGCCCAGATGCTCTACCTCGATGTCCCCGATCACTCTGCAGTCGATCTGGCCGTGGAACAGGCGCACCGCGATCCGCGCAACAAGCGTTTTGTCAAACTTGTCAACGCCGTGTTACGCCGCCTTGGCCGCGAGAAAGACACGGTCATGGCGGCAATAGAGGCCATTGCGGTGCTTCCGGACTGGTTCTACGGCAGATTGGTAAAGGCCTATGGCGAAGAGACAGCGTCGCGTATCGCGGCCTCTCAGCTTTTGCCCTCCTCTATCGATATTACCGTCAAATCCGATCCCGCACATTGGGCGCAGGTGCTGGGCGGAACCGTTCTGCCGAATGGCAGTGTGCGGCTTGGAGCATTCGAAGGCCAGGTTTCTGCCCTGCCGGGTTTTGCTGAAGGCGAGTGGTGGGTGCAGGACTTTTCTGCCAGCATGCCAGTACGGCTGATGGGAGACCTGTATGGCAAGCGCGTTGCGGATCTTTGTGCGGCACCTGGCGGCAAGACCGCCCAGCTCATTCTTGCAGGGGCCAAGGTCACGGCGCTGGATCAATCGGGAAATCGTCTGAAACGACTTCGCGCCAATCTTGAGCGGCTTGGATTCGAAGCCGAAACGGTCGAAGCCAACATGCTGAAGTTTCAACCGGACGCGTTGTTCGACGCAGTCCTACTTGATGCTCCCTGCTCGTCCACCGGCACGATGCGTAAACATCCCGATGTCAGTTGGACCAAGGATGAGAAGGATATCGCCAAACTTGCCGCGCTTCAGGAGCAGATGCTGCGACACGCTGTGACTCTGGTCAACGATGGCGGCATGATTATCTTCTCCAACTGCTCCCTTGATCCCTCGGAGGGAGAGGAAATGGTGGGGCGCGTGCTTTCATCCGATCCCCGTTTGGAACGAGTTCTGGTCGATGCGAAAGATTTGCCAGGCATGGAAACTGCCATCAATGATAATGGTGATTTGCGCACGACCCCGGACATGTTTGGCGGTGTGGATGGATTTTACGCTACGGTGCTGCGTAAAAAAGCCACCTCATAAACTCCTGCTAAATCACACTCGACCCGGTATTTGGTGCTGTCAGCCGTGAACCTTGATCGCGGCGCTTCCTGATATTCTCCACGGGTGTGCGAACGTGTCTCTCGTTCCCGCCCAATTTTTCAGCGAATGCTGTATAGGTGACTCGGCGTGGTGCGCTTGCCCCTTTATTCGTTTACAGAATATGAAGTTTTTCGTGAAACTTTATCCATCTTCTTTCATCGCGCTTCATATGCACCCTCTCTAAAAGCATGGTCCGCGCAAAAGCATGCAGCGATTTTGTGATCAAAACATGCGAAAAAACGAGGACCTAAAGCGTAGGAAGTGCATCTGAAAGATCGCGACACGCTTTAAACTCTGCGAGGCAGGAAAAACACGTTTGGCGAGCTCTCTGAACAATCGCTTCAGCGTTGCGGTTTATGTCCTGCGCACGATCCGTAGCCGCATCATGGTGTCCGTCGCACCCGTGCGTCTGAAGCTGTGGAAGCTTTCCAGCCGAGTTCCAAGCGCGCTCGTGGCAGCGCCGACGGATTTACGTGCCGTCGATCCTTATGTTGCCCAGGAACTGGTGCATGGGCGAATCTTCCTGGCTGGACGCATTCTGGAAACCGGCGGTCTTTCTCCCTTTTTGCTCGAGGCTCCTTCAACCGCCTTTGAAGCGCGGCTGCACGCGTTCGGCTGGCTAAGGCATGTACGGGCCAGCAGATTGGAAGAAGCCGGTCACCGTGCTCGGATGCATGTGGCGGAATGGATGAGCCTGCACGGCAAACGCATTCGCGGCGTGGCCTGGACGCCGGAATTGGCAGCCCAGAGATTGACGTCCTGGCTCTCTCATTCGCCAGTGATCCTTCAAAAGGCGGACACCAATTTCTACAGGCGCTTCCTTAAATGTATCGGGCTGCATGTCGCCTATCTCGGATTAATCGCCAAACATGTGCCGGATGGTGAAATCCGCCTTAAGATTCGGATTGCCCTTGCCATGGCCTCCATCTCCATGCCGAACAGTGCCACGAAGATCGCCCGGCAAGGACGAAAACTCGACCATGAAATGGAACGTCAAATCCTTTCGGACGGTGGACATGTATCGCGTAATCCGCGCGTCATGCTCGAACTGCTGCTGGATCTGCTCCCGCTTCGGCAAAGCTACATCAATCTCGGCCACGACGTGCCGGCAGGCCTGGTGCCCGCCATCGATCGCATGTTTCCAGCGATCCGCTTCTTTCGTCACCAGGATGGCGATCTGGCCCTGTTCAACGGAACGACCGCCACGCTTGCAAATGAACTTGCCTCGGTTCTGCGCTATGATGAAACGGCGGGAAAGCCATCGCGATCACTGCCCGATCTTAACTATCATCGACTGTCTGTCGGCGACACGGTCGTTATCGTCGATACGGGTAAGCCTGCGTCCATCGAGTTATCCCGCAGCGCCCATTGCGGCTGCCTATCTTTCGAGCTTTCTTCGGGCCGTTATCGCTTCATCGTCAATTCTGGCTTCCCGCAATACGCGTCTGCAGCCTTCAAGCGCGTCAGCCGTAGCACCGCCGCCCATACCACCGTCACGATCGCAGACCGTTCATCGGCCCGAATTTCCAATTCCAGCCTTCTCGGTCCGGTCGTCGTAGCGGGCATTGACGAGATCGAGGTCGACCGGCGCATCGATGAGAAAAAGGCCGATATACTGAGCGCCTCTCACGATGGTTATATCAATCTCGGCTACATTCATCAGCGTGAGCTGGAACTGAACGCGGCCGGCAACAAGATCAGGGGGCGTGACTGGATCAGGCTTGTGGAAAAGCGGCAGCCCGAGCCGGCCGAGGCAGTCTGTCGTTTCCATGTTCATCCACTGATCGAGCTTACTCAGGAAGATGAGGAAACTGTGTTGATGCAGGCGCCGGATGGTACGGCCTGGACATTCACAGCGCCGGCGCGGCAGGTTACGATTGCTGAAGACGTCTTCATGGCGGATGCATCCGGCATAAGGCCTTCGCAGCAGATCGAGGTTGCTTTCCAGCTTCCGGAAACCACCGAGATCCGATGGCTTCTCGAGCAGAGAGGCTGATGCGTCTTTCAAGCTGGCTTTCCCGATAAAGCCCACCGCTCTGTTTATTAATCAATCAAGCTGTGCTAACGCGGCGACAACCGCCGGGGCGCGCTTTCTCCGGCTCATCCTCCACCGTTTACGGAGTTGCCACGATGGCCGTCGTTTCCAAGAAGATCCCCGCTCCCGACAAAGTTCGCATCCGCACCGCGCTTCTGTCCGTCTCCGACAAGACCGACATTATCGAGCTCGCCGGCGCACTGGTGAAGCTGGGTGTGAAGCTGCTTTCTACCGGTGGTACATCCAAGGCAATTGCCGAGGCAGGTCTCCCGGTCACGGACGTATCCGACATCACCAAGTTTCCGGAGATCATGGATGGCCGGGTTAAGACCTTGCACCCGAATGTGCATGGCGGGTTGCTTGCCATTCGCGACGATGCCGAGCACCAAGAGGCCATGCGCGCCCACGGTATCGAAGGCATCGACCTTTCCGTCATCAATCTCTATCCGTTCGAAGAGGTTCGCGCCAAGGGTGGCGACTATCCGACGACAGTCGAGAATATCGATATTGGCGGTCCAGCGATGATCCGCGCTTCCGCCAAGAACCACGCCTATGTGACGGTTGTCACCGATCCTAGTGATTACCCTGAACTTCTCGAGGCCTTGCAGGCCGATGACGGTCAGACGTCTTATGCGCTGCGCCAGCGATTTGCCGCCAAGGCCTATGCCCGTACCGCCGCTTACGATGCCGTCATTTCCAACTGGTTTGCAGAGGCTCTCTCCATAGAGACGCCGCATTACCGCGCCATTGGCGGTACGCTGAAGGAAAAGATGCGTTACGGCGAAAACCCGCATCAAAGTGCTGGTTTCTATCTGACGGGTGAAAAGCGCCCTGGCGTGGCAACCGCCACGCTGCTGCAGGGAAAAAAGCTTTCCTACAACAATATCAACGACACGGACGCTGCCTATGAACTCGTTGCCGAGTTCCTGCCCGAGAATGCGCCTGCTGTTGCTATCATCAAGCACGCCAACCCTTGCGGGGTCGCAACGGGTTCGACGCTGCTTGAAGCCTACAAGCGTGCACTTGCCTGCGACCCGGTCTCGGCCTTTGGCGGCGTTATCGCCCTGAACCAGACACTCGATGCGGAAACCGCGGAAGAAATCATCCAGCTGTTCACCGAAGTCATCATCGCACCGGATGTCACCGAAGAGGCAAAGGCGATTGTCGCGCGCAAGCCAAACCTGCGTCTCCTCTCCGCCGGTGGCCTGCCCGATCCGCGCGCTGCCGGCATCACCGCCAAGACCGTGTCGGGTGGTCTCCTAGTGCAGAGCCGAGACAACGGCATGGTGGAAGACCTCGATCTGAAGGTCGTCACCAAGCGTGCGCCGACGGCGCAGGAGCTTGAGGACATGAAGTTCGCCTTCAAGATTGCAAAGCATGTGAAGTCGAATGCGGTGATCTACGCAAAGGACGGCCAGACCGCCGGTATCGGCGCCGGTCAGATGAGCCGAGTGGACTCTGCCCGCATTGCAGCTCAAAAGGCAGAAGACGCTGCCAAGGCCATGGGTCTCGCAGAGCCTTTGACAAAGGGATCGGCGGTTGCGTCGGAAGCCTTCTATCCCTTCGCGGATGGCCTTCTTGCTGCAATAGCTGCCGGTGCAACCGCTGTCATTCAGCCGGGCGGCTCCATGCGTGATCAGGACGTCATCGACGCGGCAGATGCCCATAACGTCGCGATGGTGTTTACCGGCATGCGCCATTTCAGACACTGAGACTGATACTGTTCAGAAGAAAGGCCCGAAGATCATTCTCCGGGCCTTTTCTTTGTCTATCGATGTTTCATGTGAAACGTCAGGTGACAGCACCGACCTGCCACGGCACGAATTCGTTGTCGCCATAGTCATAGATCTCGCTGACAGTCTTCTCACCTGATGCGACCGCGATGATATGGTCGAAGATCCGCTGACCTGCTTCCTCAATCGTCTCCATACCGGTGACGATTTCACCGCAGTTGAGATCCATATCCTCCTTCATGTGTTCAAACATTTCGGAGTTGGTAGCAATCTTGATGCAGGGCGCGGGTTTGAAGCCGGACACCGAGCCACGGCCCGTGGTGAAACAGATGACATTGCATCCGCCCGCCACCTGACCTGTCACGGCGACCGGGTCATAGCCTGGCGTGTCCATGAAGACGAAGCCGGGTTCGGTCACGGTTTCGGCGAATTCATAGACCGCCTTCAGCGGCATGGAGCCGCCCTTGGCAACAGCGCCCAGCGACTTTTCCAGAATGGTGGTGAGGCCACCAAGCTTGTTGCCGTGGGACGGATTGTTGTTCAACTCGTCGCCGTTGCGCGCTGTATAATCGCGCCACCAGTCGATGCGCTGTAGCAGCTTTTCAGCAACCGCAGGCGTCACCGCACGGCGCGTCAAAAGATGTTCTGCGCCATAAATCTCAGGTGTTTCCGCCAGAACAGTGGTCCCGCCGTTGCGAACGATGAGATCCGATGCGTAGCCGAGCGCCGGGTTTGCCGAGATGCCGGAATAGCCGTCCGAACCGCCGCATTCGAGCGCCAGCTTCAATTTGGACAGAGGCTGCTCGGTACGCTTTGCAGCATTGACGATCGGCAGCATCTCTTTGATGTTGGCAATTGCCGCTTCGATGGTCTTGCGCGTGCCGCCATGCTGCTGGATCGTCATCGTCCGCAGGCGGTCGCCCTCTTCCATCTTGTAGTGTTCAAGGATCGGCGCGATCTGGTTTGTCTCGCAGCCAAGCCCGATCAGCAGGATACCGCCGAAATTCGGATGGCGGGCGTAGCCTTGGATGGTCCGGATCAGCAGGCGATAGCCTTCCGACTTGGTGTTGAGGGCGCAGCCCGTGCCGTGGGTCAGGGCCACGACGCCGTCGACATTGTCGAAACCGGCGAGCCCGCCCTCCTTGTTGAAATAGTCGGCAATGTAACGCGACACTGTCGCCGAACAGTTCACAGAAGCGATGACGCCGATGTAGTTGCGCGTGCCGGCACCGCCCGTTCCGCGATCATATCCCATAAAGGTCCGACGTTCGGCTTCCGGCAACATGCCTTTTTCTTCGATATCGACACTGAACTGATGCGCATGTTCGGATGGCACCATTGCGAGGTTGTGCAGGTGAACATGGCGGCCAGGTTCGATATCCTGCGTCGCGACGCCAATCACCTGACCATATTTGATCACCTCTGCGCCGCTCTTGATCGGTTGCAGTGCGACCTTGTGGCCGCGCCCGATCAGATCAAGCGCCTTCAGATCACCGCGCCCTATTTCCGTATCCTTAGGAATGGGTCGGCGGGCGACCGCAACGTTGTCTTTGGTGTTCAGCAGAATGGTCGTTTCGGTATTCTCAGTCACTCTTTTCCTCCTCCCGACAGGATCGCTGCCGAGGCATGTTTAATTACGTCTCGATCCAGCGCCGTCTCGAGTTTTCCAAGTGGATACGCATCGCCGCCTGTGCCAGCAGCGGATCGTGGCTTTCCAACGCGGCCAGGATCGCCTCATGTTCTTCCAGTGCAAAGCCCCAGGTGCCGCGGTCTTCGAACTTCACGCGCAATTGCGTGGAGATGGGGCTATGCCTGTCATCGAAGAGGTCAGCCACCAGCCGCGCAAGAATGGTGTTGCCAGATTGCTCGGCAATCATGGTGTGAAACCTTCTATCCTGATCGAGCGGTTTACGGCCGGCTTCGATCTCCCTCTTCATTTCATCGAGCGTTGCTCTGAGTGACAAGAGCCCCGCGTCATCAATCCGGCTTGCCGCCATAACAATGGTCGCTCCCTCAAGTGTTGAGCGCGCCTGCATCAGTTCGGAAGGACTGTCCCCCAAAGAACGGGTTCGCGCTTGCTGGGCTCCGTTCTCCAGCGAGACATAAACGCCAGAGCCCATGCGAATCTCAACGCTGCCGTCGATTTCAAGCGCGATCAGCGCTTCGCGTAGCGAAGGCCGCGATACTCCGAGTTTCTGAGCCAGATCTCTTTCCGATGGCAGCCGCGTGCCAGGCTGAAACTCTCCACCGTCGATCAGATCGCGGATCTGGTCTGCGACCTGCTGATAGAGGCGTCTCGGCTCCACGATTTTGGCCTGACCATTCATCTGAGGCTCACGATCATCCTGAGGGGGTTGAAGATTTGGCCTTACCGTAAACCTTACGGAAGGTATTGGCAAAGATATATTTCATCTACTTGATTTCATTTGAAATTATCAGATTAATTACGTTCTGACGTTTAGGGTTCAATATGTTCAACAATAAAAAATCATAAATTGGCTTGACCACCCAAAAAATGCGGCCTAACCATTGCGACCATTGAAGCGCTCTGCGGGAGAACGGAGCGGCTATTGGGAGGTAGCGGATGTCGCAAGGCGCATCGTCCATTTCGAGCCATGATGACACACGTCACGACGCGCTTCAGGCGTCCGGTACGCTTTTGCGTCTTGAAGACATCTGCAAGGAGTTCCCAGGCGTCAAGGCTTTGAGCGATGTGCGTTTCGACTTGCGCTCCGGCGAAGTCCACGCCGTCTGCGGCGAGAACGGTGCTGGCAAGTCCACCTTGATGAAGATCATCAGCGGTGTCTATCAGCCCACCAGCGGTACCATCCTGCACAAGGGCCAGAAAGTCCAATATGCTTCCCCGCTCGAGTCTGAGGCGGCGGGCATCGCCATCATCCACCAGGAACTCAATCTCGTTCCGCATTTGAGCGTTGCCGAAAACATTTATCTCGCTCGTGAGCCGAAAAAAGGCTTTCTCGTAGACCGCAAGAAGTTACGCGCTGACGCCGGACGCTGTCTTGATCGGCTCGGCGTAGACATCAGTCCCGATATGCTCGTGCGCGGCCTTTCGGTGGCGCAATGCCAGATGGTCGAAATAGCCAAGGCGCTTTCGCTTGACGCCGAAGTGCTCATTATGGATGAGCCAACGTCATCGCTGACCGAGCAGGAAACACGCCTGCTGTTCAAGGTCATCCGCGACCTGAAGGCCTCTGGCGTCGGCATCGTTTACATTTCCCACCGCCTGGACGAGATGGCCGAGATCGTCGACCGCGTTACCGTGCTTCGCGATGGACGCTACATCTCGACGGATGATTTCAAATCTATCACGGTCGATGACATCGTTACCCGTATGGTGGGTCGCTCGCTGGAAGAGAAGTTCCCGGAGCGCACCTCCAGGCCGACGGACGAGGTCATCTTCTCCGTCAACGGCTTGACGCGGACGGGCATGTTCCACGATGTCAATTTTGAGCTGCGCCGGGGAGAAATCCTCGGATTTGCGGGGCTGATGGGGGCCGGTCGCACCGAAGTCGCACGGGCCATCTTCGGCGCGGATGCTTTCGACGCCGGGACTATCACCTTCGAAGGCCGCGAGCTCTCGATCAAGTCTCCGCAGGATGCCATCGAAGAGGGAATTGCCTATCTTTCCGAGGACCGGAAGAGCGACGGACTGGCGATCAAGATGTCGGTCGCAGCCAACACTTCGCTGGCAAACATGGAAGAGGTTTCAAACCGCTTCGGCCTGATCGACTTCAAGAAACATGATGAGGTCGCGCAGCGTTATGTCGATCTCCTGAATGTTCGCACCCCTTCGATCAAGCAAACAGTTCGCCTCCTGTCCGGCGGCAACCAGCAGAAGAT
The DNA here is from genome assembly GCF_053521965.1 of Rhizobium sp. 22-785-1. Lineage (NCBI taxonomy): Bacteria > Pseudomonadati > Pseudomonadota > Alphaproteobacteria > Hyphomicrobiales > Rhizobiaceae > Rhizobium > Rhizobium sp. 22-785-1. The sequence continues at coordinate 298,910 of NZ_JBNWDI010000005.1, read as the reverse complement.
CATCATCGGCAAATGGCTGTTTCGCCAGTCGCGCATCCTGTTCTTCGATGAGCCGACCCGCGGTATCGATGTCGGTGCGAAGTTCGCTATCTACAAGATCATGGACGAGCTCGCTGCCCGCGGGATCGGCGTCATCCTCATCAGTTCGGAACTGCCCGAAGTGTTGGGCCTGACGGATCGTATCGCTGTGTTCCACGAAGGAACGATTACCGGCGTGCTGGAAACGGCCAAGACCAATCAAGAAGAAATCATGCGCTATGCCTCGGGCTATAGCCGCAAGGGGCAATGAGGTAAGACATGTCGAAAGCACCTGAACCCGTTAAGACCTCCGCGCTCAGCGACAGGCAGAAAGACATCATCCAGAAGTTTGCCGCACTCGGCAGCCTCGTGGTGCTGGCAATCGTGTTTTCGGCCACCAGCAGCGCTTTCTTCAGCGTCAACAACGCCATGACGATCGCGCTGCAGGTCACGTCCATCGCTCTTTTGGGTATTGGTGCAACCTGCGTCATCATCACCGGTGGCATCGATTTGTCTGTCGGCTCGGTTCTGGCGCTGGCTGGCGTGGTCGCAGCACTTGCGGTGAAGGAACTCGGCATGCCGGTTCCGGTCGGCATGTTCCTCGGTATTCTGACCGGCTCGCTCTGCGGTCTGATCAACGGTTTCCTCGTCACCCGCTTCAAGCTGCCGCCCTTCATCGCAACGCTTGGCATGATGTTGATTGCGCGTGGTGTGGCGTTGCAGATCACTGGCGCCCGTGCCGTCTCCGGCCTAGGCGAATCCTTCGGTGAGCTTGGCAACGGTGCCCTCTTCCGCATCGTCAATATCGGCGACGACGGGTTCCCGAATGTGGTGTTCCCGGGCATCCCTTACCCGGTCATCTTGATGGTCGTCATTGCGCTTGCCGTGGCCTTCATGCTGAACCGCTCGGTTCTCGGACGCCACATCTATGCGGTCGGCTCAAACGCCGAAGCAGCTCGGCTCTCGGGCGTCAATGTCGCTCGCGTCACCAACTTCACTTACGTTCTTTCCGGCACGCTTGCGGGTCTGACGGGCTGCGTTTTGATGTCGCGCCTCGTTACCGCACAGCCGAACGAAGGCGTGATGTACGAGCTTGACGCCATTGCCAGCGCCGTCATCGGCGGCACCTCGCTGATCGGTGGCGTCGGAACGATTTCAGGCACGGCAATCGGTGCATTCGTCATCGGTATATTGCGCAACGGTCTCAACATGAACGGCGTCTCTGCCTTCACGCAGCAGATCATCATCGGCCTCGTCATCTTGATGACCGTTTGGATCGACCAGCTGCGCAACCGCCGTTGATTGCAGTGCCAGCATTTTCAGCGAAAGGGTTTTCGGTTTTGCCTCCGAAAGCACTCTAGCTTCTGAAAGGGGTGCGGACCCTATCCGCGGGACAGCCGGTGTCGAGAAGAGGAGCTCTCCCTTCGCCGGTATAAATGGAGGAAGACATGAAGAAACTGACGACTGTTCTTTTAACATCCGTGATCGCGCTTTGGAGCGTGTCCGCGGTGCAGGCTGGCGAAATCGCCGTCATCGTCAAGACAGTCAATTCGACATTCTGGCAGAACGTTCAGAAGGGCGCCGACGCTTCGATGAAGAACGCCAAGGGCGAAACGATGACCTTCCAGGGTCCGGCGTCCGAATCCGCCATTGCCGACCAGGTCAACATGGTCGAAAACGCGGTCAACCGTAAGGTCGACGGCATCGTGCTTGCACCGTCCGATCCGGACGCTCTTCTGCCAGCCGTCAAGAAGGCATGGGAAGCCCGCATCCCAGTCGTGCTGATCGACTCGCAGCTGGCCAAGGGTGGCGAGCAATACTACCAGTCTTTCCTGGCGACCGACAACAAGAAGGCCGGTGAGCTTGCAGCCGAAGAAATGATCAAGAAGGTCGGCAAGGAAGGCAAGATCGCGGTCATGTCTTACGTTGCGGGTGCCGGTTCTGAAATCGGCCGCGTCGGTGGCTTCATCGACTACATCAAGGCAAATTCCAAGCTGGAGATCGTTGGCCCTTATTACTCTCAGTCCCAGATGGCGACCGCTCTGAACCAGACCACTGACGTTCTGGCCGCCAACCCCGACCTGAAGGGCATCTTCGGCGCCAACGAGCCGACCGCAATCGGCGTCGGCCGTGCGCTCGCTCAGTCCGGCAAGGCTGGCAAGGTCGTTGCCATCGGCTTTGACGGTAACGAAGATCTCCAGAACTTCGTCAAGGATGGCACACTGTCTGCGATCGTCGTTCAGGGATCCTACCAGATGGGCGAAAAGGGCGTTGAAACCGTCGAAAAGCTGATCAAGAAGGAAAAGGTCGAGAAGTTCGTCGATACCGGTGTCGTTGTCGTCACCAAGGACAATATCGACAAGCCGGAAGCCAAGAACGTTCTGTACTGATATCCTTCCTTCGCCATGCCCGGGATCGTCTCGGGCATGGCGAGACCGGACTTCGCATACGCAATATCAATGATCGCACCGCAGGGCGCGATCACAATCACACGACACATTTGAAAGTGCGCCGCCATGAAGGTCTCCGATAAACGCAAACTGCCCCATAGAGACGTCGAAGTGACCATCATGGGTCTCGGCTGTGCCCAGATGGGCAATCTCTATCGCCTGACGCCTTACGAGGAGTCCAAGGGCGCTTTCGACACCGCTTGGAACAGCGGCATGCGTTACTTTGATACCGCGCCCTTTTATGGCTACACCCGCTCAGAGCGTCGTCTCGGCACGATGGTGACCGAGCACGACCGCAGCGAATATACGCTCAGCACCAAGGTCGGCCGTGTCATGGTGCCGGATGAAACGGTAGGACCGGAAGAAGATACCTATGTCGCACCGCTGCCGTTCCGTCCGGTCTACGACTATTCCTATGACGCCATCATGCGCTCCTTCGAGGCAAGCCAGCAGCGTCTCGGCGTGCTGAAGCCCGACATTCTTTATATTCACGATATCGGCCCTTACACGCACGGCGACAAGCATCAGCATTATTGGGACCAGCTGACCACAGGCGGCGGTTTCAAGGCGCTTGGCAAGCTGCGTGACGAAGGCTCGACGAAAGCTGTCGGTCTCGGCGTCAATGAATGGGAAGTCGTCCGCGACGCCATGGACGTGTTCGATATCGACGCCGCGATGCTTGCCGGCCGTTACACGCTTCTGGAACAGCAGAGCCTTGGCTTCATGAATTCTTGCGTCGAAAAGGGCGTGGGGATCGTCGTCGCCGGCGCTTTCAATTCCGGTATTTTGGCTGGCAATCGCAAGTTCAACTACAAGGACGCGCCGGCAGAGCTTCTGGCGCGTGTGGATGCGCTGCATGATGTCTGCGAGGAGATGGGCGTTTCGCTCCAGGCCGCAGCGCTACAGTTCCCGCTTGCTCACCCTGCATCCGTTACCGTCGTTTCCGGTGCGCGTAATTCAGCGCAACTCTCCTCCAATATCGGTTGGTTCGAGCAGGATATTCCAGATGCGTTCTGGTCTGAATTGCAGCGTCGCGGGCTGATTGCCGAAGGTGCTCCGGTGCCGGGCGCGAAGGGTTGAGCCATGCTCATCGACGCACACCAGCATTTCTGGCTGTTGAAGGAACGGCAGGGTCAGTGGCCGCCAGCTTCGCTTGAAGCCATTTACAGGGATTTCTTGCCTGCCGATCTTGAGCCTTTGCTGGAAGAGGCCGGTATTTCCGGCACTGTGCTGGTACAGACCATGGAGAGCGCTGGCGATACGGATTTCATGCTGGCCCTTGCCGATGAAAACGCGTTCATCAAAGGTGTTGTGGGCTGGGTGGACATGAAGGCAGCGGATGCGCCTGCCGAGATCGCGCGGCGCGCTTCGCATCCTGCCTTCAAGGGCCTGCGGCCGATGTTGCAGGATATTGCCGACGTGGAGTGGATCGAGGATCCGGCACTTGCTCCCGCGGTCGAAACCATGATCGAAAAGGGCCTGATCTTCGATGCGTTGGTTCTACCGCCGCACCTGCCTTATCTGCTGCGTTTTGCGAGCCGCCATGCTGCTCTGCAGATCGTCATCGATCACGGTGCCAAGCCTAAGATCGCAACGGGACATTATGTCGCTTGGCGACGGGATATGGCGGCGCTTGCTGCACTTCCAAACGTCTTTTGCAAGCTGTCCGGTCTTCTTGTGGAGCGCGGAGAGCAGAAAGTGGAAGCAGTTCGGCCCTATGCGGAAACCATTTTCGAACTGTTTGGCCCAGACCGGGTGATTTTTGGAAGTGACTGGCCGGTGATCAGGCTTGCCGGTGACTATCAGGGTTGGCTGGATTTCTGCCGGGACGTCGTTCCTCAGGAGCACCACGCCAAGGTTTTCGGCGCAAACGCCGCACGTATTTATTCTCTTTCCGACAGGTGATTCATGCTGGCTATTTTCTGTGACAAACCCGGCGAACTCGTTTCCAAGGAAATGCCAAAGCCATCGAGAGCATCCAATGAGGTTTTGGTGCGTGTCCGCCGCATCGGCGTCTGCGGAACGGATCTGCATATCTTCACCGGCAATCAGCCCTATCTCTCCTATCCGCGCATCATGGGCCATGAATTGTCGGGCACGGTCGAGGAAGCACCGGAAGGTAGTGCGCTTGCGACAGGCGATATCGTCACCATCATTCCCTACATGTCCTGCGGGCATTGCAGCGCCTGCCTCAAGGGCAAGAGCAACTGCTGCCGCAACATCGGTGTGCTCGGCGTTCACCGCGATGGCGGCATGGTGGAGTATTTGAGCGTTCCGCAGCAGTTCGTGTTGAAGGCTGAAGGACTGTCTCTCGACCAGGCCGCCATGACGGAGTTTCTTGCTATCGGCGCGCATGCCGTGCGTCGCGGCGCGGTCGAGAAGGACCAGCATGTGCTGATCGTCGGTGCTGGCCCAATCGGCATGGCCGTCGCGGTCTTTGCAGCGATGAACGGTGCCGTGGTGACCATGATCGACAGCCGCGAAGACCGGCTTTCATTCTGCCGTGATCATCTTGGCGTTGCCAATATCGTGTTGCTTGGCGAAGGTGACAAGGATCGGCTAAGCGAGATTACCGAAGGCAACTTCTTCGATGTCGTGTTTGACGCGACCGGCAATCCGAAGGCGATGGAGCGCGGCTTCTCCTTCGTCGGACATGGGGGCGCCTATGTTCTCGTTTCTATCGTTGCCAGCGATATCAGCTTCAACGATCCTGAATTCCACAAGCGCGAAACGACGCTTCTGGGCAGTCGCAACGCCACGCCTGAAGATTTCGAGCGTGTGCTGGAGGCCTTGCGCGCCGGACGTGTGCCGGAAGCACTGATCACCCACCGCATGACGCTCGCCGAAGTGCCAGCCAATTTCGCTGGCCTGACCGATCCACGAGCAGGCGTCATCAAAGGCATGGTGGAAGTGGCCTGAACTTCCAGCTCTTCTTATATTCAACGACCCCCTGACCGCGAGTAAAAACGGCCATGACCAAGATTACAGACCTGCGCGTTTTCGATCTGCGCTTCCCCACCTCCCAGAGCCTTGATGGCTCGGATGCGATGAATCCCGACCCGGATTACTCGGCAGCCTATGTCATTCTCGATACCGACGAGCCGTCGCTGAAAGGCCATGGCCTGACCTTCACCATCGGTCGCGGTAACGATATCTGCTGCATGGCCATCAAGGCGATGCGGCATCTGGTGGTCGGGACGGATCTCGCAACCGTTATCGAGAACCCCGGAAAATATTGGCGCCATCTGACAAGTGACAGCCAGCTTCGCTGGATCGGCCCAGATAAGGGCGCCATGCATCTTGCCACAGGCGCCGTCGTCAATGCCGTCTGGGATCTGCTCGCAAAGCAGGCTGGCAAGCCAGTCTGGCAGTTCGTGGCCGACATGAGCGCTGAGGAAATCGCTGATATTGTCGACTACCGCTATCTGACGGACGTTCTGACGCGCGAGGACGCGCTCGCCATCCTGAAAAAGGCGGAAGCCGGCAAGAAAGAGCGCATCGATATTCTCAAGGCGGAAGGCTACGCCTGCTACACAACCTCCGCAGGTTGGCTCGGTTACAGCGACGAGAAGCTTCGTCGCCTTTGCCATGAAGCCATCGATGCCGGATTCAACCATGTGAAGATGAAGGTCGGTCGCGATCTGGAAGACGACATTCGTCGTCTCACCATTGCCCGTGAGGTTATCGGTCCGGACCGCTATCTGATGATCGATGCCAACCAGGTCTGGGAAGTCGATCAGGCTATCGAGTGGGTCAACAAGCTCGCCTTCTGCAAGCCGTTCTTCATCGAAGAGCCGACGAGCCCGGACGATGTCGCCGGTCACCGCAAGATTCGCCAGGGTATTGGCTCGGTGAAAGTCGCGACTGGTGAAATGTGCCAGAACCGCATCATGTTCAAGCAGTTCATCGCCGAAGGCGCGATCGATGTGGTGCAGATCGACAGTTGCCGTATGGGTGGCCTGAACGAGGTTCTGGCCGTGCTGCTGATCGCCGCGAAGTATAATCTTCCTGTCTGGCCGCATGCTGGTGGCGTCGGGCTTTGCGAATATGTGCAGCATCTGTCGATGATCGACTATCTGGTCGTATCCGGCACCAAGGAAGGCCGTGTGATCGAGTATGTCGATCATCTGCACGAGCACTTCTTCGAGCCCTGCGATATTCAAAACGCCGCCTATATGCCGCCGAAAATGGCTGGCTTCTCCATCGAAATGAAGCCGGAGTCGATCGAAGCCTATACCTTCAAAGGCTGAGGTTCCGGCTTCTGCTTCCCACCCTTCCTTATGCCCGGACCAGTTCCGGGCATAATTGTTTTGGATTGTCGGAGAACAATCAGAATTCGGAAAAAGCTACCTCTAGCCTTGTCCATTCGCCTTCCGTCTCCGGTAGGCCGAAGCGCACGTCATAGGGGCGCTCGTCGAAGATGCGAACGAGAATACCACGCTGTGCAAGATGCTCGAACAGCGCTGCCGCCCTTTCGTCCCGAACCAGGCGGAAGAGACTTGTGCCGCCAACCACGGTGAGACTTGCATTTCCCAGCAGCCCGTCGAGACGCGCAGCTTCTTCTCTTAGCCGGAGTCTCATCGCTTCGCGCCAGTTCCAATCCGCCAGCGCCTCGGTTGCCACATGCAGCGCTGGGCCGGATACCGCCCATGGTCCGAGGCGCTGCTCCAGCCTATTGGCAATCTCCGGATGAGCAATGGCAAAGCCAAGGCGCAGACCCGCCATGCCGTAGAACTTGCCGAAAGAGCGCAACACCACGAGTCCCTCAATCGCGGTGGCTTCGCCTACGCTTGCCGCATAGCCGGTCTCGATAAAGGCCTCATCGACCACCAGCAGACCGCCTTTGCGGTGCATGTGGTCAGCGAGAGCCAGAATATGATCGTGCTCGATCACCCTGCCATCGGGATTGTTGGGATTGATCACCACCGCATAGTCGAAATCCGCGAGGTCGGAGAAGTGCGCGACTTCCGTCACCGCAAGTCCTGCCATCCGCGCCGTTCTGGCATGTTCCGCGTAGGCGGGTGTCAGCACGGCAGCATTTTTGGCGCCGCGTTGAACGGCAATCTCGGCAAGCAGCGGCATGAGCATTTGCGTTCCCGGCGCTGCGGCTAGATGCTTGACAGACGGCGCGCTGAAAGCGTTGGCGGCAACCGCCTTCAGGCGTTCCAGCGCGTCAGGCTCCGGCAGGCGTGAGAAGGCGCTGGCAGGAAGGGGAGAATGCGGATAGGAATGTGGATTGATCCCTGTGGACAGGTCGATCCAGGGTTGAGGCGCTAGCGGGTAGGACGCACGCGCCCGGCCAAGATCGCCACCGTGGCGGATCGCTGCCTCTACCCTCTCTGGTCCCAGGTTGCCCATGTTCTTCACCATTGCTTTCCTGTCGCTTTTGATCGAACGCTTCGCTGGCTATCCCGATTGGCTGTTTCGCCGGATCGGCCATCCGGTCACTTGGATCGGTTCGCTTATTGCGCTGCTCGACGCAAAATGGAACCGGGAACACCGATCATTTTTGCATCGGGAAGGCAAAGGCGTCCTGGCGCTCATCGTTATTTTGGGTGTCACGGTGACAATCTCCCTTCTGCTGCAGAGTATTCTTCTACTTTTTCCGCTTGGGTTTTTACTGGTCGCGATCGTCGGCGCATCTCTTCCCGCGCAAAAAAGCCTGGAAACGCATGTCGAGGCAGTGGCAATCGCGCTGGAAAGCGAAGGCCTCGAAGGTGGGCGCAATGCCGTGTCGATGATCGTTGGTCGCGATCCCGATCAACTCGATGAGGCAGCGGTGTGTCGGGCGGCCATCGAGAGCCTCGCCGAGAATTTTTCCGATGGCATCGTAGCACCTTCGCTGTGGCTCGGTTTGCTCGGACTGCCCGGTGGGGCGGGCTACAAGGCGATCAATACGGCAGACAGCATGATCGGTCACCGCACACCACAATACAAAGCCTTTGGTTGGGCTTCTGCCCGTGTGGACGATCTCGTCAATCTTCCCGCCTCGCGCCTCAGCGGTCTGCTCTTCGTGGTCGCCGCCTTCTTCTTGCCGGGGGCCTCTCCCTCCAATGCGGTTCGGGCGATTTTTCGTGACGCTGGCCACCACCGCTCTCCCAATGCCGGATGGCCGGAAGCGGCTCTTGCCGGGGCGCTGGGTTTCGCACTTGCCGGACCGCGCTCCTATGGTGGACAGATGATCCAGGCGCGCTTCATGGGCGAAGGCGGACGTCGGGATCTGACCGCCGCCGATATTCGTCAGGCTCTGAAGCTTGCGCGTATCGCGGATGGCCTGCTGATCGGCTTCTTTGGTCTTATGGTATTGCTTATCTGGCGATAGAGAGCAGCGCGTCTAGATCGAGATGGCGCTCCATGTGGTCGGCCAGCCGGTCCAGCACCGCATCCACCTGCGCTTCGTAATTCAGCGCCGAGCGCTGCCCGCCAAGCCGTTGCAGCCAGGCGCTACGCTGTCCGTCATCGGAAAACAGACCATGGACATAGGTGCCGAAAACGCGGCCATCGGCGGATATCGCGCCATCCACATGGTTGCCGATGGTGTAGAAGGGCCGTTCGCAATCGACACCTTTGGTCACACCCACATGCATTTCGTAGCCGGAGAACGCCTCGCCGTCGAAGCTTCGCCCTTCGACCGAGACCAGCCGCTTGTCTCCGGTCAGCACCGTCTCGACGTTTAAAAGCCCCAGCCCTTCCACGGTCGATGGCGGCCCTTCGATGCCGTCCGGGTCCGATAGGGTCGCTCCAAGCATCTGGTATCCTCCACAGAGGCCCAGAATCATTCCGCCGCGGCGAAGATGCGCCTTGATGTCTATATCGAACCCGGCCTGCTTCAGGACGGCTAGATCGGCAATCGTCGCTTTCGATCCGCACAGCAAAATAAGGGCGCAATCGCCAGGAATGGCGGTTCCGGGACGCACGCGGATCAGTTCGACATCCGGCTCCATATCCAGCGGGTCGAGATCGTCGAAATTGGAGATGTGCGGCAGGATCGGCACTGCGATGCGGATCTTCGCGCCCGGTTTCGTTTGGGCTTCGCCAGTCAGTCCCAGCGCATCTTCGGCGGGCAGGCGTGCGGCGTCGGCAAAGTGCGGCAGAAGGCCGATGGACGTCCAGCCGGTGTGGTCTGCGATAATATGCATCCCCTCATCGAAGAGCGAGGGATCGCCGCGAAAACGATTGACGATGAAGCCTTCGATCATCCTCGCGTCGTCTGCATCCACCACCGTCTTCGTGCCGACGAGACTGGCGATCACCCCGCCTCGGTCGATATCACCGATCAATATCACCGGAACATTGGCGGCGCGGGCAAAACCCATATTGGCAATGTCATTGGCACGCAGATTGACTTCCGATGCGCTGCCGGCACCTTCGACCAAAACCAGATCGGCATTGGCCTTCAGATGCTCGAAGCTTTCCAGCACGTGCAGCATCAGCCTTGCTTTCATGTGCTGGTACTCTGCCGCCTTGGCGTTGCCGAGGATCTTGCCCTGTACCACCACCTGCGCGCCGGTTTCGCTCTGGGGCTTCAAAAGAACCGGGTTCATGTGCACCGAGAGCGGAACATTTGCCGCCCGCGCCTGCAAGGCCTGCGCCCGACCGATCTCGCCGCCATCCGCAGTCACCGCGGCATTGTTGGACATATTTTGCGGCTTGAAGGGCAGGACCGAAAGTCCGCGACGGGTAAAGGCACGCGCCAGACCCGCCACCATCAGCGACTTGCCGACATCCGAGCCGGTTCCCTGAAACATGATGGATCTGGCGACCATGGATCAGAACTCGATGCCGGATTGGGCTTTGACGCCCGCCTTGAAGTGATGCTTCACCAGTGTCATCTCCGTCACCATGTCTGCTGCCTCGATCAGCGGCGGCTTGGCATTGCGCCCGGTCACGATGATGTGCAGATCGGGACGGCGGCTCTGCAAGGTGGCGACAACGTCCGCCAGATCCAGATAATCGTAGCGAAGCGCGATATTCAATTCGTCCAGAACCAGAAGACCGATCGTCTCATCCGCCATCAGGAGCTTTGCCTCCTCCCAGGCCTTGGTTGCCGCGGCGATATCGCGTTTCAGGTCCTGAGTGTCCCACGTGAAACCCTCGCCCATGGTGCGCCATTCCACCCGGTCACCAAAAAGCGTCAGCGCCTGCTGTTCACCGGTCGACCACGCGCCCTTGATGAACTGGACGATACCAACGCGTCGGCCCGTGCCGAGCATGCGCAGCGCAAGGCCGAAGGCTGCGGTGGACTTGCCCTTGCCGGGGCCGGTATTGACCATCAATAGACCCTTCTCGATGGTCTTCTCGGCTACTTCCGCATCCTGCACGCTCTTGCGGTTCACCATCTTCTCGCGGTGGCGGGCGGCGTCACTGTCGCTGATCTCGCGTGTCATGATGTCCACGTCCTTCCGAGCCTGTTTTGGAAGCGGCGACTATAGTCAAAACGCCCTTCTCGGCAATGGCACCGAGAGCATCGCTCAAGAATCCGCGCATTGACCGCAAGCCAGCTTGCCCGTAAAGGTAAGGCACTGACGGTCTTTTTCCGGCAACGGGAAAAGCTAAGAGGGAACACGGTTCCGCCCGCTTCTCGGGTCAATCCGTGGCTGCCCCCGCAACTGTAAGCGGCAAGCCCGCACCGTAAAGCCACTGGATTTCGATCCGGGAAGGCGGTGCAAGGGCGCCTATTCAAGCCGCAAGCCAGGAGACCTGCCGTTTCAGAAAAAAACGTCTGCCGGGCGGGGTGCTCCGGTCAGTCGGTTGCGCCGAATATCGGTTTGCGCTGTCTCGCATTCCGTCTTCGGCACCGCACCCCTTGCATGTTTTAACGGCGGAAGCGGGCTCGGTTTGGATATTACAGCGACATCGTCTCGGACGGAAGGATCGACCGAAAAGCAGAAAGCTTCCGGTCTTGTTGTCTATGTCTGCCGCAGTTGCCGTAGTGAGGCAGAACCGAATGCCGAGCCGCGCCTCGGCGCGCTGCTGGCAGAGGCTGCGATCGCGCTTGGTGCGGAAGCCGATATCGAGGTACGCAGCGTCAACTGCCTTGCCAATTGCAAGCGTGGTGCCAGTGCCGCGATGCGCAGTGCCGATGGCTGGTCTTACGTCTTCGGCGGGCTGACGCCCGATCATGCCGATGATCTGATCACCGGCGCGCGCCTGCTTGAAAGTTCCACCGACGGCCTGATGCCTTGGCGCGGGCGTCCGGACAGCTTGAAGCGCGGCATGGTCGCGCGCATCCCCCCTTTGAATTTCCTCGAGGAGACATCATGACCACGCTAGAGCGCGTTCCCTGCACCATCGTCACCGGCTTTCTGGGCGCCGGCAAAACCACGCTGCTGCGCGGCCTTCTGGAAAAGCTCGATGGCAAGCGTCTGGCGATTATCGTCAATGAGTTCGGCGATGTCGGCATCGATGGGGACATCCTCAAGGGCTGCGGCATCGAAAGCTGCCCGGAAGAAAACATTGTCGAGCTTGCCAATGGCTGCATCTGCTGCACAGTCGCGGATGATTTTCAGCCGGCCATCGAGGAGATCTTGAGCCGCCAGCCGCGGGTCGAGCATATCCTGATCGAGACCTCCGGTCTTGCGCTGCCCAAGCCACTGGTCCAGGCCTTCCAATGGCCGGCGATCAAGAGTCGCGTCACCGTCGACGCGGTCGTTGCCGTTGCCGATGGTGCGGCACTTGCCGAAGGCATGGTGTCGCATGACATGGACGCGCTCGCCGCCCAGCGCGCCAATGACGAAGCGCTCGACCATGACGATCCGGTCGAGGAAGTCTTCGAAGATCAGATCGCCTGCGCCGACCTGATCGTGCTGACCAAGGCCGATCTTCTCGATGCCGAAGGTCTGGAGCGTGCCAAGGCGCATATCGGCGAGCATCTGCCAAAGGCCGCCAAGATCGTCGTTGCTTCCCACGGCCAGATCGATCCTGCCGTGCTGATCGGGCTTGGGCTGGCAGTCGAAAACGATATCGAAAACCGCCATACCCATCATGATGAGGAAGAGGACCACGATCACGACGAATTCGACAGCTTCGTGGTCGAACTCGGTGCGGTGTCCGATCCGGAGGCCTTGGCAGAACGTATCGCCCAGACCGCGGCGTCTGAGAACGTTCTGCGCATCAAGGGTTTCGTCGAAGTCTCGTCCAAGCCCATGCGCCTTCAGGTTCAGGCCGTCGGCGCGCGCGTCAATCACTATTTCGACCGCCCCTGGGCCGCAGGCGAAGTACGCCGTTCGGCGCTCGTCGTGATCGGTGAAAAGGGCCTCAACCGCGAGAAGATCGAACAGATGCTGGCGGCCTGACGCGTCATGCATATCCTCGCCACCACATCATCGTCTCTGGACGACCTGATCGAGCCGGTTGATCTCAACCAGCCGCAGGCGGATGTGGTGGTGTTGTCGTTCTCCTCAAGCGACCTTGCCGGTTTGCAGCGGGCATGGCCGGAGGGCTCCGGCGTCTCACTCAGCGTCGCCAATCTGTCCGAGCTTCGCCATCCCATGTCGGTCGATCTCTGGATCGAAAAGACTGCGGAGCATGCCAAGCTGATCCTTATCCGGTTTCTGGGTGGCGCGGATCGCTGGCGCTACGGCGTTGATCAGCTGGCAATGATGGCGCGCCGGCGCGGCATCAAGCTCGTGCTTCTGCCAGGCGAATGCAGCGAGCGCGATGAAAAGCTCGAAGCGCAATCGACGGTCGATCAGGGCCAGCTTGGCTCCGTCCTCTCCTTCTTCCGGCAAGGCGGGCAGCAGAACATGCGTCGTCTTTGCGAAGGCCTCACCGCTTTTGCCAAGGAAGGCGTCTGGCCGGATGTCGAGCCGGAGCCGCTGCCGAAATCCGGCTTCTATATCCCAGACCTTGGCGTGGTCGATCTTGCTCAAGCGCTCTCCGCTTTTCCGCCAGAAGCTCCAAAGCTGCCCATTCTCTTTTACCGTTCCATGCTTCTGGCAGCCGATGCCGCGCCCATCGATGTGCTGTTTGAGGCGCTGAAGGACCGTGGCTTTGCCCCCCTGCCGATTTTCGTCAGTGGCTTGAAGGATGGTGAGGCGATTCTGTTTCTGGAAGACACGCTGGCACCGCTGAAGCCTGCGGCCATCATCGCCGCAACGGCCTTCGCCAGTCAGACGGATGAGAACGGCAAAAGCCTGTTCGACCGGCTTGGCGTGCCGGTTTTCCAGGTCATCATGGCCACGACGCGGCGCGATGCCTGGGCTGAGAACATGCGCGGCCTCAACCCATCGGATCTTGCCATGCATGTGGTCCTGCCGGAACTGGATGGCCGGATTCTGGCCGGTGCCATCTCCTTCAAGCAGTCCGATCCTTCAGGGCGCCAAGGACTGCTCAATGCGCCAGAGCCGGATCGTGTGGCCCAGGTCGTGGACCGAATCGCTGCCCATCTGCGGTTGACGCAGACGCCGGTGGCGGAGAGGCGTCTCGTTATCCTCATGCCGGACTATCCGGGTGCTGCACCCGGTCGCACCGGATATGCAGTCGGTCTCGATGTGCCGCAAAGTGTTTTGGAGATGCTGCGCGACCTACGTGATGCGGGCTATGCGGTTGGCGATATTCCGGAAACGGCAAGAGCGTTGCTGGATAGGATCGAGGCGGAGAGCGCCAGTCTTCCGATATCTCGCTACCAGCACTTTCTGGACGGTCTCCCGCTTGCCGCCTGCACCTCTATCGTATCCGCCTGGGGTGACGCGGCTGACGACGAGGCCGTTATCGATAGGTCATTCCGCTTCCGTGCCGCCCGTTTTGGCTCCGTCATCGTCGCGCTTGCTCCGGATCGTGGACGGCAGGCGGACAGGCGGGTGGATTATCACGATCCGGCCTTGCCGCCGCGTCATGCGCTGGGCGCCTTCGGCGCGTGGATGCAGGAGGATTTCGACGCCCATGCCATCATCCATGTCGGCGCGCATGGCACGCTGGAATGGCTGCCCGGGAAAACGGTCGCATTGTCGGAAGCCTGTTTCCCGGAGATCGTCACCGGATCGCTGCCGGTCATCTATCCCTTCATCGTTTCCAATCCGGGTGAGGCTGCCGTTGCCAAACGGCGCATTGCCGCCCTCACCATCGGGCATATTCCCCCCGTTCTGGTGTCCGCCGGTCTTTCACCGGAGCAGGCTGCACTCGAACAGCTGGTCGATGAATATGCCCAGGCCGATGGGCTCGATCGCCGCCGCCGCGATCGTCTGGCCAAGCTGATTGTCGAAAAGGCCTTCGAGACGGGGCTTGCCGCCGATGCCGGTATCGGTGTGGAGGAGGATGCGGATTCGGCGCTGATGCGGATCGATGCGTTTTTGTGCGATCTGAAGGATTTCGCCATTAAGGACGGCCAGCATGTCTTCGGGCGCTGCGCGGATGATGAGCCGGATTCTCTGAGGCGCGAGAGTGCGATCCGCGAGAAGGCAGCGCTGCTCGCCGCCCTGGACGGCTACCACATTTTGCCCGGCCCTTCCGGCGCGCCAGCCCGAGGACGGCTGGACGTCCTGCCGACAGGGCGCAATCTTTACGCTGCCGACCCGCGCACCATGCCAACGCCGACCGCCTTCGAGTTGGGCAAGGCCGCAGGCGAAGAGGTGCTGCGCCACTATTTGCAAAGCCATGGCGACTGGCCGCGCCATCTGGTCTTGGATCTCTGGGGCTCTGCGTCTTTGCGCAATGGCGGCGAAGATGTCGGACAGGCGCTGCATCTGATGGGCGCGCGTCCGATCTACGATCAGGCGACCGGCCGGGTGAACGGCATCGAGGTTCTGCCACCGGCCGCGCTCGGGCGCCCGCGTGTGGATGTGACCTTCCGCATTTCCGGCCTATTTCGCGATATGTTTCCGGCTCTCATCGCGCTTCTCGATGCGGCGGCAAGGGCGATTGCGGCGCGGGAAGAGTCCCCAGGCGACAATCCGCTCGCTGAGGAGACAGCCTCTCTTGGTCATGTGCCGGCACGCATCTTCGGGTCGGCCCCTGGCACCTATGGCGCGGGTATCGAAGACGCGATTGCGCGTGGGGACTGGGACGAGCGCGAGGCGCTGGGCCAAGCCTATCTGGATGCCGCAAGCCACGCCTTTGGCGGGCCCGATGGGCTGGAGATCGTTGTTGATCCGGGGTTTGCGCGCCAGGTCGGACGCGCCGAGCTTCTAGTTCATACCGGTGATGATCCGGGGCGCGATCTGCTGGATGGCTCGTCGGACGTCGCCTTCATCGGCGGCTTTGCCGCTGCCAAGGCCAAGCTTGGGCAAGCGGCGGATGTGGTGGCGCTCGACACGACCGATCCCGCCCGCCCGCGTGCCAGATCTATTGCGCAGGCGATTATCCGGGTCGTGCGCGCCCGCGCGATCAATCCGCGCTTTATTGCCGGGCAGCTGCGCCACGGCCCGCGTGGTGCCGCCGAATTTGCCGAGACCGTCGACCGGTTGATCGGTTTTGCCGAAATCACGCAAGCCGTTTCCTCATCGCTGATCGAAGCGGTCTATGATGCCTATTTCGGCAATGAGGAGGTGCGCGATTTCATCCTGCGGGAGAACCCGAAAGCAGCGGAGTTGATGGCCGAGCGCTTCCTCTCCGCGCGCCACCGCAACCTCTGGCACAGCCGCCGCAATGCGGTTGATGCGGAACTGGAGATGCTGATCGCACCACGGTCATCGGCGGCACCATCGGCGAGGGTTTCGGCTTGAACCCGCTTCCTTCTGTGCAGCCCTTTTCCCGCCGTGGCGCCTGCCCTGCCCTGTCCGCACCGATGCAGACCGGCGACGGTCTGTTGTCGCGCGTGGCTTTCACTGATGGTCTTGCGCCACCTGCTCTCGATTCCCTTTCCGCTCTCGCACACCGTCACGGTAACGGCCTTCTCGATGTCACCGCGCGCGGCAGCCTTCAGTTTCGTGGGCTGACCGCCGAAAGCGCTGTTCTGCTGGAGCGCGATGTGCTCGCACTGGACCTTCCTTTGCGCCAAGGCCTTGCGGTGGAAATGTCGCCGATTGCTGGGATCGACGGCAGCGAGGTCGCCAATGCCGCGCCGATCCTCGATCGGATCAGTAAAAGGGCCGCAGCACTCGGTCTTGATGCCAAGCTCGCGGCCAAGATGTCGGTGATCGTCGATGGCGATGGTATGGTTTCGATGGGTGGGTTGCTTGCCGATATTCGGCTGAAGGCTATCCAGCATGAGGTTGGCATTGTCTGGCATCTGATGCTGGGTGGTACGGAAGACAAGGCGCTGCTCGCCGGGGCAGTCCAAACTCATGATGCTGCCGATTGCGTCATCGATCTTCTCGTCCACCTCGCCGAATTGGGGCCGGATGTGCGGGGCCGTGATTTGGATCGGGCGACGGTGCATGCGGTGTGTGGGGATCGTCTTTCGCCTGTCCCGCCCACTGCCCTGACCTCAAACAGACATGCGGATACGAAAAAGCGCGCAGACCAGCGCAGGCTTTGGCCCTTGAACGATAATCTCTCTGCTGCCGTCATCGCGCCCGCATTCGGACACATCACCTCGGATGCCCTGTCTGCCCTTTGCAGGAAGGCGCGCGATATCGGTGTCCAATCCATCAGGCCCGGACCGCAGCATGGGTTCTATGCGGTGGGCGAAAACGACGCATGTCACTCCCTTCTCGATTACGCCGAGAGTGCCGGCTTCGTCGTCAGCGATGGCGATACGCGCTCTTCCATCGCCGTTTGTGCCGGTGCGCCTGCCTGCGCATCGGCTTTCATCCCGGTTCAATCGCTGGCCGCGTTTGCCGCCAAAGAGTGTCGCGATATGCTGGATGGCTCCTTAACGCTGCACCTCTCCGGTTGCGGCAAGGGGTGCGCCCATCCAGCGCCCGCCCTTCTTGCCTTTTCCGGCACAGCTAGCGGCCTCTCCTTTGGCTATAAGGCCAAGGTTTCGGCGCCCTCGGACGCGGTTTTGGCTGGCTCTCAAGCGCAGGCCGGGCTTTCCCGGCTTGCCCGCCTCTATGAAAAAGAACATAAGCCCGGAGAAAATGCCCGCAGCCTGTTTGTCCGATTGGGCAAGGACAGGGTTATTGCGGCGCTCCGACAGGACGAGACATGACGACTTACGACTATATCCGCAATGGCGATGCGATCTATGAGCGCTCCTTTGCCATCATCCGTGAGGAAGCGGATCTTACCGCCTTCACGCCCGAACAGGCGGATATTGCCATTCGCATGATCCATGCCTGCGGGCAGGTCGAGGCGGCCGGGCATTTCCGCTTTTCTGCGGATTTCGTGTCAGCCGCACGCGGCTCCCTAGCTGCTGGAAAGCCCATTCTCTGCGATGCGGAAATGGTAGCGCATGGCGTCACACGGGCGCGTCTGGCGGCCGGCAACGCCGTCATCTGCACGCTGCGCGATCCGCGCACACCGGAGCTGGCAAAGACCATTGGTAATACCCGTTCAGCCGCCGCACTCGATCTCTGGGCCGATCATCTCGACGGCGCTTTGGTTGCCATCGGCAATGCGCCGACGGCGTTGTTCTATCTCCTGGAAATGCTGGAAAGAGGCGCCCCGCGGCCTGCGGCGATCATCGGCATGCCGGTGGGCTTTGTTGGGGCAATGGAATCGAAGGATGCGCTGGAAGACAGCACGCTCGGCATTCCCTATGCTATCGTAAAGGGCCGCATGGGCGGCTCCGCCATGACGGCTGCCGCCGTCAATGCCGTTGCGAGGGCTGGCCTATGAGTGCCGCACTTTACGATCCCGCACCGGAAAAGGCGCTGAAGGGCAAGGTCATCGGCGTCGGGACCGGTCCGGGTGATCCCGATCTTCTGACGCTGAAGGCCGTGCGCGCCATCGAGACTGCGGATGTGATTGCCTTTTTCTGCAAGCGCGGCAGCAAGGGCAATGGCCGCGGCATCGTCGAAAGCTTTATCCGGCCCGGTACGCTGGAAATGCCGCTTGTCTATCCTGTCACGGTCGAAAGCGACAAGAACGGTGACGACTATCGCGGCGCGATTGCCGCCTTTTTCGATCAGTCGGCACGCGATATCGCCGTTCATCTGGATGCCGGACGCACCGTGGCCGTGCTCTCTGAGGGCGATCCGCTCTTCTACGGCTCCTATATGCATCTGCATCTTCGACTTGCGCCGAATTATCCGGCGGAAGTCGTTGCGGGGATCACGGCCATGTCCGGCTGCTGGTCGATGACCGGACTGCCGCTGGTGCAGGGCGACGATATCTTGAGCGTCCTGCCGGGTACGTTGAATGAGGTTGCGCTTTTCGAGCGGCTCTCGGGTACGGATGGCGCTGTCATCATGAAGGTCGGTCGCAACCTGCCGAAAATCCGCCGCGCGCTGGAAAAGGCAGGTAAGCTGGAAGGCGCGCTCTATGTCGAACGCGGCACCATGGCCAATGGACATGCCATACGCCTGATCGAGCGCGACGAGTCACCCGCTCCCTATTTCTCTCTGGTTCTCGTGCCCGGCTGGAAGGATCGCCCGGCGGGAGAGCCTGCATGAGCTCGTCCTCCACCGGACGTTTGACGGTCGTTGGTCTGGGGCCAGGAAGCCTTTCGCAGATCACTCCGGAGGCGCTGGCTGCGGTGGATGCGGCGGAGGATTTCTTCGGCTACATTCCCTATCTCGACCGGTTGTCTCTGCGTCCAGACCAACGGCGTCACGCATCGGATAATCGCGAGGAAATTTCACGCGCGGAGGCAGCGCTGACATTGGCCGCTTCTGGCGGAAAAGTCTGCGTTGTCTCAGGCGGCGATCCAGGCGTCTTCGCCATGGCGGCGGCCGTCTGCGAGGCGATTGAGAACGGTCCTGCCGAATGGCGCGACATCGACTTTTCGGTTGTGCCAGGGGTGACGGCCATGCTCGCTGTCGCGGCACGGGCGGGCGCACCGCTCGGTCACGATTTCTGCGCCATTTCGCTCTCCGACAATTTGAAGCCCTGGTCACTGATCGAAAAACGGTTGGTGGCCGCAGCTGAAGCCGGTTTCGTCATGGCCTTCTACAATCCCGTCAGCAAGGCAAGACCGCATCAACTGGCAACGGCCTTCGATGTGCTGCGGGCGCACCTGCCGGGCTCGGTGCCGGTGATTTTCGGCCGCGCTGCCGGGCGCGCCGATGAGCGTATGCGCGTCGTGCCCCTATCAGAAGCGTCGAGCTATATGGCGGATATGGCGACCTGCATCATTGTCGGGTCGGTCGAGACACGCATTATCGACCGTCAGGACCAGCCGTCTCTGGTCTATTCGCCGCGTTTTTCCAGAAGGGAAAGCTGATGGCGGATGGCGGTCAGCGCAGTCTCGATATCCAGCACTTGCATGCCTATGGCACTGGATTGCAGGCGGGGTGGCCTGTCGATCATGATGACCGGAATGCCGAGAACGCGTGCGGCTTCGATTTTCGCATAGGCCGCTGCGCCGCCGGAGTTCTTCGAAACGATGACGTCGATATCGTTTCCCTTCAACATGGCGATTTCGTCTGCAAGCGCAAAGGGTCCTCGGGCGGTCATGTAGCGCGCATTCGGCACGGCAAGTGGCGGCTCCACGGGGTCGACGCTGCGGATCAGATAGCTGTGCTGGGGTGCGGTTTCAAAGGGCAAAAGCTCTTGCCGACCAAGCGCCAGAAAGGCGTATCGGCGGATGCTCCCCAAGGCGGTCACCGCCTCCTCCATGCTGCCAACCCTTTCCCATCGGTCGCCCTTTTCTTCGACCCAGGCCGGACGCGACAGCGAGACCAGAGGCACGCCGGTCAGCCTAGCCGCCTCGGCAGCATTGGCGGAAATCCGCGCCGCGTAAGGGTGGGTCGCATCCACCAGCAGATCGAAGCCTCCCTCGGTGAGGAAGGTCTTCAGTCCAGCTGCGCCGCCAAAGCCGCCAACGCGAACCGGCACGGGTTGCTTCGCCGGTTCCTTGGTACGGCCCGCCATGGACAGCAAAATCCGGTAGCCGGATTCGTCGGCAATCTTTCCGGCCAGAAGACGGGCATCCGCCGTGCCGCCGAGAATGAGGATGGAGCGTGTCATGGCCGTTGAATATGACGGAATATCCTCTGTCGCCAGCGAAAAACTTGTGCCTTGGCTTTCCATCGTCGGTATCGGCGAGGATGGTCTTGCCGGTTTGCCGGCAAATGCCATCCAGGCCATCGAAAATGCCGAGGTCGTCTTCGGTGGCAAGCGCCATCTCGGATTGGTCTCTGGTGCGATCAAAGGCGAGCCCCGCCCCTGGCCTGTCCCCTTCGATGTCGCCATGACGGATGTCGTGGCGCTCAGGGGCAGAAAGGTCTGTGTGCTGGCTTCCGGCGATCCGTTTTTCCATGGCGTCGGGGTGTCATTGCTGAGACACATCGATGCGGGTGAAGTGATCACCTATCCAGCCCCGTCGGCTATTTCGCTTGCCGCCTCGCGGCTCGGCTGGGCGTTGCAGAACACCGAATGCATTTCCCTGCATGGGCGCTCCATCGATCTGATCCGCCCATATCTTCAGTCCGGTGCGAAGATCATCGCGCTCACGTCCGATGCCAGCGCCCCGGCACTGATTGCCGCTCTTCTGAAGGAGACCGGTTTTGGCCGGTCAATTTTCCACTTGCTGGAAGCGCTTGGCGGTCCCCGCGAAAATCCCCGCGCGACGACGGCAAAGGACTTTGACTTTGCTGATATAGACCCGCTCAATGTGGTTGCTATCGAGGTCGTTGCCGATGAGGCTGCGCGGATACTGCCTTTTGCCAGCGGTTTGGACGACGCGCTTTTCGAGCATGATGGGCAGATGACCAAGCGTGAAATCCGCGCCGTCACGCTGTCGTCACTCGCACCTCGCCATGGTGAGCTGCTGTGGGATATAGGCGCAGGTTCCGGCTCGATCGGCATCGAGTGGATGCTCTCTCACCCATCGCTCAGGGCTATCGGTATTGAACAGAATGCCGAGCGGGCAGAACGCGCCATGCGCAATGCGCAAGCCTTCGGCGTGCCGGGTCTCGACGTGGTGATTGGCACCGCACCCGAAGCCTTTGAAGGCTTGCCGACGCCGGATGCCATATTCATCGGCGGCGGCGGCAGCGAGGCTGGGGTTCTGGAGGGCGCAATCAGCGCCTTGAAGCCGGACGGAAGGCTTGTCGCCAATGCCGTGACGCTGGAAATGGAGGCCATGCTGCTCTCGGCACAATCACGACTCGGCGGCTCCCTGATCCGGCTTGAGGTTGCACGCGCATCCCCGGTCGGGCAGATGCAGGGCTGGCGTGCCGCCATGCCGGTCACGCAATGGTCCTGGGTCAAACCGAAGGACATGCCGTGATCGTGGCGGGGATCGGGTGCCGCAAGGGTGTCAGCCCGGAGGCCGTCCTGGCCGCGCTCGCGCAGGCCTCTGCCAAGTTCGGCGTAGCGTTCGACTTTATTGCGACGGCACCGATCAAGGCGGATGAGCCCGCCTTGCTGGAAGCAGCAACACGGCTCGGCATGGCCTTCGTCGTGGTGGCGCAGGCCGATTTCGAGGCCGCTGCGAACCGCGCATTGACCCGGTCAGAACTGAGCTCAAAATATGCCGGTTCGCCAAGCGTCAGCGAGGCAGCCGCACTTGCAGCGCTTGGCGAAGCGTCGAAACTGATCGCGCCGCGCATGATCGTCGGCGATATTACCGTGGCCTTTGCCACGTCTGGAGACAAGACATGACGGTTCATTTCATCGGCGCTGGCCCCGGTGCGGCAGATCTCATTACGCTGCGCGGTCGCGATCTGATCGCCGCTTCTCCCGTCTGCCTATATGCCGGTTCGCTGGTGCCGAAGGCGCTGCTGAATTATTGCCCGGCAGGCGCACGTATCGTCGATACTGCAGCCCTGTCGCTGGACGAGATCGAGGCCGAGTTCGTTGCGGCTGCGAAGGAGGGCAAGGATGTAGCGCGGTTGCATTCCGGCGATCTTTCCGTCTGGAGCGCCATGGGCGAGCAGATCCGCCGTCTGGAACGGCTCGGGCTCGATTACACCGTGACGCCTGGTGTGCCGTCCTTTGCAGCTGCGGCGGCTACCTTGAAGCGGGAACTGACGGTGCCGGAAGTGGCGCAAAGCCTGGTGCTCACGCGTGTTTCCGGTCGCGCGTCCAAAATGCCGGAGAGCGAAAACCTCAAGGCCTTTGGCGCGACAGGCGCGACACTTGCCATCCATCTCGCCATTCATGCCATCGGGCAGGTGGTCGAGGAGCTGACGCCGCTTTACGGCGCGGATTGCCCGGTGGCCATCGTCGTGCGAGCCTCGTGGCCGGAAGAGCGTGTTATTCGCGGTACGCTGTCCGATATAGAATCCCTTCTTGCGGAAGAGCCAGTCGAGCGCACCGCAATGATCTTCGTTGGTAACGGGCTCGCATCGTCCGATTTTCGCGAAAGCGCGCTCTACAGCACCGATTACGTTCGCCGCTTCAGAACGCCCGCCACTGAGTAGCTTCAGTCAGCTTTCAGAAAATCTTCCGCAAGCTCCACCCAGAAGGCGGTTCCGATCGGAATGATATCGTCATTGAAGTCGAACTTCGGATGGTGCAGCGGCGGGTCGTTGTCGGTGCGCTTGGTGCCGAGGAAGAAATACGAGCCGGGGCGCTTTTCCAGCATATAGGCAAAGTCTTCCGCTCCCATGGTCGGGCGCTCCATCTCCAGCACCTTGTCGGCCCCGGCAAAGCGCGTGGCAAGCGCCCGTACATAGTCCGTTTCCGCCTTGTGATTGACGGTCGGGCTATAGCCGCGCTCATACTCCAGCGTCACGCTCATGCCGTAGCTTGCGGCCTGACCTTCGGCGATCATGCGAATGCGCTTTTCCAGTTCATCGCGGGCTTCAGGGTCGAAGGAGCGGATGGTCAGCAGCATTTCCGCCGTTTCCGGGATCACATTGCTTGCCTTGCCGCCATGGAACGCGCCGACGGTGACGACGGCTGGCATCAGCGGGTGGATGTTGCGCGAGACCACCGTTTGCAGCGCCATGACGATGCTGGCACCGGCAACGATCGGGTCGGAGGCGCTTTGCGGCTCTGCCCCATGGCCGCCATAGCCGTTGACGGTGATCTTGCATTCGTCCACTGCCGCCATCACCGGGCCGTCACGCAAAACAAAATGGCCGAAAGGCTGGCTTGGATCATTATGCAGGGCAAAGACTGCGTCGCAGGGAAAGCGGTCGAACAGGCCGTCTTCGATCATGATGCGCGCGCCGCCGAAATTTTCTTCTGCCGGCTGGAAGATCAGATGGATCGTACCGTCGAAATTGCGCCGCTCAGCAATGATCTTCGCCGCGCCCAGCAGCATGGCGGTGTGGCCGTCATGGCCGCAGGCATGCATCATGCCTGGTGTCTCGCTGGCATAGTCGGCGCCGGTTTCCTCGTGGATCGGCAGGGCATCGATGTCGGCGCGGATGCCGACGCTGCGATTGCTTGTGCCATTGCGCAAGGTGGCGACCACGCCGGTGCCTGCGAGGCCTCGCGTTACCTCGTAGCCCATTTTAGTCAGGCGCTCTGCGACGAAATCGGACGTCTTGAATTCGGATAGGCCGATCTCCGGATTGCGATGCAGATGGCGGCGGATTTCAACCACCTCTTCCATGACGTTGGACGACGAGGAAATGGTCACCGGATGGAGTGTCATGCTTTGCTGTTCCGTCTCTTTGCCGCAGCGGTTGCTGGCCGGCGCATTCTTCATCGATCATGAATAGCAAGAGTGGACCGTCTTGATAAGGGCGTGCTGTTATTGGCCTGGATTTGTGTTCTTGCGCGGCAATCAAACAGATGGCATGGAACTGAAAATGCCTTGAAACATTCAAAACCTTCTGATCACATCACGTCAGGAAGAAGAATGCCAAGCGGATATGGGGAGATATCGGGGAAAGGCAGCAGCGTTTTCGCGGGGGAATTTTGCGAAATGTCTGGTTCTGGGGTCATGCTCCCTTAGACGCCAATTCGTTCTCGAGAAACTATTGATATTATATAGTGAAATCCGAATGCCCCGATTTCACCATGTCGGGCGATAAGATTGTTTCTCGCTACCGTGCGCTGGTCCGCGGTGGTTCAGCAAAGGTTCAGGATCAGCACGAAATAAAGCTTGCCACATTGTTTCACTCTCGATGAGAACTCCGAAACAGTTAAGGGTTAAAGACTAGCCTCAGCATTTCACTCAGGGTCCAGAATACGAGCCGATGTCATTTCATATTACGCCGACCGCCGCCGCCCGTGACTCCGAAACCAAGCAGATCGATCACAACGACTCGATCCGCTCTGTCTATTTCAACATAGACGAGCTTAAAGCTTGCGGGGCAGACCTGTCGCACTCAGGTTCTGCCTCCCTTCCCGGTTTCATGGAGTTCGACTTCTTCGCGCGTCACCGCGAGAACGAGAAGGAAATTCTGCGCGTCTATCGCACCACGGCGGTAGATTCGGAAAACGGCCTGACCATCACGCCGGCTGCGGAATGGCTGCTCGACAATCACTATGTGATCGAAGAAGCCATCCAGGAAGTCCGTCGCGATTTCCCGAAGAAATTCTATCGGCAACTGCCGACGATGCGGATCGGCAATGCCGAAATCCCGCGCGCTCTGGCACTGGCATGGCTCTTTGTCGCCCACACCCACAGCACGGTTTCGCGCGAAAGTCTGACGGCGCTGGTCGAAGGCTTCCAGACCAACAAGACGCTACAGATAGGTGAAATCTGGGCGCTGCCGTCCTTCCTGCGCTTCGTGCTGATCGAGAACCTGCGCCGCATCTCCATTCGTGTCGAGCGCTCGCGCCGCATGCGCCACAAGGCCAATGAGGTTGTGGACGAGATCATCCGTCTCAACGAGGCGGAGCCTTCGGCGGAATTCCTCAAGCAGATCGACCCGCTGGTCGATGACCCGACATTCGCGACCCAGTTCCTCTATCGTCTGAAGAACGGCTCGCAAACCTCGAACTTCGCACTGAACTGGCTGGAAGAGCGTCTCAACAGCGTCGGCACTGACGCTGAAAACGTTATGATGGCGGAGCACAACCGCCTTGCCTCTGGCAACGTGACGATGGGCAATATCGTCAAGAGCCTGCGTGAGATCGATGACACCGAATGGTCGGTCTGGTTCGAAGACGTCAGCCACATCGACAAGGTTCTGCGCGAGCAGACCGACTACGAAACGCTCGACTTCGGCTCGCGCAACACTTACCGCAACAATGTGGAGCTGCTGGCGCGCCGTTCCAGCAAGACCGAAGTTGAGGTGGCTCAGCTTGCTGTCGACATGGTGACGGAAGCCGCCACGTCGAATGATGCCTATCCGCATCAGCCGAATGTCGGCGCCTTCCTCGTCGGTCAGCGCCGCAAGGAACTGGAGCAACGCATTGGCTACAATCCCTTGTTTGCCCAGCGCGTCGTGCGCACCATGCGCCGCTTCAACTGGCTTGCCGTTGCTGTCCCGGTTCTGGTTCTGACAGCTATTGCTATGCTGGCGGTTGGCTGGTTCCTGGCTGAAGCCGGCATGCCCTGGTATGTCGTCAGCGCGTTCCTCTTGATGTTTGCACTTCCAGCCTCCGAAGGCGCGACAGGTCTTTTCAACACGCTTGTCACTTTCTTCGTTAAACCGTTCCGCCTTGTCGGTTACGAGTTCAAGAGCGGCATTCCTGAAGATGCCCGCACCCTGGTTGCCGTGCCTTGCATGATCACCAGCCGCGATGCGGTTGACGAGATGATCCGCAATCTGGAAGTCCACTATCTCGCCAATCCCCATGGCGAGATCTATTTCTCGCTGATCAGCGATTGGCGCGATGCGCAGCAGGAGCAGACCACCGAGGATGTGGAGCTTCTGGAATATGCCAAGCGCGAAGTGGCGAACCTCTCCGCGCGCTACGCCTTTGACGGCAAAACCCGCTTCTTCCTGCTTCATCGCCGCCGCATCTACAATCCGTCCGAAGGGTGCTGGATGGGCTGGGAACGCAAGCGCGGCAAGCTGCATGAACTGAACCTGTTGCTGCGCGGCGACAAGGACACGACCTTCCTCAACGGTGCGAACACCGTGCCGAAGGATGTCAAATATGTCATGACGCTGGATGCCGATACGCGTCTGATGCGCGATGCCGTCACCAAGCTCGTCGGCAAGATGCATCACCCGATCAACCGTCCGGTTCACGATCCGGAAACCGGCCGTGTGATCCATGGTTATGGTCTGCTGCAGCCGCGTGTCACGCCGTCGCTGACGACGGGTAAGGATGCGTCGGTCTTCCAGCGCGTCTTCTCGATCAACCGCGGTATCGACCCTTACGTGTTTACCGTGTCCGACGTCTACCAGGACCTAACCGCAGAAGGCACCTTTACCGGCAAGGGCCTTTACGATGTGGATGCCTTCGAAAAGGCTCTGAAGGGCCGCATCGACGAGAATTCCGTTCTTTCTCACGATTTGCTTGAAGGCTCCTTTGCCCGCTGTGCATTGGTGACGGACGTGGAACTCGTCGAGGATTTCCCGACCCGTTATGAGGTCGAAGTCTCGCGCCAGCATCGCTGGGCGCGTGGCGACTGGCAGTTGCTGCCCTACATTCTCGATGCCGCACGCGGTGTAACCGCGCTCGGCCGTTGGAAGATGATCGACAACCTGCGCCGTTCGCTGACCCCGATCGCCTGGTTCGTGGCGTCTGTTCTCGGCTGGTACTTCATGGACCCGTTCGGCGCGCTGATCTGGCAGATTCTGTTGATCTTCTCGCTCTTCGTTGCGCCGACCATCTCGCTTCTGACGGGCCTTGTGCCGCGTTCAACGGATATCGTGCCCCAGGCGCATTTCCACACGATTTGGTCGGAAATCCGCGCTACCAATGCACAGGTCGCGCTCCGCATCGTCTTCATTGCCGACGGCGCTTGCATGATGGCTGATGCCATCGGACGTTCGCTCTATCGTCTCTTTGTCAGCCGCAAGCTGCTGCTGGAATGGCGTACCGCCGCCAGCATGCAGTCCAGCGCCCAGGGCAGCGTCTTCGATTACTATCGTCAGATGTGGCATGCGCCGGTCGTCGCTCTCCTCGGCCTTCTGTTCGCAGCGCTCCCTGGTGACAATGCCTTCCTCGTCGGCGTCCCGTTCGCTCTTCTGTGGGTCTTCTCGCCGGTAGTTGCCTGGTATGTCAGCCAGTCTGCGGAAACCGAAGACCGCATGTTCGTTTCAGAGCATGTGTCGAGTGAGTTCAGAAAGATCGCGCGTCGCACGTGGCGCTATTACGAGACCTTCGTCAACAAGGACGAAAACTATCTGCCGCCGGACAACTTCCAGGAGACGCCGGAGCCTATCGTTGCCAGCCGTACCTCGCCGACCAACATCGGCGTCTACCTGCTGTCGACGATTTCTGCCCGTCAGTTTGGCTGGATCAGCTTCTCCGACACGATCGAGCGTCTGGAAAAGACCATCGAGACGGTAGAGAAGATGGAGAAGTATCGCGGTCACCTCTACAACTGGTACCATACCGATACGCTGCAGACGCTCGGCCCCCGCTACGTTTCCGCCGTGGATAGCGGTAACCTCGCCGGCCATCTGATCGCCATTTCCTCTGCCTGCCGCCAGTGGGCGGAAGCGCCGTCGGCTCACCTTCAGGGCAATCTCGACGGTATCGGCGATGTCGCGGGCATCGTTCGCGAAAGCCTGAAAGAACTGCCGGACGACCGCAAGAACCTGCGTCCGCTGCACCGCCGTCTGGAAGAGCGCATCATCGGCTTCTCCAACGCGCTTACCTCGGTCAAGCGCGAGCACGAGTTCGCCTCGATCCGCGTCATCAACCTTGCGGTTCTGGCGCGTGACATTCAGAAACTTGCGGCCAATCTCGATCTGGAAGTGAAGTCCGAGCAAAGCGCCGAAATGACCCGCTGGGCGCAGATGCTGGTGGATTGCTGTGAAGCGCATATTTCCGACAGCGCCTTCGATCACTCCACGATCGATTCGCTGCGGGAGCGTCTTGCCTCGCTTCGCGATCGCAGCCGCAATCTCGCTTTTTCCATGGACTTCGGCTTCCTCTACCGCAAGGATCGCCGTCTGCTCTCGATCGGCTACCGTGTGGAAAGCCAGGAGTTGGACGAGGCCTGCTACGACTTGCTGGCTTCTGAATGCCGCCTGACCTCGCTCTTTGCGATTGCCAAGGGCGATCTGCCGACGGAGCACTGGTATCGTCTCGGCCGTCAGGTCGTGCCGATCGGCGCGCAGGGCGCGCTGGTTTCCTGGTCGGGTTCGATGTTCGAATATCTGATGCCGCCGCTCGTCATGCAGGAGCGTCAGGGTGGTATCCTCAATCAGACCAACAATCTGATCGTTCGTGAACAGATCAATCACGGTCGCCGTCTCGGCACGCCTTGGGGTATCTCCGAAGCGGCCTTCAATGCCCGCGACCACAATATGAACTACCAGTACACCAACTTCGGTGTTCCGACGCTCGGCCTCAAGCGTGGTCTTGGCCAGAATGCCGTCATCGCGCCCTATGCGTCGATTCTCGCCGCGCAGTACGATCCAGACTCGGCGCTCGAAAACCTCGAGAAGCTGCGCAAGCTGGGCGCGCTTGGTCGCTATGGTTTCCACGATGCCGTGGACTTTACGCCGACCCGCGTTCCCGATGGCAAGGTCTGTGCCGTCGTCTACAACTACTATGCCCACCACCATGGCATGTCGATTGCGGCTGTCGCCAACGTCGCCTTCGACGGTTTCCTGCGTGAACTGTTCCATGCCGATCCGGTGATTGAAGCAGCCGAACTGCTGCTGCAGGAAAAAGCACCGCGCGAAGTGCCGGTGATGAGCGCCAAGTACGAGCCGGAAACTCCCGGCAAGGAACAGGCGGATCTTCTGCGCGCCGAAATCCGCACGGTGACCGATCCGGCCATCCGCGATCGCGACGTGGTGTTCCTGTCAAACGGCCACTATTCCACGATGCTGACGGCAACCGGTGCCGGTTACTCCAAGTGGAACGGCCAGGCGGTATCCCGCTGGAAGGCCGATCCAACGGAAGACCGTTGGGGTACCTTCCTGTTCCTGCGCGACACCACGACTGGCCAATGGTGGAGTGCGACCGCAGAACCACGCGTTGCGGAAGGAGAAAAGACCAAGACTGTCTTCATGGACGATCGTGCCGAATTCCACAAAACCGTGGGCGATCTGCAGAGCGTCGTCGAGTGCATCGTTGCCACCGAGCATGATGCTGAAGGCCGTCGTATCACCCTCCTTAACGTCGGGACGGAAGATCGCTACATCGAAGTGACCTCCTATCTCGAGCCGGTGATCGGCAAGGAGGACGACGACA
Source organism: Rhizobium sp. 22-785-1 (assembly GCF_053521965.1). NCBI lineage: Bacteria > Pseudomonadati > Pseudomonadota > Alphaproteobacteria > Hyphomicrobiales > Rhizobiaceae > Rhizobium > Rhizobium sp. 22-785-1. The sequence goes on along the minus strand of NZ_JBNWDI010000005.1, from coordinate 269,280 downwards.
ACGCCCATCCTCTGTTCTCGCGCATGTTCGTGCAGACAGAAATCGGCAAGCGCGGCGATGTCATTCGCGCATGGCGCAACAAGCGTTCGCCGAGCGATCCCGATACCATCATCGCGCATCTGGCGGCAGACAATGCCGGCACGTCTCGCGCGACGGAATACGAGACCGATCGCGCCAAGTTCATCGGCCGTGGCCGCACACTTGCAGAGGCTGCCGCCTTCGATCAGGGAGCGACGCTTTCGAATTCCGATGGCTTCACGCTTGATCCGATCCTGTCGCTGCGTCGCGTCGTGCGCGTGCCTGCCGGCAAGAAGGTCAGCGTGATTTTCTGGACGATTGCAGCGCCTGGCCGTGAGGATGTCGACAAGGCGATCGATCGCTATCGTCACCCGGATGCATTCGCGCATGAACTTGTTCATGCCTGGACACGCACCCAGGTGCAGATGCGCCATGTCGGCGTCTCCTCGCAGCAGGCAGCAGCCTTCCAGCATCTCGGTCGCTACCTTGTGTATCCGGACATGCATCTGCGCGCCGATGCGGACACGCTGAAAACCGGTCTCGCCTCGCAGCGTTCCCTCTGGTCGCTGGCGATTTCGGGCGACTTCCCGATATTCGCGCTGCGCATCAATGACGACATGGACATGGATATCGTCCGTGAAGCCTTGAGTGCGCATGAATATCTGCGCTCGCGCGGCGTGATCTTCGATCTCGTCATCGTCAATGAGCGCTCCGCATCCTATGCGCAGGATATGCAGCATGCGCTGGATCACATCTCCGAAGCGCAGCGCCGCATCAACCCGGCGGATGGCGGAAGACCGCATGTCTTCTCGGTGCGCCGTGACTTGATGGATGAGGAAACCTGGGCAGCACTTCTGGCCGCATCTCGCGTCGTGCTTCACGTGCGCAACGGCAAGATCGTCGACCAGGTCAACCGCGCCGTGTCGCTCTTTGCGGCCAACCGTGGACCGGATGCCAATGCGACGCTCGCGCGTTTGCCCTCACCCGCCTATCCGGTTGCCGATCCCGTCGAAGACACTCAGGATCTCGATTTCTGGAACGGCTTTGGTGGCTTCACCAAGGATGGTCGCGAATACGTCGTGCGGCTGAACCGTGGACAGTCCACGCCGCATCCGTGGATCAACGTCATCTCCAACGAGAAATTCGGCTTCCATGTTTCAGCGGAAGGCGCCAGCTTCACCTGGAGCCGCAATTCCCGCGACTATCAGCTGACACCGTGGACCAACGATCCGGTTACCAACCGACCGGGTGAGGCGATCTATGTTGCCGATGCCGAAAGCGGAAAGATCCATTCGCCCTTTGCTGCCATCGGTCGCAACCCGGAAGCGGTCTTCGAAGCCCGCCATGGTCTCGGTTACTCCACTTTCCGCAGCGTCGATGACGGTCTCGATATCGAGGTGACGCAGACGGTGGATCGCGAAAAGCCGGTCAAGCTTTCGCGTCTGACGATCCGCAACGTCGGAACGCAGAACCGCCGCCTGAAGACCTATGGTTACGTCGAGTGGGTGCTTGGAAACAACCCGCAGAAGTCTGCGCCGTTCATTCTGAGCAGTCATGATGAGGACACCGGGGCACTCTTTGCCTCCAACCCCTACAGCATCGACTATAATGAGAGAACGTCGTTCCTGTCGCTCGATGGACCGTCGACCAGCTTCACGACCAGCAAACGTGAGTTCATCGGTCGCTTTGGCACCATCAACGCACCGCAGGCCGTGGTCACGGGTGCTGCGCTTTCCGGAAGCACGGAGCTTGATGGCGCGCCTTGCGCGGCAGTGATGCAGGAAATTCACCTCAAGCCGGGTGAAGAACGCCATGTGCTGTTCTATCTCGGAGATGCCGATACGGTGGATGAGGCTCGCGCATTGGTGAAGGATATCCGCAGTTCGGATTTCGACACCGTGCTTCAGGCTAACAAGGATTTCTGGAAGGGCTTTACCGGCCAGTTGCAGGTTTCGACACCGGATGCTGGCTTTAACCACCTGGTCAACACCTGGCTGCCCTACCAAGCCTTCTCCTGCCGCATCCTGGCACGCACGGCCTTCTATCAGTCGAGCGGCGCTTTCGGCTTCCGCGACCAGCTGCAGGACACGCTTGCCTTCCTGCTCTACCAACCGGATCTCGCCCGCGCGCAGATCATCCGCGCTGCTGGTCGACAGTTCGTCGAAGGTGACGTCCAGCATTGGTGGTTGCCGCTGACAGGAGCAGGTGTTCGTACCACGATCTCCGATGACGTCGTGTGGCTTGCCTACGCGACCTATCAGTACATCGCCACCACCGGCGACAAGGCAATCCTGGAGGAGGATATCCCCTTCCTCAAGGGTGCAGCCTTGATGCCTGGCCAGCATGATGCCTTCTTCCAGCCGGAAACAAGCGAGAAGACGGCGAGCCTCTACGAGCATGTGGCACTGGCGCTTGATCTCGCCATCCATCGCACCGGCGAAAACGGTCTTCCACTGATGCTCGGTGGCGACTGGAACGATGGCATGAACCTCGTCGGCATTGGCGGCAAGGGGACGAGCGTCTGGCTTGGTTGGTTCCTGGCCGGAACGCTGCGCGACTTCATCGCTATTGCAGAAGAGCGTCGCGATCTCGACCGCGTCGAACGCTGGAAGACGCACCGCGACAAGTTGCGCGCAGCACTCGAAACCGCAGGCTGGGACGGTGACTATTACCGTCGTGGCTATTTCGATGACGGCACACCGCTAGGTTCCTCCAGCAGCGAGGAATGCCAGATCGATTCGCTCGGCCAGAGCTGGAGCGTACTGTCCGGCGAGGGTGAGACCGACCGCTCGCAGCAGGCGATGAATGCAGTCATGAGCAAGTTGGTGGACGAGGATCTCGGCATCATCCGTCTCTTCACTCCGCCGTTCCGTCGCACGCCGCACAATCCCGGCTACATCAAGGGGTATCCGCCGGGCGTTCGTGAAAATGGCGGTCAGTATACCCACGCTGCAACCTGGGTGGTTCTTGCGCTTGCCAAGCTTGGCCGCAGCGAAGATGCATGGAAGTGCTTCTCGATGCTGAGCCCGGTCAATCACGCCCTGGACCGCGAAACGTCCGAGACCTACCGTGTCGAGCCCTATGTGGTGACGGCGGATGTCTATGGCGAAAACGCCTATGCCGGGCGGGGCGGCTGGAGCTGGTATACGGGCTCTGCCGGCCTGCTCTATCGTGCTGCGGTCGAAGGCATTCTCGGCATCACGCGCAATGGCGGCAAGCTGCATATCGCGCCGTCGTTGCCTGAAGCCTGGGATGGGTTCTCCGTCCAGGTCACGATCGATGGAACCACCCGCGACGTTTCCGTGAAGCGCACGTCAGGCTCCTCGGACATTGCCGTCACGATCGATGGCAAGCCGGTCAAGAGCACGAATCGCGCCATCCCGTTCGACTGAACGGGGTGAGCCTCGAAGGCCTCTTCAAAGAAAAAAGCCACGGCGCTGAAAACGCTGTGGCTTTCTGGTTTTCGAGGGTCGTTAAGGGCGTCAGCGCGCGCCGAAGAGGGCAGAGCCGACACGCACGCTGGTCGCGCCGAATTCGATCGCCGTTTCGAAATCGCCGGACATGCCCATGGATAGCTTTTCCACACCGCATTCCTTGGCGAGCTTTGCGAGAAGCGCAAAATGCGGACCGGGATTTTCATCCGCTGGCGGAATGCACATCAGGCCCTCGACGGAGAGCTTCAGCTCATTGCAGCAGAGGTCGACGAAGGCTTTCGCCTCGCGTGGATCCAGGCCTGCCTTCTGTGGCTCCAGCCCGGTATTGACCTGAACATAGAAGCGCAGCGCCCTCCCCTGCTTGGCACATTCTTCCGCAAGCACGCGGGCGATCTTCTCACGGTCGACGCTTTCGATCACGTCGAACAGTGCCACGGCGTCGGCAGCCTTGTTGGATTGCAGCGGGCCGATCAGATGCAGCTCAATGTTCGGGGTCTTGTCCTTCAGCGCCGGCCATTTGCCCTGCGCTTCCTGGACTCGGTTCTCGCCGAAGACACGCTGGCCGCAATCGATGACCGGCTGGATGGCGTCGCCATCGAAGGTTTTCGAAACCGCAACCAGCGTCACATCGCCGGGCTTTCGGCCTGCCTTCTCGGCAGTGGTTGCAATCCGTTGCTTGATGTCGGCAAGACGGGCTTCGATGTCCATGGGAGGCCTCTGTTCTATCTCAAACGATAATCTGCTCGTCCTAAAGCTGGCGATGCTCGATGCCAAGCGTGATTGTCACCATTTAGGCGCTGTATTCCAAGTTTGCGCCCCCTAACGCCCTGCAAAACTTGACGCATCGGTCGTTTCATGGTGAAGGTCAGCGCGCATTACCCCCTCGATACCCGGATTTCAGAAGTATGGCCATCGAACGTTATAATCCTCGCGACGCCGAGCCGCGCTGGCAGCAGCAGTGGAACGAAGACAAGGTCTTCGTCACAGACAATAGCGACACCCGCGAGAAATATTACGTCCTCGAGATGTTCCCGTACCCGTCCGGTCGCATCCATATGGGCCATGTGCGCAACTATGCGATGGGCGATGTAGTCGCCCGCTACAAGCGCGCACGCGGCTATAACGTGCTGCATCCCATGGGTTGGGATGCCTTCGGCATGCCAGCAGAAAACGCGGCGATGCAGAACAAGGTTCACCCGAAGGACTGGACCTACCAGAACATTGCCACCATGCGTGGCCAGCTGAAGTCCATGGGATTGTCGCTGGACTGGAGCCGTGAATTTGCGACCTGCGACGTGGATTACTACCACCGTCAGCAGTCGCTGTTCATCGACTTCATGCAGAAGGGTCTGGTCTATCGCAAGCAGTCCAAGGTCAACTGGGACCCGGTCGACCATACCGTTCTGGCCAACGAACAGGTGATCGACGGTCGCGGCTGGCGTTCCGGTGCGCTGGTCGAGCAGCGTGAGCTGACACAATGGTTCTTCCGCATCACCGATTTCAGCCAGGATCTGCTGGATTCCCTGGACGAGCTGGATCAGTGGCCGGAAAAGGTCCGGCTGATGCAGAAGAACTGGATCGGCAAGTCCGAAGGCCTGTCGCTGCGCTGGCAGACGGTGGCCGCCACTGCGCCGGAAAGGTTCAGTGACATCACGGTTTACACCACGCGCCCAGACACTCTGTTTGGTGCGTCGTTCCTGGCGATCGCTGCGGATCATCCGCTGGCGAAAGCCTTGGCCGAGAACAATACCGCCATTGCCGAGTTCTGCGACGAATGCCGTCGTCAGGGCACGTCTCTGGCTGCTTTGGAAACGGCTGAGAAGCGCGGCATGGATACCGGCGTCAAGGTCGTCCATCCTCTGGATTCGTCCTGGGAGCTGCCGGTCTATATCGCCAACTTCGTGCTGATGGATTACGGCACCGGCGCGATCTTCGGCTGCCCGTCTGGCGACCAGCGCGACCTGGATTTTGCCCGCAAATATGGCCTGCCCGTCGTTCCGGTCGTCATGCCGGAAGATGGCGATGCAGCAAGCTTCACCGTTGGTGATACGGCTTATGTCGATGACGGCGTGATGATCAATTCCCGCTTCCTGGACGGCATGAAGACCACGGACGCCTTCGAAGCGGTCGTTACCAAGCTGTCGCAGCAGATGCTGGGTGACGCCCCACAGGCGGAGCGCAAGGTCAATTTCCGACTGCGCGACTGGGGCATTTCCCGTCAGCGTTATTGGGGTTGCCCGATCCCGGTCATCCATTGCGAAGTCTGCGGCGTCGTGCCGGTTCCGAAGAAGGATCTGCCGGTCAAGCTGCCCGACGACGTCACCTTCGATGTCCCCGGCAATCCGCTGGATCGCCACCCGACATGGCGTCACGTCGCCTGCCCGCAATGCGGCCACGATGCGCGGCGCGAAACCGACACCATGGATACGTTTGTCGATTCCAGCTGGTACTTCACCCGCTTTACCGCACCTTGGGAGAATGAGCCGACCGATCCAAAGGTCGCCAATCGCTGGCTGCCGGTCGACCAATATATTGGCGGCATCGAACACGCGATCCTGCACTTGCTCTATTCGCGCTTCTTTACCCGCGCGATGAAGGAAACTGGCCATGTGGATGTGAAGGAGCCTTTCAAGGGCCTGTTCACCCAGGGCATGGTGGTGCATGAGACCTATCGCCTGGGCGAAGGCCAAAACGGCCAATGGGTCGTACCGGCCGATATCCGCATCGAAGATGTCGACGGTAAGCGTCGTGCCTTCATGCTGGAGGGCGGCGCGGAGGTGACGATCGGCTCAATAGAGAAGATGTCGAAGTCGAAAAAGAACGTGGTCGACCCCGACGATATCATCGCCTCTTACGGCGCCGATACCGCGCGCTTCTTCGTGCTGTCCGATAGCCCGCCGGATCGCGACGTGATCTGGTCGGAAGCCGGTGTCGAAGGCGCGCATCGTTTCGTGCAGCGCGTCTGGCGCATTATCGGCGAAGCTGCCGACGAATTGAAGACTGCCAAGGCAGCTCCGGCCACGGCAGGCGACGGCTTGGCGATTTCCAAGGCCGCGCACAAGACGCTGAAGGCCGTACAGGACGATCTGGACAAGCTTGCCTTCAACAAGGCGATCGCCCGCATCTACGAACTGGTCAACGCACTGGCTGGTCCGTTGGCCGAGGTTGCCGCCGGTGGCAAGGCGGATGACGTGAAGGCTGCGGCGCGCGATGCCGCAGAAATACTCACCCGCATGATTGCGCCGATGACGCCGCATCTGGCTGAAGAGTGCTGGAAGGTTCTTGGCAATTCCGGTCTGGTTGCTCAGGCGGCATGGCCTGTCTTCGTGCCAGCGCTGGTCGAAGAGAACGAGGTTGTTCTGCCGATCCAGATCAACGGCAAGAAGCGTGGCGAATTGACAATCGCCCGCGATGCGGATCAAGATACCGTACGCGCCGCTGTGCTGGAACTGGATGCCGTCAAGGCGGCACTCGCCGGTTCAGAGCCGAAGAAGATCATCGTGGTTCCACAAAGGATCGTGAACATTGTTGTTTGATGCCTATTCCAGATGGGGCCGCATAGCCGCCGCAGTGTCTGTCGTCGTTTTGTCTGGTGCGCTTGCGGGCTGCCAGGTTCGCCCGCTCTATGGCGTGGAATCGGGAACGCGTGAGAAGCTTGCCTCCGTCAGCTTCTCATCGGCTGGCGACCGCATCACTCAGGAGGTTCGCAACCACCTGATCTTCCTCGCCTATGGCGGGCAGGGCGCTCCCACCAAGACGGATTATCAGGTCAAGCTGGTGGTTTCCTCCAGCGCCAGCTCCACCGAGGTTACCAACGACACCAGCCTGTCGGTCGGCAAGAGCAACTATGACGGTCCTTATCCGGGTCGCGTGACGATGACCGGTCAATATGTGCTGACGCGCATGTCCGACGGTCAGGTGCTGCGGTCCGCAAAGCGCACCGTCACCGCCATGCTCGACCTGCCGCAGCAGGAATTCGCCAAGATCCGTGCGATCCGTGACGGCGAAAACCGTGCGGCGCGTGAACTGGCAGAGATCATTCGCACGGACATTGCCGCCACGCTCAGCCGATAAGCTGCGATCATGACGGAAATCAAGTCTCATGAATTCGAACGCTTCGCCGAAAATCCGGCGGAGCGTTTTCGCATCTTTGTCCTATATGGACCGGATCGCGGACTGGTATCGGAACGTGCTGCGATCATTGCAAAAAAGACCGGTATCGATCCGAATGATGCCTTCGCCTCGCTGAAACTCGCCGTCACCGACCTGCAGGGCGACCCTGGACGGCTTTTGGACGAGGTGAACGCCATTGGCCTCTTTGGCGGCGAAAAGCTTGTCTGGGTCAAGGGTGCGGCCAATGAAAAGCCGTTGGTCGATGCGCTTCAGGTGCTGGCGGATAGTCCGCCAGAGACAAGCTTTCTCATTATCGAGGCAGGCGACCTTAAAAAAGGCACGGGGCTTCGCAAGATCGCCGAGCCCTCACGCGCTATTGCCGCCATTCCTTGCTACGCCGATGATGCAAGATCGTTGAACGCGTTGATCGATCATGAGCTTGCCGATGAAAACTTAAGGATCACGCCAGCGGCACGACAGCGGCTAATCGAGTCGCTGGGTGGCGACCGCATTGCCTCACGCAACGAGGTGAAGAAACTGGCGCTCTACTGCCGTGGCCGAGATGTCATCGAGGAAGACGATGTCGAGGCGATCATTGGCGATGCCAGTGCGGTGTCTGCGGACGACGCCGTGGACGCGATCCTCAAGGGCGATCGCAACGGCTTCTTTCACGCTAGCCAGAAGATCATCTCCTCGAAGACGCCAATCTTTCTTGTGCTGCAGGGATGCCTAAGGCAATTTCAGTTGCTCGACCAGATGCGGGCCGAAATGGACGAGAAGAAGCTTCAGGCAGGCCAAGTGATGCAGACGCTTGGGCGCGGCATTCATTTTCGCCGCAAGCCGATCATCGAGCGTGCGCTACGCACATGGCAGCCGGCCGCGATTGCCAGAGAAATGAACCGGTTGCAGTCAGCGATCCTGCAAAGTCGCCAGCGTCAGAGCCTGGAAGAGAGCGTGGCGCTTCTGACGCTGCTTGCCACAACCCTGCAAGCGGGTAGGGGCAGCTGATCTTTCTATCGATCGAGAGAAATGAAAAAGCCTCCGCGGCAGGTGCCGGGAGGCTTTTAATATTTACACAGAGCTGACTTGTATCAGTCGCCTTTGCCAGGCTCAGCGGAGAAGTAGAGATCGAGCTTGCCCTCGACGCCGTCCATCTCCTTGGCTTCCGGCAGCGGATCGCGCTTGACCGTGATGTTCGGCCAGATGGCAGCGTATTCGGCATTGATCTTCAGCCACTTGTCGAGGCCCGGCTCGGTATCCGGCTTGATCGCCTCGGCGGGACATTCCGGCTCGCACACGCCGCAATCGATGCATTCGTCGGGATTGATGGCGAGGAAGTTTTCACCTTCGTAGAAGCAATCCACGGGGCAGACTTCAACACAATCAGTGTATTTGCAGCGAATGCAATTATCGGTCACGACATACGTCATGAAGAACTCCAGAATATGCAGGCCGGGTCAGTGGCTTTCGAACACAAGCCTTCGCCCGGAATTCAGACAGGGCATTTTCGCAAGTGACGTAATGCCTTTGACCCAAGATAGCAAGGATAAACCATGCTGAAAAAAGCGAGCAAAATAGTCGTTTATTCTAATCTGGATCGTTATCGCTCTCCGAGATGAACCTGTCTAGCGCCCGGCGTTCCTTCTTGGTCGGACGACCGCTGCCTGGCTGGCGAACAGCCTGCTCCAGCAGGGTCAAGCGATCCTTCGGTTCGCGGGGAGGGGTTTGATCGTCATACAGAAGCCTGGCCTCTTCATAAGGCCCGCGCCGCTCGCCCGCCGCCTTGACGATGAGAATGCGGTCCATCCGCTCGACGGAGATATCGAGCTTGTCACCGGGCTTCACCATATGGCTGGCTTGGCGGATGGGCGCGCCATTGACCCGGATATTGCCCGACTGAATGTAGCTCTGGGCAATCGATCGGGATTTTGCCATACGGGCGAAGAACAGCCACTTGTCGAGGCGCTGACGCCCGGCTTCGAGTGGCTGTTCCTTTTGACCCATAGACTTACTTCTTCAGCTGCTCCTTGAGAGCAGCGAGCTTGGCGAAAGGCGAATCCGGATCCATCGGCTTTTCCTTGCGCGGTGGCTTTGCCTCGAAACGCTGCTGACCCTGCGGCTTGCCGCCGCGATCGTTGCGTTCGGGACGATCCTTGCGCTCGCCCCGATCAGGACGATCGCCACGATTGTTGTTGCCGCGTGCCTTATTGTCCGGACGGCCGCCTTCGCGCTTGCGATCGCCATCACGGTTAGCGTCACGATTGATATTGTGGCGGTTGCCTGGACGACCTTCGCCCGCTTCGCGACGTTCGCCTTCACCGCGGTTACCGGCACTGCGGTTGCCCGGGCGGCGGTTATCGCTGCGCTGATTGTCGTTGCGGCCACCTGGACGCCACAGAAGGACCGGCTTCGGCTCAGCATTTTCAGCCGTCGCTTCCTCGCTCTTGCCTTCTTCAGACGTGCTTCCTTCGGTTTTCGGCTCTTCAGCCTTCACCTCTGCAGCTGTTTCGACTGGCGCTTCGGCAGAGGCTTCCTGTTCGGAGGCATCGGAGGCGTCCGCATCGTCATTTGCAGCGTCTTCAGCTGGAGCGGCGTCTGTCGCACCTGCCTTGGCAGGCTCGCCGCTCTGCGCGGCCAGGAAAGTCGCTGCCTCTTCTGCGGAGACCTGATCGGCACGGTAGCCGAGACCCTTGAGGATCTCTTCCATGTCGTCCAGCGTCGCACCGAGGATCGACAGCATTGCTGTCGTGGTGGTGAAGCGGCGACCATCATAGGCGCCTTCTGGGCGCGGCTGCTGACCGGGCTTCCACTGCAGCAGCGGACGGATGAGGTCTGCCAGACGCTCGAGAATATCGATGCGCACGGCGCGCTTGCCGAGGAAACGGAAACCAGCAAGCTTGTAGAACATGCGCTCGAAGCCGGGATCGGTCACGACCGAGGTGCGGCCAGCGGCCAGAACCGGAATGAGATCGCCATAGCCCGGCTTGCCAAGTCCGTCATTCTTCAAGGCCCAGAGCAGTGTCACGAGCTCGGCAGGCGCCGGCTTCAAGAGTGCAGGCAGAAAGACGTGATAGGCGCCGAAGCGGATGCCGTAACGGCGCATGGAAGCTCGCGCGTCCTGATCGAGCGTCTTGACCTCCTCGGCCACATCACGACGGAACAGGATGCCGAGATTTTCGACCAGCTGAAACGCCAGGCCCTTGGCAAGACCCTGCAGGTCTTCGGCACGAGAAATATCGTCGAGCGGCTTCAGAACCGTTGCGATCTGATGATTGACGAAGCGCTCGATGCGGGCAAGTGCGTGGTCACGCGCATTGCCGCTCAACTGCTCGTCGGCCAGCATGATGACGCGTGGCTTCATGATGTTGTCGCCGGCTGCCAGACGCGCCACGGGCTCACCGAGCCAGCGGACGAGGCCGTCCGAGCTCAAGGCGAGGTCGCCGTTGCCACTGGCATGGAGGCGGGCGGCACGCGCCTCGTACTCCAATGCGAGCGCCTTTTGCGCTGCCGCCTGCACGGCCTTGGCATCCGGGCCTTCGGTTCCCGAAACCGGGGTGAACCGGAATCCCGCCAATTGACCGACATGATGTCCTTCTACGAAGACATCACCATTCACACTGATTTCAGCTTCAAGCATCGCATTCTCTCTTAGGCGCCTCATGAGCACAGATGTCCTGCGATCAACAAAGCGTTTCGTCAACCTTTCATGTAGCGCATCGGACAATCGATCCTCGATTTCCCGTGTCTTTTCTTGCCAGTGTGTCGGATCGGCAAGCCATCCTGGGCGGTTGGATACATACGTCCATGTTCTGATCTGCGCAATCCTGGCGGAAAGCGTGTCGATCTCACCGTCTGTCCGGTCGGCGCGGCGCACCTGTTCGGCCATGAAATTCTCATTGACCGTACCGCGTTTCACCAAATCGAAATAGAGGGTCGAAATCAGATCGGCATGTTGTGCAGGCGCGATGCGGCGATAGTCCGGCAAAGCGCAGGCTTCCCACAATCTTTCGACACGCTCCGCCGTCGTGGTGACGTCGATGATCTCCGGATAGCGCGCTAGATATTCAAGCGCCTGCTGGTCGATCGCGGGAAGCGCACGTGACAGGCCCTGCACCGTTGGTGCGGCGTCAAGGCTCGCCTGGAGATTTCTGATGGATGAGAAATCAAAATTCTTGGTGCGCCATTGCAGCACTTTGACCGGATCGAACTCGTGTGATTCGATCCGCTCCACCAGTTCATCGTCCAGCGGATCGACCCGACCCGTGACACCAAAGGTGCCGTCGCGCAAATGACGTCCGGCACGACCGGCGATCTGGCCCATTTCAGCCGGGTTCAGATTGCGGAACTGGTAGCCGTCGAATTTGCGGTCCTGGGCAAAGGCCACGTGGTCGACATCGAGGTTCAGACCCATGCCGATGGCATCGGTCGCGACCAGGTATTCCACATCGCCATTCTGATAAAGGCCGACCTGGGCGTTGCGGGTGCGCGGAGACAGCGCGCCAAGAACGACGGCAGCACCGCCGCGCTGACGACGTACCAGTTCGGCAATCGCATAGACCTCGTCGGCGGAGAAGGCGACGATGGCTGAACGCTGCGGCAGGCGGGTGATCTTCTTCGAGCCCGCATAGAAGAGCTGTGAGAGGCGAGGGCGCTCGACCATCACGATGCCCGGCAGCAGCTTTTCGAGAATGGGCCGCATAGTGCCGGCACCCAAAAGTAGCGTCTCTTCCTTGCCGCGCAAGTGCAGGATGCGGTCGGTGAAGATGTGGCCGCGTTCCAGATCGCCCGCGAGCTGTACCTCGTCGATGGCAACGAAGGCGGCATTGGTTTCGCGCGGCATCGCTTCCACTGTACAGACGGAATATTTGGCGCGGGGAGGGGAGATCTTCTCTTCGCCGGTGATCAGCGCGACGTTGTTGGCGCCGACCTTTTCCACCAGTCGCGTATAGACCTCGCGCGCCAGCAGGCGCAGCGGCAGGCCTATGACCCCGCTTCCATGCGCCACCATTCTTTCAATGGCATAATGGGTCTTGCCGGTATTTGTCGGTCCAAGAACGGCCGTTACACCGCGGCCGCTCAAGATCATGGGGCGAAAATTCAACGTACTATCCGCGAAAACGACGATGCTGCTACTCTTCGGACACGGCGTGAGGGCGCCCGCATTTTAGTCCTTCACACATGGCAATCGAGAGGGCCAAACGCAAGGACGAAAGCGTTATCAGCGGCGTCTTCGCTCATTTGATTGCCGGATACGGTCGCGCAAAACGCTTTTTTACCGAGAAACGCCAAAGCCACAAGATTCGGAACAGGTTGAGAACGAATCAGAGACGAATCGCTGACTCCAGAAGATTCAGTCTTTGTTCACGGCAAGATGTGGCTTTCTCTGCCGTCAAAGCCACCAGATGCTGAATCAGATGTCGCTAAAGAACGATGCCGGCTACAGAGGTTGTCCCGCCAGCAGTTTTGGGCCATTGCGATCCGAGGTTCCGGCAGCTTGGCCGATAAAGTAGGATTTGAGAGCTGGAATCCGGTCGACGAGGCCAAGCCCGAAATCGCGCGCGACGCGGATAGGGCCGACATCGTTTGAAAAAAGACGGTTCAGCACGTCGGTTGTCACGCCCATACGCACGGTATCGAAGCGGCGCCAGGACTGGTAGCGCTCCAGTACGTTGAGAGAACCGATATCGAGCCCGATGCGATCGGCCTCGACGACGGTTTGCGCCAGCGCTGCCGCATCCTTGAAGCCAAGATTGAGCCCTTGGCCGGAAATTGGGTGAATGCCGTGAGCGGCGTCGCCGGCCAGCGCAATGCGCGGTGCGACGAAAGCGCGGGCGAGCGTGAGGCCAAGAGGGAAAGCGCGGCGCGGACCGACAGGGCGGATGGGTCCGAGCTTGTGGCCGAAGCGCCGCTCAAGCTCTTCTTCGAAAATCAGATCGTCGGACGCAACGAGACTGTCGGCGTCCGCAGTACGTTCGGTCCACACCAGCGAGGAGCGATTGCCTTTAAGCGGCAGGATGGCGAATGGGCCGGACGGGAGGAAATGCTCTTCCGCGCAGCCATTGTGCGGGCGTTCGTGCTCGACCGTCGTAACGATGCCAGATTGGTCATAAGCCCAGTGGACAGTCTTGATGCCAGCCATGTCGCGCAGCGCCGATTTGACGCCATCACAGGCAACCAGCAGACGTGTCTCAACCGACGATCCGTCGGAAAGAGAAATCATGTTGCTTTGTGGTCCTGCGGAAAAGCCGGTAACGCTTAGGCCATGGCGTATCTCGATGCCGAGTCGCTCGCAAAGACTACGCAGAGCGCCGACCATGGCGACGTTCGGCACCATATGCGCAAATGGCTGGCCTTCCGCCACATCGCCATCGAAGGTCAGAAACACCGGACGAACGGGATCTGCCGTGCGCGAATCCGTCACGATCATCTTGTTGATCGGCTGTGCTTCCGGCTCCAGCTCCTGCCAGATGCCGAAGACATCCAGCATGCGGCTTGCGGCCGCAATGATTGCGGAAGCCCGCACGTCTTTCTTCCAGACGTCTTCGGGCGCAGCCTCGATGACCTGTATGCCCAGATGCGGCGCTGCCTGCTTGATGGCGACAGCAACGCTCAAGCCCACATATCCGCCCCCGGCAATCACGACATCAAGCATTGCGTCTTCTCCTGCGCCTTGCGTTCTTGTGCATAGTGTCCTCCCATTATAGACCATCCCATCACGTCTTCATACAGCCGGAGCATGCCGAAATGTCGCATTCTTCTCATTCATCAAGCCCGATGGAAAATCTTGTCGCCACGCTTGATCTTGAAAAACTTGAAGAAAATCTCTTCCGCGGCACCAGTCCGCAGGTCGGGTGGCAGCGTGTCTTTGGCGGTCAGGTCATAGCGCAGGCATTGATGGCAGCGCAGCGAACGGTGGATGCGGACCGCTATATCCATTCGCTGCATGCCTATTTCATGCGGCCGGGTGATCCTCTCGTGCCGATCGTCTATCAGGTCGATCGTATTCGCGATGGGGCAAGTTTTGCCACGCGGCGCATCGTTGCCATCCAGCATGGCCATGCGATCTTTTCCATGTCCGCCTCGTTCCAGATTGAGGAAGGCGGTTTCGATCATCAAAGCGAAATCCCGAACGTCCCGCAGCCGGAAAGCCTGATGAGCGAGGCGCAGTTGCAGGAAGCCTTTCTCGCCAATGCGCCGCCTGCGATCCGCAAATACTGGGAGAACAAGCGGCCGATCGAAATCCGCCCTGTGTCGCTCACGCATTATATTTCCAAGGAAAAGCTCGACCCCAAGCAGGATATCTGGGTGAGAGCGGTCGGCGATGTGCCAAACGACAGGCATTATCAGGCAGCCGTTCTCGCCTATCTTTCCGACATGACGCTGCTCGATACGTCGCTTTATGCTCATGGAACGACCATCTTCGATCCGACGATCCAGGTAGCGAGCCTCGACCACGCCATGTGGTTTCACCGCCCCTGCAAGTTGGAAGACTGGCTGCTCTACACGCAAGACAGCCCGAGCGCATCTGGTGCTCGCGGATTGACCAGAGGCAGCCTTTTTACCCGCAACGGCGTCCTTATTGCCTCGATGGCGCAAGAGGGCCTGATTCGCAAACGAGCAAATGACTAAAAAATACTCAAATTAAAAAAATCGCCCATAAATTGCTCGCCTAAAGTGCGGACAATTGCCTGTTTTGCGGCCGAATTATTTATAGTCTTTACTTTTCAATTGCTTATGTCCCTCGTGCGCAAACTGGCACGGCCTTTGAATATAGAGTGGCAGTCGCTGTTACTGATCTGCCAGCGGCAAGGAGAGTCGGCTCCATGCCGAGCACAAACAAAGGATGGGAAACCAGATGAAAATTGTGATGGCCATTATCAAGCCGTTCAAGCTGGATGAGGTGCGCGAGGCTCTCACCGCCCTCGGCATTCAGGGCCTGACCGTCACCGAGGTCAAGGGTTACGGACGTCAGAAGGGGCATACCGAGATTTATCGCGGTACCGAATATGCGGTCAGCTTTCTTCCCAAGCTGAAGATCGAGATCGCGGTGGCGTCCGACGTCGTGGAAAAGGCAGTCGATGCAATCGCATCCGCGGCCAAGACGGGGCAGATCGGCGACGGCAAGATTTTCGTCTACTCGATTGAACAGGCAGTGCGTATCCGCACCGGCGAAACGAACACAGAAGCGCTTTAAAGCTCGGCTGACAGGGGAGTCCTCACACTATGAACTTCAAGAAAATTTCCACACTCAGCGCGCTTAGCGCCGGTGCGGCAGCCCTCCTGGCGCCGGTCATCTCTTTTGCACAGGACGCCGCGGCCCCCGCAGCGGCCGCTGCCGCCGCGGTCCCGGACAAGGGCGACACCGCCTTCATGTTCCTCTCCACCCTTCTGGTGCTGTTCATGGCCGTTCCGGGTCTGGGTCTGTTCTACGGCGGTCTGGTTCGCGCCAAGAACATGCTTTCGGTTCTCATGCAATGCACGGTCATCGCTGCGACCGTCATGATCGCCTGGGTCGCCTACGGCTACTCCTTCGCTTTCGGCGGTTCTGAAAGCCCGTTCTTCGGCGGCTTTGCCAAGCTCTTCCTCGCTGGCGTCACAAAGGATACGACCGCTGCGACCTTCTCGCAGGGCGTCGTCATTCCGGAATACATCTTCGTGATGTTCCAGATGACGTTTGCAGCCCTGACACCGGCGCTGATCATCGGTGCCTTTGCCGAACGCATCAAGTTCTCTGCCTCGATCCTCTTCTGCCTGCTCTGGGTCACCTTCGTCTACTTCCCGATCGCCCACATGGTGTGGGATGCCAAGGGCTATCTCTTCGGCCTCGGCGCACTTGATTTTGCTGGCGGCACGGTCGTTCACATCAATGCCGGTGTCGCCGGTCTCATCGGTGCGATCATGGTTGGCAAGCGCACGGGTTACGGAAAGGACATGATGGCTCCGCACTCCATGACGCTGACTTATGTCGGTGCAGCCATGCTGTGGGTTGGCTGGTTCGGCTTCAACGCCGGTTCCAATCTCGAAGCCTCCGGTGGGGCGATGCTCGCAACCGTCAACACCTTCGTCGCCACGGCTGCTGCCATTCTCTCCTGGTGCCTGGTTGAAAGCTTCACGCGCGGCAAGGCTTCCATGCTGGGTGCGGCTTCCGGTATGATCGCCGGTCTCGTTGCCATCACGCCTGCTGCCGGTATTGCCGGTCCGATGGGCGCGATCATCATGGGTCTGCTCGTCTCGCCGATCTGCTACTTCTTCGTCTCGGTGGTGAAGAACAAGTTCGGCTACGACGATACGGCTGACGTCTTCGGCGTTCACGGCGTTGGCGGCCTCTTCGGCGCTCTCGCAACCGGCATCTTCGCCAGCGCGTCTCTCGGTGGCGTCGGTTACGCCGGCGAACAGACCATGGGCGGTCAGTTCATGGTTCAGGTTCAGGCTGTCGTCATCACCATCCTGTGGACGGGTATCGGCTCTGCGATCCTCTACAAGATCGTCGACATCATCGTCGGCCTGCGTGTGCCGGTCGAAGCCGAACGCGAAGGTCTCGATCTCGCGTCCCACGGCGAAGCTGCCTACCACAACTAAGATCATTCGGGTGCTTGCGCACCCGAACCTTGCTTTATCGAAGCCCGGCGATCGCCTCGCCGGGCTTATTCTTTTTGACGCGCTGAGCTTGGTAAACGAGTTTTCCCGTGGTTAATGCCGCATTAACCACCATGCCGCTACTTTGCCCTGTCATCCCTGCTTCGGTCACGAAGCTCCGGAAACACTAAGGACGACAGGTTCAACATATGGGCAGAGTGAATTCTCCGACATTCGAGGGCCGCGACAATCGCTTCGTGCTGACGGCATTCGTCGTGCGACAGATCATGGCGCTGTGTGGTTTTGCCGTTCTGGCAGCATTGGCGCTGGGCGTGACGGCACTCGCGACTTGGAATGTGGCTGACCCCAGTCTTTCCTACGCGACCTCCAACGAGCCCACCAACCTGCTCGGACATAGCGGCGCGATCTTCGCCGATATCATGATGCAGTTTCTCGGCCTGTCGTCGCTGATTGCCATGTTGCCTGTGCTGTCTTGGGCCTTCGTGCTGATTTCCGGCCGAAAACTGACGCGTATGCCAGTCCGTTTGACGGCGTGGATCGGCGGTGCCTTTATCGCTTCGGCTGCGCTTGGCTGTTTTCCGGCCCCTCAGACATGGCCGCTGCCCAACGGGATCGGCGGCGTCATCGGCGACATGATCCTGCGTTTCCCTGCGCTTTTTCTCGGTGCTTATCCTACTGGCACCACAGCGACCGTTCTTGGCTCCATTCTTGCCGTGCCTGCTGCCTGGCTGATGCTGATCGCCTCCGGACTTCTTGGCGCCCTGGATCAGGATGCCGAGGAGCCCTTCGCGCCGCAGGCTGCCACTGCCAGCAAGGTCCGCAAGGTTCAGGAGATCGAAGAGGACGACGAAGATGACGGCGAGGGCTTCTTCGCCAACGCCCTGGCC
Source organism: Rhizobium sp. 22-785-1 (assembly GCF_053521965.1). NCBI lineage: Bacteria > Pseudomonadati > Pseudomonadota > Alphaproteobacteria > Hyphomicrobiales > Rhizobiaceae > Rhizobium > Rhizobium sp. 22-785-1. The sequence continues at coordinate 251,231 of NZ_JBNWDI010000005.1, read as the reverse complement.
TTTGGCGCGCTTGCTCATTACTGGTACATCACCCAGGCAAGGTTGCGCCGTATTCTGCGTCTCAAGCCCAAGTCGCTCACCAATGAGTTCGAGCAGCCTTACGATTTCAACGACTACGAATTCGGGACACTAAACGAGCCATCGCGATTGAAAACAGCGATCAACCGTCTGGAAAGAGCGGAGCCGTCCTTCGAGGAACGGGCAGAAGCGCGTGCCCGACGGCAGGCACCATCCGCCAACGGCGGCGATCTCGACGAGCCCTTCGATGACGAGGATAGCCTGCCGGATGGCATACTCTCCGGCGATGCGCCCTTTGCCGCGCGACCCGCACCGGGAAGCCCAACGCGCATTACCGCGCCACCTGCCCGACCAAAGCCGAGCGAGCGGGTTGCACGCGAAGCGCAAACCTCCTTCATCTCCCCGGATGGCTTCCAGGTCCCCTCAATCCACCTGTTGGCCGAGCCAAAGAATGTCGTCAAAGACAACACGCTGAATGCAGACGTGCTGGAGCAGAATGCCCGCCGTCTGGAAGGCGTACTGGAAGATTTTGGCGTCAAGGGCGAGATCATCCACGTTCGCCCCGGCCCGGTCGTAACACTTTATGAGCTTGAACCCGCTCCTGGTATCAAGTCGTCGCGTGTCATTGGTTTGGCGGACGATATCGCCCGCTCGATGAGCGCCATTGCCGCCCGCGTTGCCGTCGTTCCTGGCCGCAACGCCATCGGCATCGAGCTTCCCAACCGCACGCGCGAGACGGTTTTCTTGCGCGAACTGGTCGGCTCGCGCGATTTCGAAAGCAGCAAGGCCAAGCTGCCCATGGCACTCGGCAAGACGATTGGCGGCGAAGCCGTCATCGCCGACCTCGCCAAGATGCCGCATCTTCTCGTTGCCGGTACCACCGGCTCGGGCAAGTCGGTGGCAATCAACACCATGATCCTGTCGCTCGTCTATCGCATGACACCGGAACAGTGCCGCCTGATCATGATCGACCCGAAGATGCTGGAACTGTCGATCTATGACGGCATCCCGCATCTGCTCTCGCCTGTCGTCACCGATCCGAAGAAGGCCGTCGTCGCCTTGAAATGGACGGTGCGGGAGATGGAAGAGCGCTACAAGAAGATGTCGAAGATCGGTGTTCGTAACATCGATGGCTTCAACACCCGCGTTCAGCAGGCACTCGATAAGGGCGAAGTCCTGACGAGAACCGTACAGACCGGCTTTGACCGCCAGACCGGCGAAGCCATGTATGAGACGGAAGAATTCGATCTGAAGCCGCTGCCCTACATCGTCGTCATCATCGACGAAATGGCCGACCTTATGATGGTCGCGGGCAAGGATATCGAAGGGGCAGTTCAGCGTCTGGCGCAGATGGCGCGCGCTGCCGGCATTCACGTCATCATGGCAACCCAGCGTCCGTCCGTCGATGTCATCACCGGTACGATCAAGGCGAACTTCCCGACGCGCATATCCTTCCAGGTTACCTCCAAGATCGACAGCCGTACCATCCTTGGTGAGCAGGGCGCGGAGCAGCTGCTCGGCATGGGCGACATGCTCTATATGGCAGGCGGCGGGCGCATCCAGCGCGTTCATGGTCCCTTCGTTTCGGACAATGAAGTGGAGGAGATCGTCTCTTACCTCAAGACGCAAGGTTCGCCCGACTATCTCGAGGCGGTCACCGAAGAGGAAGAGGACGAGGATGGTGGCGGTCCCGCAGGGACCGGCAACATGGCCGAGTCCGACGACCCCTACGATCAGGCCGTGGCCGTCGTATTGCGTGATGGCAAGGCCTCGACATCCTATGTCCAGCGCAGGCTTGGTATCGGTTACAACCGGGCCGCCTCGCTGATCGAACGGATGGAACAGGAAGGCATCATCGGCCCTGCCAACCACGCCGGAAAGCGCGAAATCCTCGTGCCGACGGAGAATGATTAAGCCTCACATGCCGGATGCGCCACCGCGGGTTGGCCTTTGGCACCCGCCGCCTGTGTGCCGGTTCGGCAACCGCAACCAGGCGTGTGCTTCCGACGTTATAGCCGTCGCTCCATGTCATGAAGCCGCCGTGTTTTTTCGGCACATGGAATGCGATGAAGGAGAACAGAATGAAGAATACCCGCTCGGTCGTTTCCGCTCAGCATTCCGGCCTTGAAAGCAGCATGACGCGCAGAGCTGTGATGACACTGTTTTCGGCAGCCTCTGTAGCGCTCTCGCCGGTCGCGGCTTTTGCCCAAGGTGCAGGTGACGGCGCAACGGCGCAGAAGATCGCCAATCACTTCTCGTCGGTCAAGACGATGATGGGCGAGTTCGTTCAGTTCGGCCCACGTGGCGAACAAACCGGCGGCAAGTTTTATATTTCGCGGCCCGGAAAACTTCGCTTCAACTACGAAGACCCGTCGCCCATGCGCGTGATTGCAGATGGCCGCAATGTCGTCATCGGCAATATGAAGCTGAAGACCTGGGACCTCTATCCGCTGTCCAAGACGCCGCTCAGCCTCTTGCTTTCCGACAAGATCGACCTTAGCAACCAGAAGGTTCGCAGCGTCAAGGAAGAGTCCGATCTGATCACTATCGTTCTCGGTGATAAAAGCATTTTCGGCGATTCCACCATCACGCTGATGTTCGACCCGAAAACCTTCGACCTCCGTCAATGGACGACCACTGACGCCCAGAACAAGGACACAACCGTGATGATCTTCAACGTTCAAACGGGCGTAAACCTTGACGACAAGGTTTTTGCCATCAACTACGAAGACGTCCGCAAACGCGGCTGACGATCGCTCGGGCAGAAAGCGGTTTCCGTTTTATGCCCGATGTTATAAGCCTGCCTCCACTCAAGACGAGACGGAGCGTGAGGCATGGCTTTTTCAATAACCACCTGGAACATCAACTCGGTGCGGCTACGCATGCCGATCGTCGAGCAATTCCTGGTGCGTTACAAGCCAGACGTTCTCTGCTTGCAGGAAACCAAGTGCCCGAACGGCGAATTCCCGCTGAAGCCTTTGCGGGCGCTTGGCTATGAGCACATCATTATTCACGGTCAGAAAGGCTATCACGGCGTCGCCATCGCTTCGAAGCTGCCGCTCACAGAAGATCATCGCCAGGATTACTGCGGGGTAGGGGACGCCCGCCATATCTCCGCGCTGGTAGAGGTCGGCAGTCGCCGCATTCGCCTTCATAACTTTTATGTCCCGGCAGGTGGCGATGAGCCGGACCGGTCGATCAATCCGAAGTTCGGCCACAAGCTCGACTTCGTGGAAGAGATGAAGGTGCTGAGCGCTGACAGTACTCCTGGCACTTCATCTATCCTGGTCGGTGACTTGAACATCGCTCCGTTGGAAAACGACGTCTGGTCGCATAAGCAATTGCTGAAGATCGTCAGCCATACGCCTGTCGAAACGGAGGGGCTCATGGAGGTGATGAAGCGTGGCAACTGGCTCGACCTGATGCGGCTCAACGTGCCGGAGACGGAAAAGATCTACACGTGGTGGAGCTATCGGGCCAAGGACTGGGAGGCTGCCAATCGCGGCCGCCGTCTTGACCATATCTGGTCATCGCAGGATCTGGGCCCGTCGCTCGATCGCATAGAAATCCTGAAGGAAGCCCGCGGTTGGAACCGCCCTTCTGACCACGTGCCTGTCACGGCGCATTTCAAGTTCTAAGGATAGCGCCTCTTAGCGCCTCCTAGAGAAAGCGCTTTTGCATCGCAGCCGCACTGGAGGCGAGCGCCGCGATATTGCCGCGGATGCGCTCGGTCACCACCTGTGCCACATCCGGAAATTCCTCAATCATACGATGGAAAAGAATACGGGTGATGCGGATGACCTCGGAATCCTGGCGCGCAACGGCTGTAAACTTGCGCTCGCACAGGGTGAAGAGCGCGAGTTCCGACAGAAGGCAGCCACTGCCGACCGTCGCCTGGATTTCGCGCGTGCCATCACGGTCCTCGGTCCAGAGATCGAAGCTTCCATGACAGACGACAAAGGCGCATTCGGCGGGAGAGTGCTGGCGAAACAGCATATGCCCTTCAGCAACGCGCCGGCGCTCTGCGCCAAACGCGATCAGCCTCAGCTGGTCCTCGCTGAAACCCTGAAACAGCGGCACCTGCGCGAAAAGCTTGATATCGTCGTTCAACGCCATGAGCTGGTCCAGATGGGAGATCGAAGTCGGAAGCCGCGTCTCTCAAACAAGGGCACACGGTCCGACTGGTTTTCAACCAATGTGAGCGCCAACACAAGGGGTCATGCCACAAAAGGCCCTAAGGGACGATTTTGTAGCCGCCGTTTTCGGTGACGAGAATTTCCGCATTTGACGGATCGCGCTCAATCTTCTGACGAAGACGATAGACATGGGTTTCCAGCGTGTGGGTGGTAACGCCCGAATTGTAACCCCAGACTTCTTCCAGCAAAACGTCGCGTGTGACGACGGCGCTGCCAGCGCGGTAGAGGTAGCGGATGATGGCTGCTTCCTTTTCCGTCAGACGGATCTTCTTGCCGTCTTCCGTGGTCAGCAGCTTCTGGCTTGGCTTGAACTGGTAAGGTCCGACAGTGAAGACCGCGTCTTCGCTCTGCTCGTACTGGCGTAGCTGCGCACGGATGCGAGCAAGGAGGACTGCGAAGCGGAAAGGTTTCGTCACATAGTCGTTCGCGCCAGCCTCAAGACCCAGTATGGTGTCGGAATCGGTATCGTGCCCGGTCAGCATGATAATGGGAGACTTGAAGCCGTTCTTGCGCATCAGCTTCACGGCTTCGCGCCCGTCCATGTCCGGCAGGCCCACATCCATGATCAGCAAATCGACCTGTGCGGATTTTACCGTCTGTATGGCGTCGTTGGCGCTCGCGCCAGTGAGAAGCGAGAACTCATCATAGGGCGAAAGCTGTTCGGCAAGGGTGTCGCGCAGATCGTCGTCGTCATCAACTAGAAGCAATGTACGGGCCGTCATAGAATGCCTTCACCTTTCCTATTTAATTTCCAAACCAATTCAGCGGTTTGCGCGCTTCGCGTCAACCCTTGTGCGGCAATAACGCCGTGCTATGACGTCAGGGTGAAGCATCTTCAAAGCAAAATCTCGTGAAGAAAAGTGATGACCAGAAAGATTAAATCTCGAGCACCACTTCCAAGACTTCTCGTTCGTCCCTCCCCTTTAAGCAAAAGTCGAGCGATCGTTCAGCTAGGTCACTTAACGTTTCAGGCTGCGATTGGTCGCAAGGGTCGCACCGCTTTCAAGTGCGAAGGCGATGGTAAAACACCGATTGCGCAGATGCCGCTGCTTTACGGCTTCATCCGGGGAGAGCGTATGCGGGCGGTTCAAACTCGCTTGACATTGCGCAGGGCGGTAAAGCCGATGTTGTGGTGCGATGCGCCAAGCGATCCGAACTACAATCGGATGGTCAAGGCTCCGTTCAAACCGAGCCATGAGGAGATCTGCAGGGAGGACGGCCTTTACGACGTTTGCCTGGTGCTCGACTGGAACGTCAGATGCAGGCAGCGCAATCGTGGCTCAGCCATCTTCATGCATATGATCCGTCCGGGTTACGAGCCGACTGCCGGCTGCGTCGCGCTTCACCCCAGAGATATGCGCCGTCTTCTGTCGCACCTTCATGGAGGACAGATTATCCAGGTTTTATAGTGCCTTAGAGAAAGATTGACGCATCGAGAGACCCTCAACACAGAATGGCCATCTTTGCGAAAGAAACAAAAAACCCGCCACGAAGCGGGCGGGTTTTTTGACATTCTGTAAGTGATAAGCCTTAAGCGGCTTCTTCTTCCGGCGCGTCGTCTTCTTCGACGGCCTTGCCGCGCTTGGGGCCTTTATTGAGGTTGACCTCGACAAGGCGAACAGCTTCGGTCTCGGACATCTTGTTCACGGCTGCAATTTCGCGAGCCATGCGGTCGAGAGCGGCTTCGTAAAGCTGACGTTCGGAGTAAGACTGCTCAGGCTGGTTCTCGGCGCGGTAAAGATCGCGAACCACTTCTGCGATGGCGATCAGATCGCCGGAATTGATCTTGGCGTCATATTCCTGCGCGCGACGCGACCACATGGTGCGCTTGACACGTGCCTTGCCCTGAACAACCTTCAGCGCACGCTCAACGAAATCCCCTTCGGACAGCTTGCGCATGCCGATGCTGACAGCCTTGGCGACAGGCACCTTGAGGCGCATCTTGTCTTTCTCGAAATCGATGACGAAAAGTTCGAGCTTCATGCCCGCGACTTCCTGTTCCTCGATTGCCGAAATGGTACCGACACCGTGAGCGGGATAAACGATCGCTTCTCCGGTTTTAAAACCGTGGCGCGCTGGAGATTTCTTCTGCTGGGTCGTCATTCGTTTTAAAAACTCCCTGTTACATACACCCGGGGGTTTCCGGGGTCGGGTCGGTCAGGCCCGGATGAGACGGGGGAAACCGTCAGGTGACTCCGCACTGGTCCAGCCAAGCACGCAAAAAGAACCCATCTTGCAATCTGGGGATCGATAACACAAAAGTAGGATATGTCACGGAAACCGCGTGCAATTGATGATTTGCTTTCGTGGTGTTTTAGGGCACACAAGTGCCGCGCTGTGGATCAGTTTTATCTGTCTACCACAAAAATACGTGGAAATCAATAATTTGCTTCCACCGTGACTCTGGAGTCACAACAAGGATTATTCAGACGTTAACATCAAGCGCACAATAAACCATCGAAATCGAGCGGCCAAGCGGGGTCAATCGATTAAATTCCAAGCGCTTCTTTAAATTGTCGATTGCCACTTAAACTATTCATAATTCCGGGCCAATATCCGATTCGAGTTTGGGGAAAATCATGATTTTTCTCCCTTTTATCGTCGAGATGGACGGATTTTCGGAAGAAAGAAGGCAAAATGGGCTACCGAAGCAACCCAAAACGCGACAAACAGCTCGAAAAAGCAAAAAATCTGGCGCAAGCCAATGGCAAGCCCTTTATCGATCCAACTACACTTTTTAGTCGTGCCAGCACTGACGATATCGAATACTATTCGCCGGAGATGCTGGCGCTCGCGGCAAGCCATACATCGAGCGAATTGTCGCACTGGAAAGACGGTCGTCCCTATATCGGCATTGCGCAGGTCGAGGGTGTGTCTCCGCGTGAGGTCCCGGTTTCCGTTCTCACGATCATCGGGGGCAATATGCCCTTCCTTTATGACTCGATAATGGGGGAAGTGACCAGCAGCTATCGTAGCCTTTATCTCGCAATACATCCTATCATGGTGGCCGATGCCCAGGCGATTGGCGGCTATAGGCTGGCCGATCCGGACGCAGATGCAGCGCAAGACACTATCAGCCTCATCCAGCTGCATATCGCGCCAATCTCATCTCAGGCTGCAGACGCATTGAAAGAGCGGCTTCGCTTTGTTCTAGCCCAGGTTCAGTCTGCCTATAGCGACTGGAAGCTAATGTTGGCCAAGCTCGATGAGGCGCTGCACGAATTGAAGGAGCGCGGTTCCTCGCGCCGCAAGGCTGACCGCGCAGAAGCCACAGAATTCCTCGAATGGCTACGCAAGGACAATTTCACTTTTCTCGGCATGCGCGACTACATCTATTCCGGCAAAGGAAGTTCGGCGAAGATCGAGCGCGGCGACGGTGTCGGTCTCGGGATATTGAGCGATCCTGATGTGCGCGTGCTGCGGCTTGGCAAGGATGCTGTTATGACAACGCCGGAAATCCTGGCGTTTCTGGACGGCCCGGATTTTCTCATTGTCACCAAGGCCAACGTAAAGTCGCTCGTCCATCGCCGCGCCTATATGGACTATATCGGCATCAAGCGTTTCGACGCTGATGGCAACGTGATCGGCGAACTGCGCATCGTTGGCCTGTTCACTGCAACCGCTTATACACGCTCGGTCAGGGATATACCCCTTCTGCGCGCCAAGGCCGCCGAGGTGGAAGAGCATTTCGGCTTCGACCCCAACAGCCACTCGGGGCGCATACTGCACAACACGCTTGAATCCTATCCGCGTGACGACCTCTTCCAGATCGAAACCGATCTTCTGGTTCGCTACACAGAGCAGATCATGGAGCTTGCCGACCGTCCGCGGGTGAGGGTGCTTGCCCGTATCGATCGTTTCGACCGCTTCGTCTCCGTCATCATCTATGTGCCGCGAGAGGAGTATAATTCCTATGTGCGCGAAAAGATCGGCGACTATCTCGCCCGCGTCTATGACGGCCACATCTCCGCCTATTACCCGGCGTTTCCGGAAGGGGCACTGGCCCGCGTTCACTTCATCGTCGGGCGCAGTAATGGCAAGACCCCGCGGATTGCGCAGGACAAGCTGGAAGATGCCGTCAGCGATATCGCCGCACGCTGGATCGATCATTTCACCGCACTCTCAGAGCCAGGCGCTCCGTCGCTCGATGTCGATCAGGCCTATCAGGAAGCCTTCACACCAGAGGAAGCGATCGGCGACATGGCCGATATCGTCGCCACTGCCAAGGGCGAGCCGGTTCGCATCGAGTTCTACCGTACGCCTGAGCAGGCTCAGAACATTCTCTCGCTGAAGATCTTCCACCGTGACGGCCATCTGCCGCTGTCGCGCCGCGTGCCGCTTCTGGAAAATCTCGGCTTCAGCGTCATCAGCGAACGGACGTTCGATATCGGCGTCCTTTCCGGCGATCATACCGATGTCATCGTTCTTCATGATATGGAGCTGAGGGTTCAGCCGGGCGTGACGCTTGATCTTTCCGTCAATGGGCCGCGGCTTGAAGAGGCGTTTCTCGCCGCCTTCAACGGCACTGTAGACAATGACAATTTCAACCGCCTGATCATTGCCGCCGGGCTGACGGTACGCGAGGTTTCGGTGCTGCGCGCCTATGCGCGCTATCTGCGCCAGACGGGCATCGTCTATTCGCAGGAGCATATTTCCGAGACGCTGTTCAAATATCCGGCGATTGCGCGGAGAATTTTCGAACTCTTCGCCCATGGTTTCGATCCGAAGCTCGGTGAGAAGGCGCGGCTGCGTAAGCTGTCCGATCTCCACAAAGCCATCGAGGCCGATCTTTCCGGCGTGCCCAATCTGGATGAGGACCGCACGCTTCGTCGCTACGTGAACGCAATCGATTCCACGCTTCGCACCAACTACTTCCAGCGCAACGAAGACGGTTCGCCAAAGGCGATGCTTGCCTTCAAGTTCGATCCGAAGCTTCTAGATGGACTGCCGGACCCACGTCCCTTCCGTGAAATCTTCGTCTACGGCACGGAGGTGGAGGGCGTCCACCTGCGCTTCGGCAAGGTGGCACGCGGCGGTCTTCGCTGGTCGGATCGTGGCCAGGATTATCGCACGGAAGTTCTTGGTCTCGTCAAAGCCCAGCAGGTAAAGAATGCCGTCATCGTGCCGGTCGGCGCCAAGGGCGGGTTCTTTCCAAAGATGCTGCCTGTAGGCGGCAATCGCGACGAGATCTTCAATGCCGGCAAGGATGCCTACAAGACCTATATCCGCACGCTTCTGTCCATCACCGACAATATCGTAGGCGATGATGTTGTTGCGCCTGTTGATACGGTTCGGCTCGATGGTGACGACCCCTATTTCGTCGTTGCTGCCGACAAGGGAACGGCGACCTTTTCCGATACCGCCAACGGGCTTGCCCGAGAGGCTGGTTTCTGGCTCGACGATGCCTTTGCCTCTGGTGGATCTGCCGGTTACGACCACAAGAAGATGGGCATTACCGCACGTGGCGCCTGGGAAACCGTCAAGCGCCATTTCCGCGAAATGGACACCGATATCCAGACCACGCCGTTCAAGGTCGTCGGCGTGGGTGACATGTCCGGCGACGTCTTCGGCAACGGCATGTTGCTATCGGAAAAGATCGAACTGATCGCCGCGTTCGATCATCGTGATATCTTTATCGACCCGACGCCGGATACGGACAAATCCTTTGCCGAGAGAAAGCGGCTCTTCGAACTGCCGCGTTCAAGCTGGCAGGATTACGACCGCTCGACACTCTCCACGGGTGCGATGATCATTTCGCGAGCGGAAAAATCCGTGACGCTAACGGCGGAAGCTGCGGCGGCCATCGGTATCGACAAGACGGTGGCGACACCCTTCGAAATCATGACGGCGATCCTCAAAGCTCCTGCCGATCTCCTGTGGTTCGGCGGTATCGGAACCTATGTGAAGGCGGCGGTTGAAACCAACGCAGAGGTCGGAGACCGTGCCAACGATCCTATCCGCATCAATGCAACGGAAGTGCGCGCCAAGGTGATCGGCGAGGGCGCCAATCTCGGCATCACCCAGAAAGGTCGCATCGCCTATGCGCTGTCCGGCGGACGCTGCAACTCGGATGCCATCGACAATTCGGCGGGCGTCAATTCCTCCGACGTCGAGGTCAATATCAAGATCGCGCTGGCATCTGCCGTCAATGACGGTCGCTTGACCTTGCCGAAGCGCAATCAGCTGCTGGCCTCCATGACGTCGGAAGTGGCGCAACTGGTGCTGCGCAACAATTACCTGCAGTCGCTGGCGATCTCGCTTGTCGAGCGTAAGGGCAGCGGCAACCGCGAGGAGCTCGGCCGTCTGATGGCGGCACTGGAATCCTCCGGCCAGTTGAACCGCAAAGTCGAAACCCTGCCGAACGATGCGGAGTTTAGCGAGCGCTATGCTTCGGGCAAGTCGCTGACCCGGCCGGAAATCGGCGTCCTGCTCTCTTACGCAAAGCTGACCCTGTTCGACACGCTGGTGGCAAGCACCCTGCCTGACGAATCCTATCTGCAGCACCTGCTTACCGACTACTTCCCAAGCAAGATGCAGAAGACTTATGCGGGCGATATTTCCAGCCATCGTCTGCATCGCGAAATCGTCGCCACTGTCCTTGCCAACCAGGTGGTCAACCGTGGTGGTCCGGGTTTCGTGCAGAAGCTGGTGGATGCGAGCGGCCTGCTGGCGCCTGCCGTCGTCAAGGCCGCAATGATCGTCGAGGATGGCTTCGGTCTTAAGCGGCTGTGGGGAGAAATCGACGCACTTGATGGGCAGATTTCCGGCGATGTGCAAAACGATTTCTATGCCAAAATTATGGGGATCTTCGGCGACGCGACGCGGCTTTATCTCCAGACGGCAGGCACCATCACTGGTGCCATGCAGGACGAGGTGGAGCGACTGAGAAGTGCCATCAAGACGCTGTCTCCGGCTGCGGCAAAGTATCAGGATGAAATCGGTCTTGCCGAAGTCGATGGCGTTTCACCTTCGCTGCTCAAGGAGTTGGAAACGCTTCGATTGCTGGTCTATGTACCGGAAATCATGCTGATCGCTGATCAGGCCGGCACGACATTGGCGCGGGCTGCGGAAAGCTACGCCGCTGTCTCCACCACCTTCCGCGTCGCAAGGCTTCTTGATGCCAGCCAGCGGGTCAGCCCGGCTGATCACTATGAAAGCCTCGCGCTGCTGCGCAGCCAGGACCAGATTGCCTCATCGCGTCGACGTATCGTGGTTTCTGCGCTGACCGAGCATGCCAAGGAGAAGAACCCGGTGCAGGCGTGGTATTCAGCCGATCGTGTCCGCGTCAATCGCATCGTCTCGGAACTTGCTGCACTCAGCGATAGTGGCGAGACAAATCTGGCGCGCCTCACCGTTGCCGCCGGTCTGCTTTCCGATATAGTCCAGACCAGAAGCGTATAAGGTCCAACGGCGAAATGACCCGGCTGTAAAAGCCGGGTCGCCTGCATGCGGAAAGGCAATCCATTGAGTTCTTCTTTCCGTGTGACAGAATCGGTCGAGTCCACGGCGGACGCGCCAAAAACGGACGCCAAGGGGATCTGGGGTTGGATGCTGTTCGATTGGGCAGCGCAACCCTTCTTCACCGTCGTCACCACCTTCATCTTCGGGCCTTATTTCGTCGCGCGGCTGACGGATGATCCCGTCTCGGCGCAGACGCTCTGGAGCAATGTCGCGACCATCTCGTCCGTTGTCATTGCGATCTTCTCACCGATCCTTGGATCGATTGCCGATCAGTCCGGGTCGCGAAAGCCCTGGATCGCGTTTTTTGCCGTCATCAAGATTATCTGTCTTGCGATGTTGTGGTTTGCCGCGCCCGGATCACCGGTGCTGTGGCCGGCCCTCTTCATGATCTTTGCCTCGATTGCGGCCGAGTTCTCCATCGTCTTCAACGATTCCATGATGCCGCGTCTGACGACACCTGAAAATGTCGGGCGGATTTCCAACGCCGCCTGGGGGCTCGGTTATCTTGGCGGGATGATCGTACTGATCTTCATCGTGCTGTTCATGGCAGCCAGCCCACAGACGGTCCTTACCATCATCGGCCTGCCGCCGCTTTTCGGTCTGGACCCGGCATCGGGAGAGGATGCCCGCATCACCGGACCGATCGCCGCGATCTGGTATTTCATCTTTATCCTGCCGATGTTCTTCTTCACGCCGGATGTAAAGAAGGGGCTGCCGCTTGGGCGGGCCGTGCGCTCGGGTCTGTCGGAATTGACATCGACGCTGAGGGAGCTGCGCCACCGCCCGCTGATCACGCGTTTTCTGATCGCGCGGATGCTCTACCAGGATGGCGTCAACGGGCTGCTCATCCTCGGTGGTGCCTTCGCGGCTGGCATGTTCGGCTGGGCGACGATGGAAATCGGCATTTACGGCATCATTCTCAACATCGTCGCCATTGGCGGCTGCTTTGCGGCCGGCCGGCTCGATCAGCGGCTCGGCTCGCGCAGGATGATTATCGTCAGCCTGCTGCTGCTGTTGCTGGCAACGCTTGGCATCGTCTCGACCGAGAAGACATCGACACTGTTTGGCCTGCTGCAGTTCTCGACGGAGGAAACCCAAGGCCTCTTCAGCAGTGGGGCGGAGAAGGCCTATCTGGTCTATGGTGTTCTGATCGGCCTTGCCTTCGGCCCGGTGCAGGCCTCGTCGCGCTCCTATCTGGCTCGCAACATTACCGTTGCCGAAGCGGGTCGCTACTTCGGTATCTATGCGCTTTCCGGGCGCGCCACCAGCTTCATGGCAACGCTGATGTTTTCCGCAACCACCTATGTAACTGGCTCCGCCCATGTCGGCATGGCAACGCTGATCCTGTTCCTGGGCGCTGGATTTATGCTGCTGCTCAGGGTGCCGAAGACGATCTAAAGCGTGTCGCGATCTTTCAGCTTCGCCCCACGCTTTGGTTTTGTCGCATGTCGTTGTCGCAAACCGCTCAACAGTTTCGCGCTGACCGAGTTTAAAGCTGATCGAGCTTTGTCTGGAGGTTGCGCAGTTGTGCCTTCAACTCGTCGATCTCGGAGGCGTCAGGCTTGCGCTGTTCCTTCGGCGCCGATGCAGGTGCTGCAAAGGGCGTGAACATCTGCATCGTCTGCTTGAAGAGTTCGGTATTGCGCTTGATCTGCTCTTCCATCAGCTGGAACGGCGCGGAGAAATTCTTCGTCAGCGACGGGTCGCCGAACGCCTTGCCCATATGCTCCTGCATATGGCTTTGCTGCTCGGAGAAGGTCTTCATCGAATGCTCGAGAAAGGTCGGCACGACCATCTGCATCTGATCGCCGTAATAGGAGATCAACTGGCGGAGAAAGGCGGTCGGTAGCAGCGTGTTGCCGGTCTTGGCTTCCTGTTCCACGATGATCTGCGTCAAGACGGCGTGCGTGATGTCTTCAGATGTCTTGGCGTCCTGAACCTTGAAGTCCTCGCCGCGCTTGACCATTTTCGCCAGGTCTTCCAGCGTCACGTAGGTGCTGGTGCCGGTATTATAGAGACGCCGATTGGCGTATTTCTTGATAATGGTCTCGCCGCCATGTCTTCCCATGCTCGCCTCCTCGCGATGCCGGTATTGCGCATTTTTTTGGTGTTTTTACTCTTCCCATCCAAAAGACTATGCTGAAACAAAGGCATCTGACAAATGGTTTGTGCGATGCAGCAGTCACTTTCTTGCGCAGCAATTGTACAGCATGTCGATGTTGCTTTGCGGCGTGCCATGAAATCAACCTCGCCAAATTGACTTGCGCTTCAAGCTTTGACAGTCTCGCGCCAAAATTCGGGAGAAAACATTCATGGCTTCATCCTCAATCGTGATCGCAAGCGCTGCCCGCACGCCGGTCGGTTCATTCAACGGGAGCTTTTCCAACACGCCGGCGCACGAACTCGGCGCAGCCGTCATCACCGCTGTTCTGGACCGTGCAGGCGTTGCCGCGACCGACGTCGATGAGGCGATCCTGGGACAGGTGCTGACTGCAGGCGAGGGGCAGAACCCCGCGCGCCAGGCGGCAATGAAGGCTGGCATCCCGCAGGAAGCAACCGCGTTCGGTATCAATCAACTTTGTGGTTCGGGCCTTCGCGCCGTTGCACTCGGCGCGCAACAGATCGCGCTTGGGGATGCTTCCCTGATCGTGGCAGGCGGCCAGGAATCCATGTCCATGGCACCGCACTGCGCGCATTTGCGGGGCGGCGTGAAGATGGGCGATTTCAAGATGATCGATACCATGCTGAAGGACGGTTTGATCGATGCCTTCCATGGATATCACATGGGTATCACGGCAGAGAATATCGCTCGCCAGTGGCAGCTTTCGCGCGAAGAGCAGGACGAATATGCGGTGCGCTCGCAAAACCGCGCAGAAGCTGCACAGACAGCCGGGCGCTTTGAAGACGAGATTGCCCCCTTCGTTATCAAGGGCCGCAAGGGTGATGTGACGATTGCCGCAGACGAATATATCCGTGCGGGTGCCTCGCTCGAGGCGCTGACGAAGCTGCGCCCGGCCTTCGACAAGGACGGCAGCGTGACGGCTGGCAATGCCTCCGGACTCAATGATGGCGCAGCCGCCGTGCTTTTGATGACGGAAGAAGAGGCTGCCCGACGCAACATCCAGCCGCTGGCACGCATCGCGTCGTGGGCCACCGCCGGTGTCGATCCACGGATCATGGGAACTGGCCCAATCCCTGCCTCGCGCAAGGCGCTTAGCAAGGCAGGTTGGTCCGTTGGCGATCTCGATCTGGTCGAGGCAAACGAGGCCTTTGCCGCCCAGTCCTGTGCCGTGGTGCGCGACCTCGATCTCAACCCGGAGATCGTCAACGTCAATGGCGGGGCGATTGCCATCGGTCATCCGATCGGTGCGTCTGGCGCGCGTGTCTTGAACACGCTCGTTTTCGAGATGAAACGGCGTCAGGCAAAAAAGGGCCTTGTGACACTCTGCATTGGCGGTGGCATGGGCGTTGCCATGTGCCTAGAGGGTCTGTGATCGTCTGAAAACATTGAAATGCCATGTTGGCCCCTCTAAAGGACCATGCATTAAAATCGAGGGCCTTGAAGATGAGCCGTGTGGTATTGGTAACGGGTGGAACGAGCGGCATCGGCGCAGCAATCGCCAAGGCCTTCCAGGCAGCGGGTTACAAGGTCGCGGTGAATTACGTCTTTACCGAGGATCGCGCCGAAGCCTTTCGGCAGACAACCGGCATCCCAGCCTTTCAATGGGATGTGCGGGATTACGATGCTTGCGTGGCGGGCGTGGCGGAGGTTGAGCGAACGCTCGGACCGATCGACATCCTCGTCAACAATGCCGGCATCACGCGAGATGCCATGTTCCACAAGATGACGCCGCAGCAATGGCGCGACGTCATCGATACCAATCTCAATGGCGTCTTCAATATGACCCATCCGGTCTGGCCCGGCATGCGCGAGCGCGGTTTTGGGCGCATCATCACCATATCCTCGATCAACGGACAGAAAGGCCAGGCGGGACAGGCGAACTATTCCGCCTCCAAGGCTGGCGATATCGGGCTGACGAAGGCGCTGGCACAGGAAGGCGCGTCGCGCAATATCACCGTCAACGCAATCTGCCCCGGCTACATTGGCACAGAGATGGTGCGCGCTATTCCCGAAACCGTTTTGAGCGAGCGCATCCTCCCGCAGATCCCGGTCGGTCGATTGGGTGAGCCGGACGAGATTGCCCGATGTGCGCTCTTCCTTGCATCCGATGATGCCGGGTTCATCACAGGATCGACACTAACGGCCAATGGCGGACAGTACTTCGCCTAACGGACGGCGAAAAAGAGATCACAAACCCGTGAGATCGGATGCCTTTCGCCGATTGAGTTCATCGGGCCGATCAACGCTCTGCTCATCAAGAATCTGCTAAATAAATGAAAAGACGAAACTTTTCATCTAGTTTAGAAGCGATCTAAGCCGATCACTTGTCCAATCGCGTGATTGTTTTTCTTGACATTGAATGTCCTGTTTTGGTTTAACAGAAAAAACAACGCGTTGGGTCACACAGGCATTGGATCATGCTGGTTTGTAGCTGCAATTACATCACCGATAACGACATTCGCGATGTCATCAACGAGCTTCTGGACGAAGACTGTTGGCAGCTCATCGTTCCTGCGAAAGTCTATCACGCCATGCAGAAGCGCGGTCGTTGCTGTGGCTGTTTCCCGACTGTCGTCGACCTGATCATCAAAACGACGGAAGACTATCATGCACGTCGGCACTCGACTGAGGCCGAAGTTTTTGATTTTATGTCCCGCTTGAAACAATTACATGAAGACCACAGGAGAGCGGACATTGAAAGGCGACAAAAGAGTCATCGAGCAGCTTAACGAGGCACTGTTCCTCGAACTCGGTGCGGTGAACCAGTACTGGCTTCACTACCGGCTGTTGAACGACTGGGGCTATACGAAGCTCGCCAAGAAAGAGCGCGCCGAGTCGATCGAAGAGATGCAGCACGCTGACAAGATCATCGATCGCATCATCTTCCTCGAAGGCCATCCGAACCTTCAGACCGTAGCGCCCCTGCGCATCGGCCAGAATGTCAAGGAAGTGCTGGAAGCCGATCTCGCTGGCGAATATGACGCTCGGACAGCCTACAAGAAGTCTCGCGACATCTGTCACGACGCTGGCGACTACGTCTCGATGAAGCTGTTCGAACAGCTACTCATCGACGAAGAAGGCCATATCGACTTCCTCGAAACACAGCTCGATCTGCTCAACAAGATCGGCGAAGCCAAGTACGGCCAGCTCAACGCCGACTCGGCCGATTCTGCCGAATCCGAGTAATTCTGACAGACGATTGAAAAAGGCGGCAGAGATGCCGCCTTTTTTGTTGCCATCACTTGGCTGCCAGATGGCGGAACTGGTCGACGACCTGTTCGTAGACCGCACGTTTGAACGGCACGATCAGGTCGGGCAAGGTTTCCATCGGCTTCCAGTCCCAGGCGTCGAATTCCGCTTCGTTACTGCCGGGCGGTGGGTTGATCTGGATTTCGCTTTCGTCGCCATCGAACCTGAACGCAAACCATCTCTGCGCTTGGCCGCGATATTTGCCGCGAAGCCCGATGCCGATCAGCTGCGGCGGCAGATCGTAATGGATCCAGTCACGCGCCTCGGCCAGCAGCGTCACCGTCTTCATGCCCGTTTCTTCATAGAGCTCACGAATGGCGGCAGCCAAAGGGGCTTCTCCCTCGTCGATGCCGCCCTGCGGCATCTGCCAGAGTTGGGGCGACCCATCGAACTCTGAATTGCCTTGCGAGATACGGCGTCCGGCCCATACGAGGCCCTTATCATTCAGAACCATGATACCGGCGCAGGGGCGGTATGGCAGATCGGCTGCTGTGATCGACATTTTCTAATCCGGACGTTGTTGGGTTGTGGGGAAGACTTACTGTTTGGCGTCTTGCGAAACAAGCGCGGAAACACCAACGATCTCGATGCCGCGACCAGCTGCCTCGACCGACCATTTGGAAATGGCGGCAACACTTTCATCGAAGGCAGAGGCGACGCCGATAGCGGAGCCGTTTCTGCGGGCAATTCGCTCCAGATCGTCCAGCTTGCGCAGAATGGCTGTCTCGTTCACCTGATCGTCCAGTTGCAGATCGGAAAAGCCTGTCGGCGTGGAAACGGCCTTCGCGATTATGCTGGTGCGCGATTGCGCCGACGAACCGTCATCCAGAAAGAGCAGGCCACGTTGGCCAATATCGCGAAGGACGGGTTCAAGCGACTTGTCATCGGCCATGAATCGCGCGCCAAGATAGTTCATCACGCCGGTATAGTTGGTGATCTTGGCCATGGAGCGGTGCAACCGCTCGATATTGACCTTGGGCGGATCGGAAATGAGCAGCGTATCGGGGCCGGGATTGGTGCCAGGATAACCGAAAGGCTCGAACGGTATCTGCAGCAGGATTTCATGACCTTCGCGGCGGCCCTCCTGCATCCAGCGCTGCAGGCTGTTCCCCGACGCGGCAAAGCCGAGGGTGACTTCAGGCGGAAGTTCCTTGATGGCCTTCTGCGTGCCGGTCTGGCTGAGCCCCAGGCCACCAACGACGATAGCAATCCGGGTGCCACGCGCACCGGACCAGGGTCTGGCGTACTGATCCATCGGTTTCAAGCCGTCTGCGCTGACAATCGGCAGTCTGCCGAAGGGGCTATCCTCCAAAAGCTCGTCATTCGGCCGCATGGCCACACGTGGATCCTGCCCAACCGTCTGGCCGGTCATCAGCACAGGCGCATTATCGGTTCTGTCCTTCGGCGAAAAGACGGAGACGACGTTGCCGTCCGACATGGTATTGCGCTGAACATTGGCGCCGGAACGGCCACTTTGCAGGTCAACGGCGTTACCGTCGTTTGCGGCTACCGCCTGGTCCTGCGGCGCTCCCGCCGGTCCCAGTGTCACGTCCGGCGCGGTGGAGCTTTTTGCCAGATTGCCTGGAGAGAGAGCCGTGTAGAGGGATAGTCCGGCCACACCGCCGCCAACAAGAATTGCAAGCAGCATCGACACAGAAAAGCGCCGGAAGAACCCGGCGCTCTGTTTACGCTTCCGACCCATGAGCGGTTTACGCAGGTCTGATGACAATGATGTTTCCGTGGCTGATGCGTGGGTAACGTCTGAGCGGACATGAAAAGGCACCGGCCTTAGACCAGTGCCTTAGATGTCCTACTGCTTGTTGACGACTGCCTTTTCCGGGTTCGGCGGGAAGGATGGGTCGTTCTTGGTGCCATGCAGCAGGTCCAGCGCATAGTTCAGCTGGATGTCGTCCTTGGCTTCCGGCGGAACGTAAGCTGCGGAACCCGAGCCCTCTTCGGTTTCGCTCTGGCCCTGGATGTGGCCGCGAAGGCTCGATTCTCCTTCAGCGCGAACACGGCCCTGAAGTTCTGGCGGCAGCGGCTGTTCCACCTTGATGTCAGGCGTAATGCCGGTACCCTGGATGGATTTGCCGGATGGCGTGTAATAGAGCGCCGTCGTCAGACGAAGCGCACCGGTTTCGCCCAGCGGAATGATCGTCTGGACCGAGCCCTTGCCGAAGGACCGCGTGCCGACAACCGTTGCGCGACGCAGATCCTGCAGCGCGCCGGCAACGATTTCAGACGCCGACGCCGATCCACCGTTGATCAGAACGATAACCGGCTTGCCATCGGTCAGGTCGCCAGCCGTTGCATTGAAGCGACGGGTTTCATCCGGGTTACGTCCGCGGGTGGAAACCACCTCGCCGCGCTCCAGAAATGCATCGGAAACATTGATCGCCTGATCGAGCAGACCACCCGGGTTCAAGCGCAGATCGAGCACATAGCCCTTGAGCTTTTCGGCCGGTACATCCTGCTTGATCTTCTTGATCGCCTTTTCGAGATCGTCATAGGTCTTCTCGGTAAAGGAGATGACGCGCAGATAACCGACATCGCCACCTTCGACGCGGGACTTGACCGCGCGAACTGCGATGATGTCACGCATGACGGTGATGTCGAGCGGCTTGTCGGCGCCCTGACGAATAATGGTAAGCTTGATCGGCGTCTTGACGGCGCCGCGCATCTTCTCGACCGCTTCTTCGAGCTTCAGGCCACGCACCGGCTGACCGTCGATTTCGGAGATGAAGTCGCCTGCGAGAATACCAGCCTTGGCGGCCGGCGTATCGTCCATCGGCGAGATGACCTTCACCAGTTCGTTTTCCATCGTCACTTCGATGCCGAGACCGCCGAACTCACCCTTGGTCTGGGTGCGCATGTCATTGGCATCTTCGGCATTCATGAAGCTCGAATGCGGATCGAGCGAGCTCAACATTCCGTTGATGGCGTTTTCGACCAGCTTCTTGTCATCCGGCGGCGTTACATATTGCGCACGCACGCGCTCGAAGACATCGCCGAAGATCGACAATTCCTTGTATGTGGAAGGGCCTGCGGCTTGCGCCGGCAGGCTGGCAGAATAGATAACGCTCATCGCTGTGGCGCCCATGAGCCCACCGATGAGAAGAAGCGAAGCCTTACGAATCATTACGCGCCCTTCCGGTATTTTTTGCGGACCACCAGGGTTGAGAATCAACCGGCACTCCGTCCTTTCTGAATTCAATGTAAAGCGTTGGCTTGTCAGTTTCCAGCGCCAAAGCCGCTGCACTTGCCACTCTTTTTACGCCCATGGAGGCAATCGGTTCACCGGAGAAAACAAACATGCCCTGCCGCGTTCTCACATTGTCCATGCCTGTCAGGACCAGATGATAACCGTCACCAGCATTGAGGATGATCATGCGGCCGTAGCTTCGAAATTCTCCAGCAAAAACCACGAAGCCGTCCGCTGGTGCTGTAACGAGTGCTTCCGGGCCGGTCGCGACGACGATTCCCTTGGAGAAATGCCCGGTTCCATCGGCATCGCCGAAGCGTCGAAGCACTTCGCCTGAAACCGGCATTGCCAGCTTACCCTTCAAGCTCGAAAACGGATATGCGGGCGCAATGCGGTTTTTATCGGGCGTTCCAGCCTCGCTCTGCGCCTCCAATTTGTCACGTTCAGCAGGCGGAAGACGGGCGATCCGCTCTTCTTCCAAACGCGCCTTTTCCTTGGCCTCGCGTACCGACGATATCTCGTTTTCGAGCGATGAAACGAGGCCTTCAAGGCTTGTCGCCTTGCTGGCAAGTTCTTCAGATCGCTTGCGTTCTGCTTCCAGTTCGGCTGCGGTCTGGCTGTTCTTCTTGTCGTTTTCGGCGCGCAGCAGATCGAGGCGTTTTTCCTCCTCCAGACTTGCCGTCATCATGCCTGTCAACTGCTCACGCTCCACAGCGATCGCCTGGCGCAAGTCAGTCAATTCTTTGAGAGCGGTGATGAGCTTGTCGGTTTCGGCCCGGATGCCCGGAACCACAGCTCCCAGCAGGATCGCGCTTCTGACGGAGGCGAGCGCATCTTCAGGGGACACCAGAAGGGCGGGTGGCGGGTTGCGGCCCATGCGCTGGAGGGCGGCCAGAACTTCGGCCAGAACGCCGCGGCGCTCGCGAAGTGACGCCTTTACGGAATCCTCGCGCACGCTCAGCTTTGCCAGCCGGTCCTGCCCATCATTGATTTTGGCTTCCAGATCCTTGCGTCTCTGGGCGGACGCGATCAGCTCTTCCTTGATCCTCGCGGTATCCTGGTTCAGCGCCGCGATGCTCTCTTCAAGCTGGCGCGCCTTGTCTTCAGACAAACCAATACTGTCCACCAGTTCCTCCAAATCCTGGCGGTTCTGGTCACGGCGCGTCTCCAGTTCCTGCAATTCGCTTGGCGTCTCTGCCGGTTGCGTGGCTGGGGGTGTGGCTGGCGCTGCGTCCTGGGCGGAAGCTTGGGGCGTGTGAAGGGATGCGGCGCCAAGGACGACAAGTGCCACGCCCGTCGTCAGCGCAAGCCGGAATTTGTCGCACGTTTGACCCATTACGTCGTTCTTCTACCCGCTCGATAAGATTGGCGACCATACGCTGCTTCGCGGCTTTGCGCCAATAGGCATGAAAGCCAGCCGACATAGATGCGCGTTTGCGACGAAAGCATGTCGGTGAGAGCCGCAGAGGGGAGATTGTCTGCAGCATCGGCCCGAAAATCGAATCGATTTTCGGAGAGCACGATGCGTAGATTCGAAAAGTTAGAGCGTCCTTTGTGCACCCTGAAGGACGCACAAAGGAAGCTCTATACGCGGTGGTAGGGATGGCCTGATAAAATGGTCACGGCCCGGTAAAGCTGTTCGGAAATGAGGAAGCGCACGATCTGGTGCGGCCATGTCAGCTTGCCGAGGCAGAGCGTGGCGGCTGCCTTCTCCGTCAGCGATTGGTCCAGCCCGTCCGCACCGCCGATTGCGATGATGACATCGCGCTTGCCATTATCGCGCATGGTGGCGAAAAGCTCGGCGAAAGCGGGACTGTCGAGCGCCTTGCCGCGCTCGTCCAGAAGGATCAGTGCGGCGCCATCGGCCAGGTGCTTTTCCAGCATCGCCGCTTCTTCGCGTTTGCGCGTATCCGGGTTGGAGGCGCGGCTTTCCTGCACCTCGATCATCTTGCCGAATTCCAGCCCGATGGCCGGGCCGGCCTTGGCGAAGCGATCCAGGTAGCGAGACGCAAGCTCTTTCTCGGGGCCGGATTTCAGCCGTCCCACCGCAAAAATTGAAATCCGCATTCACATATCAGCCCGTTCGCAACCCTGTAAGGCTGCGGTTTGTAGCAGAACTGGCTGCGGATTTCCATGCGACCGAGAAAAGCCTTCGGCCTAAAGCGTGTCGCGACCTCTCAGATTGGCGCTTACGCCTTATTCCTACGCTTCATCGCGTGTCGTTAATGCAAAACCGCTGCATATATTTGCGCGGCATGCTCTAACCCGCGATCAATGCAGTGTTTCTTCCTCGATGTCCGGGGTCGCCCACATCTTTTCGATGTTGTAGAACGCCCGCACTTCTGGACGGAACACATGGATGATGACATCGCCTGCGTCGATCAGCACCCAGTCGCCGGCCTCCAGGCCTTCAACACGCGCGCCACCGAAACCCTCATCCTTCATGTCGGTGATGAGATGTTCGCAGATCGCCGTCACATGCCTGCTTGAGCGCCCGGACACGACCACCATGTAGTCTGCCAGCGCCGACTTTCCGGCAATGTTCAGGGAAACGATATCTTCTGCTTTGGAGTCCTCGACACTCGCAAGGACGGTTTCCAGGGCACGACGGGCGGCATCGACGCCACTCTCCTGGCCCTTCGGGATAGCGCTGTAAGCTCTTCCCTTAGTGTGTACTGTTGTCAGAGGTTTTCCTTTCCGAAATGACAAAACAGATACTGAGCGCCGCGATTCACCACGGCACACAGTAAAGGTGGCATCATTATATTCACTTTTCAAGATGGTGGGCCGTAGCGCAGAGGCTCATACTTCATTTATGCCCGTTGCGTATGGCAGTGGAACTCAAGGTCGAGCGAGGACCGTGAATGAAAACCCAAGCGGGGGCGTCCTTCTTCCACAAGACCCCGGCATCGTCCTCATCGATCCGCGCATGGCTGAAGGCCTGCGCCATGGTGGATGAGAGGTAGGCAAGCGTGGCCCCTGGGCGGTCGATGACGGCAATTGGAAAGGTCTCAGCAATCACGCGCCATTTCTGCCAATGGTGGAAGGTCCTCAGATTATCCGCACCCATGACCCAGATGAAACGGGCGTGCGGATTTCGCGCTTTGATCTTGGCGAGCGTATTGGCCGTGTAGCTGACCCCAAGGGTCTGCTCGAATGCGGTGATCTTGATGCGCGGATCAGTGACGAGGTCCTCACAGGCGGCGATCCGTTCGGCTAGTGGTGCCAGTCCCGTCTTGCTCTTCAGCGGGTTGCCGGGTGTCACCATCCACCAGAGTTGATCGAGGCCCAAACGACGCATAGCGATTTCCGCCACCAGTGCGTGGCCATCATGCGGGGGATTGAAGGACCCGCCAAATAGCCCGATCACCATGCCGCGCTCGGTGTGCGGCATGGTCAGGTAACGTTGGTCAAGAACCGGATCAGCCGCCAAATATCAGATCCGCGTCTGGCCGGTGCCGTGCACACGGTATTTGAAGGAGGTCAACTGTTCGACGCCGACCGGACCGCGCGCATGCATCTTGCCGGTCGCAATGCCGATTTCAGCGCCCATGCCGAACTCGCCGCCATCGGCAAACTGCGTGGAGGCATTGTGCAGAAGAATGGCGCTATCGATCTCGTTGAAGAAGCGGGCAACCACTTGCGGGTCTTCAGCAATCACCGCTTCCGTGTGATTGGACGAATAGGTGCCAATGTGCTGGATCGCGCCATCGATACCGTCCACCAGGGTCACCGATATGATGGCATCGAGATATTCAGTGCGCCAGTCTTCCTCCGTTGCAGGCTTCACCCCTGCCATGGCCTTTTGAACCTCATCTGAGCCACGCACTTCACAGCCCGCGTCCAGCAGGATTTTCACCAGCGGCTCAAGATGTGTTGCGGCCGCTGCACGGTCCACCAGCAAGGTTTCGGCGGAGCCGCAAATGCCGGTACGGCGCATCTTGGCGTTCAGCACGATCTTCTGTGCCATATCGAGGTCGGCGGATTTGTCGACATAGACGTGGCAGATGCCTTCCAGATGCGCAAAGACCGGTACGCGGGCTTCCGTCTGTACTCGGCCTACGAGGCTCTTTCCGCCGCGCGGCACGATCACATCGACAGTCCCGCCAAGGCCGCCGAGCAGCAGGCCGACCGCGGCGCGGTCGGTCACCGGCACCAGTTGGATCGCATGCTCTGGAAGCCCAGCGATCTTCAGGCCCTCCACCAGGCAGGCATGGATAGCGCGCGATGAATATTGCGAATCCGATCCGCCGCGCAGGATCACGGCGTTACCGGCCTTGAGGCACAGCGCACCGGCATCCGCCGTCACATTCGGACGGCTTTCATAGATCACACCGATAACGCCAAGTGGTGTGCGTACGCGCTCAATCTTCAAACCGTTTGGACGGTCCCAGGAAGCAATCATCTCGCCGACGGGATCGGCGAGTTCTGCGATTGCCCGGATGCCTTCCGAGATGCTGGAAATGCGCGACGGGTCGAGCTTCAGACGATCAATAAAGGAGCCTGCCACGCCCGCCTGTTCGGCAGCCGCTACATCCTTTTTGTTGGCGTCGAGGATCCGGTCCACCGATGCATCGATGGCGGATGCCATGGCCAGAAGCGCACGGTTCTTCTGCGCGGTCGAAGCGATGGACAACGGTCGTGAAGCAGCCTTCGCCTGTGCGCCGATATTCATCATCAGCGCATCAACGGACTGGCTTTGCTTCACGGCCTGGTCAGGCATCGACTTCATCCTTCTTTGCTTTTTTCACTTTGACGGCGGCTCCGGTCATCACCAGATCGTCGCGATGGATCATCGCCGAGCGTCCGACATAACCGAGAATGGCTTCGATCTCGTTCGACTTGTGACCGTTGATGCGGCGCGCCTCGTCGGCATCGTAACCGGCAAGCCCGCGCGCAATCTCCCGGCCTTGCACCCCGATGATCGCAACGGCATCGCCACGTCCGAAATTGCCTTTGACGAGCTTGACCCCGGCAGGCAGCAGGCTCTTGCCCTGATGCAGCGCCTTTTCCGCGCCCTCATCCACGTGCACCTCGCCTGCTGGCTGAAGCTGACCGGCGATCCATGTCTTGCGGGCTGTCACCGGCGTGCCGGAGGGCGCAAACCAGGAGGAGCGTGCTCCCTCTTCGATGGCCTTCAATGGATGCAGCGTCTTGCCGGAAGCGATGATCATGGCGCAGCCAGCGGCAGTGGCGATCTTTCCGGCATCGATCTTGGTGCGCATGCCGCCACGCGACAGTTCCGATGCAGCCCCCCCTGCCATAGCCTCAATCTCGGGCGTGATTTCCGCGATTGTCTCGAGGAACTTGGCGTCAGGATCGAGATGCGGCGGCGCGGTATAGAGGCCGTCGATGTCGGACAGCAGCACCAGAAGGTCGGCACCCGTCATGGTCGCGACGCGGGCGGCGAGGCGATCATTATCGCCATAGCGGATTTCGGTGGTGGCCACCGTGTCATTCTCGTTGATGATCGGCGTAGCACCGATCTTCAGCAACTGGTTGATCGTCGCGCGCGCATTGAGATAGCGGCGACGTTCTTCCGTATCGGAAAGCGTCAGCAGGATTTGACCGGCGACGATATCGTGCTTGGAGAGGCTTTCGGACCAAGCTCGTGCCAGAGCGATCTGCCCGACAGCCGCTGCCGCTTGGCTTTCCTCCAGCTTCAAGGCGCCAGAGGGCAAGTTGAGAACCGTTCGGCCAAGCGCGATCGCGCCCGAAGAAACCACCTGTACATCGGCACCGTTCTTCTTCAGCGCTGCTATGTCATCGCAGATCGCGTCCAGCCAATCCTTCTTCAGCCCCGTCTTGCGGTCCACCAGCAGGGCAGAACCGATCTTGATGACGATGCGATGATGGCTGCCGAGCGGTTTTCGCACAAGCGTCATAGACGGTCGTCTCCGTCTTCCAGCTCTTCGATGGGCATGGAGCGGTCGGGAAGGGCGGTCTCGCCACCTTCGCTGGCATCGACGATCACGTCACGCAGTGCGCGCAATGCTTCCGTCATGCCGATATGGGCGGCAGCAGATAGAAGAAGCGGAGGACGGCCACAGGCCTTTTCCAGTTCCTTGGCCTTCTTCTTCAGCTCCTTCTCGTCCAGCACGTCGATCTGCGACAATGCCACGATCTCGCGCTTGTCGGTTAGGCCGCCGCCATAGGCGTTCAGTTCCGCCTTGACGGTCTTGTAGGCCTGGCCAACCTTTTCTTCCTGCGCCGACACCAGATGAAGCAGCACGCGGGTGCGCTCCACATGGCCGAGGAAGCGGTCGCCGATGCCCACACCTTCATGCGCGCCCTCGATCAGGCCTGGAATATCGGCAAGAACAAATTCGCGACCGTCAATCGTAGCAACGCCGAGATTGGGGTGAAGCGTGGTGAAAGGATAGTTGGCGATCTTCGGACGTGCGCGTGTGACGGTTGCCAAGAAGGTGGACTTACCGGCATTGGGCAGGCCGACCAGACCCGCATCGGCGATCAGCTTCAGTCGAAGCCAGATGGTCTTTTCTTCACCTGCCAGGCCTGGGTTGGCGTGTGTCGGCGCCTGGTTGGTCGAGGATTTGAAATAGGCATTGCCGAAACCGCCATTGCCGCCAGCGGCCAGACGAAAGCGCTGGCCTTCCTTGGTCAGGTCGACGATCAGCGTTTCGTTGTCTTCTTCGAAAATTTGCGTGCCGACAGGGACTTTCAGCACCACGTCGGAGCCCTTGGCGCCGGTGCGGGTCTTGCCCATGCCGTGCTGGCCGATGGAGGCTTTGAAGTGCTGCTGAAAGCGGAAGTCGATCAGCGTGTTGAGGCCGTTGACGACCTCGACCCACACATCGCCGCCGCGTCCGCCGTCACCGCCATCCGGGCCGCCGAACTCGATGAATTTTTCGCGCCGGAAGGAGACGGCACCTGCGCCGCCATCGCCGGACTTGATATAGACTTTTGCTTCATCGAGAAATTTCATCGGACTGCCGTTCTGTCAGCTTGCATGCGGTCATGGCCTTGCCAGCCGCGTCAAAAAGGTTCTGTCGCCTGGAATATAGCCGCTTGCCCTGAAGGTCAAAGATTATCATGGCCAAGCGCCTATGGAACAAGGCCGGTTTGCGACGAAACCGGCCTTGTCATTAATGACTTGCCTTACGGTCGGACGAAGTCTTCCGCCGTCA
This sequence comes from Rhizobium sp. 22-785-1, assembly GCF_053521965.1. NCBI lineage: Bacteria > Pseudomonadati > Pseudomonadota > Alphaproteobacteria > Hyphomicrobiales > Rhizobiaceae > Rhizobium > Rhizobium sp. 22-785-1. The sequence continues at coordinate 223,835 of NZ_JBNWDI010000005.1, read as the reverse complement.
GCTCTGTATCGATATGCGCCACCATGGTGGAGCGTGCGACCGCATAGATCTCGCTGCAGCCGGTAATGTTGAAGCCGAGCTTTTGCTGCACCTTAAGCGACGCTGGGTTATCGGCAAATATGCCCGAATGCAGCACTTCGTTCGGCATGCGCCGGAAGAAGCGCTCGACGACAGCGCCAACAGCCTCGGTCATATAGCCCTTGCCCCAGTAGAAGCGGTTCAACCAGTAGCCGAGATGCCACTGGCCGTGACGCCGCTCCACCGAAACCACGCCGATCAGGGTGTCATCACCTGCGGTGATGGCGAAATCCCAATCGGGCAGGGTGCCGGAGGTACGCAGGATCAGCCACTCTAGCGCATCCTGCTCGTAGTAGGGTGCGGGAACGCGGGCCAACATCCGGGTGACCTGGAAGTCGGCAAGCGTTTCCGCAATCGAGCCGGCATCGGCAAGCCGCTGGGGCCGAAGCACCAGGCGCCTGGTTTCGATCGTCGGGCAGGGGCCTGGCGCAGCCATGGTTTGAACGCTGCGCGGACGCATCAACTGAGCCGTACTCATCGCATGTCTCCCCAGCTTCTCAATGATACCCATGTCTTGCGATCCAGCCTGTACCATTCCACCGGGACCATGCCGCCAAGCGCCAGCGATCCGACCATGCCGGAACCCTGCAACTGAAAGCCGCACTTTTGTATGACCCGTCGCGAGCCAATATTGGTGACCCGGCACCGCGCATCGATCTGATCTATCTCACGGGTGCGGAAGGCCATATCGATCAGCGCATGGGCCGCTTCTGTGGTGTAGCCCCTGTTCCAATAGGGTTCGCCAAGCCAGTAGCCCATCTCAAGGGTCTTTTCGTCTTCCTGCGGCTCCAGTCCGCAGCACCCCATAAACTCGCCATTGTCCATGCGCGTAATCGCATAGACGCACTTGCCAATCTCGCCATTTGCTGCACGGCGCACGAAATCCGCGGCGTCTTTCGCCGTGTAAGGGTGCGGCATGCGCGACACCATGGTCGCGATGTTGGCGTTGTTGGCAAGATGGGCAAGGGCGTCGATGTCTTCTTCGTGGGGTTTGCGCAGAACTAATCTCTGCGACAACAAGACGGGGCAATCGCTCCTTGACCGTTCAGGCCTTATCCGTTCTTCGGGTGACCGTGATTGGTCGACCCTCAACAATTCAGCTTGCATGGTTCAGTCCTCCGTGGAGTTAAGAAAAAAGGGGAGTTGGGTGGTGCCCCAACTCCCCTTTTTTGTGACTGAACCTGTTACCTCTCAGCCGGGTCATTGGGACACCGGCTGCATATGACGCTTACCGGCTTATTCTGCGGCTTCCGCTTTCGGCGCTACGGACACGAATACGCGACCATTGGCCTTCGTGCGGAAGTTTACGTTGCCTGCTGTGAGTGCAAAAAGCGTATGATCTTTGCCCATGCCGACATTGGCGTCGGGATGCCACTGCGTGCCACGCTGACGAACAATAATGTTGCCTGGAATGACGGCTTCGCCGCCGAACTTCTTCACGCCAAGGCGCTTGGAGTTGGAATCGCGACCGTTACGCGAAGAACCGCCAGCTTTTTTGTGTGCCATTGGATTGCTCCTTTAAACCTAGTTTCCCGTGTCGCGCCGATTAGGCAGCAACGATGTCCGTGATGCGGACGACAGTGTGATGCTGACGATGGCCGCGCGTACGCTTGGAGTTCTGACGACGACGCTTCTTGAAGGCGATGACCTTCTTGCCGCGATTGTGTTCTACAACTTCAGCCTTGACCGTTGCGCCTGCAACGAAAGGTGCGCCGAACTTTGCATCAGCGCCAACGCCGACAACGAGAACTTCAGTGAATTCTACAGTTGCGCCTGCGTCTGCTTCCAGCTTTTCGATGGTCAGCACGTCGTTGGCGCTTACGCGGTACTGCTTACCGCCGGTCTTGATGACTGCGAACATTTTTTGTCCTTTCATGTTCGTTCCGGCTCTGCGCTTTTGACGCTGGCCGTCTTTTTATCAGTCGGAGTAGCGGAAATTCGTCGAGGCAAATGCCCCTTGAAACTCTGCCGGTGGGCCGCTTTTTTCAAAGCGGATTAAACGGAAGGCGCAATACGCCCCCAATTTGGCTGCGGAGTTACGCGAGAGAGCCGCTTATGTCAAGGTTCACAGCGGCCTAAAAACAACGGTCTCTCCTAGAAAATCAGGCCTTTTATGCGGTTGTTGCAAACAGGTCTCGAATTTTGCGTCGCAAGGGTTTATATCAGCCCCACAGCAAGGAGCAGAAATGGCCCGCATAGACAGTACCGACGATTGGCGGGATCGCCACGCGCCGACAATATCAGCGTTTGAATCGCTTGCCATTGAGGCATATGGCCACCTGCCGGAAGAATTTCGCGCCCTGACCAAAGACCTCATCATCGAGATCTCGGAGTTTCCGACCGATGATGTGTTCGAGGATATGGCGCTCGAAACCCCGTTCGACCTGCTTGGCCTTTTCGAAGGTCGCGGTCTGTCGGAGCGCTTCACCATGGAAACCGGCGAGATGGTGAACCGCATTACCCTCTATCGCCGCCCGATCCTGGATTATTGGGCCGAGAACGAAGAGACGCTCGGTGACATCATCACCCACGTCCTCATCCATGAAATTGGCCATCACTTCGGCCTTTCCGATGACGACATGGAGCGGATCGAGGAAAGCGCCGACGACGCGGCGACGGACCGCGGGTGAATGTTGTAAGAGAGGGTGCTGTCGAGTGAGGCACCCTTAACGCTTGCTTTTCGTCATCCTCGCCCGCGAGGCGAGGATCCATAAGCCATCGAGGTTTTTGGGGCGTCGGTGGATCCTCGGCTCAAGGCGGAGGATGACGGCAGAGAAGGTGTCGACCGTCACGACAACGGTCGATGATACAGCAGCCCTTACTGTTCGCCCAGCTTCATATCAGGATGGTATTCCTTGCCCTCGACGGTCTTGGTCACCGCTTGGCCGCAGTGCATCACACCGGCGGCAGCATTGAAGGCGTAGCTTGGAGAGCCGGCGAGTTCCCAGCCCTTGTTCAGGGCTTCGGTGACGCGGTGACAAAACTTGGCATCGTCGGGACCGGTGATGAAACGATAGACCTTCATGGGTTTTCTGCCTTTCTTGCGGCGATGATCTCGGCAATGGCGACAAGGCGCTCTGCACCCGTCACATGCAGCCGTTCGATCATTCGCCCGTTCATGTTGATGACGTTCAATCCCACAGATTCGGGTTTTGCGAAAGCCGCGATCGTCTCGCGCGCCTCGGCAAGTGCGGCCTCATCCGGAGCGAAAGCAGCGTTCGCCGCTTCGATCTGCGCCGGGTGGATCAGCATCTTGCCATCGAAGCCCATATCGCGGCCTTGTTCGCATTCCGTGGCAAAGGCATCTAAATCGCGAAAATCGTTGGAGACGCTGTCGATGACGTCGAGGCTGTAGGCGCGAGCTGCGAGCAAGATCTGCATCAGCCAGGGGACGAGATAGGTGCGTCCGGGTCTTGCCGGAACGCGGGTATCCTTGCGCAGATCGTTTAGCCCCACGACGAGAGCGCCGAGCCTGCTGCCCGTGGTGTGTGCGGCCTCTGCAATCGCCGCGGCGTTCAAAATGCCGCGCGGGGTTTCGATCATCGCCCAGATTTGCATGCCTTCGGGAGCATCGGCCTCATCCAGCAAATCGGCCAGTTCATGAATATCGGAGGGCTGCTCGACTTTCGGCAGCAGCACGGCTTGGGGCAGGCACCTCAGGACCGCGTCCACATCCTTGCGTCCCGCTGTGGTCGATAGAGGATTGATGCGGATGATCGCTTCACGGTTAACCAGCGGCGTCTCGCGAAAGAAGGAGAGGAGATTGTCCCTTGCCTCGTCCTTCACCTCCGGTGCGACCGAATCTTCCAGATCGAAGATCGCGCCATCGCAGGTAAGAGAGCTCAGTTTTTGCAAGGCTCGCAGATTGATAGCAGGCACTGAAAGCAACGAGCGGCGCGGGCGTGCAGTATTATCGACAAAAAATTCGGCCATGCCCCACTTGTGTCAATCTTTTGTTACATCTGCAAGATCGATGACGGTGTGAAACCTCTTGCAAGCGTCAAGAAGAAGGCCCACATTCGTCTGGACAGAAAGGTTTGGACCATGCAGGGCATTCGTACATTCTTCATCGCAGCCTCCAGCATTGCAGTTCTGGCGTTGGCCGCGCTCTTCACCGCATCTTTGACGATCGCATTCGTCGGAACGCTTGCGGTTCTCAGCATCGCCAAGATGTTTTCTGCCCGGATGAAGGCGGAGCCGATCCGCGTCAAGACGCAGGATCGCCGCCAGCAGAACATGCGCGTGTGGAACGACGGTCGCGGCACGATCATCGATCTCTGATCGCATCGGCAGGCCTTCAGGCGTTTAGACCCATATTATTAGCGGCGTACCGCATCGGCGTGCTTTGATCTTCAAAAGCGCGCCTTTTTGCTTTAATGGCGGTGATGACGCGGTTTGATACCGCAGTAGAATTTCGGAGTGAGAGATGGATAAGTTCACCAAGCTGACGGGTGTCGCCGCCCCCATGCCGGTCGTCAATGTCGACACGGACATGATCATTCCAAAGGATTACCTGAAGACGATCAAGCGCACTGGCCTCGGCAAGGGCCTGTTTGCCGAGTCGCGCTATCTGGAAGACGGTTCGCCCAACCCTGCTTTCGTACTCAACAAGCCTGCTTATCAGAATGCGCAGATCCTGGTTGCGGGCGACAATTTCGGCTGTGGCTCCTCGCGTGAACATGCGCCTTGGGCGCTGCTCGATTTCGGTATCCGCTGCGTTATCTCCACCAGCTTTGCCGATATTTTTTACAGCAACTGCTTCAAGAACGGCATCCTGCCGATCGTTGTCAGCCCGGAAAACCTTGAGAAGCTCCTGGATGATGCTTCGCGCGGCTCAAATGCGGTGATCACCGTCGATCTGGAAAACCAGGAAATCAGCGGTCCGGATGGCGGGCGCATCAGCTTCGAGATCGACGCATTCAAGCGCCACTGCCTGCTGAATGGTCTTGATGATATCGGCCTGACGCTCGAACATGCCAGCGCGATCGACAGCTTTGAGAAGAGCAATGCTTCCGCCCGGCCCTGGGCCTGATCATCCTTCCAACGAAGCGCCAACACCTCCCTGTCGTCATCCTCGGCCTTGAGCCGAGGATCCATGTCTTCCAGTCTCGTCAATTAGTTATGGATTCTCGGGTCGTGCCCGTGGGTGACGAGGAGGAGAGCTTTGACCTCAAGAGGGCTTTGTGCCGAAGACGCCCTCTGACCTCCAACCACGCAGTCGATGCCTGATACATCGTGTGTCATGCATTTTCGGGGATGAGATAATACTGAGATCGTGTGAAAGTCGGTTTGGTGCGTCACCCGTACCGAATCGGCTTTTGCTTTGCTTGAAATGCGCAAGGGTGAGCGTTAAGAAGCCCGCATCTTGCAGGCTTTCGGCATTGCAAACCATGTTTTGACGCGCGCTTCTCATAAAGCGCCCAAGGAGGATTTCATGACTGTGCGCTCGCTCTTCCTGTTGCCCGGCGACGGTATTGGACCAGAAGCCATGGCCGAGGTCCGCAAGCTGATCGATTACATGAACAGCGAGAAGAATGCCGGCTTCACGGTCGAGGAAGGTCTTGTCGGCGGCTCAGCCTATGATGCGCATGGTGTGGCGATTTCGGATGCCGATATGGAAAAGGCGCTGGCCGCCGATGCCATTCTGTTTGGTGCCGTTGGTGGACCGAAGTGGGATGGCGTGCCGTATGACGTTCGCCCCGAAGCCGGTCTTCTTCGTCTGCGCAAGGATCTCGAGCTTTTCGCAAATCTGCGTCCCGCCATCTGCTACCCGGCGCTTGCCGCTGCCTCGTCGCTAAAGCCGGAGCTGGTCGAAGGTCTCGATATTCTCATCGTTCGCGAGTTGACAGGTGGCGTCTATTTCGGCGAGCCGAAGCAGATCATCGATCTCGGTAACGGTCAGAAGCGCGGTATCGACACGCAGATTTACGACACGTTCGAAATCGAGCGTATCGCGAGCGTTGCCTTCGAACTGGCCCGCACCCGTGGCAACCGCGTTTGCTCCATGGAAAAGCGCAATGTGATGAAATCCGGCGTTCTGTGGAACCAGGTCGTCACCGAAACGCATGCGGCAAAGTACAAGGATGTCCAGCTGGAGCATATGCTGGCGGATGCCGGTGGCATGCAACTGGTGCGCAAGCCCAAGCAGTTCGACGTCATCGTCACCGACAATCTATTCGGCGATATGCTTTCCGATGTTGCCGCCATGCTCACGGGCTCGCTCGGCATGCTGCCATCCGCCTCGCTTGGTGCGCTGGATGCAAAGACCGGTAAGCGCAAGGCGATGTATGAGCCGGTTCACGGCTCCGCCCCGGATATCGCCGGCCAGGGCATCGCCAACCCGATTGCGATGATCGCTTCCTTTGCCATGTGCCTGCGCTATTCCTTCAACATGGTGGATGATGCCACGAAGCTGGAAACCGCCATCGCCAATGTTCTGGAAAAGGGCATTCGCACCGCCGACATCATGGCGGAAGGCGCACGTCAGGTCAGCACCTCCGACATGGGCGATGCTGTTCTGGCGGAATTCAAGGCTCTGTAAGAGCCCTGCTAAGGTTCATCGCGCCCGGGCCTGCCTCGGGCGTGACTCTTGTTAGTGATCGGTAGCATGTTCTAACCAATCCGATAGGCGCATCGCCGTGCGCCCTGCAGAAGGTGCTCGGTCCGCTCAACGGGCGCGGCCAGCACGCTTCGGAAAATATCGATTTCCGATTGGCAAAAGCCTCGGCAAGCGGTTGCCGCGGCGCAGATCGGACAATGATTTTCCACTAGGATGAAATGCCCATCTGCCTCCTGCCACCAGCTTGCCATATAGCCCTCAGTCACCCGCAAGGCTGACAGCCGCGCAACCCGTTCCTCCAGCGTTTCGGCGTCGGCAAGCGCTGCGCGATAGATCGCCTCTGTCTTGCGCTCCCGCGCTACCATGATCGTGTCCAGCGCATCCTCGCCAAGCTCGCTGCCGATGGCATCGATAAGCGAAACGGCAACATCGGCATGACCATCCGGAAACTCGCGATGGCCAGCACTGGTCAGACGCCAGCTTTGACGTGGCCGACCGCGACCGATGGCCGGTTGCGTGATGCTTTCCACCAGTCCTTCATCTGCGAGTTTGGCAAGCTGCTGGCGTGCCGCCTCACCCGTCAGGCCAAGGGCGTCACTGAGGGCCGACGTCGCTTGCGGGCCTTCGGTCTTCAAAAGAAAGAGCAATCTGTCACGGGGGGAAGGGCGCATTATTATCTGTCCTGCCGCTTGCATAATTCGGCTTGAAGTGTAATTTCCAAGTTATAACTTGGAATAATGCCTCGCCGTCGAGATTGCAACGGCCTTTACCGGAAATCCGATCATGCCTCCTGCCGACGCTCCTTCATCAACCAGCCTCTGGGCTCTGTTCTCAGCCAAGCATCTGGGGGCAAGCCTGATGCTCGCCGGTGGCATCGCGCTCTATGCGATCGAGACCTATGTGACAGCCACCATCATGCCGTCTGTCGTGCGAGATATTGGTGGTCTGCCCCTTTTTGCCTGGGTGACGACGCTTTACGTCACGGCCTCCGTGCTCGGTTCGGTCTTCATCGCCATCCGCCCAAGGGGCCTCAGCCTCAATCGCACCTATAGTGTCGGCGCAGCGCTCTTTCTTCTCGGTTCGGCGATCTGCGCGGCTGCCCCCACCATGGAAATCGTTCTTGCCGGGCGCGCTGTGCAGGGGTTCGGGGCCGGGACCCTGGCAACGCTCGGCTATGCTTTCATACGCTACGTCTATCCGGAGCATTTATGGAGCAAGGCAACGACGCTCTACGCGGCGATCTGGGGCATCTCGACCTTCATTGGCCCAACGCTCGGCGGATTTTTTGCCGATGGGAGCGCCTGGCGCCACGCGTTTGCGGTCATCGTCCCTTTCGCGCTGCTGATGAGCCTTCTGGCACCGAGGCTGTTGCCGAAAGGCGCGGACGAGAGGACCGAGACCAAGGCACCACTTTGGCAGATGATCCTGCTGTCTGCCTCGCTGTTGCTGGTCAGTTTTGCCAGCACCGCTGAAAAGGTCGATCTGCGCATCTGGCTTGTTATCGGCGCCCTCTTCGCCATAGCGGCCCTTGTATGGGTGGAGCGACGGGCGACCCTGCGCATTCTGCCACGCGGCGGAACGGTGCTGTCAATGCCGATCGCCCGCGTTTATGGCGCCATGTTCATGCTGCTGGCGGCGCTGACCTGCGACATCTACATTCCGTATTTCCTGCAGAATCTGCATGCGGTGCCGCCGCTGATCTCTGGCTATATCGTTGCTCTCGTGGCTCTCGGCTGGACAGCGTCTGCATTTCTGTGCAGCGATTTGAAAGGCAAGGCCATGCGCCGCTCTATCCTTGCTGGCGCCATTCTGGAATCTGTCTGCATTGGCCTGCTGGCGGTGACCCTGGCGCGGCCCAATCCCGAAGGCGATGTGCTGGTGCTGAGTGCAGCCGCGCTTCTGATCTTCGGCATGGGCTTTGGCGTCGGACTGGGCTGGGCGCATCTGGTGACCCATATTCTGCATCTCGCCGAGCCCGATGAGAAGGACAAGGCATCGGCTGGCATCACCACCATGCAGTCTCTTGGCAGCGCCTTTGGCGCGGCACTCTCCGGTGTCATCGTCAACAGCACCGGCCTTCTCAATCCGGGTGGCGTTGAAGGGGCGGCATCTGCCGGAACGTGGCTGTTTGCGCTCTTTGCTCTGCCAGCGGTCCTCGCGGCACTGGCAGCCTTCTCATTGCCAGAGCCACGTTATGGCACGCAAACTGCGTGATGACGGCTGATCGGTAGCCGAGCGACCTTTGAAAAGCATCGGTGCATGCTCAGTTCTTCGCTGCCTCACGGGGGGTAGCGGAGACAGAATGCACTGCTGGATCTTCCGGTCGGCCGATATTCTCACCCTTGGCAAGCAGCGGTTCGTAGCGCTTGTCGGTCAACGTCTTCAGGAACGCCACGATTGCGTCGACACGCTTGTCGTCGAGTGCCGGCGCGGATGTCAGTTCTTCCATGGCGATGTTGTCGGGCACTTCCGGCGCATCCCACTTCTCGCCGGTTTCCGGGTTGATCTGGCGGCTCGGCTTCTTGCTTTTGTACTTCACGTAAAAGAGCACGACGGTGCGCAGGTCCTTGAACACGCCATTATGCATATAGGGCCCGGTCACTGCGATATTGCGCAGTGACGGCACCTTGAACTTGCCGCGTTGCGTCGGATCGTCGCCGACCGCCGGGTTTTGCGCCAGACCGAGATCGACGGCATCCGGCTTGGAGCCATTGGCGGCACGGGCGAGCTTGTTGGCCGGAACGCCGATATTGAAATATTTGTGGTTGGTGAAGACGCCATCTGAAAGGCCATGCTCACCCTTGATCGTGTGGCAGGTGTTGCAGTTGGTGAACTGCGTCGAGGACATCAGAACGCGGCCAAGTTCTTCCTGATCGGTCAGCTTTTCCTCGCCGCGCAGGAAGCGGTCATATTTGGAATCGAAGGTCGAAAGCGCGTCGGAGCGTTCGTAAGCGGCGAGCGCCTTGCCCATGGCGGCAAAGGCCGCCTCGTCATTTTCGAACACATCAGGCCCAAAATGGGTGGCGAAAGCGCTCATGTAGTCCTGGTTTTCTTTCAGCCGTTTTACGACGCTGCCCTTGTCGCCCATGCCCATTTCAATGGGATTGAGTGGCGGGCCACCGGCCTGATCTTCCAGCGTTGCGGCGCGTCCATCCCAGAACTGGCCGCCGACATAATTCTCCTCCGCGTCCTTGCCAAAGGGTGGTGAGAACTTGGCATAGGTCGCGGTGGGCGCGTTGCGATCACCGAGCGACTTTCCGTCATCGCCGAGCGAGACAGCATGGCCCACCTTCTCGGTGTCACGAATATCGGTAAAGCCGTTGGCAGATGTGTGGCAGGTAGAGCAGGACATGGTCCGGTTCATCGACAGATTGGCGTCGTGAAACAGCGCGTCGCCAAGCTTCTCGATGGTCGGATAATCGGTGCCGCCATGGGCGGTTCCGCCCAGGCCCATGGCCACGGGAAGAAGGATCAGTGCCGAAGCGGCAAGGAAATGAGCAAATTGCCTGACCATGTCAGAGCCGCCGGAAATGATGAAACCGGTGGCTCTATACCATCTTCTTTGCGCCGCGCACAGAAACTTTCTTCAACCGCTCCACTTTGTCGCAGGAAGCTTTGGGCCTCAGATTTCGAAGTAGTTCTCGAAGGATTCAGGAAAGCTCTGGCGTGCCACGCGTTCATCGATGACCAGCATCGCCTCATAGGAGAGCGGGTCGAAATTCTTCTCGGCGGGGAGAACCTCGCGTCCGAAGAGCAGGCTGAGGCGGGCGGCATCGAGATTGCCCCGCTCAAAGGGTTCAGCGCCGAAATGGTGCCAAAGCGCATGCAGGAAGGCCGCATCGATGCGATGTTCGGGCGTGCCGGGGCGCGCCTTGCGCGGCAGTTGCTTGATAGGAGTAACGCCGCGCGGATTGGCGCGGCGTATGGTAAACTGGACGCCTGTGCCCGGCATGCCGGATGGAAAACCACGGTGTTTGGTCATGTCGGGCAGGTTCGCCATTTCGTCTATCCTTCAGCTCTTGCCGATCTTGTCCTGCGTCTTGGTGTCGAAGTCGGACGCATCGTGACGCTCATGTAGCTGTTCTGAGGGATCACCGGAAGCCTTGTTGACCATACGACCACGTTTGACGGCAGGACGCTCGGCAATTTCATCGGCCCAGCGCTTCACATTCTTGTAGCTTGCGGCGTCCAGGAACACTTCCGCGTTCGGGTAGGATTGTCCGCGTGCCAGGTTGCCATACCATGGCCATATGGCGATATCGGCAATCGAGTATTCATCGCCTGCCATGTAACGGTTTTCGGCGAGATGGCGATCGAGCACGTCCATCTGGCGCTTGGCTTCCATCGCAAAGCGGTCGATGGCGTATTTGATGTGGATCGGCGCATAGGCATAGAAGTGGCCGAAACCACCGCCGAGGAAAGGAGCAGAGCCCATCTGCCAGAAAAGCCAGTTCAGCGCTTCGGTACGAGCCTTATGCTCCTTCGGCAGGAAGGCACCGAATTTTTCCGCGAGATAAAGCAGGATCGAGCCGCTTTCGAAAACGCGGGTCGGTTCCGGCGTGGAGTGATCGATGAGAGCCGGGATCTTGGAGTTGGGATTGGCCTCGACGAAGCCCGAGCCGAACTGATCACCATCGCCGATCTTGATCAGCCACGCATCATATTCGGCGTCCGAATGACCGGCTGCCAGAAGCTCTTCCAGAAGAATGCCGACCTTCTGGCCGTTAGGGGTGGCCAGCGAATAGAGCTGCAGCGGATGTTTGCCGACCGGTAGTTCCTTCTCATGGGTCGGACCAGCGGTTGGCCTGTTGATGCTGGCAAATGCGCCGCCATTGCCCTTTTCCCACTGCCAGACCTCAGGCGGCTGGTAGCCTGCGGGAAAATTGTTTTCGGGAGACTTGTCGGTCATGAAGATCCGTCCTTGTTCCGGTTTGCAGTTTCAGGTGTGGATGCTGTGTTCTCGCAATATAGGAAACGCAAAGCCATTCCTCCACTCCCGCGGCTGACGTAACACCAGCCTTTATGAAAAAGAAACCGCTAAGCCTTTGCGATCGCGTGAAAAAATGTTCCGCTGACAAGGCCACGCCTACCGCCGGATGGTCCTAAGGGTTTGCCAAGACCGTCGGCTATGTCTGCGAACGGCTGATCGTTTCCGGTATCCGTGACGCTGGCATAATGGAACTCATGGCCGCGCAGGACATCGCCTGCTTGGCCAAGCGGCCCGCTATGCGTGATCTTTGCCTGACGATAGCCAAGGTTCATTTTTCGCTTGGCAAAGCTGGTGGCATGGGAGAGCAGGCCGGTCATCGCATGGGTTACGCCGTTGGTGTCCTCCAAGGCTTCCCCCAATACCATGTAGCCTCCGCATTCACCATGGACCGGCTTCGTCTGCGCAAAGCCTGCGAGCGACGCCTTGAAGTGCGAGGCGGCAGCAAGCTGTCCGGCAAAAAGCTCCGGGTAGCCGCCCGGCAGCCAGCAGATATCGCAGGAGGCATCGGGGCCTTCATCGGCAAGCGGCGAGAAAGGCAAGATCTCGGTGCCTGCTTCCCGCCATTGGCGTTTCAGGTGTGGATAGAGGAAGGTGAAGGCAGCATCTTCGGCCAGAGCAATGCGCTGGCCGGGCGGGGCGATGCCGGCTTGCGTTGAGCCCTTAACCAGATCGATGGGGCTAGCGAGAGCAAGCAATGCATCGAGATCGATGGCGCGCTCCATGGTGTCCGCCAGTCTTTCGATATGGGCGTCGATTTCGGGATGTTCGCTCGCCTGTACCAATCCGAGATGCCGCTCGGGCAGGGTGAGCGTCGGATCGCGCATGACGCAGCCCGCGACAGGCAGGCCGATCTTTTCGATAGCCTCGGTGCAGAGTGTGCGGTGGCGTTCGCTGCCAGTCCGATTGAGGATGATGGCAGCCATTTTTACTGCGGGATCGTAATGGGCAAATCCATGTGCCATGGCGGCGGCCGTCTGCGACTGGCCGGACACATCCAGCACCAGCAGCACGGGAATGTGGAACAGGCGCGCCAGATCTGCCGCCGAACCGGTGCGGTTGTCGGAGACGGCAATACCGTCGAACAATCCCATGGCGCTTTCGATGAGTAGGAGATCTGCACCCTCTGCCTGCTGGGTGAGAAGGTGGCGCAGCAGATCCGGCTGCATCGCCCAGCTATCCAGGTTGAGGCCGGGCGTTCCGGTTGCGACGGCATGAAAGCCGGGATCGATATAATCCGGTCCAGTCTTGATGCCGCGCACCTTGACGCCGCGCCGGGCAAAGGCGCGCAGCAAACCGATGGTGACGCTGGTCTTGCCGGAGCCGGAGCGTGGCGCACCGATGATGAGGGCTTTTGCGGTCATGGCGATTGTCTCAACTTTCGGCGCTTTCGATCGTGCAGTTGGTCTGTTGTTTACCGATGACGGCTCGCGCTGCAAGGTCTATAGGACATTCATGGAAACGGATGGCAAAAACCTTCGGCGTGGCTGGACCACCGGCACATGCGCTGCCGCGGCGACGAAGGCCGCCTGTCAGGCGCTTTTGACCGGTTCCTTTCCTGACCTTGTCGATATCGAACTTCCAAACGGGTCGCGCCCGGCTTTCGTCCTTGCCACGCATGAGAGATGCGATGATTTTGCCTGCGCTGGCATCGTCAAGGATGCCGGCGATGATCCCGATGTGACTCATGGCGCGCTGATCGAAAGCACCGTGCGCCGAACCGCGAAGGGGAGCGGCATCCGTTTCAAGGCTGGCAAGGGAGTGGGTATCGTCACCCGGCCCGGTCTGCCGCTTTCGGTCGGAGAGCCCGCGATCAATCCTGTTCCAAGGCAGATGATCGCTTCGGCAATCCATGAGGTAGCGGGCTCGGACGCCGATTTCGAGGTGGAAATCTCAGTGCGCGACGGCGAGAAACTGGCGGAAAAAACGCTGAATGGACGGCTTGGCATCGTCGGTGGCCTCTCCATTCTCGGCACCACCGGCATCGTCATTCCCTTTTCCTGCTCGGCCTGGATCCACTCGATCTGGCGCGGTATCGATGTGGCGCGTGCTGAAGGGCTTCCCCATCTACTGGGAGCGACGGGCGATACATCGGAAAAGGCGGGGCAAGCCTTTTACGGGCTGCCCGAGACCGCCCTTATCGACATGGGCGATTTCATTGGCGGTATGCTCAAATACTTAAAAAGCCATCCGGTTCCAAGGGTAACAGTTGCGGGTGGTGTTGCGAAGATGACCAAGTTGGCCCAAGGTATGCTGGACGTGCATTCCAAGCGGGGACTGGCAGATCTGGAAGCGCTGGCAAAACTTGCGGAAGAGGCAGGTGCGACGACCGAGCTATCGGGCGCTCTCCGTCAAGCCAATATGGTAGCGCACGCCTTTCAATTGGCCGAGGCGGCGGGGATCGATCTTGGTGGTATGGTCGCGGAAAAAGCCTGGGCCACAGCAGCGAGCGCACTTGGCCGTAATGATATTGCTCTCGACATTCTGGTATTCGATCGTGATGGTTGCCTGAAGGGGCGTACCGCACCAACGCCATCCGATCGAGCTGCCCCTTATTCTGGGGACCGGATCGGCTAGGCTGTCATCAAGGCACGAGGCCGAAGATCACCGCGGCGACAAAGGCGAAGCAGATGCCGACGAGCGCTGTGTGGATCGATGCCTGCCAGCCGCGGTGCGGCGCGGTTGATGGCGTGAAATCTCTCGCTTTTCCTGCTTTGGAATAAGACATCGCACCCTCCTGTTCGTCCAAAAATCGGTACCGCCGATCTGCGGGATCATGACACTGAGAATATCGCTATTCACACGGGTTCAAGTAGGCACAAATTTCCATAAGATTGGTCTTGCGGGGAAAATACTGGTCGTGACTTGCCTCCCAACAAGGTCCGATCTACCGCATTCACGATTCCTTAACGCGTGACTGGTGTTTCGGTTCAAGCATAAGAAGGCGCAATGTTGGCGGATATCGATGCGATTATCATAGGGGCGGGCGTCATCGGCCTTGCAATCGGACGCAGGCTTGCTCGTGCTGGCCACTCCGTCATCGTCCTTGAAAAAGAAGGCGAATTTGGAGCCGCGACCTCCTCGCGAAACAGCGAGGTGATCCATGCCGGACTTTACTATCCGCAGGGCAGCCTGAAGGCCAGACTCTGTATCGAAGGGCGAAATCAGCTTTATCACTATTGCGAGAGCCACGGGGTCGCACACCGTCGCTGTGGCAAGTTGATCGTGGCAACAGACGAGGCAGAAGTTCTGCTGATCGAGGACTTGCAGCGCCGCGGTCTCGATAACGGCTGCGAGGCGCTGGATCTGATCAGTGCGTCCGAGGCCCGGCGTCTGGAACCGGCACTCTCCTGCAAGGCGGCCTTGTCGTCACCGATGACCGGCATCATCGATAGCCATGGCTACATGCTGGCGCTGCTTGGCGATATGGAAGATGCGGGCGGCAGCTTGGCCTACAGGGCGCCGTTCCTGCGCGCGGTCGTGGAGGAGGATGGCTTCCGGGTCTTCGTCGGCGGGAGCGAGCCGGTGGAATTGACCGGCCGAACGCTGATCAATGCGGGAGGGCTGGTTGCGCCGCAGATTGCCAGCGCCATCGAAGGACTGCCTTCGGCACATGTTCCTGAAGCCTATTATGCCAAGGGCTCCTATTTCTCGCTGAAAGGCAGAGCGCCATTTTCGCGACTCATCTATCCGGCACCCCATGCCCATGGGCTTGGCGTCCACCTGACGCTCGACATTGCCGGACAGGCGCGCTTCGGTCCGGATATCGAGTGGATCGACCGCATCGATTACGTCGTCGATCCAAAGCGCTCGGCGGGCTTTGACGAGGCGATCCGTCGATATTGGCCGGGATTGCCGGATAATGCGCTCCAGCCCGCCTATTCCGGCATCAGGCCGAAGATTTCTGGACCTTCAGAGCCCGCGATGGATTTTCGCATCGATGGACCGGAGCGCCATGGCGTTGCCGGCCTCGTCAATCTTTTCGGTATCGAAAGCCCTGGGCTCACGGCCTCTCTGGCGATTGCGGATGAGGTGGTTTTGAGATTGGCGTAGTTACACTCTCGCCGATCGTCAACCGCCCGCGTATTGCGTGTCGGTTACATGCTCCATCCAGTCCACCACCTTGCCGTCCTTCACTTCCTGAATGGCAATGTGGGTCATGGCAGTTTGCGGCGACGCGCCATGCCAATGCTTTTCCTCCGGTGCAAACCAGACGACATCGCCGGGCGCGATCTTCTCGATAGGGCCGCCTTCACGCTGCACCAGTCCCGATCCGGAGGTCACGATCAGTGTCTGACCAAGCGGATGGGTATGCCAAGCTGTGCGGGCACCGGGCTCAAAAGTTACCTGCGCGCCCTGCACGCGCTCTGCATCATGCGGATTGAACAGTGGATCGATGCGGACCGTTCCGGTGAAATAGTCGGAAGAGCCTTTGCCCGATGGTTTCGTGCCAGCGCGGGTGATTTCCATGATCATGTTCCTCGTCTCGTTAAAATCTCGAAGATCACGCGTATTTCGACAGCGCGTCCGCCATGATGGCGCTATCGACATTGCCCCCGGATGCAACAGCGATGACGGTATCGGTTTCCAGCTCATTGCCATGGAAAAGGGCGGCTGCCAGTGCCACGGCACCGCCCGGTTCCACCACGATTTTCAGGCGCTGGAAGGCGAGCACCATGGCCCGCAGCGCTTCTTCTTCGGTGACGGCAACGCCAGCACCACACAGGCGCTTGAGGATCGGAAAGGTGATGTTGCCGGGCTGCGGCGTGATGATCGCGTCGCAGATGGAGCCACTGAGGGCTACGTTTCTCTCGATCTTTCCCGAGGCGAGCGAGCGCGCCACGTCGTCGAAATGTTCGGGTTCTGCGGTACGGACCTTCAGGCCTAGGGCCTTGGCTTCTAAGGCAAGCGCGACACCCGATGTCAGCCCGCCGCCACCGCAGCAAACCAGCACCTCTGCTTTCTCGATGCCAGCCTCCTGCGCCTGTTCGGCAATCTCCAGCCCGACCGTTCCCTGGCCTGCGATCACCAGCGGTTCGTCATAGGGGCGAATCAAGGTCAGGCCGCGTTCTTCGGACAACGTCGCGCCGATTGCGTCACGGTCTTCATTGGCGCGATCATAGAGCACGACCTCGGCGCCATAGGCTTTGGTGTTTTCGATTTTGATCTTCGGTGCATCGCGCGGCATGATGATGACGGCGGGCACGCCGTGCAGGCTTGCCGCCAGTGCGACGCCCTGGGCGTGATTGCCGGAGGAAAAGGCGATGACGCCGCGCTTTCGCACCTCTGGTTCCAGTGCCGAGACCGCCGACCAGCCGCCGCGAAACTTGAAGGAGCCGGTGCGCTGCAGGCATTCCGGCTTGACCAGGACCTTGCGTCCGGCAATCTCGTCAAGAAAAGGGGAGGACATCAAGGGGGTGCGGATGGCCTCGCCATTCATGCGCTGGCGGGCGGCTTCGATCATCGCAATATCGGTCATCATCGTCTCACGTCATTCGAATTTTGCCCTACCATAGGGCCAAATGCGGCGACGTGAAGCCAAAAAAATCCCCGGTCGAAGCCGGGGATCTTTGTGCGTCTGTGTTTGGACTTAGGCCAGCGTGTAGGCCGTCTTCACCGTGGTGAAGAACTCGTTGGCATACTTGCCCTGTTCGCGCGGGCCGAAGGACGATGCCTTACGGCCGCCGAAGGGAACGTGGAAGTCGACGCCTGCGGTCGGCAGGTTGACCATGACCATGCCGGCTTCGGCGTTGCGCTTGAAGTGCGTAGCGTGCTTCAGGCTGGTGGTGGCGATGCCGGAGGACAGGCCGAAGGGCGTGTCATTGGCAACGGCCAGAGCCTCATCATAATCCTTGACGCGGATGACGGAGGCGACCGGTCCGAAGATTTCTTCGCGCGAAATGCGCATGTCGTTGGTGGCTTCGGTGAACAGCGTCGGCTGCAGGAAGAAACCGGGGGTTTCGCGCTTCAGCACTTCGCCGCCAAAGGCCAGCTTCGCGCCCTCTTTTTTGCCGATTTCGATATAGTCGCAATCCTGCTTCAGCTGCTTTTCATCGACGACCGGTCCGACATGGGTGTCCTTCGACATCGCATTGCCGACATTGATCTTGGCCAGACGCTCGGAAAGCGCTGCCACGAACTTGTCGTGAATGCCTTCGGTGACGATGATGCGCGAAGAGGCGGTGCAACGCTGTCCGGTAGAGTAGAAGCCGGAGTTGGCTGCAGCTTCCACGGCGACGCCGAGATCCGCATCATCGAGAACGACGAAGGGGTTCTTGCCGCCCATTTCCAGCTGGAACTTGCGGTTGAAAGGCAGCGACGAAGCTGCGACGCGCTGGCCAGTGCCGGTGGAGCCGGTAAAGGTGATGCCGGCAAGATCCGGGCTGTCGAGCATAGCTTGGCCGACGACGGAGCCGCGACCCATGACGAGGTTCAGAACGCCCTTCGGCAGGCCCGCACGGTGCAGGATATCGACGATCGCCCAGGCGCAACCGGGAACGAGGTCGGCCGGCTTGAAGACGATGGTGTTGCCGTAGCAGAGCGCCGGTGCAATCTTCCACGCGGGAATTGCGATCGGGAAGTTCCAGGGCGTAATGATGCCGATGACGCCGAGAGGCTCGCGTGTGACTTCGACGCCGATATTCGGGCGAGCCGACGGAATGACTTCGCCTGCCAGGCGCAGTGCCTCGCCGGCAAAGAAATCGAAAATCTGCGCGGCACGGATCGTTTCGCCGATGCCTTCAGCAAGAACCTTTCCTTCTTCGCGGGCCAGAAGCGCGCCAAGCTCGTCCTTGCGGGCGAGGATTTCATCGGCGGTCTTCTTCAGGATGGCGTGACGCTCGAGAATGCCGGAGCGCGACCAGGCCGGAAATGCGGCCTTGGCTGCTGCAATCGCCTGCTTGGCGTCATCGGCGGAAGCCTGGGCGTAATGACCGACGACTTCGTTTGTGTCGGATGGATTGATGTTCTTCGACGTGTCAGCGCCGATCCACTCGCCGTTGATAAGGTTTTGATGAATTGTCATGGGTGTACTCCCTATAATATCTTGAATTCTTCGGCGTTCTGGCAGCGTCTGGGCGCTGCCTTCCTCCCGTGTGGGTGCGTCGCACGACTACGCGCGACGATGTCGGCGGTGACCCTATGTCATGTCATCCCATCGCGAAAGGCGTCTGCGCATCTAATTGTATGATTTTTTAATCAGCCCTCATGCTCTCGCTTGTTGAGCCTTTCCAGATGCAGCAGCAGGCCGCTATGATCCTTGTCTGCGCCACCGTCGTTGACGAAGGCATCGAAGGCGCGGGTCACTTCTTCCGTCAGTGGCAGCGCCAGATCGAGATCCTTGGCGGTTGCCAGAACGCCGTTCAAATCCTTCAGCTGGAACTTCGACGGACCGCCGGGGGTGAAATTACGTTTCACCATGCGCTCGCCATGCAGTTCCAGAATGCGGCTTTCGGCAAAGCCGCCACGGATGGCGTTGCGGAAGCCTTCGCGCGATGCGCCACCCGCTTCGACCAGCATCATGGCTTCTGCCACTGCGCCGATGGTGATGGCGACGATCTGCTGGTTGGCGAGCTTGCAAAGCTGTCCCGCCCCGGATGGTCCAACATAGGTCAACCGTCCCATGGCGGAGAAGATATCGCCAAGGCTTGTCACCGTCGCCTCGTCGCCACCGGCCATGATCGCCAGCGTTCCGGCTGTCGCCCCCGGCACGCCGCCGGAGACGGGTGCGTCCACATGAGCAATGCCCAGCGCTTGGAGTTTTTGCGAATGGTCACGGGCAATTGGCGGTGCAATCGAACTGCTATCGATGACGATGGCGCCTTTTCCCAGCGCGTTGGCTACGCCCATGTCGAACAGCACATTGCCGACAGCGTTGCCATCGCTCAGCATCGTGATGACGATATTGGCGCCTTTGGCGGCCTCAGCCGGAGAGGCGGCAAGCATGGCGCCATCCTCCATCAGCGCCTGTGCTTTCTCCGTGCTGCGGTTCCAGACGCGGACTGTGAAGCCTGCCTTCAATAGGTTGCGGGCCATGGGACCGCCCATCAGGCCGGTGCCGAGGAAAGCGATGGTGCGCGCTTGTTTGTCAGACCCATTCATTTCAACGAACCTCCCAGCTCATCTTCGATATGGACCTTGATGATCTCTTCGAAGTTCGTCTCGGCTGTAAAGCCCAGTTCGCGGGCGCGGGTCGCCTCGAAACCGGGTGCCCAGCCCTCACACATGCGCATGATCATCTCATTCGGCTCGCGGCGGATGAGGCTGACGGCCTTTTCGCCGGCGATCTTGCGCAGGGCCTCGATCTGCTCGCCGACCGTTGCACTCAGGCCCGGCATGGAAAGATTGCGCCGGGGACCGACCTTGTCGGAATCGATGGTTGCGCCATGCAGCAGGAAGTCGACAGCCGAACGCGGCGAAGCATGCCAGTGGCGGATGGTCTCTGGCACTGGCAGCACGGCTTCCTGGCCGACCAGAGGCTCGCGCAGAATGTTGGAGAAGAAGCCGGACGCGGCAGCATTCGGCTTTCCGGGACGGATGCAGATCGTCGGCAGGCGAATGCCGATGCCTTCGAAGAAACCGCGGCGGGTGTAATCGGACAGCAGCAACTCCGAAATCGCTTTCTGCGTACCATAGCTGGTCAAAGGCGTGGTGTGGAAATCGTCGGGGATCGGGTATGGCAGCGGCGCGCCGAAGACGGCGATGGACGAGGTGAAGACCACGCGCGGCTTGTAGCCGTCCTGACCGTTGGCAATTCGGATTGCGTCGAAAAGATAGCGTGTGCCATCCAGATTGATGCGATAGCCCTTGTCGAAATCGAGCTCGGCTTCGCCAGAGACGATGGCCGCCAGATGGAAGATCACATCGGGTCTTGCGGAAACCAGCTTTTCGGCCTCGCCGGGCGCGGAAAGATCGGCTGCGCGCGCATCGACCGTGCCATCGAAGCCGGCGGGCGGCTCTGGTTGAAACACGTCGATCAGCGTGAATTTCCCGATGGTCCTGCCGCTCAGACCTCCTTCACGAACCAATCTTTCGATCAGCTTTCGCCCCACCATTCCGGCTGCCCCGATAATCGCGATATGCATCCTGTGTCTCCTCCTCACCGTCCAAAAATTTAACTTGTAAGGTTGTCTGATAACCTTATATTGCTAGCTTGAAAACAGTATTTTGAAAAACCGAAAAATTTAAGAGCGGAGACGCCAAAGTAGCGTTACCGCCGGGGTGGAGGCGAGAGGGAAGATGCTCAAGGGTCAAGAGCGATCACGCGAGGAGTTGCAGGCGTCCTTAACGGCCAGTCTTGGCAATGAGCTGGTTCTGACAAACGCGACAGACATGGTTCGCTATTGCCGCGATTGGCATGGCGATGTGTCCAGTGGCGCGGTCGCTATCATTCGCCCCCGTAATGTAGAGGACGTCGCCGCCGCCGTCAGGCTCTGCGCAGAGCTTGGCCTTGCTATCGTGCCGCAGGGCGGCAATACCGGTCTCGTGCTCGGCGGCGTTCCCGACGCGCCGGACCGCCAGGTCGTTCTCAGCCTCGAGCGCATGAACGCTATCCGTTCCATCGATACGGAAGACTTTTCTGCCGTGGTGGAGGCTGGCTGCATCCTGTCGGAATTCAAGGATGCGGTGCAGGAAAAGGGCATGTTTTTCCCACTGTCTCTCGGTGCGCAAGGCTCATGTCGCATCGGCGGTAACGTATCGACCAATGCCGGCGGCATCAATGTGCTTCGCTATGGCATGACGCGAGAGCTGGTGCTCGGTCTTGAAGTGGTGCTGCCGGATGGAACGATCTGGAACGGTCTCTCGACACTTCGCAAGGACAATCGCGGCATCGACCTCAAGCAGCTTTTCATCGGCGCGGAAGGCACGCTCGGCATCGTCACTGCCGTGTCGGTCAAGCTCTATCCCAATCCCGATCATGTCGAGACCGCGCTCCTCGGGTTGAACTCGCTTGATGACGCGATCAAGCTTTACCGTCGCGCCCGCCGGGAGTGCTGCGATCTGATGTCAGCCTTCGAATTCATGCCTCCGGTCGCCTTCGCACTTGCCATGGAAGCGATTCCCGCTCTGAAAATGCCGATCGCGGATGATTACGCAGCCTATGTGCTGATGGAAATTTCCGGCTCGGGTCTGGTCGATACCGGCGATCTGATGAGCCGCTTCCTCGAAGGCGTTATGGAAGACGGGCTTGTGCTCGATGGCGTTATTGCCTCCTCGCGTGCGCAGGCGCAATCGCTCTGGCTGTTCCGTGAGGGCATGAATGAGGGGCAGGCGCTGCGTGGGGCCCATATGCGCACCGATATTTCCGTGCCGCTTTCCCGCCTTGCTCAGTTCGTTGCGGAGGCGGAAGCCGAGCTCGCCAAAAATTTGCCGGAATGCCTGGCGGTTTCCTATGGCCATGTCGGCGACGGCAATGTGCATCTCAACGTGCTTCCGCCAAACGGCAGCACGCGGGAAGAGCGGGATGCGTTCATCTATAAGGCCAAGGTCATCGTCAACACGGTGCTCGACCGCTACGCAGGCAGCATCAGCGCTGAACACGGCATTGGCCGATTGAAGCGGGAGGATTTCGAAAGCCGGCTTGGTGACGTGCAGCGGGATATGATCGAGCGGCTGAAAGCCGCTTTCGATCCGCAGCTTCGCATGAATCCCGGTTGCCAGCTTGCCGTACAAGTGGCTAGCTAGAAGAAGCAGAAATGCGCCCTCATCGGCGTTTCGTGTCCACCGGGAGCCATCATGACGTTGGAGTTCAATCAGATTCACCGTGCAGATCATCTTCCCGGCCGTATTGCTGCGGAGATCGCGCGTGAGATCAATGATGGAAAGCTGAAAGCCGGTGACAAGCTACCGACGGAGCATGTGCTCTCCAAAACCTTCGGGGTTAGTCGCTCTGTCATCCGCGAAGCGATTGCTCAGCTGCGCAACGAGGGTGCGGTCGAAACCCGCCAGGGGGTCGGCGCTTTCGTCACCGATCCGAGGCAGCGCGTTTCTATCCGTATCGAAAGATCCAAACTCAACGATCCGGATAATTTCCGCGATCTCTTTCAGTTGCGCATGCCTCTTGAAATAGAGGCGGCAGGACTTGCTGCCGTCCACCGCACGGACGCGCAACTGGAGCGGCTGAAGACGGCGGTCCACAAGATGCGCCACGCGCCGGTATGGGAAAAGGACGGGATTGCGGCCGATCTCGATTTCCACCGGACGCTCGCCGACGCGACCCAGAACGATTACTTCTCGATGTTCCTGGGCTTTATTGCAGAACGGATCAGTTCGGCTATCAACACGGCCTTTTCCCGCGCAGTCTTCGGCGAGATTCTTGAAACTACGATTGCTGAGCATGTGGCGATCTATGAAGCGGTTGCCGCCTCAGATGCGTCGGCTGCCCGGGCTGCAATGCGCGCGCATCTGTCCGGTGCCGCCGAGCGCGTCAATCTCCATCTCGAAGTCTATTCGTGAGCAAGGGCATCACTGCTTGCCCGCGCCGGTTTTGATTTTACGACTTTCCGCCGAAATTCGGAGCAATGCAGGCTGGACTAAGCGATTTTCTCATACTAAGAAGATGTATGTATTCAGGTTGTCAGACATCCAGACAATATAGGTGCTGTGGAGGCAGCTGTCGGATGGTCTGAAAGTGGGAGGGATAAGGCTTGGTCGGAATCAGGACTGTCGAATCAGCTGGAATTTTGCCGGAAGACCATCAGGACGCCATCCTGATCGGTCGCGTCTGGTCCAAGAGCGAAGATGGCCCGTGTCCCGTTCTCTTGAAGGACGGTGTTCTCTACGATCTCTCCAGCCTCGCGCCGACCGTTTCGGAACTGCTGGAAAAGCATGATCTCATCGATCGTCTGGCCGACACCATGCAATTTGCGGCACTCGGGGCCTTTGACGCTTTTCTTGATGGTTCGGCTGGACAGCTGCTTGCGCCGAACGACATTCAGGCGGTGAAGGCTGCCGGCGTTACCTTCGCCGATAGTATGCTGGAACGCGTCATCGAAGAACAGGCAAAGGGTGATCCGCAGCGCGCACAGGAAATTCGCGGCCGCCTGGCCCCCGTGCTCGGCGACAGCCTGAAAGGTGTCGAAGCCGGTTCGGAGAAGGCTGCCGAGGTCAAGCGCCTGCTGCAGGAAATGGGCCTTTGGTCGCAATATCTGGAGGTCGGTATCGGCCCCGACGCGGAGATTTTCTCCAAGGCGCAGCCCATGTCGTCCGTTGGCTGCGGCGCGTTGATCGGTGTTCATCCCAAGTCGCAGTGGAACAATCCTGAGCCGGAAGTGGTGCTGGCCGTCACCTCCGACGGTCGCATCGTCGGTGCAGCGCTCGGTAACGACGTCAACTTGCGAGATTTCGAAGGGCGCTCCGCCCTGTTGCTCAGCAAGGCGAAAGACAACAACGCTTCCTGCTCGATCGGCCCGTTCATCCGTCTTTTCGATGGCAAGTTCACGCTGGACGACGTCAAGCAGGCGCAGATTTCGTTGCTCGTCGAAGGTGAAGATGGTTTCACCATGACGGGTGTGAGCCCAATGCAGGCGATCAGCCGCACGCCGGAAAACCTGGTGTCGCAGCTCTTGAACCGCGATCACCAGTATCCGGATGGCGCGGTCTTCTTTCTCGGCACGATGTTCGCTCCGGTCAAGGATCGTCATGGCCCGGGCCTTGGTTTCACCCATGCCAAGGGTGACCGCGTGGAAATCTCAAGCCCGAGGTTGGGTAAGCTGGTCAACTGGGTGGCCAGCACATCCGATTGTCCGGAATGGACCTTCGGCACCACGGCATTGATGCGCAATCTCGCAAAGCGCGGGCTTCTATAATCTCCGTTGCCGGGCGAGTTCGCCTGGCGCGGCACGCATATCCTTAAGGCTTAGACCGTTGCGCGCGCACCTTCGTGTGTCCGCGCCGCCTCGCAGCATTCTCGGGAGGGGAAGATGCAGAAAGTCATCAATCTTTTTTACCGCATCCTCGAGACCATTCTCGTCGCGCTTCTCGCAGGCATGGCAATCATGGTCTTCGTCAATGTGGTCATGCGCTACACCATGAATTCCGGCATCAATGTCTCGGAAGAACTGGCGCGCTATTTCTTCGTCTGGATCACCTTCATCGGTGCGGTCGTGACCTTCCGTGAAAACAGCCATATGGGCATCGAAACGCTGGTGATGTTCCTGTCGCGGCGCATGCGCATATTCTGCATGATCCTGTCGAACATCATCATCCTTCTTTGCTCAGCGATCTTCTTCTGGGGAACCTGGAAGCAGTCCGGCATCAATGCCAGCATGCATGCGCCGGTCACGGGTCTGTCGATGATCTGGGTTTATGGCATCGGCATGTTCACTGGCGGCATTATGTTCATCATCGCACTGGAACGGCTCTACCGGTTTCTGACGGGCAAGGTTCGCGAAGACGAAATTGCCGCCTTTGCCGGTGAAAATCTCACCATCGAACAGCTTTCGGAGCGCTGACACATGACACTTCTGGTTTTTGTCGGCTCGCTCCTCGGCGCCATGGCCATCGGTGTTCCCGTTGCCTTCTCGCTAATGTTCTGCGGCGTCGTGCTGATGTGGTATATGGGGATGTTCAACACGGCGATTATCGCCCAGAACATGATCTCCGGAGCTGATACCTTCACGCTGCTCGCCATTCCCTTCTTCATCCTGGCGGGTGAGTTGATGAATTCCGGCGGACTGTCGCGCCGCATCATCGATTTTGCCATTGCACTCGTCGGCCATATTCGCGGCGGTCTCGGCATCGTCGCCATCGTTGCCGCTATCATCATGGCATCGATCTCCGGTTCGGCTGCAGCCGATACCGCAGCACTTGCGGCGATCCTCATCCCGATGATGGCGAAGGCCGGTTACAACATTCCCCGTTCCGGCGGTCTGATTGCTGCCGGCGGCATCATCGCCCCCGTTATCCCACCGTCCATGGCCTTTATCGTCTTCGGTGTGGCGGCAAACGTGTCGATTACCCAACTATTCCTTGCCGGCATCGTGCCTGGCGTCCTGATGGGCGCATCCCTGATCATCGCCTGGCTGATCGTCGTGCGTAAGGACAATGTCCAGCCGCTGCCGAAGACGACGGCAAAGGAACGTCTCGTGGCAACGGGTCGCGCCGGATGGGCACTCGGCATGCCGGTTATCATTCTCGGTGGCATCAAGGCCGGGATCATGACGCCGACGGAAGCCGCGGTCATTGCCGCCGCTTATGCACTCTTCGTAGGTATGGTCATCTACCGCGAGCTGAAGCCTGCCGATCTGTGGCATGTGCTGCTACGCGCTGCCAAGAGCACGTCAATCATCATGTTCCTCGTTGCTGCAGCGCTGGTTTCGGCCTGGTTGATCACCGCTGCCAATATTCCGGCGGAAGTTGCGGGCTACATCGAGCCGCTGATCGACCGTCCGATGCTGCTCATGGCCGTAATCATGGTGCTGGTCTTCGTGGTCGGTACCGCGCTCGATCTGACGCCGACTATCCTGATCCTGACGCCCGTTCTGATGCCGATCATCAAGCAGGCGGGTATCGATCCGGTCTATTTCGGCGTGCTCTTCATCATCAACAATGCCATCGGCCTCATTACGCCGCCGGTCGGTGTTGTCCTCAACGTGGTGTCGGGCGTCGGGCGCATTCCGCTGGGCAAGGTGACGGTCGGCGTCTGGCCGTTCCTGGTCGCCGAAACCATCGTGCTCGCTCTTCTGGTGATCTTTCCGCAGATCGTCATGGTGCCGCTGCAATATCTGCGGTGAGGAATACTCCTCACTCCACCACATTCGCGGCCGTAAAGCCGCACACATCTTGACTGGACTTGCTCAATTCCAAGGGAGGAAAACATGAGAAAGCTACTTCTACTCACAACAGCCATCGCCTTCACCGCCGGTGCCACGGCACCTGCTTTCGCCGAATACAACAGCCGCATGATCCGCGTGTCGAATGGCATCAATCAGGACCACCCGGTCGGCAACGGCATCAAGGCCATGCAGGCCTGCCTCGATGACAAGACCGGTGGCAAGCTGAAGATGACGGCCTTCTGGGGCGGCGCTCTCGGCGGCGACCTTCAGGCAACGCAGGCACTGCGTTCTGGCGTCCAGGAAGCAGTCGTGACGTCGTCCTCACCGCTCGTCGGCCTGATCCCGGCACTCGGCGTCTTCGATCTGCCCTTCCTGTTCTCCAACACGAAGGAAGTCGACGCCGTTCTCGACGGCGAGTTCGGCGACATGATGAACAAGAAGCTGGAAGAGCAGGGCCTCGTAAACCTTGCCTATTGGGAAAACGGCTTCCGCAATCTGTCCAACTCCAAGCGCGCGGTCGACAAGTGGGAAGACTTCTCCGGCCTCAAGGTCCGCGTGATGCAGAACAACATCTTCCTCGACACCTTCCAGAACCTGGGTGCCAATGCGACACCAATGGCGTTTGGCGAAGTGTTCTCGGCGCTTGAAACCAATGCGATCGACGCGCAGGAAAACCCCTATGTGACGATCGACACCTCCAAGTTCTACGAGGTGCAGAAATTCGTCACCGAGACGAACCACGCTTACACGCCGTTCCTCTTCCTCTTCTCCAAGCCGATCTTTGACAGCTACACGCCCGAAGAGCAGACGGCTTTGCGCGAATGCGCGATCGTTGGTCGTGACGAAGAGCGCAAGGTCATCCGCGCGCTGAACCAGAAGTCACTCGACAAGATCAAGGAAGCTGGTCTCAAGGTGAACGTTCTGTCTGCGGAAGAGCAGGCGCGTATCCGCGAAAAGTCTGCGGTCGTCTACGAAAAGCACAAGGCTGAAATCGGTGCGGATGTCGTTGACGGCATTCAGGCCAAGCTCAAGGAAGTTCGCGCTCAGTAACAGTCTATCCCATAATCGCCATTGGCCGCCTGCAAATGGCAATTTCTGCGCTTCCGGTGCTCACGTACTTTAGTACGCTTAAGCTCCGGTTCTCGAAATCACCATTTTCGGCAGGCCAACGGCAACTCTTGAGCAGACTGTGAGACGCGCAGCCTCATATGAAAATGCCCGGTGACAGATCGTCACCGGGCGTTTTGTTTCTCAGGACATGTCAGGCGACCATAAGGGCCTCAAGCCGCTGCAGGCTTGTTCTGACGGTTTTCGATCAGGTCGTCGACGACGGCGGGATCGGCAAGCGTCGAGGTGTCGCCAAGCGCGCCAAAATCGTCCTCGGCAATCTTGCGCAGGATACGGCGCATGATCTTGCCTGAGCGGGTTTTCGGCAGTCCGGGCGCGAACTGGATCTTGTCAGGCGTTGCCACCGGGCCAATCTCGTCGCGCACATGCTTGACGAGTTCAGCGCGGAGCGCTTCGTCGCCCGTCTTGCCCGCCATCAGCGTCACATAGCAGTAGATGCCCTGTCCCTTGATGTGGTGCGGATAGCCAACCACGGCGGCTTCCGAAACGGCGCTGTGAGACACGAGTGCCGATTCCACTTCCGCTGTTCCAAGACGGTGACCGGAGACGTTCAGCACGTCATCCACACGTCCGGTGATCCAATAATAGCCATCCTCATCGCGCCGGCAGCCGTCACCGGTAAAGTACTTCCCCTTATAGGTGGAGAAGTAGGTCTCGATGAAGCGCTGGTGATCGCCATAGACGGTGCGTGCCTGTCCTGGCCAGCTATCGATGATGCAGAGGTTGCCGTCGGCTGCCCCTTCCAGCACCTTGCCTTCGGCATCGACGAGCTGCGGCTGAACGCCGAAGAAGGGGCGGGTGGCCGATCCGGGCTTCAGGTCGGTCGCACCCGGCAACGGCGAAATCAGGATGCCGCCGGTCTCGGTCTGCCACCACGTATCGACGATCGGGCTCTTATCCTCGCCCACGACGTGATAATACCATTCCCAGGCTTCCGGGTTGATCGGCTCGCCGACAGTGCCGAGCAACCGGATGCTGGAGCGCTCGGACCGTTTGACGAATTCGTCGCCGGCACCCATCAGGGAGCGAAGTGCAGTTGGTGCGGTGTAGAAAATATTGACCTTATGCTTGTCGATGACTTCCCAGAACCGTCCCTGGTCGGGGAAGTTCGGCACGCCCTCGAACATCAGCGTCGTGGCGCAATTGGCGAGCGGGCCGTAGACGATGTAGGAGTGTCCCGTAACCCAGCCCACATCTGCGGTACACCAGTATATATCGCCGTCCTTGTAGTCGAAGACATATTCATGCGTCATCGACACGTAGACCAAATAACCGCCGGTGGTGTGCAACACGCCCTTCGGCTTACCCGTGGAGCCTGACGTGTAGAGAATGAAGAGCGGGTCTTCCGCCTTCATCTTCACCGGTTCGCAGTGCGCCTTCACACTTGCGGTTTCCTGATGGTACCAGAGGTCGCGGCCTGGCGCCCAGTTGGTCTTGCCGCCGGTGCGGCGCACGACCAGAACCTTGTTGACGATGACATGCTGGCGCGCAGCGATGTGGATCGCCTTGTCGGTGTTTTCCTTCAGCGGAATGGGCTTGCCGCCGCGAACGCCTTCATCGCAGGTGATGACGAAGGTGGACTGGCAGTCGACGATACGACCGGCGAGCGCTTCCGGCGAAAAGCCGCCAAAGACCACGGAATGGATGGCGCCGATACGGGCGCAGGCGAGCATCGCATAGGCCGCTTCCGGAATCATCGGCATGTAGATGGTGACGCGGTCGCCCTTCTTCACGCCATGCTTTTTCAGCACGTTGGAAAGCCGGCAGACGGCGTCATAGAGCTGGTTATAGGTGATCTTCTTGTCGATATAGGGATTGTCACCTTCCCAGATGATCGCGGTGCGCTCGCCGTGGGTTTTCAGGTGACGGTCGATGCAGTTGTAGGAGACGTTTGTCTGGCCGTCCTCGAACCACTTGATCGGTACTTTGCCCTTGAAGGAGGTGTTCTTGACCTTGGTATAGGGCTTGAACCAGTCGATCCGCTTGCCGTGCTTGCCCCAGAACTTTTCCGGATCTTCTACGCTATCCTGATACCATTTCAGATAGCGGTCATTGTCGATCAGCGTGCCGGTCTTGGCCGATTTGAGAACCGGGTAGATCTTCGAAGCCATGAACTCCTCCTCATGCAGATTGTCTTTTTAAGTCTGGAGACTCCTTTCTCCAGTCATGTGCTCAATTCATAACAGGTTGGTGACGTCCGGCAATTAGACAAAGGTCATTTGTCGCGCGAACAATTGCAATTCTGATGCAGTCCGGTTATAGAACGGTCATATTCCCGGAAATCAGTGGTTTCATCCCACGCCCGCGACACCGGCGCGGACGCTCAGAAGGATTGTATCTATGGCTCAAACACTGCTCATGCCGAAAGCGACGGCCGTTTGGCTCGTTGACAACACGGCGCTGTCGTTCGATCAGATTGCCACGTTCTGCAAGCTTCATCCGCTTGAGGTCAAGGCAATCGCCGATGGTGAAGCAGCGCAGGGTATTAAAGGTCTCGATCCGATCGCGACCGGGCAGCTTTCCCGCGACGAAATCCAGCGCGCAGAAGCCAATCCAAACCACAAGCTCAAGCTTTCGGAGCCGAAGGTTCGCGTTCCCGAATCCAAGCGCCGTGGCCCGCGCTACACGCCTGTTTCCAAACGTCAGGACCGTCCCAATGCCATTCTCTGGCTGGTGCGCAACCACGCTGAATTGAAAGATGCGCAGATTTCGCGCCTCGTCGGCACCACCAAGTCGACCATCGAGCAAATCCGTGACCGTACGCACTGGAACGCGGCCAATCTGACGCCGATGGATCCGGTCACGCTCGGCCTTTGCAGCCAGATCGATCTCGACCTTGAAGTTGAACGCGCATCGCGCGGTCGTCCGCTTCCGACCCAGGAAGAGCTGGACGCAACCCTCCAGCCGGCAAGCACCACCGAGAAGCTTGACTTCAGCTACGAGCGCGAAGAGGAGAAGGAAATCGACGCCAACGCCGTTTTCGCCAAGCTCTCCTCGCTCAAGTCTACCCGCAAGGACGAAGACGAAGACGACAATTATTGAGACGTTCGATCGGGGTTATCCGCTTTGCGGCAGCCCCAGTCCAGCATCAGCGCTACTTGCATGACAGCCCCGGTTCAAGCCGGGGCTTTTTTGTTGTTGCGACGAGGCCTGAGAAAAGAAAAACCCCCGCAGCGCGAAGCGGCGGAGGTCAGTCTTAGATCACGAGGTCTTTTTATCTTATGCGTGGTTCAACTGCCGCTGTGGCATATTGAGCGACGGCGTGCCGGTCTTCTCATCGTCGTTGACGAGGCCGCTCGCTCTGAGCAGCGATGTGAAACGACCGCCGCGCATGCTGAGCTCATCGAAGGTGCCCTTTTCGATAATCCGGCCATTCTCCATGAACAGCACCAGATCGGCGTCGCGGACCGTCGATAGGCGGTGGGCGATGATGAAGGTGGTACGGTCCTTGCGCAGCGCATCGACCGCATCCTTGACGCGTGCTTCGGTTTCCACGTCGAGCGCACTGGTCGCTTCGTCGAGCACGAGGATCGGCGCATTTTTCAGAACCGCACGGGCGATGGCGATACGCTGGCGCTCACCTCCGGACAAACGGTTGCCGCGCTCACCGACCTGGGTCATGTAGCCATTCAGCCTGCTGTCGATGAAGTCGGTCGCGGCCGCCGCAGTTGCGGCCTGGACGATCTCATCGTCGGTGGCCGTTTCGCGGCCAAGGCGAATGTTGTCGCGGATCGAGCGGTTCAGAAGGCCGGCATCCTGGAACACGGTTGCGATCGAGCTTCTGAGCGACTGGCGGGTGACCGTCGAGATATCGGTGCCATCGACGAGAATCTGGCCCGAGTTGGGGTCGTAGACACGCTGCAGCAGATTGATGAGCGTCGTCTTGCCTGCGCCCGTCGGGCCGACGATGGCAACCGTTTCGCCGGCATTGGCAACGAAGGAGACGTCGTGGACGCCCTGCTTGGTGTTGGCAAAGCCGAAGTTGACATTGCGGAATTCAACCGTGCCTTTGACGTGACCAAGTTCGCCGGCCGAACTCGGTTCTTCACGCTCCTGAACGGAATCTTCGAGCTTGAAGAAGTCCTCGAGCTTGGCGCGGGCTTCGAAAATCTGGCTAACGAAAGCGCGCATCTGGTCAAGGCGACCGATGAGAAGGTTGGCAAAGCCGATAAAGGCAATGACGTCACCCACGCGAAGCTCGCCGTTCTTCACCAGGATCGTACCGATGATCAGGATGATCATCATCGACAGCGTCGAGGCCGTGCGGTTCAGCGCGCTGGCAAACGCCCACCAGTCGAGAACCGGGTACTGGGCACTCAGCAACCGCTCGGTGAAAGACTTCAGAGCCTTGGTTTCCGCTTCGATACGGTTGTAGCTGTGCAGCACCGAGACGTTGCTGATGGAATCGCTCACATGGGCAAAAACGGTGTGGTAATGCTCCTCGACGGAGGCCTGGCCTTCCTTCGTGCGGTTCATCACCCACTTGCCGATGAACCAGTAGAAGATGCCGAGGCCCACCAGCACGAAGCTGAGGCGGATATCCATCGAAAATGCAGTCGGGATCAGCAACGCGACGGCAACGAAGGTTGCCAGATGCGTGCGCATGAATTCGAGCCACAGGCCGAACAGCGTCTCGCTGGCGCGCAGCAGCGTATGCAGCGCGTTGGAGGTACCGCGCTGGTGATGCCAGGACAGCGGCATGGAAATGATACGACCGAAAGCTTCGGTCAACAGCGATGCGCGGCGTCCATGGGCAAGCCGGTCTGCCTCACGCGCCACAGCGACGTAAGCGACCGTGTTGAACAGGCCGAAAGCGCCCCAGAGAATGAGGATATTGGTCGGAACGGAACCCGTGGACAACGCATCGATGATGCGGCCGAAAAGAACCGGCTCCGCAATGGTGATTGCCGCAAGAATAACGTTTGCAATAACGACGATCGTGACCCGCCACTTGTTGGTTGCAAGGTAGCGCAGTGCGCGCGTGTAAACTTGAAACAGTGTCAATTTCCAAATCCCGTCTTCATTTCAGTCGTGCCCGGTTGGGGCGAAACCCTGAAGCCTTGAGCGACAAGGGCGATTGCGGGTTAGGCAAGCAGTTGTTTTATTGCACTTTCTACATGAATGGGCGCTTAACGGGGATTCTCGGCGCGAGGCCAATAGAATCGCAGGTCGGAAATTTGCCGCGAAAGATTGTCAAATCATCATAATTCGCGGATAAGTTTTGTAGTGCTGTGGACTGATTGCAATTTTGTCGTGACAACGCCTGATCCATGAGGGCAGGAGGGCCCCTCTCGCTACGGTCACGATCTATTCGAGTGCCAGGATACGTCTTGAAATGCAGAAGGTATTTGATTTTCTCTACACCCATGCCGAGCCCATGGGAAGGAGCGAGTTTCTTTCCGTTTTTCAAAGCCTCATCAGCCACTACGGGTTCGATCATTACCGTGTCTTCCGCCGCGTCGTCAGCCATGCAAGTGTCACCGACATCACTCTTTCAGAGCACTTGCCGGATGGCTGGGCTGACCTTTACCGCGCCAAGAAATATGTGGAAGTGGATCCGGTCGAGAGAGCGTTCTGCCTGATGCAAGTTCCATTCAGATGGCGTGATGGGATCGCATTTCTGTCGCAGGCGACACATCGCAAACGGGCCTCGGAACTTTTTCAGGATGCGGCGCGCTCTGGATTGGACGAAGGATATGCCTTTCCGATCCATGGTCGCAACGGGTTGCTCGGTGGCGTTTTCATCAGTGGTCGGGGATGCGAGTTTAGCGCGGCAGAGCTTTGCACCCTTGATGCGGCCATGCGCGCCACATTTTGGCGTCTTGCCGAGTTTGCCGGTCACATGCAAGAGCTGCTGGCTCGCCCCAATCTTTCGGTGGCGCAACTGACGCGCCGGGAACGGGATGTGCTGAACCTGCTGGCGCTCGGCAACACCTCCCCGGAGATCGGCCACGCCCTTTCCATTTCGAGCCACACGGTGGATTGGTACATCAATGGTATTCAGCGCAAGCTCGACGCGCGCAACCGTCAGCATGTTATCGCGCTTGCGTTTCGCTGTGGTCTGATTGCCTGACGCATCCAGACGAGCGCACCAGAACCGTGAAGTTGAAAATCGGCCTTTCCAACATCTGATTTTACTGCTTAGTTTCGCGCTGCAGCATGTTGACTTGCTCTAGGTTCTTGGGAGGCCGTTTTGAAGATATCGAAAATTCTCGTTGCCAATCGTTCGGAGATCGCAATCCGCGTATTTCGTGCCGCCAACGAGCTCGGTATAAAAACGGTCGCCATCTGGGCGGAAGAGGACAAGCTGTCGCTTCATCGCTTCAAGGCGGATGAAAGCTATCAGGTCGGTCGCGGTCCGCACCTTGCCAAGGATATGGGACCGATCGAGAGCTACCTGTCGATCGAGGAAGTCATACGCGTCGCCAAGCTGTCTGGCGCAGACGCTATCCATCCAGGCTACGGCCTTCTGTCGGAAAGCCCCGAATTCGTCGATGCTTGCGATGCGGCGGGCATTACCTTCATCGGCCCACGACCTTCAACCATGCGCCAGCTCGGTAATAAGGTAGCGGCTCGCAATCTGGCGATCTCGGTTGGCGTTCCGGTGGTTCCGGCAACTGAACCCCTTCCGGATGATCTCGCCCAGGTTGAGCGCATGGCCGAGGAAATAGGATATCCAGTGATGCTCAAAGCCTCCTGGGGCGGTGGCGGTCGCGGCATGCGCGCCATTCGCAAAAAGGAAGATCTGGCGCGCGAAGTCACCGAAGCCAAGCGCGAAGCCAAGGCGGCCTTCGGCAAGGATGAAGTCTATCTCGAAAAGCTGGTGGAGCGTGCCCGCCATGTGGAGAGCCAGATCCTTGGCGACACGCATGGCAATGTCGTTCACCTCTTCGAGCGCGACTGCTCCATCCAACGCCGTAACCAGAAGGTGGTCGAGCGCGCGCCTGCGCCCTATCTGACAGAAGCGCAGCGTCAGGAACTTGCCAGTTACTCGCTGAAGATCGCATCGGCGACGAATTATATCGGCGCAGGCACGGTCGAATATTTGATGGATGCCGATACCGGCAAATTCTACTTCATCGAGGTCAATCCGCGCATCCAGGTGGAGCACACGGTGACCGAAGTCGTCACCGGCATAGATATCGTCAAGGCGCAGATCCACATTCTCGAAGGTGCAGCCATCGGCACGCCGGAATCGGGCGTTCCCGAGCAGAAGGATATCCGTCTTAACGGCCACGCGCTGCAGTGCCGTATCACCACCGAAGATCCCGAGCACAATTTTATTCCGGACTACGGGCGTATAACGGCCTATCGTTCCGCTTCGGGCTTCGGCATTCGTCTGGATGGTGGCACCTCCTATACCGGCGCCGTGATCACCCGCTATTACGATCCGCTTCTCGTCAAGGTGACCGCCTGGGCGCCGCAGCCGGATGAAGCGATCAGCCGTATGGATCGTGCGCTGCGCGAATTCCGTATTCGCGGCGTGGCGACAAACCTCACCTTCCTTGAGGCTATCATCGGTCACGAGAGCTTCCGGAACAACACCTACACGACGCGCTTCATCGACTCGACGCCAGAGCTTTTTGCCCAGGTGAAGCGTCAGGACCGCGCCACCAAGCTTCTCACCTATCTGGCCGATGTGACAGTCAACGGCCACCCGGAGACCAAGGGCCGCGCAATGCCCTCCGACAAGGCCGTCAAGCCTGTCGTGCCCTACATCGACGCGCCAACGCCGGATGGCACCAAGCAGCTTTTGGACACACTTGGGCCAAAGGGCTTTGCCGAGTGGATGCGCAACGAAAAGCGCGTTCTCGTCACCGACACCACCATGCGCGACGGCCACCAGTCGCTCCTGGCAACGCGCGTGCGCACTCATGACATTTCTCGCGTGGCAAGTGTTTATGCCAAGGCTTTGCCGCAGCTTCTCTCGCTGGAATGCTGGGGTGGCGCGACCTTCGACGTTTCCATGCGCTTTCTCACTGAAGACCCGTGGGAGCGTCTGGCGCTGATCCGCGAGGGCGCGCCGAACCTGCTCTTGCAGATGCTTTTGCGTGGCGCGAATGGCGTCGGCTACAAGAACTATCCAGATAATGTCGTCAAATACTTTGTCCGTCAGGCGGCCAAGGGCGGCGTGGACCTGTTCCGCGTCTTCGACTGCCTGAACTGGGTCGAAAACATGCGCGTGTCGATGGATGCGATCGCCGAGGAGAACAAGCTCTGCGAAGCGACGATCTGCTATACGGGCGACCTGTTGAATTCGGCGCGCCCGAAATACGACCTCAAATATTATACCAACCTCGCAGTCGAGCTGGAAAAGGCCGGTGCCCATATCATTGCCGTCAAGGATATGGCGGGCCTTCTGAAGCCTGCCGCCGCCAAGGTGCTGTTCAGGGCGCTGCGTGAAGCCACCAGCCTGCCAATCCATTTCCACACGCATGACACCTCCGGCATTGCTGCCGCAACAGTGCTCGCCGCCGTCGATGCAGGTGTGGATGCCGTGGATGCGGCGATGGACGCCTTCTCCGGCACCACGTCGCAGCCTTGCCTCGGCTCCATCGTCGAGGCGCTGGCCGGTTCGGAGCGCGATACCGGTCTCGATGCCGAGTGGATCCGCCGCATTTCCTTCTATTGGGAAGCCGTGCGCAACCAGTATGTCGCCTTCGAAAGCGATCTCAAGGGACCGGCATCGGAAGTCTATCTGCACGAAATGCCCGGCGGCCAGTTCACCAACCTCAAGGAGCAGGCGCGCTCGCTCGGTCTCGAAAGCCGTTGGCACGAAGTGGCGCAGGCCTATGCCGATGCCAACAAGATGTTCGGCGATATCGTCAAGGTCACGCCATCCTCCAAGGTCGTCGGCGACATGGCGCTGATGATGGTCAGCCAGGATCTGACGGTGGCCGATGTCGAAAACCCGGAGAAGGAAGTCTCCTTCCCCGATTCGGTCGTCTCCATGCTGAAGGGCGATCTCGGCCAATCGCCGGGTGGCTGGCCAGAAGCGTTGCAGAAAAAGGCGTTGAAGGGCGATAAGCCTTACACGGTCCGTCCAGGCTCGCTGCTGGAAGATGCCGATCTGGAGGCCGAGCGCAAGGCAATCGAAACCAAGCTTGAGCGTCCGGTCGATGATTTCGAGTTCGCCTCTTACCTGATGTATCCGAAGGTGTTCACCGATTTCGCGCTGGCTTCGGAGACCTACGGTCCGGTGTCTGTGCTGCCGACACATGCTTACTTCTACGGCATGGAAGATGGCGAGGAACTGTTTGCCGATATCGAACGCGGCAAGACGCTCGTCATCGTCAACCAGGCGTCGTCGGGCGTCGATGACAAGGGCATGGTCACGGTGTTCTTCGAAATCAATGGCCAGCCGCGCCGCATCAAGGTGCCGAACCGCGCCCATGGCGCAACGGGCGCCGCTGCTCGCCGGAAGGCAGAACCAGGCAATGCCGCGCATGTCGGCGCGCCGATGCCGGGTGTCATTTCCCGCGTCTTCGCCAATGCCGGTCAAGAGGTAAAGGCCGGTGACGTTCTGGTCTCCATCGAGGCCATGAAGATGGAAACCGCGCTTCACGCCGAGCGGGATGGCAAGATCGCCGAAGTGCTTGTTCGCCCAAGCGACCAGATCGACGCCAAGGATTTGCTGGTCGTCTACGCAGAGTAACGAACCGACATCAAGAGTGACAAGAATGCCCGCCATTGTGCGGGCATTTCTGCTTGTAGGTGAGGCATCGCGCATGTATGCATGTTTATACACGATTCTACATGTTGATGCCGAATGTCTAAGATCGATCACTTTGTCAGCGAGCGCCAGACGCTCATCTTCGCCGAGCTGCAAAGCAAGGGGCGCGTTCTAGCGCAGGACCTGGCGCAGACATTCGATGTGTCGGAAGACACGATCCGGCGCGATCTTCGCGATATGGCAGCGCGCGGCCTGTGCGAACGGGTCTATGGCGGCGCACTGATTGCCAGTGGCAAGACCGTGCCACTCAGCCATCGTATGACGGATATGCAGGACCGCAAGGATGCTCTCGGCCAAGCGGCTGCCGCGTGCATCGCGCAAGGAGCGACGATCTTCCTTGATGCGGGTTCCACCAATCTTGCCATCGCCCGGCATCTGCCGGAGGGCGCTGGGCTCACGGTCATCACCAATACGCCGGTTATCGCGGCAGAACTTTCAGGCCGTGCCGACCTGGAACTGATCGTCGTCGGTGGCAGGATCGATCCTGCCGTCGGTGCCGCCATCGATATGACGGCTATTGCGCAGCTGGATGATATGCGGCCGGATCTCTGTATCCTCGGCGTCTGCGGCATGACCGCTGCCGACGGCCTTTCAGCCGATATCTATCAGGACGCCACGTTCAAGCGACTGGCCTGCAAGGCGAGCCGCAGAACTATGGCTGCGATTACCAGCGAGAAGCTGGGCGCGGGAGCCGCCTTCCATGTGGCGCCGCTCAACCCCGATCTCACCCTTGTTCTGGAAGATGACGCCGACGAAGCCTTTGTCCGCGATCTGCGCAGACACAAGCTCGATATTCATCTTGCCGGGCGCAATACCCGTGCCTCATCCCATCCGCATTCACTGAAGGACCAGCCCGCATGACCGGCTCCCCGATGTCCGTCTCCACGGCCCGCACCCCCTATATGACGCGCACACGCTTTGGCGTTTCCCTGCTGTTCCTCATGAATGGTTTCATGATGGGGTCGTGGGCGCCGATGATCCCCGAGTTCGCCAAGCGTCTTTCCCTGAGCGAGAGCGAACTTGGTCTGGTCATTCTCGTCTTCGGTCTTGGCTCGCTTTCCTGCATGCCGGTGGCCGGTTCACAGATCGCCCGTGTCGGCTCGCGCTCGGTCACGCTGTTCTGTGCGGCGATCTTCGTGCCGACGCTGCTTCTCATCACACTCTCCAACACCGTCTGGGCGGGCGTGATCACCGTGTTCCTCTTCGGCGGGCTGACGGGTGCCATGGATGTGGCGATGAATGCCAATGCCGTTGCTGTGGAGCGTGGCATGCGGCGCGCCATCATGTCCTCCTGCCACGCCTTTTGGAGCCTTGGCGGATTGATCGGCGCGGGTCTTGGCGGTTTGCTGATCACCAAGATCGGTATTTACGGCCACGCTATTGCCCTGACCATCATTTCTGCAGCGCTGCTGGCGATCGCTTGGCCGCGCGTGATGGTGGATCGTCCGCATCCGGAAGAAGAGCGCCCGAAAGGCCGCCTGCCGCTCACACCGCTTCCCTGGATCATCGGCCTCATGGCGCTGTTTTCCATGGTGCCGGAGGGTGCGGTGCTTGATTGGGGCGCGCTCTACCTGCGCAACGAGCTTGGTGCGTCGGTTGCCGTTTCGGGCTTTGCCTTCGCCGCCTTCTCCCTCACCATGGCCGTCATGCGCTTTGCCGGCGATCTGGTGCGCGAGCGTCTGGGAGCAGTGCGCACATTGCAGGTCTGCTCGATCATGTCGATCGTCGGGCTTCTGATTGCGGGTACAGCTGGCAACGCGTTCATCGCCATTATCGGCTTTGCCATTGCGGGTATCGGCATTTCCAACATGGTGCCGATTGCCTTCTCCGCCGCGGGCAACATGCCGGGACTGGCGCCGGGGATCGGTCTGTCTGTGGTCACCACCATGGGCTATTCCGGTATTCTCGTTGCACCATCGGCCATCGGCTTCATTGCCGAACATACCGGTCTTGCAACCGTCTTCCTGTTCATTCCGCTTCTGCATGTCGTCGTGCTGCTGCTCTCCAGGCTCGCACGCCATGCGGATGGCGCAAGTGGACACTGAAGACTAGACTTTGCCTGCTCCACTTCATCAAAGCGCTTCCATTGCCCGTGGAAGCGCTTTCGTTTTGGTAAGCTGGCAGACAGGCTCGAATTTCGCCACGATTGCAGTAAACTACCAGTTGACTGCTTCGATGTTGACAAGGCGCTCGCCTTGATCCACCTGAAAGACCACACTCACCGCAGTTGTAGAGACCGTCATGAACGCACACTCCGATTACGATCCGAAGCCACGCCGCGCCTCCGTTGCCGTCGATGTGGGCGGCGTTATCGTCGGCGGTGGCGCACCCGTCGTGGTGCAGTCCATGACCAATACGGATACCGCCGATATCGATGCAACGGTCCAGCAGGTCGCGGCACTGCATCGCGCGGGCTCGGAGATCGTCCGCATTACCGTGGACCGGGATGAGAGTGCTGCCGCCGTTCCGAAAATCCGCGACCGTTTGCTGCGGCTCGGCATGGATGTGCCGCTCGTCGGTGATTTTCATTATATCGGCCACAAGCTCTTGGCCGACCATCCCGCCTGTGCCGAGGCTCTGGCAAAGTACCGCATCAATCCCGGTAATGTCGGCTTCAAGGACAAGAAGGACAAGCAGTTCGGTGACATCATCGAGATGGCGATCCGCTATGACAAGCCGGTGCGCATCGGCGTCAACTGGGGGTCGCTCGACCAGGAACTGCTGACCAGTCTGATGGACAAGAACAAGGAAGCGGGCTTTCCGCTATCGGCTCGTCAGGTCACGCGTGAAGCCATCGTGCAATCGGCGCTGATTTCCGCCGAGCTCGCCGAAGAGATCGGCCTG
This sequence comes from Rhizobium sp. 22-785-1, assembly GCF_053521965.1. NCBI lineage: Bacteria > Pseudomonadati > Pseudomonadota > Alphaproteobacteria > Hyphomicrobiales > Rhizobiaceae > Rhizobium > Rhizobium sp. 22-785-1. The sequence continues at coordinate 183,732 of NZ_JBNWDI010000005.1, read as the reverse complement.
CCACGCAACCGCATCATTCTGTCTGCCAAGGTCAGCCAGGTTCAGGATCTGATCGCGGTCTATTCCATGCTCTCGGAGCGCTCCGACCACGCGCTGCATCTCGGCCTCACCGAAGCCGGCATGGGTTCGAAAGGCATCGTCGCCTCGTCTGCTGCCATGGGCTATGTGTTGCAACAGGGTATTGGTGACACGATCCGTGTGTCGCTGACACCGGAACCGAATGGCGACCGCACCCGCGAGGTGCAGGTGGCGCAGGAACTTTTGCAGGTCATGGGCTTTCGTCAGTTCATCCCCGTGGTCGCGGCCTGTCCGGGATGCGGGCGCACGACGTCTACCGTCTTCCAGGAACTGGCACAGAATATCCAGAACGACATTCGCAAGAACATGCCGGTCTGGCGTGAGAAATATCCAGGCGTCGAGGCGCTGAACGTCGCCGTCATGGGCTGCATCGTCAATGGCCCTGGCGAAAGCAAGCATGCCGATATCGGCATTTCGTTACCCGGCACGGGTGAGAGCCCTTCGGCACCTGTCTTCATCGATGGCGAAAAGGCGCTGACACTGCGCGGACCGAATATCGCCCAGGACTTCGAGGCGCTGGTCATCGACTATATCGAAAAACGTTTTGGCCAAAAGGACGCGGCAGAGTGAGTAGCGACCGTGAAAATGCCAGAATTGCTGTGTCTTACCTCCAAAAACTCACGGAGCAATGATTTCAATGATCAAGAAGTTTGCTGTTCTTGCGCTTGCCGCAACCTACCTGTCCGCCTGCACCACGACCGACCCCTATACGGGTGAGCAGAAGGTCTCCAACATGGCGGGCGGTGCCGGGCTTGGCGCGCTGGCCGGTGCGGTTGGCGGCCTAGCCATCGGCGGCGGCAACAAGGGCCGCAACGCCCTGATCGGTGCCGGTATCGGCGCGCTCGCCGGTGGCGCGATCGGCGGCTATATGGACAATCAGGAAGCGGAACTGCGCCAGCAGCTGCAGGGTACAGGCGTATCGGTGACGCGCCGTGGCGACAGCATCGTTCTCAACATGCCGTCCAACATCACCTTCGCAACCGATCAAGACCAGGTGATTCCGCCATTCTACCCGACGCTGAACTCTGTGGCGATCGTTCTGAACAAGTTCAACAAGACCTATATCGACGTCAACGGCTTTACCGACTCCACCGGCAGCCTGAACCACAACCAGTTGCTCTCGCAGCGTCGTGCCGCCTCGGTTGCCAATTATTTGGGAAGCCAGGGCGTCGATCAGCGCCGCATATCCACCATGGGCTTCGGCCCGTCGCAGCCAGTGGCATCCAACGCAACGCCCGACGGCCGCGCCCAGAACCGCCGCGTAGAAGTGCTGATCTCGCCGTTGACGCAAAACGGCTGATAGCCTTTTACCTCAATGATCGTTTTCGAAGAGGGCTGCTTTGGCGGCCCTTTTTGGTGTGTGTAGACGGTGTGCAGGCGTGGTAGGCGCTTCAACATCGGCCCGAAAATCGGAATCGATTTTCGGAAAAGCATGATGCGTAGATTAAACAGGATAGAGCGCCTTGGTGCGTCCAGTGAGACGCATGGCGCTCTAGCTCTCAGCTTTTGCGCTCGGCTATGAAGCGGGCCGCTTGCACCAGAATATCGGCCTTCTCTCCGTAGGGGGCCAACAGGGTTGCCGCGTCGCGCACCTGTTCCTGAAGTTTTTCACGCGCCCAGTCTTCCCCGCGTAACGCCACAAGCGTGCCCTTGCCGCGAGCGGCATCCTTGCCGGTGGCCTTGCCCATGGTGGCGGCATCCGAGGTGAGGTCGAGAAGATCGTCGGCAAGCTGGAAGGCGAGGCCGATCTTTTCGCCGAAGCTGCGCAGCGTCTTGCGGTGAGATGCGTCGTTTCCGGCAATGATTGCACCTGCCTCGCAGGCAAAGCGCAGCAACGCGCCTGTTTTCATCGTCTGCAAGGTCACGATGCCCGCTTCATCCGGCGCCTGCTTTTCTGCCGCCAGATCGAGCGCCTGACCGCCTGCCATGCCGCCAATGCCGGCAGCGCGCGAAAGCGCCAACACCAGTGCCGTCTTCTGATCGCCGGTCAGCGGCGTTTGCGGGCTCGCGATAATATCGAAAGCGAGCGTCAGGAGGCTGTCGCCCGCCAGAATGGCTGTGGCCTCATCGAACTTCTTGTGGACCGTCGGCTGGCCGCGACGCAGATCGTCATCGTCCATGGCGGGTAGATCGTCATGCACCAGCGAGTAGCAATGGAGACATTCAAGCGCGGCGCCCACACGCAGCGCTGCAGCCTCATTGCCGTCGAGCAGCCGCGCTGTCTCGATGACGAGGAAAGGCCGAAGGCGCTTGCCGCCGTTCAGCACGCCATGGCGCATGGCATCCAGCAGGTTGGCCGGCCGTGCGATCTCGTCATCACCGACCTTGCCCGTCAGGATCTCTGCCAGCAGTTTTTCCGTGCTTGCCGCGTTGTCGCGCAGCCGTGTCTCGAATGTCATGGCACCGCTTCCTTCCATCTCGCGGCTGTTTGGCATGGGGTAAAAGGGCTGGCAAATGTTTTGTTGAACGGGTGTGGAACTTCGCCCTCGTGAGTAGCCTTGATGGTGCGAGCGGAATATGAAAGGCTTGATCTGAACGAGTGGGGACGGGATGTGAGCAGTACGCCGGAAAGCGAAAGGGAGTATGAGGCGCTTCCCGACGAGGAGAGCAGGCCCAAATTGGATATCAAGAGCCTCGCCAAACGTGTCGGCATGTTTCTGCTGGCGCTGTTAGTCCTGCCCTATCTGCTGATCCCCGTTTATGCCATTCCCTTCATCCGACCCATCTCGACGCTGATGCTTGCCGATCTGGTGACTTTCCAAGGCTACGACCGGCAATGGGTGCCTCTGGAGGATATCTCGCCTCGGCTCATCCAGTCGGTGATGATGTCGGAAGACGGCCAGTTCTGTTTCCATGGCGGGGTGGACTGGAATCAGATGCAGGGAGTCGTCAATGACGCACTGGAAGGCGAGGCGACACGCGGCGCCAGCACCATTCCGATGCAGACGGCCAAGAACCTATTTCTCTGGAACGGTCGGTCCTTCATCCGCAAGGGACTGGAACTGCCGCTTGCGCTCGTATCCGACTTCATCTGGTCGAAACAGCGGATGATGGAAATCTATCTCAACATCGCCGAATGGGGCCCCGGTATCTACGGCATCGAGGCCGCGGCGCAGTACCATTTCAAGGTGCCAGCGTCGAAACTCAGCTCCCGGCAGGCAGCATTGCTTGCCGTGTCCTTGCCGAACCCGATCGATCGCAATGCCAGCAAGCCCGGTCGCGGGATGCAGCGTCTCGCGGGGCTTATCGAGCGCCGGGCAAGAGGCTCCGGCGCTTATGTCGGCTGCGTGCTGGACCGATAGGCTTTAGTCTTTGGTGAAGATGTAATCCGTTTCCTGGCGAAGCGTTTCGCCGGGACGCAGGATCGCTTTCGGGAAGCCTTCGTGATTGATGGCATCCGGCCAGATCTGCGTTTCCAGGCAGAAGCCCGCGAAGGGGCCGTAATGGCGTCCGTCATGTCCCGGAACGGCAGTGTTCAGCTTGAAACCAGAATAGAACTGAACGCCGGGTTCGGTTGTGTGAACATCGAGCGAAATGCCGGAGGCTGGCGCGTGGACATGCGCGACCATGCGCTTGGCCACACGCTCTGCCGAAAGGCAGAAATTGTGGTCGTAGAGCACCTGTTCGCCATGGTCGTCCTTCCGGCTCATCAATGTCGGCTCACGCAGATCGAAGACCGTTCCGGAGACGGAGCGGATTTCGCCGGTTGGAATCTGGCGCTCATCGGTTGGCAGATAATGATCGGCGGCGATTTCGATATGATGGCCGAGGGCGGTCTCTGCGCCGTCGAGATTGAAATAGGAATGCTGGCAGACATTGGCGATCGTCGGCAGGTCGGTCGTCGTCTCATAGACAACCGACAGCACGCCGCCCTCGCGGATCGTGTAGGTTGCCGTCATCGTGCAATTGCCCGGGTAGCCGGCGCGACCGTTGGGATCGATGATCTGCAGCACGACATGGCTTGGTCCGTGCTCCATGATCATCCAGTTGCGCTTGCCCGTGCCGTCGCTTCCGCCATGCAAATGCGACACGCCCTTCTCGTTCAGCTCCAGCTGGTAGTCTTTGCCGTCGATGGAAAACTTGCCGCCACCGATACGATTGGCGTTTCGGCCCGGTGTCGCGCCGAAATAGGAGGAGTATTTCGGATAGTCGTCAAACCCGTCGAAGCCAAGAACCAGCGGCGGCTGATGTCCCTCAAGCCGCAGATCCTGAATGACCGCACCCCAGGTGATAACCTTGGCCGTCAGGCCGCCAGCGCTGATCGTCACCCGTTCGACCTTTTCGCCGGTCGCTGTCAGGCCGAAATTCTCCCGAACGCTTGCGTCACTCATCCGACATTCTCCCTATCGCTCGCAATTTGTGCCGGACGTTGCGCCATTTTGGCGGCTGACGCAACGTCGGAAAATGCGTTTTTCGCAGAAGCGATCGGTCAGGCCGAGGCCTTGCCGATCTCCTCCAATGCGTAAGGGGTCGTCTGATAGATCTCGTTGATCCAGTTGCCGAAGAACAGATGCGCATGGCTCCGCCACCGGTTGAGCGGCGTCAGTGATGGGTCGTTGTGCGGGAAATAATCATGCGGCAGCTTGATCGGCACGCCGGAATTGACGTCGCGGAAATACTCGTCCCCGAGCGAGGTGGAGTCATATTCCACATGGTTAAACATGTAGAGCCGCTTGCCGCGCTTCTCATGCACGAGACACACGCCCATTTCCTCGGATTCCATCAGGATTTCGAGATCGGGATGCTTTTCGATATCGGCGCGGCGCACCTCCGTCCAGCGCGACACCGGCACCTGGAAATCGTCGGAGAAGCCGTTGAGATAGATGGAAGCAGGGCAGAGATTGCGGTGGCGATAGACGCCGAAGGCCTTCTGCTTCAACTCATGCTTCGGCACGCCATGGAAATGATAGATCGCCGCCATGGCGCCCCAGCAGACATTCAGCGTCGAATGGACATTGGTTTCCGTCCAGTCGAAGATTTTCTTCATCTCATCCCAGTAGGTCACGTCTTCATAGGCCAGCGTCTCGACGGGCGCGCCGGTAATGATGAAGCCATCGAACTTGCGGTGACGGACCTCTTCCCATGTCTCGTAGAAGGACAGCAGATGTTCCTCTGGCGTGTTCTTGGCGCGGTGTCCGCCAATCCGCACCAATGAGAGCTCCACCTGCAGCGGCGAGGCACCGACAAGCCGGGCCATCTGGATTTCGGTCTTGATCTTGTTCGGCATGAGATTGAGAAGCCCGATCTGGAGCGGGCGAATATCCTGACGGATCGCCATGGTCTCGGTCATCACCCGTACACCCTCATTGACGAGGGTTTCGAAGGCGGGCAGCGTATCGGGAATCTTGATGGGCATCTCGAACTCTCACGTCCAAACACAAAAAAACCGGCAGCGAAATCGCGACCGGTCCTCGGAAATTGCCTTTTTCCTCGACCCTTTAGCGACTTCTTTAAAGTGGCTGCAAGCCGGTCGGCAAATCACCACTGCTGGCTGTCATAATCCTGTCTGGCTGAAAAATCAATATCGCCGCCTTTTGCGGCGTTTGCGCCTTTCCTTGAGGTGATGTTTCGCGATAAGGCAGGGCATGACATCGGATCATTTCACCATTCTGCTGGGCGGCGATATCGTCGTGACGGAGCGCCTGCGCCGTGCGGTTGCCGGATCGCGGGTGATTGCTGCCGACAGCGGCATGAAACATGCCAGGCCGCTCGGGCTTCAACCTGAATTGTGGGTGGGCGATTTCGATTCCGCCGATGCGTTTCTAGTGCAGGAATGGCCGGATGTGCCGCAACAGCCTTTTCCAGCTGCTAAAGGCGAAACGGATGGCGAGATTGCCGTTTCTGAGGCTTTGGCGCGCGGCGCGAAGCGGCTGACGCTCGTCGGCGCGCTGGCGGGGGAACGCTCCGACCATGCGCAGTTTCATCTGCTTTACGCCGTGGCGCTGGCCGAGCGGGGTTTCGAGGTTATGCTGACCTCCGGCAATGAAGAAGCGTTTCCGCTGATTGAAGGTGAACTTGCCCTCGATCTGCCACGCGGATCGCTGTTCTCGGTGGCGGGATTTACCGCACTTTCCGGTCTCGATATCGAGAGCGCCCGCTATCCCCTCAGTGATTTTGCGCTTGCCTTCGGCTCATCGCGCACTATGTCCAACGTGGCTGAGGGCGACATTCGCCTTCGCCTTAAAAGCGGCAAGGCTATCGTCCTTGCCCGTCCTTACGATCTGACCGGAGCCTGATGCCTTGGCACCCCCCATTCTGAAACTCGACGACATCAAGCTGACCTTCGGCGTGACCCCGCTGCTCGACGGCGCCAATCTGCAGGTGGAGCCGGGCGACCGCATCTGCCTTGTCGGCCGTAACGGTTCGGGCAAATCGACGCTGATGAAGATTGCCGCCGGTCTGGTGGAAGCGCAGTCCGGCGAGGTGTTCCGTCATCCGTCCGCGACGATCCGCTATCTGGAGCAGGCGCCGGATTTCGGCGCTTACGAGACGGTGCAGGCCTATGCCGAGTCGGGTCTGGGGCCGGGCGACGATCCGTATCGCGTCAGCTATATTCTCGAACATCTAGGGCTGACCGGCCAAGAAAATCCTTCGAGCCTTTCCGGTGGGGAAGCGCGCCGTGCCGCACTTGCCCGAGTGATGGCGCCCGAGCCGGATATTCTGATGCTGGACGAGCCGACCAACCATCTGGATCTTCCGACCATCGAATGGCTGGAAAGCGAATTGCAGCAGACGCGAAGCGCGCTTGTGCTGATTTCGCACGACCGTCGCTTCCTTGAGAAGGTGTCGACCGCCACCGTCTGGCTCGATCGCGGCCAGTCCCGCAGGCTCAGCCGTGGCTTCGGCCATTTCGAGGAATGGCGCGACAAGGTGCTGGAAGAGGAAGAGCTTGAGCAGCACAAGCTCGGCAAGGCCATCGAGCGCGAAGAGCACTGGATGCGCTATGGCGTGACGGCACGGCGCAAGCGCAACATGCGCCGCGTCGGAGAGTTGCGCGACATGCGCGCCGCCTATCGCGGCCACAAGGGGCCGCAGGGCTCGGTACAGGCCACAGCCGTGGAAGCGCGCGAATCCGGCAAGCTGGTGATCGAGGCGGAGGCCATCACCAAGGCCTATGGCGATCGTACCATCGTCGCACCCTTTTCGCTGCGGGTGCATCGCGGCGATTGCATCGGTCTCGTCGGGCCGAATGGTGCAGGCAAGACCACGCTGCTCAAGATGCTGACAGGTACGCTCGCGCCCGATAGCGGCACGGTGAAGCTCGGCACCAATCTGGAAATCGCGACACTCGACCAGAAGCGCGAAGACCTCAATCCGAACGACACGCTGGCACATTACCTGACCGACGGTCGTGGTGAAAGCCTGCTGGTCAACGGCGAGCAGAAGCATGTGACCGGCTATATGAAGGACTTCCTCTTCCAGCCGGAACAGGCCCGCACGCCGATCCGCAATCTGTCCGGTGGCGAGCGCGCCCGTCTTATTCTAGCGCGTATCCTGGCAAGACCGACCAACCTTCTCATCCTCGATGAGCCGACGAACGATCTCGATATCGAGACGCTGGACCTGCTTCAGGAAATCGTCGCAAGCTTCTCGGGCACCGTCATTCTCGTCAGCCACGACCGTGATTTCCTTGATCGCACCGTGACCTCGACCATTGCGCCCGCCAATCCGGATGCGCCGGATGGCCGCTGGATCGAATATGCAGGCGGCTATTCCGACATGATGGCGCAGCGTAAGGGTGCGGCAGAAGACAAGAAGCGCTCGGACAAGCAGGAGAAGGCGAAAGTCTCGGCCAATGCCGCTCCCGCTACTGAACCTGCAAAGGGCAAGGGCAAGCTGTCCTTCAAGCAGAAATTTGCGCTGGAAAATCTGCCGAAGGAAATGGAAAAGCTGCAGCAAGAAATCGCCAAGCGCGAAGAGCGAATGGCCGATCCGCAGCTTTTCGCCAAGGACCCCGGCGCTTTCAACAAGCTGGCGGAGGAAATGGCAAAGCTTCGCCAAAAGCTGGAGGTCATGGAGGAAGAATGGCTGGAGCTTGAGATGCTGCGCGAAGAGATGGAAGGCTAGGCCTCTTTGACAGGCGCGTGAATATGGGCTCTGCTTTGTTCCAACAGGGAGGAGCCCGCCCATGCGCATGATCTTCGTCAATATGCCGGTCAAGAATATCGAGACATCGAAAGCCTTCTTCACCGCGCTCGGCTTCAGTTTCAATCCGGAATATTCGGATGAGCGCACGCTGTGCATGATCGTCGAGAAGAACATCTTCGTCATGCTGCTTCAGGAGGAGCGGTTTCGCGATTTCATCAATGGCGAGATTGCCGATGCAAAGAGCAGCACGGAAGTTCTGACCTGCCTATCCGCCTCCAGCCGTGAGGAAATCGACAGCATGTTGAAAACGGCACTCTCTTCCGGCGGGCAGGAGTGGAAGCCGGTACAGAATCATGGCTTCATGTATGCAGGCAGCTTCCAGGATCCAGACGGCCACGTCTGGGAACTCGTGCATATGACGGAGCAGGCATAGCTTCTCGCGTCTTGCCAATAACCGATTGTCACATTACATCTTTTCTCGCTCTAACGGGGTGCTTTGTCTTTCGGGACAAGGCTGAGAGGCGAATGCCAACCCGAAGAACCTGATCCGGTTAACACCGGCGGAGGGATTAGACGGCTTCCATCCAGACGCCTATTCCCGTAACCCATTCGAGAAGGTGTCTGATGAACCGTCGTTTTTTGCTGTCCGGCCTCGTTGCCGCATCCTTCCTCCTGCCGGGCATCGCCTCTGCGCAGGATAAAAAAGTCCTCACCGTCTATACTTATGAGAGCTTCGTCTCCGAGTGGGGTCCAGGCCCAAAGGTGAAGGCAGCGTTCGAGAAGACCTGCGATTGCACCGTCAACTTCGTCGGCGTGGCCGATGGCGTGGCGCTCCTCAACCGGTTGAAGCTGGAAGGTGCGGGCTCCAAGGCGGATGTGGTGGTCGGTCTCGATACCAATCTTGTCGCCGAAGCCAAGGACACCGGGCTTTTCGAAGCGTCGGGTGTCGATGCTTCCGGGGCAAAAGTCCCAGGCGGCTTCAAGGATGACGTCTTCGTCCCATATGACTACGGCCACTTCGCCGTCATCTATGACACCCAGACGCTGAAGAACCCGCCCAAAAGCCTGAAAGAGCTGGTGGAGGGCGACCCGTCGCAGAAGATCGCCATTCAGGACCCTCGGACCTCGACGCCGGGTCTCGGCCTGCTGCTGTGGGTCAAGTCGGTCTATGGCGACAAGGCGCCGGAGGCTTGGACGAAGCTCAAGAACCGCGTTCTGACGGTCACGCCCGGCTGGTCGGAATCCTACGGTCTCTTCACCAAGGGCGAAGTGCCGATGGTGCTCTCCTATACCACCTCGCCCGCCTACCATATGGTGGCCGAGCACAGCGAGCGCTATCAGGCCGCAAGCTTCGAGGAAGGCCATTACATCCAGATCGAGGTCGCTGGCCTGTTGAAAAATGCGCCCGAAAAGGAGCTTGGCAAGAAATTCCTGGCCTTCATGCTTACGCCCGGCTTTCAGGATGCCATTCCGGAAAACAACTGGATGATGCCGGTCACTGCCACGTCGCAGCCGCTGCCGGATGCGTTCAGCAAGCTGGTGCAGCCGACCAAGACGTTCCTGATGTCGCCGGAAGAGGTGGCGAAGAACCGCAAGGCCTGGATCGATGAGTGGCTGACCGCGATGAGCGTGAAGTAAGCGCTAGGCGACGCCGCAGGTGATTGCGCGCAGCGACAGACGCAGGTTCTTGATGGGAGGCATGGCGGCATTCACCGCCGTGCTGCTCTTCATCGCGCTAGCGGTCGCGGCGCTTCTTTCCTTTGACAGCAATGCGGCGTCGAGCGCCCTCTTCGAACCCTATACGCTGCGCATCCTCCGGTTCACCCTTTGGCAGGCAACGCTCTCGACCGTGCTTTCGGTGGCTCTCGGACTGCCTGTTGCCTTGGCACTCGCGAGGCAGAGAGATTTTCCGGGCCGCATCTGGATCATAAGGTTGATGGCGGTGCCGATGGGGCTGCCGGTGATCGTCGGTGCCTTGGGGCTGATAGCCATCTGGGGTAGGCAGGGACTGCTCAATACGGCCCTTCTTTACGCAGGGGTGGAGCAGCCCTTCAGCATCTATGGTCTTTCCGGCATTCTCATTGCCCATGTCTTCTTCAATCTGCCTCTGGCCGTGCGCTTCTTTTTGGCGGGGCTGGAAAGAATACCGAGTGAATATTGGCGCATGAGCAGCGTTCTCGGCATGAACGCTATCTCCGCCTTCCGCTTCATCGAATGGCCGGTGGTGCGTCGGTTGGTGCCGGGGGTGGCGGGGCTGATCTTCATGCTCTGCGCCACAAGCTTCACGCTGGTACTGCTACTTGGCGGCGGTCCGGCTGCGACGACCATCGAAGTCGCGATCTATCAGGCATTGCGCTTCGATTTCGATCCGCCACGCGCCATTGCGCTGTCACTGATGCAGATCGCCATGACCGGCCTGTTGCTGGCTCTGCTTTCGCTTCTGCCGGGGGCAGATGCGGAGGGGCAAACGCAAGGCCAGGCGGTTCGTCGTTTCGATGCTTCGCGTCCGTTACGGCGGCTGTGGGACGGTATAATCCTCGTCCTTGCGGTGCTTCTGGTGGGGACGCCGCTCGTGGCAGTCGCTGCCTCCGGCCTGACTGCCGACCTGTGGCGCCTCTTGAGTGCCGAGGTGTTCCGTCGTGCGGCGATCACCAGCCTGTCCATCGCGCTCGTTTCCGCGTCGCTGGCCGTGCTGATCTCGGTCGCGCTTATCCGCGCCCGGCAAGTGATTTCGGATAGCAGCAAGCCTGGGCGGCTTGCGAAGCTTCTCTCGGCGATTTTGGGTGGCGGCGCGTCGATGGTGCTTCTGGTGCCGCCCGTGGTGCTGGGCAGTGGATGGTTTTTGCTGCTGCGCCCCTTCGGCGATGTTTCCGTCTTCGCGCCATTGCTTGTGGCACTCATCAACATGCTGATGGCCTTGCCCTTCGCCATGCGCGTTCTTGAACCCGCCTTCGCCACCCATCAGGCCAGAACCGGCAGGTTGGTTGCCAGTCTTGGTCTCACCGGCTTTTCGCGCTTTCGCCTGATCGATCTACCGGTTCTGTGGCGTGCCTTTGCCATGGCCTTTTCCTTTGCCATGGCGCTGTCGCTTGGTGATCTTGGCGCCGTCGCGCTCTTCGGTTCGGAAAGCTTCGTCACCTTGCCGTGGCTGGTCTACAGCAATATGGGAAGCTACCGCAGCAATGACGCGGCGGGCTATGCCTTCATCCTTGGCATCATCTGCCTCATCCTAGCAGCGGGCGGTGTCTCGCGCCAATCCGAGAGAGCGAAAGCATGAATATCGGTCAGGCGGATGTGCGGCTCGAACAGGTGTCGCTCAGGCTTGGGGAACAGGATTTCCTCTTCGATACGTCCTTCCAGGCGGGCAGGGTCACGGCGGTCGTCGGCTCATCGGGTTCGGGTAAATCCACCCTTCTCAACCTCGTCGCAGGTTTCGAGAGGCCGGCAACTGGCCGTGTGCTGATCGGGGTTAAGGATATGAGCGAGTACGATCCGGCCGAACGCCCAGTGTCGCTGATCTTTCAGGATAACAACCTCTTCGCCCATCTCGATATCGCCACCAATATCGGGCTTGGCATCCATCCTTCTTTGCGTCTGTCCAGCGAAGATAAGGCTCGGATTACGACCGCGCTGGAACGCGTCGGGCTCGCCGGTTTCGAGAAGCGCTTTCCGTCGAGCATGTCTGGGGGAGAACGCCAGCGGGCAGCCCTTGCGCGTGCGCTGGTACGCGAACGTTCCGTCATGCTGCTGGACGAACCCTTCGCAGCGCTCGACCCGGGTTTACGCGCAGGCATGGCAAGCCTGTTGAAAGCGCTTCATGCGGAGAGCAACAACACCGTTCTCCTCGTCACCCATCATCCCGACGACATTCGCCGGCTGGCCGATACAGTGGTCCTTCTGTCCAACGGCGAGATCGTGTTTCAGGGAACGACTCAGGCGTTCTTCTCAGCAACCGATCACCCACAGGTGATGGATTTCCTCCACCAGTAGCGCATGGCTGCGCCACAATTTGGACGCGGGGGGGTGTCAATCCTCCACACACGCAGTGAAGCTGCTCATTTTTTGCACTTGCCAATCAGGCTCAACTATTTGAGACATGTATAGAGAACGTCTTTTTTCAGGGTCTTTCCGAAATATGGATCGTTTTGGATGTTCAGGCATTTCGGTGCCTGCGGGGTGTAAGCTGATATTCTGGTCTGCATATAACGGATGATCAGGAACGTTTGGAGCGGACTGGCAGGATGATGACGCGTGTGAAGGCCTCAAAGGGCCGCTACGGTCACGAAAGGGAAAAGCGGTCGATTTCGCGGCGGGGCATCGTAGCCCTCGGTGCCGCGGCATTGATGCTGTCCTCATGCCAGTCACTGTTCAGCCCGGCTTACCAATCCACACTCAAACCCTCAGACAATCCACAGACCGTGGAAGAGGTGCAGAAGAACGATCCGCGTGCGCAGATGGGAGCGCGCGAGCATCCGCGCATCGTCGCAAGCTATGGCGGTGAATATCACGACGAGAAGACCGAGCGTCTGGTCGCCCGTATCACCGGTGCGCTGACGGCGGTGTCGGAAAATCCACAGCAGTCCTACCGCATCACCATTTTGAATTCGCCAGCCATTAACGCTTTCGCGCTGCCGGGCGGCTATCTCTATGTGACCCGCGGCCTGCTGGCGCTTGCCAATGACGCGTCTGAAGTGGCAGCCGTGCTGTCGCACGAAATGGGCCACGTCACGGCCAATCATGGCATCGAGCGTCAGCGTCGTGAAGAGGCGGAAGTCATTGCAAGCCGCGTAGTGGCGGAGGTTCTTTCCAGCGATCTCGCCGGCAAGCAGGCGCTTGCGCGCGGCAAGCTTCGTCTGGCTGCCTTCTCGCGCCAGCAGGAATTGCAGGCCGACGTGATCGGCGTGCGGATGCTGGGTGAGGCGGGTTACGACCCTTACGCCTCGCCGCGCTTCCTCGATTCCATGGCGGCTTATGCGCGCTTCACCTCGGCCGATCCCGATAGCGACCAGAGCCTCGACTTCCTGTCGAGCCATCCGAATACGCCGCAGCGTATCGAGCTTGCCAAGCGCCATGCCCGCGCCTTTGGCCAGGAAGGCCAGGTGGGTGACAAGGGTCGCGACTGGTTCCTCACGGGCATCGATGGTCTGCTCTATGGCGATAGCCCGCAAGAGGGCTATGTCCGAGGCAACACCTTCCTGCATGGCAATCTCGGCATCCGCTTCGACGTGCCGGAAGGCTTCCAGATCGACAACAAGGTGGAAGCGGTTCTGGCAACCGGCCCCGGCGATATGGCGATCCGTTTCGATGGCGTGGCCGATCCCAAGCAGACGAGCTTGCCCAACTATCTGACGAGCGGCTGGGTGGCGGGTCTTTTGCCGGATACGGTTCGGGAAATACAGGTCAACGGCTTGCCAGCGGCCACCGCCCGCGCCAGCGCCGACAAGTGGGATTTCGACGTCACCGTCATCCGTGTCGGCAACCAGATTTTCCGTTTCCTCACTGCCGTGCCGAAGGGCAGCACGCAATTGGACACAGTTGCAAATCTCCTGCGCTCCAGCTTCCGCAAGATGACGCCTGCCGAAATTTCCTCGCTGAAGCCGCTTCGTGTCCGCGTCGTCACAGTCAAGCCGGGTGAAACGGTCGCCTCGCTTGCCGCGCGGATGATGGGGACGGATCGCAAGCTGGAGCTTTTCCGCGTGCTGAACGCACTTAGCACCACGGCTGCCATCGAGCCGGGGCAGCGCGTCAAGATCATTTCGGAGTAAGCGGAGCGCGTGACCGCGCCCTCGCATCCATAGTCTCGCTCAGACTGTCGGAACGTCGAACACTTCGCCTGGACGCATCGGGCGGAATTTTTCGCGTGCGACACCCTGATCCTTTAGTGCTGCTTCCAGCGCTATGATGGGCGCATCGATCGCCTCATCGGTCAGTTGCACGGTTCCCCAATGATGGCCGCAGGCATAGGCCGCATTGCAAATCTTCATGCCCTCGACCGCTTCCGCGGGGTTCTGGTGCTGGCCCTTCATGAACCAGCGTGGCTCATAGGCGCCGAAGGGCAGGTTGGCGAGGCGGAAGCTGCCATGCTTCTTGGCGACGGCGTGATAGTTCAATCCGCTGTGAAAGCCGGTATCCCCGATATGATAGATCTTGCCGCCTGGCGTTTCGATGACGAAGGCAGCCCAAAGCGCCATGCGACGATCATTGACGCCGCGCGCCGACCAGTGGTGGCAGGGTTCGAAATGGATTCTGACATCGGGGCTGACGGCAAGTGCGTCGCCCCAGTCTCCGACCGAAATCTTCGCCGCCTCGACCTGGGTACGGATGATCGCATCATTGCCAAGCGGCGTGACGAAATGCGGCTTGTGCTCGACATGCAGCCGGTGAAGCGTTTCAAGATCAAGGTGGTCGTAGTGGTTATGCGTGACCAGCACGAGATCGATCGGCGGCAGATCCTCGAACCGAATACCGGGCGGATTGACGCGCTTGGGTCCGACAAAGCTGAAGGGACTGGTGCGCTGCGACCAGACCGGATCGATCAGAATATTCAAGCCCGCCGTCTGGATGAGGAAGGAGGCGTGGCCAACGAATGTGACGCGCAGATCCTTGCCCTCGACGCGGGCCTGAGGCTTGGCTGTCGGATAGGGGCTTGGGTAGCTCTCCGGCCACTGCGCCTTTTGGCCGTTGAAGCGCCATTTCATCAGGTCGCCAAAGCCGTTCGGCTGTTCGCCATTGGGATTGAAGAAGCGAACACCGTCGAAATGGTCCGAAACGGGGCCTTTGTAGTAAGCGCTGGCATAGGAGCGGCTGGCAAAAATGCCGCCGCTGGCAAGCAGGATGCCGCCAATGGCGGAGAGGCGAAAGAAGTTTCGACGGTTCATGATATAAGCTATAGGAAGCGGATGGATAAACGACAAGCGCCTGACCCGTAGAAGACGCTCCCCGAAGTCGTCAAATTGAGGGCGTTTCGCCAAAACGCCGGACTTGCCTTGACTTTGGCGCGCTTTTCCTGTTTATCCCGCCCGATCAGCTGGCAGTTTCAAGACTCCAAGCCACCGACCGGGACCCGCAAAGGTATAAAGAGATCCCGGAGGTCAACACCCGACAGCGCAATGCGCCCTCGGGTGCTTTTTGGCTTTGCGCGTTCTTGGGCGTCTTGTTTTTGCCAGCAAAAGCACCGACGTTTCGGGAAACCGAAACGAAGAAGGAAGAACAGATGTTTGAAAACCTCCAGGACCGCCTTGGCTCCATTCTGAATGGACTGACCGGCCGTGGCTCGCTTTCGGAAGCCGATGTTTCCGCAGCGCTGCGTGAGGTTCGCCGTGCGCTTCTGGAAGCGGACGTGGCGCTGGAAGTCGTTCGCTCCTTCACCGAAAAGGTGCGTGAAAAGGCGGTTGGTGCCTCCGTTCTGAAATCCATCAAGCCCGGCCAGATGGTCGTCAAGATCGTTCACGACGAGCTTGTCGAGATGCTGGGTTCGGAAGGTGTTTCGGTCGATCTGCATGCACCAGCGCCTGTCGTCATCATGATGGTGGGTCTGCAGGGTTCGGGTAAGACGACCACCACCGGCAAGATTGCCAAGCGGCTGACTGATCGCGAGAAGAAGAAGGTGCTGATGGCATCTCTCGATACGCGCCGTCCCGCAGCCCAGGAGCAGTTGCGCCAGCTTGGCGTGCAGACCGGCATTGACACGCTGCCGATCGTTGCCGGCCAGTCGCCGACCGATATCGCCTCGCGCGCGGTCCAGGCGGCCAAGCTTGGCGGCCATGATGTCGTGATCCTCGATACCGCCGGTCGCACCCACATTGACGAGCCGTTGATGCTGGAAATGGCCGACATTAAGAAGAAGGCCAATCCGCACGAAATCCTGCTGGTGGCCGACAGCTTGACCGGTCAAGACGCCGTCAATCTGGCGCGCAATTTCGATGAGCGCGTCGGCATTACCGGCCTCGTTCTGACCCGTATGGATGGCGATGGCCGCGGCGGTGCAGCCCTTTCGATGCGCGCCGTCACCGGCAAGCCGATCAAGCTCATCGGTACCGGCGAGCGCATGAACGAGCTGGATGAGTTTCATCCACGCCGTATTGCAGACCGCATTCTCGGCATGGGCGACATCGTTTCGCTGGTCGAAAAGGCGGCCGAAAATATCGATGCGGAAAAAGCCCGCGCCATGGCCGAGAAGATGGCTAAGGGCAAGTTCGACCTCAACGATCTGGCCGATCAGCTGCGCCAGATGCAGAAGATGGGCGGCATGGGCGGCATCATGGGACTTATGCCCGGCATGGCCGGCATGAAGGACAAGATGGCCTCTGCCGGTTTGAACGACAAGATGTTCGACCGTCAGCTGGCGATCATCTCCTCGATGACCAAGGCCGAGCGCGCCAATCCGGATATTCTCAAACATAGCCGCAAGAAGCGCATCGCTGCCGGTTCCGGCACGGATGCCGCCGAAATCAACAAGCTGCTCAAGATGCATCGCGGCATGGCCGATATGATGAAAGCCATGGGCAGCAAAGGCAAGGGCGGCATCATGAAGCAGATGATGGGCGGTCTGGCCGGCAAGATGGGGCTCGGCGGCATGGGTGGGATGCCTGATCTCGCCAATATGGACCCCAAGCAGCTTGAAGCGTTGCAGAAGCAGGCGGAGGCCGCAGGTCTCGGCAAGCCGGGTGCTCTGCCTCCCGGTCTTGGTGGGTTGCCGGGCGGATTGCCTGGTCTGGGTGGCGGCAAGCTACCGGGCCTCGGCGGTCTTCCGGGGCTTCCCGGTTTTGGCAAGAAGAAGTGAGGCCATCCGTGACCACGACAGACGTCAAAGAAAAACTCGCTGAATACCGCCAGTCCATCGACAATGTCGATGCCGCACTGGTTCACATGCTGGCCGAACGCTTCCGCTGCACCAAGGCGGTTGGCGTGTTGAAGGCCACCTACGATTTGCCGCCGGCGGACCCGGCGCGCGAAGAATACCAGATAGAACGCCTGCGCCGTCTGGCCAAGGATGCCAATCTGGATCCGGATTTCGCCGAGAAGTTCCTGAACTTCATCATCAAGGAAGTCATCCGGCATCATGAAGCAATTGCCGCTGAACACAACGGCACAGAAAAGACCGCCTGACCGGCGGGCAAGCCATTATAAGGAGAACTCACATGGCACTGAAAATTCGTCTCGCACGCGGTGGTTCCAAGAAGCGCCCGTACTACCAGATCGTCGTAGCTGACGCACGCAGCCCGCGTGACGGCCGCTTCCTCGAGAAGGTCGGCTCCTGGAACCCGATGCTGCCCAAGGACAGCGCCGATCGCATCCAGATCAATGGCGATCTCGTCAAGGAATGGCTCGCAAAGGGCGCACAGCCGACCGACCGCGTTCTGCGCTTCCTCGCAGAAGCCGGCATTGCCACGCGCGACGCTCGCAGCAACCCTGAAAAGGCAAAGCCAGGCAAGAAGGCTCTTGAGCGCGTTGCCGAGAAGAAGCAGAAGGCTGAAGACGCCGCTGCTGCTGCCGCTGAAGCTGCTGCTGCAGAATAAGTCTGGTTTATCCTTTATAGAAACGGGTGGCACGGTTTCCGCGCCGCCCGTTTTCATGTTTACTCCCCAAGGGCTTGGCGACAGATCGGCCAGGCACTAAAATCATTCGCACAAGACGCGACAACGGACGGTTCAATGGCAAAGCTGGAAAACCCCATTCTCATGGCCAGGATTGGCGCAGCCCAGGGCTTGCGCGGCGAAGTGCGGGTCAGCTCCTATACCGACGATCCGCTGGCGCTTGGCGATTACGGCAATCTGGTTGCCGCTGATGGGCGCGTATTCGAAATTCTAGAGGCGCGCCAAGGCAAGAATGTTGTCATCGTGCGCTTCCGCGGCATCAACGACCGCAACGCCGCCGAGGCTCTGAACGGCCTCGAGCTGTTCATCGATCGCGATAATCTGCCGGACGAAGATCTGGATGAGGACGAATTCTTCTACACCGATCTGGAAGGTCTCGATGTGGTCGATGCCGAGGGCAAGAGCTATGGTTCGGTCAGCGCCGTGCACGATTTCGGTGCGGGCGATCTCCTGGAACTCAAAGGGGCTGGACGCCGTCCAGCACTCATCCCCTTCACCGAAGCCGCCGTTCTCGAAATCGATCTGGAGGGCGGAAAGATTCTGATCGATCCTTTTGCGGCTGGGCTGATCGACAATCCGGAAGACGGCAAGGACGATCCCGATCATCCGATCTTCGGCAAGGGCAAGAAGTAAGCCGATGCGCTTCAAGGCAACCGTGCTGACGCTCTACCCGGAAATGTTTCCGGGGCATCTTTCCTATTCTCTGGCTGGCAAGGCGCTGGAGCGCGGCCAATGGCAGATGGAGCCGGTGCAGATCCGCGATTTTGCCACCGACAAGCATCGCAGCGTCGATGACACCCCAGCAGGTGGCGGTGCTGGCATGGTGCTGAAACCCGATGTGCTGGCAGCGGCCATCGACGCCGTCTCTGAAGGCGATACGCGACCACGCCTGCTAATGAGCCCGCGTGGCAAGCCGTTGACGCAGGAACGCGTGCGGGAACTGGCGGCAGGCGAAGGCGTCATCATCATCTGCGGTCGTTTCGAAGGCGTGGATCAACGGGTGATCGATGCGCGCGGTCTCGAAGAGGTTTGCATCGGCGACTATATTCTTTCGGGCGGCGAGCCCGCAGCCCTGACGCTTCTCGATGCGGTGGTGCGCATTCTTCCCGGCGTGATGGGCAACGACCTGTCCGGCGTGCATGAAAGTTTCGAAGGCGGACTGCTTGAGCATCCGCATTATACAAGGCCACAGGTCTGGGAAGGCCGGGACATTCCCGCCGTTTTGACCTCGGGCAATCACAAGCTGATCGACACGTGGCGGCATGAGCAGGCGCTGGCCCTGACGAGAGAGCGCCGCCCGGATTTGCTGGCCGAAACTCAAGCGGTGAAGAAGTAGTAGCCCGTCAGCAGTAGCCCGACCGTGATCACCAATGCTCGGATGATCCATTGTGGAACGCGGCGGGCAAGATAGACGCCACAATAGCCGCCGAGCGCAGAGGCGGGGATCATGATCAGCGCCGCGTGCCAGGCGACAACACCACCGCCGACGAAGACGATAATGGCGACGGCGGCAATGACGACGGCCAGCAGGTTCTTCAGGGCGTTGAGATGATGATAGGTGCCGCCTGCGGTGAGGCCGAGCACTGCGAGCATCATGATGCCCATGCCGGCACCGAAGAATCCGCCATAGATCGAGGTGAAGAACTGGCCGATTAGGCTGGCGACATTGCTTTTCGGATGCTCTTCATTCGAGCGCGGACGGAGCAACGGCCCGGCGGCAAAGAGGGCAGTGGCCGCAAGCAGAAGCCACGGCACCATCTGGCGGAAGGACGGGTTGTCGAGCGAGAGAAGCAGCAGGGCGCCCCCCGTCGAGCCAAGGATCGAGAGAATGGAGAGCAGGACCGCGCCCTTCCAGTGGGCGCGAATTTCCGGCCAGTAGGCGATGACCGAGGTGACGTAGCCGGGAAACTGGACGATGGAGGAGGTGGCATTGGCGGAAATGGGGGCGATACCCGCCACGGTCATGGCACCGAAAGTCAGGAATGTACCGCCGCCGGCAATGGCATTGACCGCGCCGGACAGAAAACCGCTGACGAACAGCATGAGAATGATTGCAATGGACATGGCCCCTCCCGGCGTTCCATCTCCCATATAAGCAGATATCATTTCCGGCAATCAGGTCACGACCGACAAAATATTGTCACGAAAGGGATGACAAAGCGGCGATCTTCCTGTATTGGCCCGCGTGGAATTGGGCTTATGCCCATTAACCGCAAGCAAAGAATGGCGAACCCGCTCCTGCCGCAAGGCACAATTCCAAGGACAGGATCCAAGGAATGATCTCGTTGAGCGCTCTGGCTGTTTCAGAAGAACTCAGAGGTTAACATGACCAACATTATTGCACAGCTGGAAGCCGAACAGGCCGCCAAGATCGAAGCGAAGCGCAAGCTTCCTGAATTTTCTCCTGGCGACACCGTTCGCGTCAACGTGCGCGTTACCGAAGGTAACCGTACCCGCGTACAGGCTTACGAAGGCGTCGTTATCGCTCGCTCCGGCGGCGGTCTCAACGAGAACTTCACCGTTCGCAAGATCTCCTACGGCGAAGGCGTAGAGCGCGTATTCCCGGTTTACTCTCCGCTGGTTGAAGGCGTTGAGATCGTTCGCCGCGGTAAGGTTCGCCGCGCGAAGCTCTACTACCTGCGCGACCGTCGCGGCAAGTCCGCTCGTATCGTTGAAGACACCGGCGTTCGCGCTCGCAAGCTCAACGACGCCGAGCGTCAGGCTGCTGCCGAGGAAAAGGCACGCATCGAGGCTGAAAAGGTTGCAGCAGCACAGGCTCTGGCCGCCGAAAAGGCAGCAGCAGAAGCCGCTGAAGCCAAGGCAGCTGAAGAAGCTGCAGCAGCAAAAGCTGCTGAAGGCGCAGCTGAATAAGCTTTCGCTTTTGGGATTTTCGAAAAGGCGGTCTTCGGGCCGCCTTTTTTGTTTTGGGATTTCGTTGCCTGCCGCGCCACGAGCGTTCTACTCGGAAGCCAGGTTAAAAGACGGGTGGCATTCTAACCGCCGCCGTTTTCTTGAAACGCATATCTCTTGCGTGGCGGGTTCAAAGCGTGTCAATTTCCGCCATGTTTTTCAGGAGGCCGCCGTTGTTCAGACGCTCGTTTTTCATTGCCATCGCCGCAACGCTGCTATCGCCGGTTCTCGCATCGGCCGCCGATCTGCCGGATCTGAAGGGTCGCGAGATCGTCGTGGTGACGGAAAACGCCTATCCGCCGCTGCAATTCGTCGATCCGAAGACGGGCAAGCCGATCGGTTGGGAATATGATGCGATGAACGAGATCGCCAAGCGGCTGAATGCCAAGGTCGAGTATCAGAACGCCTCATGGGATGCGATGATTCCAGCTGTCTCCGCCGGGCAGTACGACATCGGCATGACCGGCATCAGCATCAAGGACGAGCGCAAGGAGAAGGTGGATTTTTCCAATCCCTACATGCGCTCGGAAATGTTCATGCTGGTGCGGGCAGACGAGACGCGCTTTACCGATGCCAAGAGCTTTGCGGCCTTCGACAAGGGGCTGGTCGGTGCTCAGGCTGGCACAACGCCTTTCTACACGGCCGTTTACGATATTCTCGATGGCAATGAGCAGAACCCGCGCATCAAGCTGATGGAAACCTTCGGTGCCACCGTGCAGGCGCTGCGCACCGGGGATGTCGATCTGGTGCTGACAGATGGCGTTGCCGGCAAGGGCTATGTCGATTCGTCGAATGGCACGCTGAAGCTGATCGGCGGGCCGCTCGGCGGCGACGATTTCGGCTTCATCTTCAAGAAGGGCTCCGATCTCGTGGCACCCGTCAATGCCGCGATTGCTGCCTTGAAGGCAGACGGCACCTTTGCCGCGCTCGATAAGAAGTGGTTCCTGGATTACAAGCTTGGCGAATAAGCGAATGGGCCTTTCGTTCTGCCCGGGCGTTCGGCTTTGAAGCGCCCGCCTTCGAGACATGCCGCCGATGATTTTCCTTGGTGGCTGGTGGCTCTGATTGGTATCGGCGCCATTCTTGCGGTGGTGATTGCCGTCAACGGCATCTATGCGCAGGTCTTCACCACGGTAATCAACGGCATCGGCATGACGGTCTTCGTGACGCTGGCCGCCTTCTTGCTTGCCTGCCTTTGGGGCCTGCTGATCGCGCTGCTCGGCATGGCCGATAGCATCCTGCTGCGACAGATCGCACGGTTTTACATCGAGACCATGCGCGGCATTCCGATCCTGGTCGTGCTGTTCTACATCGCCTTTGCCGGTGCGCCGCTTCTTGTCGATGGCATCAACTGGCTGATGACGCCGTTGATTGCTTCCGGTTGGGTCGAGCCGGTTATCGTGCGCGACTTTTCCCTGACGTGGAGGGCAATTCTGGCACTGACGCTCTGCTACGGAGCGTTCCTCGCCGAAATCTTCAGGGCGGGTATCGAGGCTGTCGATCAAGGCCAGATCGAGGCGGCAAAGGCGCTTGGGCTTAGCCGCTACCAGCGTTTCAGGCTGGTGATCTTTCCCCAGGCGGTGCGGACTATCTTTCCGCCGCTCTCCAATGATTTCGTTTCGATGGTGAAGGATAGCTCGCTGGTCTCGGTGCTGGGTGTCGCGGATATCACGCAGCTCGGCAAGGTCTATGCGGCGGGATCGTTCCGCTTCTTCGAGACCTATTCCATCGTCGCTTACGTCTATCTGATCCTGACGCTCGGACTGTCGCTGATCCTGCGGCGCATCGAAAAAGGGATGCGCCGCAAGCAGGGGCGTTGAGAGCCTCAGGCCTTCACATTGGGCTGCGATGTGATCTGCCTGGCGATCATTCGTCCGGCGATGATCACGAGCACACCGGCAATCGCCAGACAGGCCGAGAGGAAGAACATCGGTGCGATGGTGCTTCCCGTCTCATCTCTGATCCAGGGAACGACGTTCTGGGCAACGAAGCCGCCGAGATTGCCGACCGAGTTGATGGCTGCCAGACCGGCTGCAGCGCCCGCACCCTTCAGGAACCGACCGGGAAGGCTCCAGAACACGGGTTGTCCGGCAAAGATGCCAGCGGCTGCGATGCAGAGGAAGGCGAACTGCGCAACCGGCGCGGTCATCAAAGCGGACATCAGGAGGCAGAAGGCGCCGACAAAGGCAGGCACGACGATATAGGTGATCTTCTTCTCAGACCGGTCGGCAGCCGACGGCACCAGATAAAGTGCAACGGCAACGATCAGCCACGGAATGATGTTGATGAAGCCATTCGCGGTGTTCGACACGCCGAAGCTCTTGACGATGGTCGGCAGCCAGTAGCTGAGGCCATAGGCCGCAAGCGGAAAGCCGACATAGCAAAGCGACATGAAAAGAACGCGCGGATTGATCAGCGCGCGGAAGCCATCCTCGGCATGTTCGTCCATACCGGAGTTTTCCGATGCGATGCGCTTGTGCAACCAGTCCTTTTCGTCCTGCGACAGGAACTTCGCCGTCTCGGGCTTATCGTCGAGGTAAAAGATCGTGACGATGCCTGCGATCACCGCCGGAATGCCGGTCGCAAGGAAAACCCACTCCCAACCCGCGTAACCCCAGAGCCCGTCGAGATCGAGCAGCATTCCGCCAAGCGGTGCGCCGATGGCGTTGGCAAGTGCTGAGAAGATCATGAAAAGACCGACCATGCGGCCGCGATAATCGCGCGGGAACCACAGCGTCAGGAGATAGAGGACGCCGGGAAAGAAACCGGCCTCGCAGACGCCGAGAAGAAAGCGCAGGATATAGAACATGGTGGGGCTGCTGGTATAGGCGAGCGCAATCGTCACAAGCCCCCAGGAGATGATGATGCGGGCAAACCAGAGCCTTGCGCCAAATCGGTTCAGCAGAAGGTTGCTCGGCACTTCGAAGATGAAATAGCCGATGAAGAACAGCGACGCGCCAAGGCCATAGGCATATTCGCTCAGCCCCAGATCGCCGACCATCTGCAGCTTGGCGAAGCTGACATTCTGACGGTCGATATAGGCGATGAGATAAAGGATGCCGAGAAATGGCATCAGGCGCCATGTGATTTTTGAAATAAGTGTTTTTTCAGATACCAATGTGTATCCCTCCCTGTCGGCGGCACGCCGAGGTGCTGCCCGAGTTGACGAGACCGTGTCTCACGCAGCCTTCACGGCATGGTTGAGCAAGCGGTTCCGGTGCCGTCCTAACGTCAGACGCGAGACATTTATCCCGCACGCAACGTCCGGCATTTCTTTTTGCATTGCACAAAAAGAGATTTCTTAAATATCCTACCAGCCGTTTTCAATCACAAAGCGCCATGTTGCTGTTGAAAAGCCGATCTGCTATGAAATGGCCATGGGATCGAAATTCGGATGTCTCGCGCCAAATATTTTCGTGCTGCAGGATCACAAGCGTCTGCCGGCACGATTTTTCGCGCGTATTTCCGGCGCGTTCAATGGCCGACTTACGTCCGCCTGATGGCCTGAGAAGGCTGTCGGCCTTTACTCCACATCCCCACTTTCCTTTTTGACATTCGAATGGATAAAGCCATGAGCGCACCGCGTACTCTGTATGATAAAATCTGGGATGATCACGTCGTCAATCGCGACCCCGATGGAACCTGTCTTCTCTATATAGACCGTCACCTGGTGCATGAGGTGACGTCGCCGCAAGCATTCGAAGGCCTGCGCATGGCCGGTCGTCCGGTTCATTCGCCCACCCGCACGCTCGCCGTCGTCGACCACAACGTGCCGACCACGGCTGATCGCGTGGAAGGCATCAAGAACGAGGAAAGCCGAATCCAGGTGGAAGCGCTGGCGCAAAACGCCAAGGAATTCGGCCTCGAATATTATTCCGAGCGTGATAAGCGCCAGGGCATTGTCCACATCGTCGGGCCGGAGCAGGGCTTTACCCTGCCAGGCATGACCATCGTCTGCGGCGATAGCCACACCTCCACCCATGGCGCTTTCGGTGCGCTGGCGCATGGTATCGGCACGTCCGAAGTCGAGCATGTTCTGGCAACGCAGACGCTGATCCAGAGGAAGGCCAAGAACATGCTGGTGCGTGTCGATGGCAAGATTCCCGAAGGCGTTACGGCGAAGGACATCATTCTCGCCATCATCGGCGAGATCGGCACGGCAGGCGGCACGGGCCACGTCATCGAATTTGCCGGTGAGGCGATCCAGTCGCTGTCGATGGAAGGCCGCATGACGGTCTGCAACATGACGATCGAGGGCGGCGCGCGCGCTGGCCTGATTGCCCCCGATGAGACGACCTTCGAATACATAAAGGACAAGCCGCGCGCGCCGAAGGGCGAGACGCTGGAACAGGCGATTGCCTATTGGAAGACGCTGAAGTCGGACGAAGGCGCCCATTACGACAAGGTCGTGGTGCTGGATGCCGCCAACCTGCCGCCCATCGTCTCCTGGGGCTCGTCGCCGGAAGACGTCGTTTCGGTTCAAGGCATCGTGCCGAACCCGGACGATATTGCCGATGAGAACAAGCGCAATTCCAAGTGGCGCGCGCTCGACTATATGGGCCTGAAGCCCGGCACCAAGATGACCGATATCGCCATCGATCGCGTGTTCATCGGCTCCTGCACCAATGGCCGTATCGAGGATCTGCGCGCCGCCGCCAAGATCGTCGAAGGCCGCAAGGTAGCGCCAACCGTTTCGGCCATGATCGTGCCGGGCTCCGGCCTCGTCAAGGAACAGGCCGAGAAGGAAGGTCTGGACAAGATCTTCCTCGAGGCAGGCTTCGAGTGGCGCGAGCCGGGCTGCTCCATGTGCCTGGCGATGAATGACGACCGTCTGGCACCCGGCGAGCGTTGCGCCTCCACCTCGAACCGCAACTTCGAAGGACGTCAGGGCTACAAGAGCCGCACACATCTGGTTTCGCCTGCCATGGCTGCAGCCGCAGCGGTTGCCGGTCACTTCGTCGATGTGCGTGAGTGGCAGTAAGCATTCACCGTGATGGAGACTTTCGCACCCCCGGGTCATTCCGGGGGTGTTTTTTCTGGCTCTCTGCGCATCTGCTTTTCCTGCAGCCAGACTGGTAATTCCCCTGCTATTCCGCCATATAGGGGCAAATGAGGCGCTTGTTGCGCACTCCTCTCAGCAAGGTCAGGCACATGACGCAGACGGTCGAATTCGCGAAGATGAACGGGCTTGGCAACAAGATCCTGGTTGTCGATATGCGCGGCCGCAAGGACATGGTCTCCCCGCAAGCGGCCATCGCGCTGAATGCCGATGCCGAGACCGCCTTTGACCAGATCATGGCGATCCACGATCCACGTGTGGCGGGCACCGATGCCTATATCGACATTCTCAATTGCGATGGCACCAAGGCGCAGGCCTGTGGCAATGGCACACGCTGCGTGGTGCAGGCACTTGCCGCCGAGACCGGCAAGAAGGCCTTCACCTTCCAGACGGTCGCCGGCATTCTGAATGCCACCGAGCGTGAGGACGGGATGATTTCCGTCGATATGGGGCAACCCCGCTTTCACTGGCGCGATATTCCGCTTGCGGAAGAGTTTCACGATACAAGCCGCATCGAATTGCAGATCGGCCCGATCGACGAGCCGGTGCTTCATTCGCCTGCCGTCATGTCCATGGGCAACCCGCACGCCATCTTCTGGGTGGATCGCGATCCGATGGAATTCGATCTGGCGCGCTTCGGACCGCTGCTAGAAAACCATCCGATGTTTCCGGAAAAAGCCAATATTACGCTTGCGCAGGTCATTTCCGACACCCGCCTTCGCACCCGCACTTTCGAGCGTGGTGCTGGGCTGACGCTTGCCTGCGGATCTGCCGCCTGCGCTGCTGCCGTCTCGGGGGCGCGGACCGGTCGCACCGGTCGTCGCGTCGAGATCGATGTGGCTTCCAGCCCCGTGCGTATTCCACTCACCATAGAATGGCGCGAGGACAACCACGTCATCATGACCGGTCCCGCTGAATGGGAATGGGCTGGACAAGTCGATCCCGTCACCGGCCAATGGACGCGTGAGGTGGGCGTGAAGCAGGGCGTCCTATGAGCGGTGTCGAGGTCATAACCTTCGGCTGCCGCCTCAATACCTAT
This sequence comes from Rhizobium sp. 22-785-1, assembly GCF_053521965.1. NCBI lineage: Bacteria > Pseudomonadati > Pseudomonadota > Alphaproteobacteria > Hyphomicrobiales > Rhizobiaceae > Rhizobium > Rhizobium sp. 22-785-1. Next base: position 156,962 of record NZ_JBNWDI010000005.1, on the reverse strand, counting down.
GAATCGGAAGTGATGCGGGCTGAGGCCGAAAAGGCGGGGCTCAACAACGCGGTGCTGGTCAATACCTGCGCGGTGACGGGCGAGGCCGTGCGCCAGGCGCGTCAGGCGATCCGCCGGGCGCGCCGCGACAATCCGCATGCGCGCATCATCGTCACCGGCTGCGCTGCCCAGACCGAGAAGCAGACCTTTGCCGCCATGCCGGAAGTCGATGCCGTTCTCGGCAATGAGGAGAAGCTGAAGAGCACCTCCTACCGTGCCCTGCCGGATTTCGGCGTCTCGGCGGAAGAGAAGCTGCGCGTCAACGACATCATGAGTGTGAAGGCCACTGCGCCGCAGATGGTCAAGCACATCGATGGGCATGTGCGGGCTTTCATCCAGGTGCAGAATGGCTGCGATCACCGCTGTACCTTCTGCATCATCCCCTACGGACGCGGCAATTCCCGCTCCGTGCCGATGGGTGCAGTGGTGGATCAGGCACGCAAGCTGACCGAGAGCGGTTATCGAGAAATCGTGCTGACCGGTGTCGATGCCACGAGTTATGGTGCCGATCTGCCGGGCGAACCCTCGCTGGGTTACCTGGCGAAGACGCTGCTGAAGCAGGTGCCAGATATTCTCAGACTCAGGCTCTCCTCCATCGACAGCATCGAGGCGGATCGTCATCTGATGGACCTGATTGCCGACGAGCCGCGCTTCATGCCGCATCTGCATCTGTCGTTGCAGCATGGCGACGACATGATCCTGAAGCGGATGAAGCGCCGCCATCTGCGAGACGATGCCATTAGCTTCTGCCGCGAGGTCCGCGCTCTTCGCCCGGAGATGGCGTTTGGCGCCGACATGATCGCCGGTTTCCCGACCGAGACGGACGAGATGGCGGAGAATGCCGCCACACTTGCGGAAGAGTGCGGCATTTCCAGCCTGCATGTGTTCCCCTACAGTCCACGCCCCGGCACGCCCGCTGCCAGGATGCCGCAGCTCGACCGTGCGCTGGTGAAGGAACGGGCGGCAAGGCTTCGTGCTCGCGGCGAGGCGCTGCGTATCGCGCATCTTGACGCCATGGTCGGAAGTGAGCAGACGATCCTCGTGGAAAACAATGGTTTTGCCCATACGGACAACTTTACCCTGGTGGCGGCCCCTGATCTTGCGCCGCGCACTCTTGCGCGGGTTGCCATTACGGGCCACAACGGTAAGCACTTGAATATGCAATATCTGGCGGCGCAAGCGGCCTGAAAAATCACGAGACGGAACAGTCATGGCCCTCGGCTTCATCAAAAAAGTCTTTTCGTTCGGCAAGGACAAGGCCGAAACGGATAGTCCGGAAAGCGAAGAGGCCGTCTCCCGCCTTGAGGATCGCAGCGCCTTCGAAGAGGCGTTGAGCGAGGCGGAAGCCCATACGCTGCCCGCGCAAGACCCTGTACCCGATGTAGAGATGAAAAGTGCCGCAGGCCCTGTCTCTGACGACGTCGGGCAGGCAAGTGACACCGCTGGAAACGAGGACGAGGAAGCGCCGCTTCTGCCCGGGCCTGAGCTGGTTGGTGATATCGGCATGGTGCCGCTCTCTTTGCTGGAGGCGGAAGCTGAGGCCGGTGAGGACGTGGATGGTGCCGAGCAGGTGGATGCGCAAGCACCGCTGGACGACAATGCTCTGGGCGGCATTCTGGATGAAGCGGAAGCGGCAAGCGGCATTCCGCCGGCTGCGCTTTCACCTGCTGTTCCAGCTGCACTTCCCCCGGCGCTACCAAAAGGCTTTGCCTCTGCGGCCGATCGTGTCGAGCCGGTCGAGGCTGCACCTGAGCTGAAGCTCACCTGGTTCCAGCGCCTGCGCGCCGGTCTCGCACGCACATCTTCGCAGCTGACGAACCAGATTTCGGCGCTCTTCACCAAGCGCAAGCTCGATGAAGACACGCTGGACGAACTTGAAGACCTGCTGATCCAGTCGGACCTTGGCGTCGAGACCGCCATGCGCATCACCGGTGCCTTGTCTTCCGAGCGCTATGGCAAGGATGTCAGCGGCGAAGATGTTGCCAAGATCATGGCAAGCGAGATCACCAAGGTGCTTGAGCCCGTCGCCAAGCCGCTCGAACTCGATCTGTCGCACAAGCCGCATGTCATTCTGGTGGTCGGCGTCAATGGCACCGGCAAGACCACCACCATCGGCAAGCTTGCGGCAAAACTCTCCGGCTCCGGCCTGAAGGTGATGCTGGCCGCGGGCGATACATTCCGTGCGGCTGCCATCGAGCAGCTGAAGATCTGGGCCGATCGCACCGGCTCGGAATTCATCGGTACCAAGCTCGGGGCCGATGCGGCAGGGCTTGCCTATGATGCCTATGAACAGGCACGGGCGAAGAAGAGCGACGTGCTGATCATCGACACGGCAGGCCGTCTGCAGAACAAGACCGAACTGATGGCGGAGCTGGAAAAGATCGTGCGCGTTCTTGCAAAACTCGATCCGGACGCGCCGCACACGGTTCTGCAGACGCTGGATGCGACGACCGGCCAGAATGCCATGAACCAGGTGGAGATATTCCGCAACGTTGCCGGCGTCTCGGGCCTGATTATGACAAAGTTGGATGGCACGGCGCGGGGCGGTATCCTCGTTGCCATCGCTGCCAAGCACAAGCTGCCGGTCTATTTCATCGGCGTTGGCGAAGGCGTGGACGATTTGGAGCCGTTCGAAGCAGAAGATTTCGCCAAGGCGATTGCGGGAGTTTGAGTATGGACGTGGAAAGCAATCAGCGCGAAAGCGAAAAGATGGTGCGTGAGGTCAGCCCGCTTCTGAAGTTCGTTCTGGAACTCGGACCGCTTGTTGTCTTCTTCTTCGCCAACTCCAAGGGCGACTGGCTGGCGGAAAAGCTTCCCGTTCTGCATGAGTTCGGTGGGCCGATCTTCATCGCCACCGGCCTCTTCATGATTGCGACGGCGCTGGCGCTCACCGTCTCCTGGATTCTCACGCGCACATTGCCGATGATGCCGCTGATCTCCGGTCTCGTCGTTCTCGTCTTCGGCGCACTGACGCTCTATTTGCAGAACGACACCTTCATCAAGATGAAGCCCACCATCGTCAATACGCTCTTCGGCGTCATTCTGCTCGGCGGGCTGTTCTTCGGTCAATCGCTTCTCGGCTATGTCTTCAACTCCGCCTTCAAGTTGGATGATGAGGGCTGGCGCAAGCTGACACTCCGCTGGGGCGTATTCTTCCTGTTTCTTGCAGTGCTGAACGAAGTCGTCTGGCGCAATTTCTCGACCGATACATGGGTTGCCTTCAAGGTGTGGGGCACCATGCCGATCACTATCATCTTCACCATGGCGCAGATGCCGCTCGTCATGCGCCACTCGGTCGAGCCCCTGACCAAAGATGATAAATGACCAAGGACGACAAATGACGGTTTCGGTTGTGCCTGCCTCTCGCGCGTCTTCGGTCAAATGGTATTGGATGGCAGCGGGGCTCCTCGTCGCGCAGATCTTTATTCTCTACATGATGGGCCGCGTGCCGATCTGCGAATGTGGCTATGTGAAGCTCTTCGAACCCGGTGTGAACACGCCCGGCAATTCGCAGCACATTGCCGACTGGTACACGCCGTCCCACATCATCCATGGCTTCCTGTTCTATGGGCTCGCATGGCTTCTGTTCCGTAGCAAGCCTCTGTCGTTCCGGCTGTCTCTTGCGGTTCTGGTCGAGGCTGCCTGGGAAATCCTGGAAAACTCGCCGATCATCATTGACCGCTATCGCACTGCCACCATGGCGCTCGGCTATAGCGGCGACAGCATTCTCAATTCGGCGATGGACACGGTCTTCATGATCGTGGGCTTCTTCTTCGCTGCACGCATGCCAGTTTGGCTGACGATCCTGATTGCGATCCTCTTCGAGATCTTTACCGGCTGGCTGATCCGCGACAATCTTACCTTGAATGTGCTGATGCTGGTCTGGCCGGTAGACGCTATCAAGGAGTGGCAAAACGCGCTTCCTGGCGCCTGATCCGGGTTTGTCAGCGTGCGAGCGGGCGCTTTATTAACAAACGCGCCGTATATCTCGATGCCTGTTTTATCATTTCTTCAGAGGCGTCCGTCTTGCAGGACAATTTTGCTTATCTGCTGCCCTTTATCCTGCTCACATTCGGGTTGATCTTTCTTAGCCTCCAGACCGTGGGGTTTCATTCCGGACGCTACTGGGGCATGGGCTTTCTTTCAGCCGCCAGCGGCTTTGCCCTCCCGATGGTGCTGACGGACACGTTTCTGATCACCCAGGCGGTCGTCTCCAACCTGGTGTTCTTCGCGGCTTTCTTCTTTTATGGCCACGCGCTGCTTGTCCATTTTGGCGTGAAGACGCATTGGAGGCTGCGGCTTGCTTTCGCCGCTGCCGGATATTGCGCGGTGTGCTTCTTCATCTTCATCGAGCCGAATTTGAGAAACGAGCTGGCAACGTCCGACACGGGGCTAGCGCTGCTTCTCGCACCATCCATCTTCCTGGCGCGCAGGCAAGCGCGCAACCTCATGGATAAGCTGCTGCTGGTGGCGGTCAGCCTCGTGGTGATGGAGACGATGACGCGGGTGACGCTGTTGTTGACGCAAACCAGCGCCGCGTCGATGGAAAGCCTCGATACCTATCTCTTCTCCGACTACGCCTATATTGCTCAGTTTGCCGCCAGCATTTGCGGATTTCTAATGGCGCTGTCTGTGTTGGCGAGTGGCGCCGCGCGGGTGCTGGATCAGCATCGGCTGCTGGCAGACCAGGATTCGCTGACAGGGCTGTTAAATCGGCGAGGCTTCGATCTGGGCGCGCCGGATTTTCGCGTATCGCCGCTACCTTCCGGTGCCGTGCTGATCTGCGATATCGATCACTTCAAGACGGTCAATGACCGCTTTGGCCATGCAACCGGCGATCGGGTCATCATCGCGCTTGCGTCGCTCCTTAAGGACACGCTGCCTGCCAATGCCAAGATTGCGCGCTTTGGCGGCGAGGAATTCGTTGCTTACGTTCCCGATCTCCCGGCGTCGCAGCTGGCGGTGCTTGCCAATATGGTGCGCAGCGCCTTTGCCGCGCGTAACTGGTCAAACGGGCCGTTTCCGGTTCACATCACCAGCAGCTTCGGCGTATCCGCGATCGCGCTTGGCGACCACTCCATCCATGATGCGATCTCGCGCGCGGATGGCTTCCTCTACAAAGCAAAGCAGGCAGGACGAAATCAGGTAGTTCACGAAGGAGTTGCTGTTGTGAGTGTCACGCCTGCGGCCAGCCTCAAGATCGTTGCGAGCTGACGTTCACCACCGCAGCCATCAATCTCCGGCAGCAGCGCTTTCGATGGCCGGGATGAGTTCTCGTTCGTAGGTCGTCACGTCGATCGGGCCGACCTTCTTGTAGATGATCGTGCCGTCCGGACCGACCAGATAGGTCTCCGGAATACCGTACACGCCCCAGTCAATCGCCGCCCTGCCGTTCGGATCGATACCGATGGCGGCATAAGGGTTGCCGAGTTCGCCGAGAAAACGCACGGCGTTATCGGTCTTGTCCTTGTAATTGATGCCGACAATGTTGAGACGTTTGTCCTTGGACAGCTCCTTCAGCATCGGGTGCTCCTGCCGGCAGGGCACGCACCAGGATGCGAAGACGTTGACCAGCGTCAGCTTGCCGGCAATCGCCGCATCGGTCAGCGCGGGCACATTGGAGCCCTCCAGCGGCGGCAGTGTGAGCGAAGGTGCCTTGGTGCCGATCAGTGCCGAGGGAATAGCGCTGACATCGAGGCCGTTGACGTCCTGCTCATAGAGCATCTTGGCAGCGATGGCGGCAAAGCCGCCAAAGACCAGCAGTGGCAGAAGCGCCAGCACATAGCGCGATCGGCCACGCGATGCGGACGGTGGAGAGGCTTCTTTGTCGCTCATGCCGAAGGCGCCTCGGTTTTGGCCGGACGCGAGCGGCGGCGAATGCCGAGCGCTTCCAGTTCTTTCAATTCTCGCTTTCGGGCGCGCCCATCGAGCCAGACCCAGGCGATCAGGGACAAGACGATCAGGCCGGTGAGGGCGTAGGACATGCCGATGTAAAACGCGTGGGTCATCTCTTACGCTCCTCGTCCAGCCGCACGCGCGGCGAGGCGCCGCTGTGCGGCGATGCGACGGCGCATGATTTCATTGCGCATGGCGGCAAGGTGAAGCGTGAAGAACAGCAGGGTGAAGCCGATTGCCATGGTCAGCAACGGCCAGAGAAATTCCGGGTCGATGGCCGGACCGTCCATGCGCATGACGCTTGCCGGTTGATGCAGCGTGTTCCACCACTCCACCGAAAACTTGATGATCGGGATGTTGACGAAGCCGACGAGGATCAGAACGGCGCTGACACGCGCCGCCTTCGACGGATCGTCCATCGCCTTGTTGAAGGCAATGAGGCCGAGATACATCAGGAACAGAATGAAGACGGAGGTCAGGCGCGCATCCCAGACCCACCACGTGCCCCACATGGGCTTGCCCCAGAGCGAACCGGTGATGAGTGCAATCAGTGTGAAGGCCGCACCGATTGGCGCTGCGGACTTGTGGCTGACATCGGCCAGTGGATGGCGCCAGACCAGCGTGCCGATGGCCGACAGCGCCATCACGGTATAGCACATCATGGAGAGCCAGGCGGCAGGCACATGCACATACATGATGCGCACGGTGTTGCCCTGCTGATAATCGCCCTCCGTCGAGAAGGCGAGATAGAGACCAGCCAGCAGACACAGGGCGGAGAGCCCTGCTAGCCATGGCAGAATGCGCGATGACAGCGCCAAAAACCGGGTGGGATTGGCAAGATCGCTGAACTTGGTGATGGCTAGGCTCGTCTGGGTCATGGCATCTTTCTGGCCGCGGGCAAGGTCCTTTTACAGTGAGGACGAAGCCGCGGCAATTGATCCTTATCAATCCGTGGAGTTGCGCAGTGCCAAAGCGGCAAAGAACGGGCCGACCACCGATGAAAAGAGCGTGATGGCAATCAGGATCATGAAGGGCGGAAGGAATGGGGCGGGATCTTCCACCGCTGCGTAAGACGCGCTGACGCCGAAGATCAGCACGGGGATGGCAAGCGGCAGGACAAGGATAGATACCAGCAGGCCACCGCGCGGCAGGGCAACGGCGACGGCTGCACCCACCGCACCGATAAAGGTGAGGGCAGGGGTTCCGACCAGCAGCGTCAGCATGACGGCACCGATGGCCACCTCTCCCATGTTCATGAACAGGCCCAGCAGCGGCGAAGCGATGACCAGCGGCAGGCCGGTTGCCGTCCAGTGCGCCAGGCATTTGACCAGAACCGTCAGCACCAGCGGATTTTCATGCATCAGGATCAGGTCAAGGGAGCCGTCGTCCCTTTCTGCCTGAAACAGCCGGTCCAGGCCGAGAAGCGCTGCAAGCAGGGCGCCGATCCAGACGATGGCAGGGCCGATGCGGGAAAGGAGATTGAGGTCCGGGCCGACGCCGAAGGGTATGACGGCAACGACCGTCATGAAGAACAGGACGCCGATCAGTGCACCGCCGCCAGCGCGGATGGAGAGCTTGAGGTCTCGCAGGAACAGCGCGATCATCGGGCGGGGTTCCTGCTTCCGGGGCGTTTGCGCTTGAGGGTATGCTCGGTACAGGTGAGGAAGCTCATCAATAAACCTCCTCCACTCCGGCAAACCCAGTCATCCGCAACTCTTTGGCATCCTCCAGTCCAAGCGGCTGGTGCGTTGCCGCGACCACGAGACCACTCCTTGCCAGATGCGCCTTCACCAATCCGGTAAACATGCGGTCCGCCTCTGCATCCAGCGCTGCCGTTGGCTCATCCAAAATCCAGATCGGCTTCCAAGCCACGAGCAGCTTGGCCATGGCAAATCGCCGTTGCTGGCCGGCGGAAAGGTATCCGAAGGGCAGGTGGGTGATACCGGCAAGGCCGACGATCTCGGCAGCGTCTTCGATGGAGGCAGAGGGCACGCCGTTGAAGTCACCGAAGAAACGCTTCCAGAAGGAGAGGTTCTCGTAAACTGTCATTTCCTGTTTCATGGCGTTGCGGTGGCCGAGATAGTGGCTGACTTCAGCGGGCCGTGTGCCCTCTTCAATTCCTTCGCCGGCTATCTTTATGGTCCCGGTCTCGGCAGGCAGCAGGCCTGCAAGGACGCGTAGAAGCGTGGATTTGCCTGACCCGTTGGCGCCGGTGAGAACGAGGGCGACGCCATCCGTTAACTGGAGAGAAACGTTCATGAATATAAAATCTTCGCCCCGTCTGACGCCAAGATTTTCCGCTGTCAGATGCACTGCTCCGCCTCGTTTAAGAATTTCATCATCTCGATCAAAAAAAATCGATTTTAGCCATGAGTTGGTCTGGCACGTTTTGGCGAAATTATCTATATGGGTCTCAACCACGCCAGCGGCCGGCGTGAACATCACCTAGCGCCGGACCTGAATATTGCGGAAGCAATTTTCTCGTGCGGACAGCGGAAATGGTCGTACCCGCATCCTGATGTGCATGATAGTGCATAGGTGTCCGCACGCGCGTGTTGGCTATCAGAATGAACGGGGTTTACTACCGTGGCAAAATCTCTCGACAGTTTCAATTGTCGTTCCGTTCTTACCGTCGACGGTAAGGAATATGTCTATTACAGCCTGCCGAAAGCGGAAGCGAACGGCCTCAAGGGCGTCGCCAATCTCCCCTATTCGATGAAGGTTCTGCTTGAGAACCTGCTGCGCAATGAAGACGGCCGTTCGGTTCGCAAGTCCGATATCGAGGCTGTTGCCGAGTGGCTGAACAACAAGGGTCTGAAGGAAGCGGAAATCGCTTACCGTCCCGCCCGTGTTCTGATGCAGGACTTCACCGGCGTTCCCGCCGTCGTCGATCTCGCAGCCATGCGCGATGGCATCAAGGCTCTCGGCGGCGATCCGGAAAAGATCAACCCGCTCGTTCCCGTCGACCTCGTCATCGACCACTCGGTCATCGTCGACGAGTTCGGCAATCCGAATGCTTTTGCCCGCAACGTCGAGCTCGAATATGAGCGCAACGGCGAGCGCTACCGCTTCCTCAAGTGGGGCCAGCAGGCGTTCAAGAACTTCCGCGTCGTTCCGCCAGGCACCGGCATCTGTCACCAGGTGAACTTCGAATATCTCGGCCAGACTGTCTGGACGAAGGACGAGGATGGCGAGACGATCGCTTATCCGGATACGTGCGTCGGCACCGACAGCCACACGACCATGATCAACGGTCTTGGCGTTCTGGGCTGGGGCGTTGGCGGCATCGAAGCCGAAGCGGCCATGCTCGGCCAGCCGGTTTCGATGCTTCTGCCTGAAGTCATCGGCTTCAAGCTGACGGGCACGCTGAAGGAAGGCGTTACCGCGACCGACCTCGTTCTGACCGTGGTGCAGATGCTGCGCAAGAAGGGCGTCGTGTCCAAGTTTGTCGAATTCTTCGGCCCCGGCCTCGACACACTGCCGGTCGCAGACCGTGCGACGATCGGCAATATGGGTCCGGAATACGGCGCGACCTGCGGCTTCTTCCCTGTCGATACCGCCACCGTTGGCTACCTCAACATGTCCGGCCGCGCGAAGGATCGTATCGCGCTCGTCGAAGCCTATTCCAAGGCGCAGGGCATGTGGCGCGACAATGACGGCTCGCAGCTCGTCTTCACCGACACGCTGGAACTCGACCTCAACGACGTCGTGCCATCCATGGCCGGTCCGAAGCGTCCGGAAGGCCGCCTGCCGCTCGAAACCATTGCTTCGAACTTCGCGACCGCTCTCGAGAACGACTACAAGAAGCCTGGCCAGATCGACACTCGCTATGCGGTGGAAGGCGAAAGCTACGACCTCGGACATGGCGATGTGGCAATTGCCGCCATCACGTCTTGCACCAACACCTCCAACCCGTCGGTGCTGATCGCTGCCGGTCTTCTCGCCCGCAACGCCGTTGCCAAGGGCCTGAAGTCCAAGCCGTGGGTAAAGACATCGCTTGCACCTGGAAGCCAGGTCGTGGCGGAATATCTGGAAAAGGCTGGCCTGCAGAAGGAGCTCGACGCGCTCGGCTTCAACCTCGTCGGCTTCGGCTGCACGACCTGCATCGGCAACTCCGGCCCGCTGCCAGCGCCGATCTCCAAAACCATCAACGACAAGGGTCTGATCACCGCTGGCGTTCTTTCCGGCAACCGTAACTTCGAAGGCCGCATTTCGCCGGACGTCCAGGCGAACTACCTCGCTTCCCCGCCGCTCGTCGTCGCTTATGCGCTGGCCGGCACGGTGCAGAAGGACTTGACGAAGGAGCCGCTCGGTGAAGACCAGAACGGCAACCCGGTCTATCTGAAGGACATCTGGCCGACCTCTGCGGAAGTCCAGGAATTCATCCAGAAATACGTGACCCGTGAACTGTTCGAGACCAAGTACGCGGACGTGTTCAAGGGCGACGAAAACTGGCAGGCCGTTCAGGTTCCTGATGGTCAGACCTATGCCTGGGACGACAACTCCACCTACGTCCAGAACCCGCCTTACTTCGTCGGCATGGGCAAGAAGGGCACTGGTCTCAAGGACATCAAGGGCGCGCGCGTTCTCGGTCTCTTCGGCGACAAGATCACCACCGACCACATCTCTCCGGCCGGTTCGATCAAGGCAGCGTCTCCTGCCGGTGCTTATCTCACCGAAAACGGCGTGGCGGTTGCCGACTTCAACCAGTACGGCACGCGCCGTGGCAACCACGAAGTGATGATGCGCGGCACGTTTGCCAACATCCGCATTCGCAACCACATGCTCGGGCCGAACGGCAAGGAAGGTGGCTACACCATCCACTATCCGTCCAAGGAAGAGATGTCGATCTACGACGCTGCGATGAAGTACAAGGATGAGGGCGTTCCGCTCGTCATCTTCGCCGGTGTCGAGTACGGCAACGGCTCCTCGCGTGACTGGGCGGCAAAGGGCACCAATCTGCTCGGCGTCAAGGCCGTGGTGGCGCAGTCCTTCGAGCGTATTCACCGCTCCAACCTGGTCGGCATGGGCGTCGTGCCCTTCACCTTCCAGGAAGGCACAACTTGGGCAAGCCTGGGTCTGAAGGGCGACGAAACCGTCACCATCGAAGGCCTCGAAGGCGAGATCAAGCCGCGCGAAACCAAGATCGCAAAGATCACCTATTCGGACGGCACAGTGAAGGAAGTTCCGCTGCTTTGCCGCATCGATACGCTGGACGAAGTGACCTACATGGACAATGGCGGCATTCTGCAGACCGTTCTTCGCGATCTGGCAGCCTGATCCATCCGTCAAAGACATCGAACGCCGGGAGCAATCCCGGCGTTTTTTTGTGTCCGATCGGGACGCTCTGCGCATGAGATCATGATTGGGGAATTGCGTGAACGCGACGGCTCGCCATCCAGGTCTTTTGCACCCGCACGGGGCTTGCGATGCTCACCCCATCGTGACTTCCTCTTGAACAGAGTTCGAGGCTATTTTCCGCCTTGCCTCCACACCCAAATTGATTGCATCAATGGTTCGGACCGGCATTCAGACAAGGGTTCATATCATGCCGAATAAAATTGGCCCGCAGCGAAGCGGCACTTTTAGAAATGGGCTTCGCAGCTTCGGCGTTTCCCTGTGCCTTTTCGGCGGGCTTTCTGGCGGTGCAGCTTACGCACAGGACGGGCTGAAAGGCGTGGTCGAACTCTTTACCTCGCAGGGCTGCGCGTCCTGCCCACCGGCGGATGCCAATTTGCGCAAGCTTATCCAGAACGGCGATGTGATTGGCCTGTCCTATCACGTGGACTACTGGAACTATCTCGGCTGGACGGATTCGCTGGCGTCGAAGGAAAACACCGAGCGGCAATATGGCTATGCCCGGGCGCTCGGGCGCAACAATGTCTATACGCCACAGGCCGTGGTCAACGGACGCGACCATGTGAAGGGCGCGGATATCCAGACGATCTACAAGCGGCTCGACGATTTCAATCATGCGGGAGAGGGCCTGAGCGTTCCCGTCAGCACCGAGCGCGTCGGCGACGAGATCGAGATCGACATTGGCGCCGGTGAGGGCAAGGCAGAAGTCGTGGTTGCCTATTTCAACCGCGAGCAGGTCGTGGACGTCCAAAAGGGCGAGAACCAGGGCAAGACCATTTCCTACTGGCACAGTGTCTATGACGTGCAGACGGTGGGCATGTGGGATGGCAAGGCTATGACGGTCAAGCTGCCGGCAAGTGTGATGGCAAAGGCCAAGTCCGGCGGTTGCGCCGTGTTGCTGCAAAAAATGGATGCAGCGGGCAATCCGTCAGCTATCGTCGGCGCGAACGTGCTGATGCATTCTGAGGGGTAAGGCTCTCGGAATAGGTTTCCCCGATCCCCGCGAGGGGGAGATCCGGTCCGGGCATTGGGGGCTGGGGGTAAAGGGTCAATGCACCGGACCGGGTCATCTTGGTGCCTAGGCATCAATTGACGATCGCACTATTCCACCGAATTCGGGCCATGATTTGTTTGAAATTGGGCATTTGAGCCAGTCCGCGTGCCTCATTGGTTACCGATCAAGGTGTCGTTTGCACATCAACGTTGCGGGCTTGCAATTTGTCCAAGCCGGGCACAGACTGTCGCGCAGATGTCATATGCAGTCGAGCGAGGTGCCGGATGACCGATCAGCCGGATTTGCATTACGCGAATTCTCAGACGCGAGAAGGCTCAACCGTCGTTGATCTTCGTGAGTATAAACAAAGCAAGGATCCCTTGCCTGTCACCTTCCACCGCCGGGAATTGGACGCCATTCTGCGCATCTATGGCCGCATGGTGGGCGAGGGCGAGTGGCGCGACTATGCCATCGACCACATGAAGGAAAAGGCGGTGTTCTCCGTCTTCAAGCGCTCCGGCGAAATGCCGCTGTTCAGGATCGAGAAAAACCCGAAGCTAGCTGCCAAGCAGGGCGCTTACTGCGTTATCAACACCGATGGCCGCATTCTCAAGCGTGGGCATGAGTTGCCTCAGGTGCTGAAGGTATTCGACAAGGCTTTGAAGCTGATCGACTAGAGCGCCGTGCGCCTATTGGACGCGCAACGAGCGCTTCGCCGCTTTGAATTGATGTATCGTGCTTTCCGCAGATCGGGTCCGATTTTAGGGCCGGTGCTAAAAAACAGTCAGAAGCGGCGCTTCCTCTGCCTCGTAAGTGGACATGAAAAAGGCGGCCGGTGGCCGCCTTTATGTTTGAGCGCTGTCGCGACCCTTAGTTGTTCCGGTTGCCCAGGAACTGAAGCAGGAACATGAATAGGTTCAGGAAGTCGAGGTAGAGCGTCAGCGCACCCATGATCGCCTTGCGACCGGCTACGAGAACGTCGTCACCTTCGAAGTACATTTCCTTGATCTTCTGCGTATCGTAAGCCGTCAGACCCGCAAAGATCAGGACACCGATTGCAGAGACAGCGAAGCCTAAGCCGTCGGACTTAAGGAAGATGTTGACGATCGACGCGATGATCAGGCCGAACAGGCCCATGATCAGGAACGAGCCCATGGCGGACAGGTCCTTCTTGGTCGTGTAGCCGTAGAGCGACAGCGCGCCGAAAGAAGCAGCCGTAATGAAGAACGTCTGGACGATGCTGGCTTCGGTATATCTCAGGAAGATCGAAGAGATCGAGAGACCGACGAGTGCCGCATAGACCCAGAAGGTCGACTGGGCGGCAGACACGCTCATCTTATGCACGCGGAAGCTCAGGAAGAAAACCAAAGCTAGCGGAGCCAGCATGACGGCCCAGCGAAGCGGGGATGCATAGATCGCGTAGCCCAATTCCGTCAGCATCTTTCCGTTGGGCAAAGTCGCGACAGCCGCAGCTGGATCAGATGTCACAGCGAGGCTAGCAAAACCGAAGGCAGCAACACCGGTAATCACCAGTGCGAGCGCCATAAGGTTGTAGACCTTCACCATGTAGGAGCGAAGACCTTCGTCGATCATCGCACCAGACTGAGCACGGCCCTGGGCCACGCGGTTCTGGTAGTTGTTAAAGTCAGCCATTGTTTCCTCTTTTAGCTCCGAAGTTGCTACGGTGTCGGGATAAGACCGTTACACGGACATTACCCCAGGCGCCGCTGCGGAGCTACAGCAAGCCTACCAGAGAATATGAGACGATGGCGCATTTGTTACAAGAGCGGAGAATGCCGAAAAAACACCGTATGCGCGAAAAGCGATAACGTTTTTGACATCATTACGAAGAATTAATCGTAAAAGTTAAATCGCGCGCAACTTTTCCGATTTCAGCTTCTGCTTTGCATCTAGTGGATTATTCACCCGCCTGGCGCAGCACAGGTGCTGCCTTCTGCCCGAGAATGCGCCATGTGCCGATCAGGCCGATGCCCACCGTCATCAGGAGCGACACGACAAGCGTGCCGATCGCCACATCTGGCAGGAAGCTGGACGGCAGCTTCATGATGCGGGCAATCACGAACCACGCGGAGACACCACCCGCCAGAAGGGCAAAGGTGGCGGTCGCAACGCCGAGGATGATATACTCATAGGAGAAGGCTCGGATTAGCATGGAGCGGGTGCCGCCGAGCGTCTTCAAAATCACCGCATCACGGGTGCGCGCACGGTTCCCCGCCGCCAGAGCACCGGCCAGCACCAGCACGGAGGCAATCAGCGCAACGGCAGCCGCCGCACGGATCGCGGTGGCCAACTGTCCCACCAGCCTGTCGACGATATCGAGCGCATCCTTGACGCGCACGGTGGTGATTGTCGGATAAGCATTGGTGATGCTGCGCAGGATCTCGCCTTCCTTGGCGGGTGTCGCCGAAGGGTCAGCGAGGGTTGCAAGCCAGGCATGCGGTGCGCCGCGGAAGGTGTTGGGCGAAAAGACCATGACAAAATTGATCGACATGGACTGCCATTGCACGTCACGCAGATTGGCGATCCTGGCGGTGATGCTGCGGCCAAGGACGTTGACGGTCACCGTATCGCCGATCTTGAGGCCAAGCTCGCGGGCTTCTTCGGCGGCAAAGGACACCAGCGGCTCGCCGCTATAATCCTTGCCCCACCACGTGCCTTGCCTGAGCTTGGTATTTTCCGGAAGATCTTGAGAATAGGTGATGCCGCGATCGCCGCGCAGAACCCAGCGGCCCGATGGTGGCACCTCGATCTTGGTGACGTCCTGACCGTTGAGCGCCAGGATACGGCCGCGCAGCATTGGGACCTCGGTGAGGGTGCCTTCCGGCGCTTCGCGCTTGACGAGGTCGCGGAAACCGTCGCGCTCGCTTCCCTGGATATCCACGAAGAAGAAATTCGGCGCTTTCTCCGGCAGCGTCGAGGTCAATTCCCGCCGCAGGTTGCCATCGATCAGCGTCAGCGTCACCAGCAGCGTCAGTCCAAGACCGAGCGACAGGACGACAGAAGGGGTGAGTGCGCCGGGTCGGTGAATATTGCCGATCGCAAGCCTGAGAGCTGCGGAATGGACACGTGGGCTGCGTTTCGCCAAGGCTTTGATGCCGGCGGCGACTAGCCGCAAGACGACGAAAGCAAATGCGATGGCGCCAAGGAAGACCGAGGCGATGAAACGATCATCCGCCGTGAAGATCGCAAGGCTTGCAAGCACTGCGAGAAAGACTGCGGTTGCGGCAAGATACGGCCAGGAGGGAAGCCGTCCCTCTTCGAAACCCTGTTCGCGGAAGAGGGCCGTGGCGGGCACTTCACGCGCCTGGCCGAGCGGCACGATGGCGAAAGCAAGCGTGGTCAGCATGCCGAAGACGGCGGCAAGCCAGAGTGCCGATGGGTAGAAGGCAAGCTCTTTTGGCACCGGCAGCACGCCGTCCAGAAAGCGCATGGCGATGAGGGGTGCTACGGCACCGAAGAGTAGTCCAATCAGGATTCCGACGCAGGCAATGAAACCGATCTGGAACAGATAGGTCATCGTCACCACGCTCGCCGGTGCGCCAAGGCATTTCAGCGAGGCAATCGTGGTGCGCTTGGAATCGAGAAAGGCGCGCACGGCATTCGCCACTCCCACACCGCCGACGATCAGCGCAGTGAGGCCAACGAGCGTCAGGAATTGGGAAAAGCGGTTGACGTTTTCGGTGAGTTGCGGCGCGGCGCGGTCGCTGGTGCGAATGGACCAGCCGGCATTGGGAAATTCCTTGTTGGTCGTCTCAATAATCGTTGCGCGCTTGGATTGGTCGGTCAGGCGAACCTTGTAAGCATGCTCGATCAGGCTTCCTGTCTGGATCAGACCGGAGGCGACAAGCGCATCCCGGCTGATGAAAAGGCGGGGCGCGAAGCCGAAGCCGTCGGAAAGCGTGTCCGGCTCGGTCACGATGGTGCCCGTCAGTTTCAGCCTTGCATTGCCAAGAAGCAGGTCGTCGCCGACCTTGATGCCGAGGCGCTCAAGCAGCATCGGCGCCGCGACTGCGCCGAAGCTCTCACCCTGTCTAGCCAGAAGCTCGGGAAGCGGACGTGCCGGTTCGGAAACGAAATCCCCGTAGAGTGGATAGGCACCATCGACGGCCTTCACTTCGGCGAGCGTCTGCTGCGATCCGTCCTCAAGGCGGGCCATAGAGCGCAGACCGTCGGAGACGGCGACCTCGCCGAGACTGTCGATATAAGCGCGTTCGTCTGTATTGGCTTCGCGGTTTCTGAGCTCGAAACGCACATCGCCAGCCAGAATGGACTGACCCTCATCGGCAATGGCGCTGGTCACCGCGCGCGATACGGAATTGACCGCGGCGATCGCCCCGGTGCCAAGCGCAATGCAGGCGAGGAAGATGTAGAAGCCGCCGAACCCCCCACGGATTTCCCGGCGGGCCAGTCTCAATGCGTTTCGGATGTTGGCCACAGAGGGGATCATGCGCTTGCCGCCTGTCTGGCGGCGGTGGAACTGGCGCTGTCCCCTTCGATCTGGCCCGAGCGCACCTTGATCTGACGGGTGCAGCGGGCAGCAAGTGACGGATCATGGGTGACGAGGATCATCGTCATGCCGCGCTCGGCCTGCTTGGAGAAAAGGAGGTCGGCGATCTGCTTGCCGGTATCGGTGTCGAGATTGCCGGTGGGCTCATCCGCAATCAGCACGGCAGGCGAGGGGGCCAGCGCTCTGGCAATCGCCACGCGCTGCTGTTCACCGCCGGACAACTGGCCGGGATAATGGTTGAGACGCTGGCCGAGACCAACGGCCGTGAGCTCTCGCTCGGCGATGTCAAAGGCATTGGGCACATTGGCAAGCTCGAGTGGAACGGCGACATTTTCCAGCGCGGTCATGTTGGCGATCAGGTGGAAGGACTGGAAGACGATGCCGATATTCTTGCCGCGAAAATCGGCCAGCGCGTCCTCTCCAAGTGCGTGGAGATGCGTTCCCGCAATCGTGATCTCGCCGCTATCGAGCCTTTCAAGACCTGCCAGAACCATCAGCAGCGTGGACTTGCCGGAGCCGGAAGGCCCGACAATACCGACGGCTTCGCCTTCTTCGATGGTCAGATCGATGCTCTTCAAAACGTGGACGGAGGCGGCAGCACTGCCAAGAGTGAGATCCGCTTTCTTCAGCTCGATGGTGCTTTTCGCCACGTTTCGCGTTCCTATATATCCAAGAGTGCAGAAGCCTTGCCCGGCTTCACCAATTAGGAAGGCTGGTATGAATTTTAAAGCCGCTGCCGCTCACTTCGTCGTCATTTGTGGAGCGCTCTTTTCATCATCTTACGCGCAGGCTCAAGACAAGCCATTGCAGATCGTCGGCTTTGGCGACAGTCTCATGGCCGGTTATCAGCTGGCGCCAAACGAGAGCTATGCCGCGCAGCTTGAAGCGGCGCTGAAGGCCAAGGGCATGAATGTGGTGGTCACCAATGCCGGCGTTTCGGGAGATACGAGCTCCGCCGGGCTCGCCCGTGCCGAATGGTCGGTCCCGGACGGGACGGACGGCGTAATCCTGGAACTTGGTGCCAACGACGCGCTTCGGGGCATTCCACCGGCCGATACCGAGAAGAACCTCTCAGCCATCATCGAAGGGTTCCAGAAGCGCAAAATTCCGGTCCTGTTGGTGGGCATCATCGTGCCGCCGAATATGGGCGGCGATTACGGCAAGGCGTTCAACCCGATCTATGAGCGCCTGGCGCAGAAGTATCAGCTGCCGCTCTATCCGTTCTTCCTGGATGGTGTGGTGCTCGATCAGAGCCTGCAACTGGAAGACAGAATGCATCCCAATGCCAAGGGTGTGGCGGTGATGGTGGAGAAGTCTCTGCCAGCCGTCGAGGCCTTTGTTAAGACTATCAGTGCGCAAAAAAAATAAGCACTTGCGCAGCCAAGCGTTGCATGATTCGCTGTTCTTGTTCTGCCAAAAGATTCGGGGAGCTCGCCATGCCGAGACTGTTTACCGCCCTCGAAATTCCGCGCAACGCGGCGATGAGCCTTTCATTGTTGCGCGGTGGTCTACCGGGAGCCCGGTGGATTGACGTGGAGAATTATCACATCACCTTGCGCTTTATCGGGGATATAGACGGCCGCACTGCCGATGAGGTGGTCGACCGGCTGGATCGCATCGAGCGTGAGGAATTTCAGATCAACCTGACGGGCATCGGTTCCTTCGGATCGAAGAAGCCGCACTCCATCTGGGCCGGGGTGTCTCCTTCCCCGGAAATGGTCGCTCTCCAAGCAGAAATCGAGCGCATTTGCCAGAGACTCGGCCTGCCGCCGGATCCGCGAAAGTTCACGCCGCATGTCACGCTAGCAAGGCTTCGCAATTCGAGGCTCGACGATGTGGTCCATTATCTTTCGGGCCGCGGGGATTTTCGCACCTCCACCTTCACCGTCGGGCGCTTCGTCCTGATGTCTTCGAAGGAGTCGGTTGGCGGTGGCCCTTACATCGTCGAAGAGGCTTTTCCATTGTATGAAAGTCGTTCGGGCGGCATCTATGCCGATGCCGGCCTGCTTCCGGAAAAGACGCTGTTCTGAAACGTGTCTTGGAAACGGCCGATCATAGCATCGCCTGGCTGCCGGCTTGGTCGTGCGCCATTATCAGACGGTGGTCTGTGGGCCCCGAGTGAACCAAAGTGCATGCATTTCCGTTGAATCCCGGGCGAAACAGGAATGCGAGGGGAGGGTTCGTCGTGACCTATGCGAAGCTTGAAACGGACGCGGTGCTGACGGCGCTTGAGGAGATTGACGGTTGGTCACTGCGCGAAGATGGTTTGGCGATCGTCAAGGCATACAAATTCGCCAGTTTCGCCGAGGCTTTCGGCTTCATGGCGGAATGCGCGCTCGTGGCAGAGAAGCTCAATCACCATCCGGAGTGGTCGAATGTCTATTCGCGGGTGAAGGTCTGTCTCACCACGCATGATTCCCAGGGGATCACCGAGCGTGACATCCTGCTGGCCAAGGCGATGGAGAAGGCGGCTGCCGGGCGCGGCAATTGAACGCTGCACCAGCTTTCCTATATCATGGCCATGACCAAAGGAAACTCGACCATGGATGACGTCAAGATCGGTGAAATCCTGCTTCCCGGTGATCCCGACACGCAGAGAGAGCGCGAACAGACGGTGCGCTCCAAGTTCTGGCCCAAGATGAAGCGGGTCGTCAGCAAGGTGCCTTTTGCGAGAGACGCGGCGGCTGCCTATTATTGCGCGGTCGATCCGGGAACGCCGCTTCGTGCCAAGGGTATTCTTCTTGCCGCGCTTGGCTATTTCATCATGCCCATCGATGTTGTGCCGGATATGTTGGCGGTCATCGGCTTCACCGATGACATCGCCGTTTTGACCGCAGCGCTCGCCATGATCCGTGCCCATATCAAAATGGAGCACTACGACGCTGCGGATGCGGCGCTGGAGAAGATGCGCGAAGAGTAACGGCCCTGTGATGCGCCGTTAGCAACGCTTCCAAATCCTGACAAATTCTTGCCTGAATTGGCGTGTCATAGCTGTGGATGTGGCGCTGTCTCGCGTCGCCTGGAGCATCTTCTTGCATGCGTCAGGACGTTCTGACGCATGTGCTTTGTCCAAGCTTTCGTAAGCTTCGGTAGGGCAGGCTTCTCAGGGCGCGCGGGAAGTATCCGAACTGTAACACCGCGATACAATTCTCACCTTTTAACGATGGCGTTGACGGTTTGGTAACCGTTCCTTAGCCAAAATAAAGATGACGGCCTTCACCTAGCACCGGCCCGGCCTAGCCGTTCGGGCAACTGGAAGACAATAAACCCGGCAGGAAATTCAATGTTTGTAAGAAGTGTAGCAACCGCAGCCGCCATTTTGCTGACCAGTGTCAGCATTGCCTCTGCACAGTCGCCCACGCGCATCCAGCAGTTCAACGCTTGGGGTGCCTATTCGTACAAATCGGGTAAAAGCACCGTTTGCTATGTTCTGTCCGTCCCAACCGCCAAGGAGCCGGCGAGCGTCGACCATGGCGATATCTTTTTCATCGTGTCGCAGCGCCCTGGCCAGAACATCTCCTATGAGCCGCAGGCTATGGTGGGCTATCCTTTGAAGGAAGGCTCCAAGGTCAATGTGACGATCGATGCCAAGAACTTCGTCATGTTCACAAAGGACAAGGCGGCTTGGGTCGAGAACGCCGCTGAAGAGCCGGCACTTGTTGCAGCCATGAAGACGGGCAAGAGCATGACCGTCAAGGCGACGTCGGGTCGTGGCACGGCAACCTCCTATTCCTATTCGCTCTCCGGCATCTCTGCTGCGCTGAAGCAGATCGAAAGCTGCAAGTAAGCAAACGTCGAAGATCAAGTCTGATGGCCGGTCTCTTGACCGGCCATTTGCGTTTTGGCCGGTTTGATGCTAGATGCGCCCCCAACACGAATGCTGGCGACACCATGATGATCGCCGCAGTTTTGGATTTCTCGACATGCAGATGACGTTCCGCCGTTTCGACAGGTCGGTTTCGCTCGTGCATTGGATGATGGGATAGGACGATGTCCACTTTGGAAGCTACACCCGGTCTTGCAGTCAAAGCGCCTCTGGTCGCCAACAGCGATCTCATGTCGGACAAGCCGTCGCTCATCGGCATGACGCGCGAAGAGATGGCCGACGCGCTGATGGAGATCGGCGTACCGCAAAAGCAGGTCAAGATGCGTGTCAGCCAGTTGTGGAACTGGCTTTACGTGCGCGGCGTCTCCGATTTCGACAACATGACCAATGTCGCGAAAGACCTCCGCGAGACGCTGAAGGCGAAGTTTACCATTGCCCGGCCCGAGATCGTCGAAGAGCAGATTTCCAATGACGGCACGCGCAAGTGGCTGATGCGTTTTCCCCCGCGTGGTGCCGGTCGTCCGGTGGAAATCGAAACCGTCTATATTCCTGAAGAAGGCCGTGGCACGCTGTGCATCTCCAGCCAGGTCGGCTGTTCGCTCACCTGTTCCTTCTGCCACACCGGCACGCAGCGTCTGGTGCGTAATCTGACGGCCGAGGAAATTCTGTCGCAGCTTCTGCTTGCGCGTGATCGTCTGGGCGATTTCCCGGATGGCTCAACGCCGGTCGGCGCCTATGTTCCGAGCGAGGGCCGCAAGGTGTCCAACATCGTGATGATGGGCATGGGCGAGCCGCTTTATAATTTCGAGCATGTGAAGACCGCACTTTTGATCGCCACCGATGGCGACGGCCTGTCGCTGTCCAAGCGCCGCGTGACACTTTCCACCTCCGGGGTCGTGCCGGAAATCTTCCGCACCGGCGACGAGATCGGCGTGATGCTGGCAATCTCCCTGCATGCCGTGCGCGACGAACTGCGCGACATGCTGGTGCCGATCAACAAGAAGTATCCGCTGAAGGAACTGATCGAAGCCTGCCGCAACTATCCGGGTCTTTCCAATGCGCGCCGTATCACCTTCGAATATGTGATGCTGAAGGACGTCAATGACAGCCTGGAAGATGCCAAGATGCTGATCCAGCTTCTTAAGGGGGTTCCAGCCAAGATCAACCTCATCCCCTTCAACCCATGGCCCGGCACCAACTACCAGTGCTCGGACTGGGCGCAGATCGAGAAGTTCGCCGACTTCATCAACCAGGCCGGCTACGCCTCACCGATCCGCACGCCGCGTGGGCGCGATATTCTGGCAGCCTGCGGCCAACTGAAGTCGGAATCGGAACGCATGCGCAAGACCGAGCGCCTGGCGTTTGAAGCGATGATGATTGCCAATCATGGGGCTGACGACTGATTCTACGGTGTCGTCGCTCCGAGAGCAGCTTCAGTCTTGAGCTTCTCCGGTACAGGTCTGTGGCGACGCTCTTTCCGACGTCACGCCTGAAGCCAGATCATCTCCCGCTGTCACCGGCAGCTTTTACCTTATCCGCTGTGTTCCGCTGGCGATTGCAGCTTGCTCGGCACGGGGTTCGTCCATAACTCATCCAGCTTAGCAAACATTTGCTTGGCAAAATCGTCTTCCAAGAGGGCAAGTGCGGATGTTGCCACTGGTTCTATGGTAAACCGTTCTGGATAGCCCAGCGCTGAAAGGCGTTGAGAACAGGAGGGATGAGAGGACAGTTCGTCGACCTCCATCGACCATGCGTGGCGCGCATAGATGTTTAACAGCTCACTCATATTGAGCATAGACACCGCGTTCAAAAGGCGTTTCGTGGGCGAAATGACAGTTGGCATCGTATCCGTGCGTTCTTTCCGCAACGACTCGTAAAATGTTTGCTCCAGAAATATGGCGGACGCATCGACCAGAAGCAGGGCGCGAGCGGCCTCTTCGCCGTGACCACCATTCGCCGCTTCAAGATCGGCCTTAATCTCGGCGTCTCGAGATAGGCGCATCTTCTCAAGCTCAAATGATGGTGAGAGTGCTTTCCATAAGGAGTACAGCAGGTGTCCGGTGATTGATTTCTCCGGTGAAGCGAAGTCGAAGACGATGTTGAGGCTTTCTTCGAGTTCTGCCAGACGGAGCTTTCCATTCACATCCTCGTTCAGCACGTGGCCATTCTCATGCATGAGAATGGCGAACATCGCTTCTTTATCTGTGACTGCCAGCAAAGGAATGCCGACATTCAGCTGGTAATGCTGGCGAAATCCAAACAGAGCACGATGCATCCTGATGCTAACATTCAACGCGTCACTCAGTGTAATAGTGGTTTTCCTGGCTGTGGCCTTTCCGGCGACAGCTTCCCACATGGACCATAGTCCAGGGGCTTGGGCTCGACTGATCCCATTGACCTTTTCACTCGATAGATTTGTAAAGAATATGCCCTTCAACAAAGCGATCGTGATGTCTACCGTCCACAAGGCAAAGCCGATCAGAACAAAAAGCCAGATGAAGTGCTGATCCAACAAAAAGAACAACAGGCTCATGATGAGCGCCAGCAGCGCGATCAGAGCTAGTAAAATAAATCGCCCGAAACGGCGACCGGCAGCCAGAATAATCTTTGCCAAATTAGGCCTCACTCAAAGGCTGACGCCACCAATCGCGCAGGATGGTTTCCTGAACATTCCGATGACATTTCCTAGCCACCGTCTCAAGACCCTCATTCCTGTGACTTTGGTGATCTATCCAGGATAGTGCATGCCGACAAAGGCGTAAGGCGTCCTGTTCGCTGCAGGTTTGAGTGCTTATTGCAAGAACAAACCTCCATAGCGACGGCGGAAATCTTGTTCTACGTCAAGCGGTTGTGGGCGCTGGGCTTCGGAGTATCAGGGTTGCGCGGTATAGACCGCATTTGCGAGTAGAGGATCGGCAGTTTCGTTCCATTCTTCGACGGACTTATAAACCTCAGCAGCTTTTGATTGAACCTTACCCCTCCACCCAATCAAATATTTGATCGCTCCGATCTCTCCCGCGCGATTGATTTCGGCTTAACCCTTTCTTAAAGAGAGCGGGAAAAGCAAAATAATCGGAGGAATACCCTATGCGCGCACTTATTCTGGCGCTCGCCGCCGCCACGGCTCTCGTCCTACCTGCCAAAGCGGAAGACGTGACCGTTGCCGTGACTGCCATCGTCGAACATCCTGCCCTCGATGCCGCACGTGATGGTGTGAAGGCCGCGCTTGCCGAAGCTGGCTATAAGGAAGGCGAAAACCTGAAGTTCGTCTACCAGTCCGCGCAGGGCAACCCAGGTACCGCCGCGCAGATCGCCCGTCAGTTTGTTGGCGACGCGCCGAATGTCATCGTGCCGATCTCCACGCCGTCTGCTCAGGCCGTCGTTGCTGCAACGCGCGATATTCCGGTTGTTTTCACCGCCGTTTCCGATCCGGTCGGCGCGCAACTGATCAAGTCGATGGAAAAGCCCGGCCGCAACGTGACGGGTCTTTCGGACGCGCTTCCCGTCAACGAGCATCTGGCTCTGGTCAAGGAAATCGTGCCGTCTGCCAAGACGATCGGCTACATCTACAACTCGGCCGAGGCCAACTCTGTCTCGACGCTCGCTCTGTTGAAGGAAGCAGCGGCAAAGGCCGGTCTGACGGTTGTCGAATCCGTCGCCACCAAGTCCTCCGAAGTTCAGGGCGCGACCCGCGCATTGGTCGGCAAGGCGGATGTGATCTACGTTCCGACCGACAACACCATCGTTTCCGCCTTCGAGGCGGCTGCCGGTGTTGCGGCTGAGGCGAAGATCCCGCTCTTTGCTGCCGATACGGATTCCGTGGCACGTGGCGCTATCGCAGCGCTCGGCTTCAACTATTTCGATGTGGGCAAGCAGACGGGTGCTGTCGTTGTGCGTATCCTGAAGGGTGAGAAGCCTGGCGATATTGCGGCAACTACAGCTGTCGGCACCGACCTCGTTCTCAACAAGAAAGCCGCTGAAAAGATTGGCGTGACCTTCCCTGAGAGCGTCGTGAAGCGCGCTACGAAGGTGATCGAGTAAGGTCTCCTCGTCCGCCTCGCGCGATCGACATTGTTTATGTCGTTTCGTCCACACAAGGCCGGATCACTGAGATACATCACTTCCAATCGAGAGTGCCGCGCTTCAGCGGCACTCTTGCTCTATCGGCCCGGCGAAACGCCCGGTCGAAAAACCAAGGACTTCTGTCGTGAGCCAAATCGCCTTCTGGGGTGCCGTCGAACTGGGGCTGGTCTTCGCCTTTGTCGCGATCGGTGTTTATCTCGCCTTTCGCGTGCTCGATTTTCCCGATCTGACCGTTGATGGTTCTTTTCCGCTCGGCGCTGCCGTGGCGGCGGTGCTGATCATTGCCGGTCTCAATCCATGGCTTGCAACAGGCGTTGCGATGATTGCCGGTGCTGGCGCCGGCATGGTCACAGCACTTTTGAATGTCCGCTTCAAGATCCTCAATCTTCTGGCCTCGATCCTGACGATGATTGCGCTGTTTTCGGTCAATCTGCGCGTCATGGGCAAGCCGAATGTCGCGCTTCTCAATCAGGAAACGGTCATCGAGCCCTTCTATGGTCTTGGCATATCCGATTATCTGGTGCGGCCGCTCTTTGTCGGCCTGCTGGTTATCGTTGCTGTCGTCCTCGTGTGGCGCTTTCTGGAAAGCGATGCCGGGCTTGCCATGCGCGCCACTGGCGCGAATGCCCGCATGGCCCGCGCTCAAGGGGTAAAGACCGGCAACCAGATCTATCTCGGCATGGCGCTTTCCAATGCGCTCGTTGCGCTGGGCGGGGCGCTGTTTGCCCAGACCAACGGCTTTGCCGATGTGACATCGGGTGTCGGCACCATCGTTGTCGGGCTTGCCGCCGTCATCATCGGCGAAACGCTGTTCGGCTCTCGCGGCATTCTGATCGCGTTGATCGGCTGCGTCTTCGGCTCTATTGCCTATCGTCTGGCCATCCAGCTTGCTCTGTCGAGCGATGCGCTGGGCCTCAAGGCCTCCGACCTTAATTTCGTTACCGCCGTTCTGGTTGCCGTCGCCCTCATCCTGCCGCGCCTGCGCCGTGGAGGAGCCGCATCATGATTTCGCTGTCCGATATTCAGGTCATCTTCGGCAAGGGAACGCCGCTGCAAAAGCAGGCGCTGGCGAAGATCAACCTCACCATCGAAACCGGCTGCTTCGTCACCGTGATCGGCTCGAACGGTGCTGGCAAGTCGACGCTTCTCGGCGTTCTGGCGGGCGACGTGCTGCCGAGTGCTGGCAAGGTGACGATCAGCGGCGTGGACGTCACACGCAAGCCGACCGCCAGCCGTGCGGGTCAAGTGGCGCGTGTGTTTCAGGATCCGTTGGCCGGAAGCTGCGGTGCGCTGACCATTGAGGAAAATCTGGCGCTGGCAGCCGCACGCGGCAAGGTGCGCGGTCTGCTTCCGGCGCTTGGCGGCGGCCGTCGTGCCTTCTTCCAGGACCGCATCGCCTCGCTTGGCCTTGGGCTGGAAAACCGGTTGAAGGACCGCATGGATCTTCTCTCCGGCGGCCAGCGCCAGGCGGTCTCGCTGGTCATGGCAACGCTTGCCGGGTCCGATGTTCTGCTGCTGGATGAACATACCGCAGCGCTCGATCCGGGCATCGCCGAATTCGTCATGGAACTGACCCGAAAGGTGGTGGAGGAGCGCAAGCTTACCACGCTCATGGTGACGCACTCCATGCGCCAGGCGCTGGATTACGGGGACCGCACCATCATGCTGCATGCCGGTGAAATCGTGCTCGATGTCTCCGGCGAAAGCCGCAAGGGTCTCCAGGTGGAAGATCTGATCGAGATGTTCCGCAAGATCCGTGGTCAGACTCTCGATGATGATGAATTGCTCATCGGGTGATGCACAGGGCGGGCTACGCTCCTGTCACGCTTAGTGAGTGGGCAAAAAGACAACGCTGGAACTTCACGACCGCTGCACCATTTCTACCACATCCAATCCCTCACGAGGGACTGGATGTCCTGTCATGTTCGTTTCAGGTCGAATGTCACAGTCATGGAGAAATGATGTTTTTCAGAAAAAGTCTTTTCGCCGCACTCGCCGCCGCTTTTGCAATTCTTCTGACCGGTTGCAACGACAAGGATAATGAAAATAAGGGTGTTGTCGCCCCAGCGGCAGACCAGGCGGCGGTTTCCAAATACAACGCTTATGTCAAGGCAGCCAATTCGCTGGCCGTGAGCTTCAACCAGGTTCTGCAAAGCCACGCTCAGACATATGCTCGTGCCTTGGCTGGCGACAAACCGCTTCAGAATTACTCCGTCGCAAGCCCCATAGACGTTACCAAGGTCAAGTCTGCCCTGAATGAGGCGTTCGTCAAGGAGGCGACGTTTGCAGATATCGATCCTGCAGCGAAGTCTTATGCCGATGCTCTGGCCGGTTTCGAGCCGATCAACACTGACCTTGCGAATTATGCGCAATCCAAAGGGTATCTCGCAGATGGTGGCAAGACCGCACGTGAGAAGGATCCAGCCTTTGTGGATGCCCTGAAGAAGGTAGCGGCGGCAGAGGAGGCCTTCTTCAATAGTATGCAGAAGCACGATTACGATTTGGCGCGCAAAGCCTATGACGAGGCTGCGCCGGATAGTGTGGAGCGTGATCGAGCAGGGATCATTTTGTTTTCGAAGGACACAGTCTCCAAACTGACTGCCATGTTCGCAGCACCTGGTGACGCCAATCTCCGCGATGATACGAAAGCCAGCCTTAACCGCCTGAATGATGTGTCGGTGGCATGGGACAAGAAACTTCGGTCCAGCGATGCGAAGGGATGTCCCGCGACGATGAGCGCTATCAACACCTTCATAGCTGGCGCACGCACAGCCGTGCAAAGAGCGGAAAAGGGCGATTACAGCGTAGAAATTGATCCTCGCTACGTCAACACCATCCAAGATCCCGTTTACACGGATGGCCGTCAGTTGAACATGAACTATAGCTGGCTGATCAGTTCATTTAACGGCAGCAGGTGCTGATGGGCGCTGACTTGTAAGCTCACCGTCATCCTCGCCCTCGAGGCGGAGATCAATTTACTACGATGACTTATAAACGGTCTTGAAAAGCCAGACCCCACGAAGTTGCGGCGGCAGTATGGTCTACGCAAAAATGTGCAACGGTTGCGATACCGACATGCGATAAAACTAGGATCCAAAGCTTGTGAACAGATCTGACAGATCGCGAAACGCTTTAGACAGCTCTCGCCTTACTTCGCCTGCGTCAGGAAAATCTTGACGGCGAAGAGCGAGAAGACGCCGGCGATGGTGTAATCCAGACCGCGCAAAACCTTGCGATTGCGCTGCAGCCAGTCGGAGAGCGAGTCTGCAGCCACCACGATTCCGATGCCGATGGGCAGCGCGACGATGATCGACCAGAGACCGAGGAAGATCAGCTTTCCGGTAACGTGCGGATCTGTCGCCGTGACGAATTGCGGCAGGAAGGTCATGAAGAAGATGATGACTTTCGGGTTGAGCAGGTTGACCCATAGACCGTTGACCAGAGCCGATGTCATCGATGCGCCCGCCTTCTGTTCCTTCGGGCGCTCCATGACGAAGTTGGAACCGTGGCGGATAGCCTGGATGGCCAGCCAGACGAGATAGGCGGCACCGCCTGTCTTCAGCACCATGAAGGCTGTCGGTGAAGCGACGATGAGGGCTGCCACGCCAAAGGCGACCAGCAGCGTATGGACGGTGATACCGAGATTGGTGCCCACGAGCGTCATGAAGCCTGCCTTGCGTCCCTCGCGCAGGGAGCGGCTGATCCAGAGCGTCATGTCCGGACCGGGCGTCACTGCCAGAACCAGGATGGCGACGGTAAAGGCAATCAGGGTTGGCAGGCTCGGAATGAAGTCCACGGTGATACCATCCAAAACGGGGTTGCTGCATACTCATAACGCCGTTTCGTGAGCCTGCCAATTCCTCTTCGTATTGCGTCAGCTATTCAAAAACGTCTTGAAGTGCTCGGCATAATCGCCATGCCAGCGCGACAGCGGTGGTCTGTTCTGGACAATGTCGTTGGCAGCCCAGAGAATGCGCTTCTCATCGGTCTTTCTGTCCACTTCATTGTCGGGGCAGAGAATGTAGAAATCGCCGCGCCCAATGCTCTCGAGCATGAAGTCCACCGTCTGCTCCGGCGTCCATGCGCCATCCGGCTTTTCCGTACGCTCGCCTGCGGTAAGACCGGTGAAGACGAAGCCGGGAATCAGGAGATGCGCTGAAATCGCGCCGGTGTTTGAAGTGCGCAGTTCATGTTGAAGCGCTTCGGTGAACGCCTTCACGCCCGCTTTCGATACGTTATAGGCCGGATCGCCGGGTGGCGTGGTGATGCCCTGTTTCGAGCCGGTATTGATGATGAGGCCCGGCTCTCCATGGGCGACCATGCCCCCACCGAATACGCGGGTGCCGTTGATGACGCCCATAAGGTTGACGCCGATCACCCTGTCCCAGTTGACTTGGGGGCCGAAAAGGGCGCTGCCCGGCTGGATGCCGGCATTGTTCATCAGCAGATGGACGCGGCCAAAGCGCTGGATCACCGCTCGTTCGAGTGCCTCGAGTTCATCGAGCTTGGAGACATCCGTCGGGATGGCGACGATCTTCGCCGCGCCATCCTCAACCGTGGCGGCAATGTCACGTTCTGCCGCTCGCAATTTCTCACCGTCCAGATCGACCAGCACGACGCTCATGCCGAAACCGGCACATTGTTTTGCCGCTGCAAGACCTATGCCGGAGGCGGCTCCGGTGATGACGGCAACATTATCCTGTTGGAATGCGGGGTGAAATGTCGACATTGGTTTCTCCTTCTCCAGGGCCGTCCTTATCAAACGGCAGTGGCATCCCATGCAACCAGACGCCTTTTGGCGCGCCTTATGAAATCTAGCGCTTTTCTCGTCTCAGTCACGTGACAAGTCATCCGGCAAGCAAAGCGTTCCCAGGTCCGATCCGTTTTCATTATCTCTTGCGCCGACCGATAAACTCGCTAAAAGTGCCGCAATCCCAAGGAAAGGCGAGGCTTGAAGCGATCGCCGGTTATGCAAATGGATTTCACGAATGGCACTCCCGAAAGATGTTAAAAAAGTCGTTCTCGCCTATTCCGGCGGTCTCGATACCTCGATCATCCTGAAGTGGCTCCAGACCGAACTCGGGGCGGAAGTCGTCACCTTCACCGCCGATCTCGGTCAGGGCGAAGAGCTCGAGCCGGCGCGCAAGAAGGCCGAAATGCTCGGCATCAAGGAAATCTTTATCGAGGATGTGCGCGAGGAATTCGTTCGCGATTTCGTCTTCCCGATGTTCCGCGCCAATGCCGTCTATGAAGGCGTCTATCTGCTCGGCACCTCGATTGCCCGCCCGCTGATTTCCAAGCACCTGATCGAAATCGCGAAGAAGACCGGCGCTGATGCCATTGCCCATGGCGCCACCGGCAAGGGCAACGACCAGGTTCGCTTCGAGCTTTCCGCTTACGCGCTGAACCCGGATATCAAGATCATCGCCCCTTGGCGCGACTGGACGTTCAAGAGCCGTACGGATCTCTTGAACTTCGCCGAACAGCACCAGATCCCGGTTGCCAAGGACAAGAAGGGTGAGGCACCGTTCTCCGTCGACGCCAACCTGCTGCACTCCTCCTCCGAGGGCAAGGTTCTGGAAGACCCTGCACAGGAAGCTCCGGAATACGTGCATATGCGTACCATTTCTCCGGAAGCGGCTCCCGACAAGGCAACCATCATCAAGGTCGGTTTCCGCAAGGGTGATGCCTGCTCGATCAACGGCGTTGAAATGTCGCCAGCGACAATTCTCAAGACGCTGAACGATTATGGCCGCGACAATGGCATCGGTCGTCTCGATCTCGTAGAAAACCGCTTCGTCGGCATGAAGAGCCGCGGCGTCTACGAAACCCCCGGCGGCACGATCCTGCTGGCAGCCCACCGCGCCATCGAATCCATCACGCTCGACCGTGGTGCAGCCCACCTCAAGGACGAGTTGATGCCACGTTATGCCGAGCTGATCTATTACGGCTTCTGGTTCTCGCCGGAGCGCGAGATGCTGCAGGCCCTGATCGACAAGAGCCAGGAGCATGTGGAAGGCGAAGTGACGCTGAAGCTCTACAAGGGCAACGTCATGGTCACAGGTCGCGAGTCTGCCAAGTCGCTCTATTCCGACAAGCTCGTTACCTTCGAAGACGACCAGGGCGCTTATGACCAGAAGGATGCGGCAGGGTTCATCAAGCTCAACGCTCTGCGCCTGCGCACCCTCGCCAAGCGTAATCTCGGCAAGTAAGTCTGCGCGTAACCTCGCGTTATCAAAGCCCCGCTTAAAGGCGGGGCTTTTTCATGCCCTCATGTCAGCTTTCCGCGCGAGTCTTGTCCATGGCGGCGGTGTGAAGGTTCTTCTGCATGACAGACAGCAGCGCATGGAAGCGTTCGATGTCTTCCCTGTCCAACCCTTCTGTCGCCTGCGCCATCAGGCCATCCACCTCTTCGCGCACCGATTTCAGCATGTCTGTCGAGCTTTCGGTCAGGTAGATGCATTTCGACCGGCGGTCGTCCGGGTTCGGGCGGCGCTCCACGAGTGCAAGCGATTCCAGCTTGTCGAGATAGGTGCAGACCGTCATCGGTTCGAGACCGATGCGGGCGGCAATATCGGCCTGCTTGGCGCCATCGATGGCAGCAACCGTCAACAGCGCACGGGCTTCCCCCGGTGTCAGCCCAAGGCCAGCCGTTGCGATGCGTCGCTCGAAAACGCTGTTGAGAAAACGGGCGCTGCTGTTCAGCAGAAAGGCCAGCGGTTCTCGTTCGGGATTTGATGTCATCAATCGGTGCTTTTCATTAGAATTCTTCTACTTTGTGACAATTTCTCGTCTTCCATGCAATCCGACAAAAGGAGAAAGTCATCGCCACGTCGCTGCACATGGTGCGTGCGCGTCTCTTGGATGCAGGCGCTCATGCGCTTTCAATCTCCACTTCTTGATTTTTCCAAAATCCAACCCGGTTTTCGCGGCGATGCCCTGGCCGTTCTTGGCGTCAGATATTGAAAGCTGCTAGCGGGCATGCCCATATGGCTAACAATCACATTTGCATGAGGACGAACCATGACATCGACGATCGCGCACTACTCCGCTCTGACCGACTGGAACGGGAAAAACGGGCTGCCGCGTTTCGATGCTGTCAGGGATGAGGATTTTGCCGGTGCTTTCGACGCGGCACTGACAGCCCATAATATGGAGATCGACACCATAGCGGGCGATGGCGAAGCGCCGACATTCGCCAATACGGTTGTTGCGCTGGAAATTGCTGGCGATGAACTCTCTCGCGTTTCGGCCCTGTTCTGGAACAAGGCTGGTGCCCACACCAATCCGCAAATCCAAGCGTTGGAGCGGGAGATAGCGCCCAAGATGTCGCGCCACTATTCGCGCATCGGCATGAATGAGGCGCTGTTCAAGCGCATCGATACGCTCTGGGAGAAGCGCGAGACGCTTGGACTGACGAATGAGGAACTGCGGGTCTTGGAGCGCCACTGGAAGGGCTTCGTACGCTCAGGCGCCAAGCTCGAAAAGCCACAGCAGGAGCGCTTGGCCACGATCAACGAAGAGCTCGCAGGTCTTGGCGCCCAGTTTGGCCAGAACGTTCTGGCGGATGAGAAGAGCTGGAAGCTACTGCTGTCTTCAGATGAAGAGCTCGCCGGTATTCCAGATTTCCTGCGCGACGCCATGGCAGGTGCTGCAAAGGAGCATGGCGAAGAGGGCAAGTTCGCAGTCACGCTGTCGCGCTCCATCATCGAGCCGTTCCTCACCTTTTCCGAAAGCCGCGATCTGCGCGAGCAGGCCTTCAAGGCCTGGGTGGCGCGGGGTGAAAATGGTGGCGAGAGCGACAATCGCGAGATCGTCAAGACGACGCTGGCGCTGCGCGAGGAAAAGGCAAAGTTGCTCGGCTATGACAGTTTTGCCGCCTACAAGCTGGATGATACGATGGCGAAGACGCCGGATGCGGTGAACGGTCTTTTGACAGAGGTTTGGGAACAGGCTGTTGCGCGTGCAGGCGAAGAGGAAGCCGAGCTTGCCGCGATCATTGCGCAGGAGGGCAAGAACCATGAGATCATGCCCTGGGACTGGCGCCATTATGCCGAAAAGCTCAGAGCAAAACGCTTCAACTTCTCCGAAACCGAGCTGAAGCCCTATCTGCAACTGGAGAAAATCATCGAGGCCTGCTTCGATGTGGCCACACGTCTCTTCGGCATTCGTGCCGTCGAGTTGAAAGACGTGCAGGCCTATCATCCGGATGTGCGGACCTTCGAAATCCGCGATGCCAATGGCGAACTGAAAGCGATGTTCCTTGGCGATTATTTCGCCCGGCCCTCCAAGCGGTCTGGCGCGTGGATGAGTTCCTTCCAGTCGCAGCACAAGCTGCCGCTGAAGAATGGCGCGGTTGGCGAATTGCCGATTATCTACAATGTCTGCAACTTCGCCAAGCCATCGGCAGGCAAGCCAGCGCTTCTGTCACTCGATGATGCACGCACGCTGTTCCACGAGTTTGGCCATGCTCTGCATGGCATGATGTCGAACGTCACCTATCCGTCGGTATCAGGCACCGGCGTTTCGCGCGATTTCGTCGAACTGCCTTCGCAGCTTTACGAGCACTGGCTGACGGTGCCGGAAATCCTCGAAACCTATGCGCTGCATTACGAGACCGGCGAGCCAATGCCGAAGGCGCTGCTCGACAAGGTGCTGGCGGCCCAGACATTCAATGCCGGCTTCAACACGGTGGAGTTCACGTCTTCCGCGCTGGTCGACATGGCATTCCATACCCGCGGCACAGTGGAGGATCCGATGGCGGTGCAGGCAGAGGTTCTGGCCTCGCTCCGTATGCCGAAGTCGATCACCATGCGTCATGCAACGCCGCACTTCCAGCATGTGTTTTCCGGCGATGGCTATTCGGCTGGCTACTATTCCTACATGTGGTCGGAAGTGCTGGATGCCGACGCCTTCGAAGCTTTCGAGGAAACCGGCAATCCCTTTGATCCGGAAACGGCGCGCAGGCTTCTCGACAATGTCTATTCCGTCGGTGGTGCGGTCGATCCGGAGGAGACCTACAAGGCCTTCCGCGGCAAGATGCCGAGCCCCGAGGCCATGCTAAAGAAGCGCGGACTGGTGGCGGCCTGACCCCGTTCAGGGCGCAAAAACCTGTCACACATCTCTGATACGGCGTTTTCGCAAGGGGCTTATGTCGTAAGCCCCCCTTTCGCATTTGCAAAAAAAAGGTTATGAGCCCGCCAAACTAAATTGGCGCATCCCATACGATCAGCGCCCCAACCTCAGAGATATAATCATATGGCCCTTCGCAACATCGCGATCATCGCGCACGTTGACCATGGAAAAACGACACTTGTTGACGAGCTTTTGAAGCAGTCTGGTTCGTTCCGCGACAACCAGCGCGTTGCCGAGCGTGTTATGGATAGCAACGATCTGGAAAAAGAACGCGGCATCACCATTCTCGCCAAGGCGACGTCGGTTGAGTGGAAGGGTGTTCGCATCAACATCGTCGACACCCCCGGCCACGCCGACTTCGGTGGTGAGGTCGAGCGTATCCTGTCCATGGTGGACGGCGCCATCGTTCTGGTCGATAGCTCCGAAGGCCCGATGCCGCAGACGAAATTCGTCGTCTCCAAGGCGCTGAAGGTTGGTCTCCGCCCGATCGTCGCGATCAACAAGATCGACCGTCCTGATGGACGCCACGAAGAAGTCATCAACGAAGTCTTCGACCTTTTCGCCAACCTCGACGCGACCGACGAGCAGCTGGACTTCCCGATCCTTTACGGCTCCGGTCGTGATGGCTGGATGAACGTCAACCCGGAAGGTCCGAAGGATCAGGGTCTGGCACCGCTGCTCGATCTGGTTCTCGAGCACGTTCCGGAGCCCAAGGTCGAAGAAGGTCCGTTCCGCATGATCGGTACGATCCTCGAAGCCAACAACTTCCTTGGCCGTATCATCACCGGCCGTATCGCGTCCGGCTCGATCAAGCCGAACCAGGCCGTCAAGGTTCTGGGCCAGGATGGCAAGACGATCGAAACCGGCCGTATTTCGAAGATCCTCGCCTTCCGCGGCATCGAGCGCACCGCCATCGAAGAAGCCCATGCGGGCGACATCGTTGCGATTGCCGGTCTTTCCAAGGGCACCGTCGCCGATACGTTCTGCGATCCGTCGGTCACCGAAGCAATGACCGCTCAGCCGATCGACCCACCGACCGTCACCATGTCCTTCATCGTCAATGACAGCCCGTTGGCTGGCACCGAAGGCGACAAGGTCACGAGCCGTGTCATCCGCGACCGTCTCCTCAAGGAAGCCGAAGGCAACGTTGCGCTGAAGATCGAAGAAGCCGAAGGCAAGGACTCGTTCTTCGTGTCCGGTCGTGGCGAATTGCAGCTGGCCGTTCTGATCGAAACCATGCGTCGCGAAGGCTTCGAGCTTGCCGTGTCGCGTCCGCGCGTCGTCATGCACAAGGATGAGAACGGCACCCTCTTGGAGCCGATCGAAGAAGTCGTCATCGACGTCGATGAAGAGCATTCCGGTGTCGTCGTTCAGAAGATGTCCGAGCGCAAGGCTGAAATGGCCGAGCTTCGTCCGTCCGGTGGCAACCGCGTTCGTCTGAAGTTCTATGCCCCGACCCGTGGCCTGATTGGCTACCAGTCGGAACTGTTGACCGACACGCGCGGTACGGCGATCATGAACCGCCTGTTCCACGATTATCAGCCCTTCAAGGGCCAGATCGCTGGCCGTGTTAACGGCGTTCTCTTGTCGAACGGTTCGGGCGAAGCTGTCGCTTACGCCATGTTCAACCTGGAAGACCGTGGTCCGATGATCATCGAGCCGGGCGAAAAGGTCTATGCCGGCATGATCATCGGCATTCACACCCGCGACAACGATCTCGAAGTCAACGTGCTCAAGGGCAAGCAACTCACCAACATTCGCGCCGCCGGCAAGGATGAAGCCGTGAAGCTGACGCCGCCGATCCGCATGACGCTCGACCGCGCGCTGTCCTGGATCCAGGACGACGAGTTGATGGAAGTCACGCCGAAGTCGCTTCGTTTGCGCAAGCTGCACCTTGATCCAAACGATCGCAAGCGCTTCGAAAAAGCCAAGATGGCCGGCTGATCACAGCCATTAACCAGTTTTTGCGAAACCCGGCCTGAGCACCCCTCAGGCCGGGTTTTTCTTTGTGCAGGCGAATCAGGCCCGCTTGTCTGATTGGTAAAAAAAGCGTTAATCTCAGCGCCATCGTCCACATGAATAGGCTGTGGGTAAGCTTCCCGCCGTTAACCTTTATGGCTGGTAAGTTTTCATGGCTGGGGCCAGAATCGCGTTATGAAGACGTTATCCATAGATGTTCGCCGGGCTGAACCGGAAGACGCTGGCGCTATTGCACAGACGCACAGGCTGTCCTGGGAACAGGCCTATTCGGGTCTTATCCCGCACAAGCCGCTATGGCAGATGCTGGACCGCCGCGACGAGGACTGGTGGCGGCGCGCTGCCCGTGGCTCCGCAACACTTCTGGTAGTGGAGGTTGCCGGCGTCTTGGCCGGTTACACGACGCTTGGGCTAAACCGTGCCCGTGGTCTTCCCTATGATGGCGAGATCTACGAGCTTTATCTGCGTCCGGAATATCAGGGCATCGGGCTCGGTACCGTGCTTTTCAAAGAAGGCCGCCGCCTGTTGAAGTCGCTCGGCTGTAACGGCGTGGTGGCGTGGTGCCTCGAAGACAGCGATGTCGCGAGCCGCTTTTTCCGCTCGCATGGCGGAAGGGATATTGCCGAAGGCATGGAAGACTTTGCCGACAAGCAGTTGCGCAAGATCGGTTTTGCCTGGCGCTAAGGACGCTTCGAGCTGCAGGCTATGTATGGGTAACTCGATGATACCGATCGTTGAAGGTGGGAACGCGTGCGCGTTAAGACTTCTCGCCTGCGGTTTCTTGTAACGGTCTCAATCCTTTAATCTGCGCCCATTCTTGGTTCGCCAAAACAGTAAAGGTTGCGGCGGGTGATGTTGCAATAAGGCTGCTTTACCAGTATCGAGAACCATCTCAACTCACCGAAATAAGGAAAGAGTATGCGTATAGATGCAATCTCCGTCGGCAAGAACCCGCCTGAAGACGTCAATGTGATCGTTGAAGTGCCGGTCGGCGGCCATCCTATCAAGTACGAGATGGACAAGGATGCAGGCGCACTGATCGTCGATCGCTTCCTTTACACGCCGATGACCTATCCGGGCAATTACGGCTTCGTGCCGCACACGCTCTCGGATGATGGCGACCCGATCGATGTGTTGATCTGCAATACCCGCCCACTGGTTCCAGGCTGCGTCATCAATGTCCGCCCGATCGGCGTGATGATCATGGAAGACGATGGCGGCAAGGACGAAAAGATCCTCGCGGTTCCGGTTCCGAAGTTGACGCGCCGTTACGACAAGGTCGTCAACTACACGGACCTGCCAGAAATCACGCTGAAGCAGATCGAGCACTTCTTCGAGCACTACAAGGATCTGGAACCCGGCAAGTGGGTGAAGATGGGCGGCTGGCAGGATGTCGACGTTGCCAAGAAGCTGATCGTCGAAGCTGTCGAGCGTTACAAGGCTCAGGGCTGATTTCGGTCCAGCACCTTATCAAGTTTTAAAATGATGTCCTCCGGTTCGCCCTCGAGCCGGAGGTTTTTTTTGCGCGATGTTTCGCCGGAAATGAATTCGATCGAGGACTTTGGAATCTTCACCGTCTTCGAAAGAAGCGCAATCAGCGCCTTGTTCGCTTTGCCATCTTCCGGCACGGCGGTCACGCGGGCTTTCAGGTAAGCCTGCCCTTCGGCGTCCCGCTCTACGCCGTCGATCGCGTCACGCCCGCCAGAGGGCGTGAGCCTTACCCTCAGTTCAATCTGCGAACCGACGATCTTCCAGGGCTTCAGCGTCAAATGAAGAGCGAGATCAGGAAAGGTCTGATCGGATTCATCAGGATCATCTTGATAAAGACGATGGCCAGCAGCACGATGAGCGGCGACAGATCGATACCGCCCATATTGGGAAGGCGGTTACGGATCGGGCGCAGGACAGGCTCGGTGGCTTGATAGAGGAAGTTGCCGATCGCGTTGACGAACTGATTGGAAGAATTGATGACGTTGAACGCATAGAGCCAGGAGAAGATCGCGCTCGCGATCAGAATCCACCAATAGATGTCAAGCGCCAAGCTAATGACGGTAATCACTGCATCAATAAACCCTGGCATCCGTGTCTCCTATGTTGTTGGAAGACATTTAGACATTGCCAGATGAGCCGACAAGTGGTGCGGTGCGGGAACAGATCAATTGCGCGCCATCCAGCGAGCGTTTTCAAAATCAGCCTTAACACGAGACGAAGAAGCCGGCGGGTGCCACCGGCTCTTAAGCGTTACGCGCCCTTTTGGACGCACAAAGGACGATTCATATCTTGCATCTACCGTCATCCGGTCAAAATCGGCTTCGAGTTTTAGACGGGTACTGTTACCGATCAGGTGACGTCAGCCTCGCTTGCGTCTTGGACCTCAAGGTGCTTGTGGCCTTCCACTTGCTGGCGCTGGAGGACGCGGTCTCGGACGGAGACGCCAAGAAGCTCGGCGATACGCCAGATCACGTTGTCTTCCATCTCGTTGCGCTCGCCGTCTGCGTAGACGATGTCCCAAAGGATGCCGATGAGTTCGACGCGCTCCTGCTCGTTCAGATGGCGGCGGATATCGGTGGTGAAGCGGTAGTAATCCACGGCCTCCTTGCCGGCCTCCTGGCCTGCATCCATCAGCGCGTCCAGCTTGCCTGAACTGAGGTCGTAATGCTCCTGTAGCAATTCGCGCAGGCGTTGGCGCTCCACCTTGGACACCGTGCCATCCGCTTCCATCACTTGAAAGCAGAGAGCAGCGATGGCGACGCGCAGGTCATCGGGCGGAAAATCGCGAGACGTATCGCTGTTCGTCAGGCTTTGAAAGAAGGACTGGATACGTTCGAGCATGGCTCTCCTTGAGCATCAATGGCGCCTTAAAACAGATTGAGGCGAGTTTTTCCGTCGGTGGCGGCAGAGGTTTTCTTTACGCCCGGATCATCCGGAAGACCGCCGAAGAAAGGCACGGCTTCACCGTCCTTTTCAGCAGCTGTGGTTTTCTGCACGGATGGTTTGGCGCCGGGGCTTGTCGGGACCACGGGCTTTGCGGGTTCGACAAGGGGACTGCCCTCTGCTTTTTTAACGCCCGGATCATCCGGCGCACCGCCGAAGAAAGGAACCGGCTCCTCCATCTTTGCAGGAGAGACTGCCTGCGGCGATTGTGCTGGTGCTGGTGGAGCCTTTGGCTTCGATGCCTCGATCACGGGCTTGATCTCAGACTTCGGCTCAATTTTAGCATCGGCCTTAGGCTCGATATGCGGCTTGGGTTCGGTCTTCACCGGAACCGGGATTTCGATAATCCGCTCACGGATTTCAGGCTGCGCCACGTCAGGCAGTGATGCAAGTGCCGTGTCGACGCTCACATCTTCCACCGGGCCCTCGAGCTGGCCGAAAGGCGCCTTCCATTCAAAGGCATCGAGACGACCGGAGACGGGCGAGACGGGGTGCCACTTTTCCGAGACGATGCCGTCCGCTACCCATGCCGGGTCGCGTGGCGCGCGCAACGCCTGCGCCATCCAATGGCGTATACGACCCTGATCGCCGCTTTCGGCCTCTTCGATATCGGCAAGCAACAGGAAAATGCTTTCGCGGGGTGCGATGCGGGCTGCGGCCTGGGCCTTTGCTCTCGCCTTGTCGAAATCCTGTGCGGCGAGCGCGGCCTGCGCCACGGCAAACAGTGACTCGATATTGTTGGGCTTCAGGCTCTCCAGACGCTCGGCACGCTTCAGCCTGTCTATGGCGGTGTCGCCGCTGCGGGCACGGACGTAAAGCTCGGCGATCTGAGGATGCGGTTCGGCCCTCCAGACAGGTTCCAGAACGGCTGCGGCCTTGCGTAGATTGTCCTCGCGCAAATAGGATTTAGCAGCCACGAGCGCCGCTGGAACCAATGCCTTTGAGAGCTTCAACGCAGCCTTCGCATCGTCGCGTGCAGCTTTAGGATCGCTTTCGAACTTTTCTTCAGCCTTGGCCGTCAGAAGAACAGCCTTTAGACGTTCGGCTTCGCCCCGCTCGATGACGTGGGCGGCTTTTTGCTGGTCGAGCAGACGAATTGCGTCATCCCACTCGCCACTACGGCATTTGCTTTCCAGCGTTGCCTGAGCCGCCCAGGGTAGGTAGGGCGCGTTTCGTGCAGCGTCCTCGGCATATTGCAGAGCAGCCTCGTGCGCGCCTTGGCGGCGAGCTTCGATATAAAGACCGCGAAGGCCGAGCTCGCGTGTTTCGGGATCGTTCGCCATCGCCTCGAACTTGCGACGCGCGGCGTCATACTTGCCTTCGATCAGATCAGCCTGCGCTTCCAGCAAATGGATCAACGGTTCCTGGTCTGCACTGAGAAGGCCTTGCGTCCTTGCCGTCATCTTGCGGGCGAGGAGGGCGTTGCCAGCGCCAGCGGCAATCAGACCGGTGGAGAGGGCCTGATAGCCGCGGTCACGCTTGCGGGCCCGGAAATAGCGCCTTGCCATGTGCGGCGAGTTCCACAGCGTGCTGATCATCCACCATACCAGCATGATTGCGGCAACCAGCGTGGCGACGATGGTGGCGGCCACCATCAGGCTCATCTCGATCAACTGTCCCTGCCAGGTGATGGCGAGCACGCCCGGTCGATCCGCCAGCCAGGCGAAGCCGACCGCAATGAGAAGGACGATGACGACGAAGCTAACGATCCTGGTCATGTCTTACCCCTGCTGGCCCGTGCTGCTGACAGCGCGGTTCAATGTGCTGTTGACGAGATCCTCGACCTGAATGCGGGCATCGAGAGATTTCTTGTAGTCGGCGGATGAGGTTCTGGCCGGCTCCGGCAGTGCATCCCATTCGAGAGCGGCACCCTTCAGATCGCCATTCTGCAGCTTGTCTTCCATGCGCGCGATCTTTGCATCCGCGCCTTCGCCTTCAACATTGCCGACGGGACGAACCTTGACCAACGACATGGCGCTGTCTGCGAGGCGGTCGAAGATGCCCTGGTTTGGATCGGACGGTGTCAGTGCTGCAAGCATCCCGTTGGCCACATCGGGGAAACGGCGTACCAGTTCGGCGCGGGTCGGCACGCCAGTATTGGCGAAGGGCTTCAGAGCCTGGACCGCGGGGTCGTCCGGCGTGACCTTCGACAGCGTATCGAGTTCGGTGAGGAAGGGGCCGCCGCGATCGATCGCCGCCTTCAGCGCTGCCGAGGCTATCGCGCGCGCAACTTCGACATCGTCACGCGGCTCGTTGATCTTGGCTTCTGCTGCATCCAGTCGCTGCGTCAGCGTCGCGATCGTCTGGCTCTCGGCGGAGCGCTCGGATTGCAAGGTCGAAATCGTCTTTTCGAGCTCGGCGATCTTGGCGGAAGCATCGCCGCCGGAGGCTGTGGAGCTTTCCAGCGCGGCAAGGCGTTGCTCAAGCGCTGAGGCATCTCCTGTCTGCGTCTTGGGCGCGTCCGCGATCTGCTGCTGCAGGGTCGCGACCTGAGATTTTAGCGCGGCAAGTTCCGACGACGATCCGCCATCCGCTGTGCTGGACGGCAGATAGCCTGCATATTGCATGCTACCGGCGGCGAGAAGCGCAATCAGCCCGCCGACGATACCCGCAGCAATCAGGCCGGAGCTTCCCTGCGTTTTCGTATCGCGCGACGCGGTCGTCGAGGCTGTCGATGGCTTATCCGCAGCCGATGTTGCGGATGACGACGATGCGGAGCTTTGCGGCTTGAAGCTGTCACTTTTAAGCGCGTCTTTTGGGGAGGCGCCAAATGACCCCGGGGCGGTGTTTTTGGTCGCATCGGAAGATGGCGCAGCGGAGGCCGCAGAGGCTGCTGCGGTCGCGGAGGTGACAGGCTTTTGCGCGTCCTGCTTTGCGGCTGCGTTCTCCGCGCTATCCTGCTTTCCGGTTGTGTCTTTTTTGATCGACGCTTCCGTCTTGGAGACATTCGGCTCCGGTTCGATCGGCGGTTTCGTCGGCTGCTCCCAGATCGGCTTCGGTGTCTCGGCCTTCTCGGTGTCCGTGGCGCTGGTGGCAGGTTTTACCGGCTCGGATGCGCTTGTTTCCGTGACCGATGTTGGTTCATCGGCAGCAGGCTTTGACTGCTCTTGCGTATCGCTCGATGGCTTGGCCGCACTGATATCCGTCACGTCTTTGGCATCCAGATCGATCGTGACCGGTTCGGTCTTGGATTTGGAGTGGCGTGGCGGCTTTCCGGATACCATGACAACCTCATTTCGTCTTGTCTATTCCTCGGTCGCGGTGGCGACGTACCACCTTTCGGAAAGACGGGGTCGCTGGTCGCCACATTGCAAACCTAGTCAGTGATGGTGGCAAAGGAAAGAGGTGAAAGGGAATTAGGTTCCAGTACCTCGGTCCAGAAGATGGAACATTGCGTCCTCGCGTGGTGTAGCGCTTGCCAACGCGCGACTGCGATGTATGGCCGGAACGACGTCCAGAACATTCTCGCTGATGCAGATGAAACGTATCGCGCTGATCAGCGGTGCCAGATCGAGCCTATCAGAAAGCTCGAAGAAAATCCGGGCGGTTTCCCGAGAGTAGAGCAGAACCACGTCCGGAAGCGGTTCGAAGCGCGCTTGCAGCGTCGGTCGTTCCCAATGAACCGGCTGCATCTCGTAAATCTCCGCCACACTCACCCGTATCGCGTTCTCTGCAAGAGTGCTTTCGAATCCGCCTTCACGCGGGCGTCCGGCAAGATAAAGCAGATGCGGCGACCCATCATCGGGCGCGGGCTTGCTTGCCTGCGGCTTAAATGTGGTTTGCACCAGCCGCGCCAGCGCCACGCCATCACCATCGCCGCTGATGATGGTTCTGAAGCCGATGTCGCGTGCCGCCTTGGCGGTGGCCTCTCCCACGGCAAAGAGTGGACGGTCCAGGTAGTTGGACAAATCCACGCCGGATGCGCTCAAGGCGCGGATTGCCTCGGCGCTGGTGACGGCCAAAGCGGCAGGCTTGCGCGCCAGTGTTTCTCGGGCAACGTCCGTCTTGTAGACAGGCTCCGTCATGGGCAGGAGGATTGGCTGGTGACCGTGCTCGCGCAAAAGCGTCGCCGTCTTCTGCCCCGAACGGATCGGACGGGTCAGGACGACGCGCATGGCTTATGTCCAGCTTTCAAAGAAGCCGGGACCGGCGGCTTGGCGCACTTTTTCGCCAGCCTGACGTCCGAGCGTTTCGGCATCTGCAAGTCTGCCGGACACTTCTACGGCATGCTCCGTCTGCCCATCGGGTGTAAGGATGACTCCGTGGAAGTGCAAATCCTCACTATGACAGGTGGCAAGGCCTGCAATCGGGGTTCGACAGGAGCCGTCGAGCGCTGCCAGAAAAGCGCGTTCGCACATCACTGCATCATAGGTCGGCACGTCGTTGATGGCCGAGAGCAGGTCCTGAATCCGGCTATCGCCGATGCGACATTCAAGGCCGATAGCGCCTTGGGCGGGGGCAGGGGGAAACGCCTTTGGGTCCAACAGTTCGGTTGGAACCTCGTCCTTGTTCAGCCGCTTCAGGCCGGCAAAGGCAAGAAGGGTGGCGTCCGCCTGACCTTCCGCCAGCTTGCGCAGTCTCGTATCGACAAGCCCGCGAAAGATGATGACCTCAAGATCTGGGCGCAGGCGACGGATGAGGGCCTGACGACGCAACGAGGCCGAGCCGACGATCGCGCCATGCGGCAGCTCCAGAAGGCGAGGCGCTGTTCTGCCGATGAAGGCATCGCGCACGTCTTCGCGCGGCAGGAAGGCGCGAAGCTCCAGTCCCTCCGGCAGCTTGGTCGCCATGTCCTTTGAGGAGTGGACGGCAAAGTCGAGATCACCGGACAGCAGTTGCGCTTCCAGTTCCTCGGTGAACAGACCCTTGCCGCCGATTTCCGACAAGGGGCGGTCGGTCATGCGGTCGCCCTTGGTTGCCAGTGGCACGATTTCGAACATCTCCGGGGGCAAGTCATGCGCTGCCGAAAGCCGGTCGCGCGTTTCGAACGCCTGCGCCAGTGCCAGCGGGCTACCGCGCGTGCCTATTCGGAAAGGTTTTGTTTGCATCGGCATCTATCCGTTGTTACCGGAGGTGTTCGTACCTAAGTTTCAAAAGCACCGCAATCAACGAACCGGCAGATGACCCCCTTTCTTCGTATCCTCGGCATAGAGACCAGTTGTGACGAAACCGCTGCATCTGTGGTGGTTCGGCATGCCGATGGCCGTGGCGAGATCATCTCCGACGTCGTTTTGTCGCAGCTGGAAGAACAC
Organism: Rhizobium sp. 22-785-1; assembly: GCF_053521965.1. Taxonomy (NCBI): domain Bacteria; kingdom Pseudomonadati; phylum Pseudomonadota; class Alphaproteobacteria; order Hyphomicrobiales; family Rhizobiaceae; genus Rhizobium; species Rhizobium sp. 22-785-1. The sequence continues at coordinate 112,941 of NZ_JBNWDI010000005.1, read as the reverse complement.
AGCGCCTATGGTGGCGTGGTACCGGAGATTGCTGCGCGTGCCCATGTGGAAGCGCTCGATACGCTGATCGAGGAAGCGCTCGGCAAGGCCGGCGTAACGCTGAAAGACGTCGATGCGATTGCCGCCACATCTGGACCCGGTCTCATCGGCGGACTGATCGTCGGGCTGATGACCGGCAAGGCGATTGCCAAAGCGGCGGGCAAGCCACTCTATGCCGTCAACCATCTGGAAGGCCATGCGCTGACGGCGCGGCTGACGGACGGGTTGTCATTCCCCTATCTGATGCTGCTCGTTTCCGGCGGCCATACGCAGCTCATTCTGGTGCGCGGTGTCGGCCAGTACGAGCGCTGGGGAACGACCATCGATGATGCACTCGGCGAAGCCTTCGACAAGACGGCCAAGCTGCTTGGTCTGCCCTATCCTGGCGGACCGGCGGTTGAAAAAGCGGCAAAGACCGGTAACCCGGATCGTTTTCCCCTGCCGCGCCCGATGGTGGGTGAGGCACGGCTCGACTTCTCCTTCTCCGGTCTGAAGACCGCCGTGCGGCAGGCGGCGACCGCCATTGCGCCGCTGACGGACCAGGACATCGCCGATATCTGCGCCTCGTTTCAGAAAGCGGTGTCGCGCACCCTTCAGGACCGGATCGGCCGCGGACTTCAGCGTTTTACCGAAACATTTCCTACTGTAGAGGGTGGCCCGGCCCTGGTCGTTGCCGGTGGTGTTGCCGCCAATCAGGAGCTGCGCGGCACCCTGCAGGCGCTCTGCGACAAGCACCGCTTCCGCTTCATCGCGCCGCCATTGCAACTTTGTACCGACAATGCGGCGATGATTGCCTGGGCGGGGCTCGAGCGCATGGCCCAAGGCATGGAGCCGGATAGTCTCGATGTGCAGCCGCGCTCGCGCTGGCCGCTCGATGCCGAGGCTCAGACCCTTGTCGGCTTCGGCAAGCGTGGGGCCAAGGCATGAGCAAGCGCGAAACCATCGTCGTCATCGGTTCCGGTGCGTTCGGCACGGCGATTGCGGTGGTGATTGCGCTGGAAAATCGTCATGAGGTGACGCTGCTCGGTCGCGATCCGTCGCTGATGGCAGACTTGCAGGCCGATGGCGTGCATGAGGCAGCACTCCCCGGCATTACGCTCCCCGATGCGCTGAAATACTCGGCCGAACCCGAGGTCCTGCGCAATGCAGACATCGTGCTGTTTGCTATGCCTTCGCAGGCGCAAAGCGATGCGGCGCGCCACTATGGTCCTTACCTGGCTAAGGATGCTGTGGTGATGACGCTCGCCAAGGGTATCGACCGCTCCTCCGGCCAGTTGCTGACGGACGTGCTGGAAAAGGAATTGCCCTTTCATCCTGTTGCCGTGCTTTCGGGGCCGGGCTTTGCCGCCGATATCGCCAAGGGGCTGCCGACAGCCATGGCGGTTGCTGCAAGCGACGCAGCGCTTGCAGAGCATCTGGCGCAAACCATTTCCGGACAGACCTTCCGGCTTTATGCGTCGACCGATCGGATCGGCGTGCAGCTTGGTGGCGCTCTGAAGAACGTGCTGGCGATTGCCGCCGGGATTGTCGAAGGGGCGGGGCTCGGAGAATCGGCACGTGCTGCACTGATTGCGCGCGGACTTGCCGAAATGTCGCGGCTTGTCGTGGCAATCGGCGGGCAGGCGGATACGGTTCGCGGGCTTTCCGGTCTCGGCGATCTTGTGCTCACGGCCACCAGCCACCAGTCGCGCAATCTGCGCTTCGGCATAGCGTTGGGGCAGGGGGACTCGCCGTCCGCCTTCCATGGCGGGCTGGTCGAGGGCGCTTATGCAGCCTCCGTGGCCTCGCGTCTTGCGGCAAAGCATCAGGTCGATATGCCGGTGACCGATGCGGTTGCGGCGATCATCGACGGACGGCTGGACATTCTGACCGCCATGCGACAATTGATGACACGGCCCATCACCACTGAGTAGTGACTGGGCGACAAGAGGAGAAGACAATGCTGTTTGCCTTTATCTGCAAAGATAAGCCCGGTCACCTGAATGTGCGCATGGATACGCGCCCGGCGCATCTGGAGCATCTCAACAAACTGAATGCCGAAGGCACGCTGAAGATCGCTGGCCCGTTTCTCGATGCCGAAGGCAAGCCGAATGGCAGTCTGGTGATCGTTGAAGCCGCCGATATCGAGGCTGCGCGCGCTCTCGCCGATGCCGATCCTTACGCTAAGGCAGGGCTGTTCGAGAGCGTCGATGTGAAGCCCTATAACTGGGTCTTCAACAATCCGGCGGCGTGAGGACAAACGACGATATGGCGAATTACTGGCTTTTCAAATCCGAACCCGACACATGGTCCTGGGAACAGCAGAAGGCCAAGGGTGAGGCTGGCGAGGAATGGACCGGCGTGCGCAACTATCAGGCACGCAACAACATGCGGGCCATGAAGCTCGGCGACAAGGGCTTCTTCTACCACTCCAATGAGGGGCTGGAAGTCGTAGGCATCGTCGAGGTTTGCGAATTGTCGAAGCCTGATTCCTCTGCCGAGGGCGATGCGCGCTGGGACTGCGTACACATCAAGGCGGTCCGCGACGTGCCGAAGCCCGTGACCTTGAAGGCGGTGAAGGCCAATCCGAAGCTTGCCGACATGTCGCTCGTTACCTCCATGCGGCTTTCCGTCCAGCCGGTGACGGAAGAGGAATATCTGGAAGTCTGCCATATGGCAGGTGTCGACAAGCCGCCGCGCTCGCCAGACTGATCCAGACCTTGAAGACCGCGCCAGACGACTTCATCCGCGCCAATACGACCATCATGGCATCGCCGCATGTTCCAGAGCTTCGCCTGCATCTGGCAAGTGAAGCGCATGATCTGTGGCTGAAGACGGAAGAAGAACTGGAAGAGATCGGCCTACCTCCGCCCTTTTGGGCTTTCGCATGGGCCGGCGGCCAGGGTCTGGCGCGCTATATTCTCGATAATCCGCAAGTGGTCCATGGCAAACGTGTGGTCGATTTCGCCAGCGGCTCCGGCATGGTGGCGATTGCCGCGGCTCGTGCTGGTGCCTCACAAGTGCTCGCGGTCGATATCGATCCCTGGGCAAAGAGCGCGGTTCTGCTGAACGCCGCGGTGAACGGGGTGACGATCGATGTGATCTCCGACGACCTGATCGGCAATGACATCGACACCGACGTTCTGCTTGCCGGCGACGTGTTCTACGACAAGGGATTTGCCGATGCGCTCATCCCTTGGTTCTCAGCCCTCGTCGCCAGGGGTATTGCCGTGCTGGTCGGCGATCCGGGTCGCGCCTATCTCCCGAAGACCAAGTTGACCGCCTGCGCTACCTATCAGGTGCCGGTCACGCGCGCGCTGGAAGACAGCGAAATCAAGCAGACGACAGTCTGGCGTCTATCGTAAAGCTACAGCATCGCGCTTCAGGCAAGGCTGTTAAGGGCGAATGACGCAGACGCCAGCTTCATATTGGCAGTTAGCGTTCATCGTGCGCAGGTTCACGTGGATGATGCGCGGTTCGACCGTCGTCTTGCGGTATCCATCCGGCAGATAAGCACCGCCGCTTTGGGCGTAGAAATAGTTTCCGTTGCCAGGAAAACGCGCCGCCGACAGTCCGCCTGCATAGGTGCCAAGGCCTCTGATATAAGACGGCAGACCATAACCGCCGACGACAGAGGGCTGCGAATGGCTGTAAGGACGGTACGAGCGATGGTCGCGGTGGCCGTCGTTCGCCCTCGCAAGAGAGGGGAAACCAATGGCGATCAGGAGGATTGGAATGATCCAATGGGCCTGCTTGAACATGATCTTCTCCATCTAGTTTTTTAAGCTCTCCGTTGAGTCGGAAAGGCATTTTTGTGTTTACGTTTACGTAAATGAATTTGAATGTTGACGTCTGGAAACGCTCGACATTTTATTTTCGATCCCAAGAATCACGCAGAATTTTTAGACCACAATCGATTAAATTCAAAACGGTTGCCGATTGTACTTGTCGTGATGCCCTCGTGCGATTAAAGGTCGCGCTTGGTGCAATGCACATTCTTTCGTCATGTGCGTTGTTTGGGGGCGCCCGGCTATGATCGGCGCCAAAAACGCCGTGAGGTTCATATGGCGAACACGACAAATAATCGGCCTTTGTCGCCGCATCTTCAAATCTATAAGCCCATTCCGACGATGGTTGCGTCCATTGTACACCGTATTACCGGTGGTGCACTCTATTTCGGCACGCTTCTGGTTGCCTGGTGGTTGATCGCGACCGCGTCTGGCGTCGATGCCTACGCGTGGGTGCAATGGGCCATGAGCTCGCTGATCGGCAAGCTGATCCTGATTGGTTATACCTGGGCGCTGGTTCACCACATGCTCGGCGGCCTGCGCCACTTCATGTGGGATCTCGGCCACGGCTTCGAGAAGCATTTTACCACCAAGCTCGCCAAGGCGTCCTTCGTCGTTTCGATCTGTCTGACCGCGCTGATCTGGGTTGTCGCCCTGATCGTGCGCTGAGGAGATATAATCATGGATATGCGCACCCCTCTCGGCAAGGTTCGTGGTCTCGGCTCCGCCAAGGAAGGCACCGAGCACTTCTGGCGCCAGCGCGTGACGGCTGTTGCCAACGTGCCGCTGCTGATCTTCTTCGTCGGTTTCCTGGTCATGTATGGCGGCGCACCCTATGAGGTCGTCGTTTCGGCTCTTTCAAATCCGCTCGTTGCAGTGATCATGGCGCTCGTCGTCGTGTCCGGCCTCATCCATATGAAGCTTGGCATGCAGGTCATTATCGAGGACTATATTCATGCAGAAGTTCCCAAGCTGGTTCTTCTGATGCTGAACACCTTCTTCGCGGTAGTCGTCGGCGGTCTCTGTCTCTTCGCCGTTCTGAAAATCGCATTCGCAGGATAATCCGTCATGGCACCGAACAGTTCACCTTCACAGAACGGCAAGGCCTATACCTACGTCGACCATTCCTATGACGTCATCGTCGTGGGTGCCGGCGGCGCTGGCTTGCGCGCAACGCTCGGCATGGCCGAGCAGGGCTTCAAGACAGCCTGCATCACCAAGGTTTTCCCCACCCGCTCGCACACGGTTGCGGCGCAGGGCGGTATTGCCGCCTCGCTCGTCAACATGACGCCCGACTGTTGGCAGTGGCACCTTTACGACACAGTGAAGGGCTCCGACTGGCTCGGCGACGTGGATGCCATGCAGTATCTCGCCATGGAAGCGCCGAAGGCGGTCTACGAGCTTGAGCATTACGGCGTGCCGTTTTCGCGTAACGCCGAAGGCAAGATCTACCAGCGCCCCTTCGGCGGCCACATGCAGAATTACGGCGAAGGCCCGCCGGTACAGCGCACCTGTGCTGCCGCTGACCGTACTGGCCACGCCATCCTGCACACGCTTTATGGCCAGTCGCTGCGCAACAATGCGGAATTCTTCATCGAGTATTTCGCGCTCGACCTGATCATGTCGGATGACGGTCGCTGCACCGGCGTCGTTGCCTGGAACCTGGACGACGGTACCATCCACCGTTTCTCCGCCAAGATGGTCGTTCTGGCCACCGGCGGTTACGGCCGCGCCTACTTCTCTGCCACCTCCGCGCATACCTGCACGGGTGATGGCGGCGGCATGATCGCGCGTGCCGGCCTTCCGCTTCAGGACATGGAATTCGTTCAGTTCCACCCGACCGGCATTTACGGTGCGGGCTGCCTGATTACCGAAGGCGCACGCGGCGAAGGCGGTTATCTCGTTAACTCCGAAGGCGAGCGCTTCATGGAGCGTTACGCTCCGTCTGCCAAGGACCTGGCATCGCGTGACGTCGTGTCGCGCTGCATGACCATGGAAATCCGCGAAGGCCGTGGCGTTGGCAAGAACAAGGACCACATCTTCCTCCACCTCGATCACCTTGATCCGGCGGTTCTCCATGAGCGTCTTCCGGGCATTTCCGAAAGCGCCAAGATCTTCGCAGGCGTGGACGTGACGCGCGAGCCGATCCCGGTTCTGCCGACGGTTCACTACAATATGGGCGGCATTCCGACCAACTATTGGGGCGAAGTGCTGAATGCCGACAGCGAAAATCCTGGTCGCATCGCACCCGGCCTCATGGCTGTCGGCGAAGCGGGCTGCGCCTCGGTTCACGGTGCGAACCGTCTTGGCTCCAACTCGCTCATCGACCTCGTGGTCTTCGGTCGCGCAGCCGCCATCCGTGCGGCCCAGGTCATCAACCGCGAGGAGCCGGTGCCGGCGCTCAACATTGCTGCCTGCGACAAGATCATGGATCGCTTCGATCGTCTGCGCAACGCCAGCGGCAGCACGCCGACGGCGGTGCTGCGCGACAAGATGCAGCGCGCCATGCAGGAAGATGCCGCCGTGTTCCGCACGCAGGAATCGCTTGCAAACGGTTGCCAGCGTCTCTCCGCCATCTGGAAGGAACTTCCGGACGTGAAGGTCACCGACCGCTCGATGGTGTGGAATTCCGATCTGGTGGAAACGCTGGAACTGGAAAACCTGATGGCCAACGCCATCACCACGGTCTACGGCGCGGAAGCCCGCAAGGAAAGCCGCGGCTCGCATGCACGCGAGGACTATACCGATGGTCCGTTCGCTGGCCGCGACGACGTCAACTGGCGCAAGCACACGCTGGCCTGGGTCAGCGAAGCGGGCGACGTCAAGCTCGACTACCGTCCGGTTCACACCGAACTCATCGCCGATGGCATCGATCCTAAGAAGATCGAGCCAAAAGCACGCGTCTATTGATTTGAGAGGTATTGGACATGGTTGAACTTGCTCTCCCCAAAAACTCTCAGATGACCGAAGGCAAGGTCTGGCCGAAGCCGGCAGGCGCGAAGAATGTTCGCGAGTACCGGATCTATCGCTGGAACCCTGACGACGGCCAGAACCCGCGCATCGATACCTATTACATCGATATCGACGATTGCGGCCCGATGGTTCTCGATGCGCTTTTGTACATCAAGAACAAGATCGACCCGACGCTGACGCTTCGCCGTTCCTGTCGTGAAGGTATCTGCGGTTCCTGCGCGATGAATATCGACGGCACGAATACGCTCGCCTGCACCAAGGGCATGGAAGAGATCAACGGCACGGTGAAGGTCTATCCTCTGCCGCATATGCCGGTGGTCAAGGATCTTGTGCCGGACCTTTCGAACTTCTACGCCCAGCACCGCTCCATCGAGCCATGGCTGAAGACGGTATCTCCGACGCCTGCCAAGGAATGGAAGCAGAGCCATGAAGACCGCCAGAAGCTGGATGGTCTTTACGAGTGCATTCTGTGCGCCTGCTGCTCCACCTCCTGTCCCAGCTACTGGTGGAATGGCGACCGTTACCTTGGTCCAGCCGTTTTGCTCCAGGCCTACCGCTGGCTGATCGACAGCCGCGACGAAGCAACGGGCGAGCGTCTCGATAACCTCGAGGATCCTTTCCGTCTGTATCGCTGCCACACGATCATGAACTGCGCGCAGGCCTGCCCGAAGGGTCTGAACCCTGCCAAGGCGATTGCCGAGATCAAGAAGATGATGGTCGAGCGTCGCGTTTGATGGTGGCCTGATCCTTGAGACATGTCAAAGCCGCGGCCCGAGGTCGCGGCTTCTTTATTCGCAAACGGCCAGGAATTTTCCTAAAATGCCGTCGAAATGGCAATTATCGTTGCTGCGTCTTGCGTTAGCTAAGGCTTTGGTAATAATTCAGCCGCTTTGTGTAACCATGAATTTTCCGAAGCGAAGAGAATCGGGAGCTTGAGATGCAAGTTAGATATGTGGTGACGGGCCTTATGGTCGTTATCGGCCTCGCCGGTTGCCAGCGTACCTCTTACGACTATAGCAGCAATTCCAATGCTGGACCCGGCTATACGCCGCCGCTTCAGGCTCAGCCCGTTCCCTCCGTCCAGTCCGGCGCGCTTCCTCCTCCAGGCGGCTCGTCGCAGTTCCCGACAGCGCCGGCTGCAGCAGCACCGACAAGCACGACAATGGCATCTGCGCCGACGACGGCGCTCGACGTGACCAAGGAATCGATGGTTGGCAACTGGCGCGTTTCCAACGGTGCCGCCAACTGCGACATGTTCCTGACGCTCACCAATCTCGGCAGCGGCTCGCGTGGGGGTACGCGCGGTTGCACCGGCGACCTGACGGCCATGGGCTCCTGGGAAGTCTCTGGCAAGATGGTCCAGTTCAAGAACCGTGCAGGCGATACGATCGGCCGCGTCTACAAGACGTCTGACGCCCGTTACGACGGTACGACCAATAACGGCCAGCCTCTGAGCCTGAGCCGATAACAGATCGACGAGGAGCGCGCGTCTGCTTCAAGCGACGTGCGCTTCGCGCGCGGGGTCTTTCTCCATGCAGCCAGTGCCGGCCTATAACCAGAGTGTCGTTGAGCAACTCAACGCATTGACGGCATCCGGCGAGTTGAAGGCGGATGCTGCCCAGCTTGGCGTCGCGGCCCATCTCGACAGAATCCTCTCCGATCTGAAGCTGCGCAAGCCAGCCAAGAAGAAAAGCGCGCTCGGCTGGATGTTTGCCCGCAAGGCTGCATCTTCTCCTTCAGTCAAGGGTCTTTACGTTCATGGCAGTGTCGGTCGCGGCAAGACCATGCTGATGGACATGTTCTTCCAGATGGCGCCGATCGAGAAGAAGCGGCGTTGCCATTTCCATGAATTCATGGCCGATGTACATAACCGGGTCCATGCGCACCGGCAGAAGCTGAAAAGCGGTGAGACCAAACAGGCCGATCCAATCCCGCCGGTGGCCGCGCAGTTGCTTGCCGAAGCTGAACTGCTTTGCTTCGACGAGTTCACCGTCACGGACATTGCCGATGCGATGATCCTGGCCCGGCTCTTCACAGAACTCTTCGCCAATGGCTGCACGCTGGTGACGACCTCCAACGTCGTGCCAGACAATCTCTACAAGGACGGCCTCAATCGCGGCCTGTTCCTGCCCTTCATCGATCTGTTGCAGCAGAATGTCGAGGTCGTCAGCCTTGATAGCCCGATCGACTACCGGATGGAGAAGGTCAAGAGCCTGCCCGTCTATGTGACGCCGCTCGATGGTGCGGCCGATCAGGCGATGGACATGGCCTGGCATCATCTGACTGTGGGGCAGGCCGTCGCGCCGGTGGAGATCGAGATGAAGGGTCGCTCGGTCCTCGTGCCGCGCGCAGCGGGGCGGGTCGCACGCTTTACTTTCCGCGATCTCTGCGAGAAGCCTCTCGGCGCGTCCGACTTTCTGGCCATTGCCGACCGGTTCGATACGGTTTTCATCGATCACATACCGATGCTGAGCGCGGATCGCCGCAATGAGACCAAGCGCTTCATCATCCTGATCGACGCGCTTTACGATCACACTGTTCGGCTCTTCGCCTCTGCCGCCGCCATGCCGGAGGATCTTCTGGGGACCAGAAAGGGTATCGAAGGTTTCGAGTTCGATCGGACTGCATCTCGGCTTTTCGAGATGAGAAGTGCCGATTATCTCGCGCTTCACAACGAGAAACGGCGTGCAGCATGACGTTTTAATGACACAATATATTACGCTTACGTAAGAATTTTATCATCTAAACGATTGAAAAACCTTGCTCTGAAAGAATCGGTTGCCATTTTTGGCCAATGCGTCTAAGCCGAGTGCGACAATTTCAGCCGCAGTCCGTCTGCGGAAAATTGAGTTGAAGCTTAAGAGGAAGCATTCGATGTCTCGCAAAAAAATTGCACTTATTGGTTCTGGCATGATCGGCGGCACGCTGGCGCATCTCGCCAGCCTGAAGGAATTGGGCGACATCGTCCTCTTCGATATTGCTGACGGTATTCCGCAGGGCAAGGGTCTGGATATTGCCCAGTCCGGTCCGGTCGAAGGCTTCAACGCAAAGCTCACCGGCGCGTCCGATTACGCTGCCATCGAAGGCGCAGATGTTTGCATCGTCACCGCAGGCGTTGCCCGCAAGCCCGGCATGAGCCGCGACGATCTTCTCGGCATCAACCTCAAGGTCATGGAACAGGTTGGCGCGGGCATCAAGAAGTATGCCCCCAATGCTTTCGTGATCTGCATCACCAACCCGCTCGACGCCATGGTCTGGGCTCTGCAGAAGTTCTCCGGCCTGCCGAAGAACAAGGTCGTCGGCATGGCCGGCGTTCTCGACAGCGCCCGTTTCCGCCTCTTCCTCTCCGAAGAGTTCAACGTTTCGGTTGAAGACGTCACCGCCTTCGTTCTCGGCGGCCACGGCGACACGATGGTGCCGCTTGCACGTTACTCCACCGTTGCCGGCATTCCGCTGACCGACCTCGTCAAGCTTGGCTGGGTCTCGGCTGAGCGTCTCGAGCAGATTATTCAGCGCACCCGTGATGGCGGCGCGGAAATCGTTGGTCTCCTGAAGACTGGTTCTGCCTACTACGCGCCTGCCGCTTCCGCTATCGAGATGGCCGAATCCTACCTCAAGGACAAGAAGCGCGTTCTGCCTGCTGCCGCCTACCTTTCCGGCCAGTACGGCGTCAACGACATGTATGTCGGCGTGCCGACTGTTATCGGTGCTGGCGGTATCGAGCGCATCATCGAGATCGAACTCAACAAGGACGAGGAAGCAGCCTTCCAGAAGTCCGTCGGTGCCGTTGCCGGTCTTTGCGAAGCCTGCGTCAACATCGCTCCGTCGCTGAAGTAATTGCCTCTCAGGCTGTAAACAGGGAATAATCCATGAATATTCATGAATATCAGGCCAAGGCTCTTCTGAAGAGCTTCGGTGCGCCGGTTGCCGAAGGGGTTGCCATCCTCAAGGTCGAAGAAGCCGAAGCTGCTGCCAAGCAGCTTCCTGGCCCGCTTTACGTGGTCAAGAGCCAGATCCACGCCGGTGGCCGCGGCAAGGGCAAGTTCAAGGAACTCGGCCCTGACGCCAAGGGCGGCGTTCGCCTCGCCAAGTCCATCGAGGAAGTCGTTTCCCACGCCAAGGACATGCTCGGAAACACGCTGGTTACCGCCCAGACGGGCGACGCCGGCAAGCAGGTCAACCGTCTTTACATCGAAGACGGCGCCGACATTGCTCGCGAACTCTATTGCTCGCTGCTGGTTGACCGTTCGGTCGGCAAGGTTGCTTTCGTCGTTTCGACCGAAGGCGGCATGGACATCGAAGCTGTCGCCCACGACACGCCCGAGAAGATCCACACGATTGCTATCGATCCGCAAGCCGGTGTAACGGCTGAAGACGTTGCCAAGATCTCCAGCGCGCTGGAACTTGATGGCGCTGCTGCCGAAGACGCAAAGTCGCTGTTCCCGATCCTCTACAAGGCCTTCGTCGAAAAGGACATGGCGCTTCTCGAGATCAACCCGCTGATCGTCATGGAAAATGGCCATCTGCGCGTTCTCGACGCCAAGGTCTCCTTCGACGGCAACGCGCTGTTCCGCCATGACGACGTCAAGGCTTTGCGCGACGAGACCGAAGAAGACGCCAAGGAAATCGAAGCCTCCAAGTGGGACCTCGCCTACGTTGCTCTCGACGGCAACATCGGCTGCATGGTCAATGGCGCCGGTCTTGCCATGGCAACGATGGACATCATCAAGCTGTACGGCAAAGAGCCTGCAAACTTCTGCGACGTCGGCGGTGGCGCTGGCAAGGAGAAGGTCGCTGCAGCCTTCAAGATCATCACCGCAGACCCGAAGGTCGAGGGCATCCTCGTCAACATCTTCGGCGGCATCATGAAGTGCGACGTCATCGCTGAAGGCGTTATCGCCGCAGTGAAGGAAGTCGGTCTTGAGGTTCCGCTCGTCGTGCGCCTGGAAGGCACGAATGTCGAACTTGGCAAGAAGCTCCTGAACGAATCCGGCCTCGCCATCACGGCTGCCGACGATCTGGACGATGCTGCCAAGAAGATCGTCGCCGCGGTCAACGGCTAATTTTAAGGATCCTGATTCATGTCCATTCTCGTCAATAAAGACACAAAGATCCTCGTGCAGGGCCTGACCGGCAAGACCGGTACGTTCCACACCGAACAGGCGCTTGCCTATTACGGCACGCAGATGGTCGGCGGTATTCACCCCTCCAAGGGCGGCACCAACTGGACCGGCTCCAAGGGCGAAACCCTGCCGATCTTCGCAACCGTTGCCGAAGCAAAGGAAAAGACCGGTGCAGACGCATCCGTGATCTACGTTCCGCCAGCAGGTGCAGCGGACGCGATCATCGAAGCGATCGACGCCGAGATCCCATTCATCACCTGCATCACCGAAGGTATTCCGGTTGCAGACATGGTTCGCGTCAAGGCTCGCCTCGACCGTTCGAACTCGCGCCTGCTTGGCCCGAACTGCCCAGGTATCCTGACGCCGGAAGAATGCAAGATCGGCATCATGCCGGGCTCGATCTTCCGCAAGGGTTCGGTCGGTATCGTCTCGCGCTCCGGCACGCTGACCTATGAAGCCGTGTTCCAGACATCCAACGAAGGCCTCGGCCAGACGACGGCTGTCGGTATCGGTGGCGACCCGGTCAAGGGTACGGAATTTATCGACGTGCTGGAAATGTTCCTCGCAGACGAAGCCACGACCTCGATCATCATGATCGGCGAAATCGGTGGTTCGGCTGAAGAAGATGCAGCCCAGTTCCTGATCGACGAAGCCAAGAAGGGCCGCAAGAAGCCAATGGCTGGCTTCATTGCCGGTCGTACGGCGCCCAAGGGCCGCACCATGGGTCATGCCGGTGCTGTGGTTTCCGGCGGCAAGGGCGACGCGGAATCGAAGATCTCTGCCATGGAAGCAGCGGGCATCAAGGTTTCGCCCTCTCCGGCACGTCTTGGCAAGACGCTGGTCGAAGTCCTCAAGGGCTGAGACTGACATAATCTGGCAGCGGGCAGGGGCCGGAGACGGTAGCCTGCCCGAAGCCGCATGAAGACGGATGCAAGAGCCTGACCACGATGGGTCGATCGGTTTTCGCGTCTGACATGCAAGACCAGAGGCTTTCGAGCATCCCGGCGTTTCTTCTCAGAAACATGGCGATGCTCAAGCGGCAAGAATGCAAGCGACCGGTCGCGAATGACCATCAACGGGATTGAGGAGGCGGACCACCACGTCCGCGGAAAAACAATGGCAAGGCAAGAAGCCAACGAGCAGTTTCAGATCACGTCGTTTCTCGACGGCGCGAATGCGGCCTATATCGAGCAGCTCTATGCCCGGTACGAAGAGGACCCTTCCTCGGTATCGCCTGAGTGGCAGAGTTTCTTCAAGGGTCTGTCCGACAATCCCGACGATGTGAAGAAGGCCGCCAAGGGCGCCTCCTGGAAGCGCGACAACTGGCCGATCGCGGCTGGCGGTGAGCTGATTTCCGCACTCGACGGCAATTGGGCGACGGTCGAAAAGGCCATCGAGAAGAAGGTTCAGGCCAAGGCCGAAGCCAAGGGTGCTGCGACCGGCAAGCCGGTCTCCGAAGCCGAAGTGCTGCAGGCGACCCGTGACAGCGTTCGCGCTATCATGATGATCCGCGCCTACCGCATGCGCGGCCACCTGCATGCCAAGCTCGATCCGCTCGGCATTGCCAGCGCCGTTGAGGATTACAACGAGTTGTCGCCGAAGTCCTACGGCTTCGAGGAAAGCGACTACGACCGCAAGATTTTCATCGATAACGTGCTCGGCCTCGAATATGCGACCGTGCGCGAGATGATCGATATTCTGGAGCGCACCTACTGCTCCACCATCGGCGTCGAATTCATGCACATGTCCAACCCGGACGAAAAGGGCTGGATCCAGGAACGCATCGAAGGTCCGGACAAGGGCGTTGCCTTCACTGCCGAAGGCAAGAAGGCGATCCTGTCGAAGCTCGTCGAAGCTGAAGGCTACGAGCAGTTCCTCGACGTGCGCTTCAAGGGCACAAAGCGTTTCGGTCTGGATGGCGGTGAATCGCTGATCCCGGCGCTCGAACAGATCATCAAGCGCGGCGGCCAGGACGGTCTAGAAGAAGTCGTTCTCGGTATGGCTCACCGTGGCCGTCTGAACGTCCTGACCAACGTCATGGGCAAGCCGCACCGCGCCGTGTTCCACGAGTTCAAGGGCGGCTCCTTTAAGCCTGACGATGTCGAAGGCTCGGGTGACGTGAAGTACCACCTCGGTGCCTCTTCCGACCGCGAATTCGACGGCAACAAGGTTCACCTGTCGCTGACGGCAAACCCCTCGCACCTGGAAATCGTCAACCCTGTGGTCATGGGCAAGGCCCGCGCCAAGCAGGACCAGTTGGCGAAGGTCTGGGATGGCGACACCATTCCGCTGTCGGAGCGCGCCAAGGTACTGCCGCTTCTGCTGCACGGCGATGCCGCATTCGCAGGCCAGGGTGTCGTTGCCGAAATTCTCGGACTGTCCGGTCTTCGCGGTCACCGCGTTGCCGGCACCATGCACTTCATCATCAACAACCAGATCGGCTTTACGACGAACCCCGCTTTCTCGCGCTCGTCGCCTTATCCGTCCGACGTTGCCAAGATGATCGAAGCGCCGATCTTCCACGTCAATGGCGATGATCCGGAAGCGGTGGTCTATGCGGCCAAGATCGCGACCGAATATCGCATGAAGTTCCACAAGCCTGTCGTCATCGACATGTTCTGCTACCGCCGCTTCGGCCATAACGAAGGCGATGAGCCGTCCTTCACGCAGCCGAAGATGTACAAGGTCATCCGTGGCCACAAGACCGTTGCCCGCATCTATGCCGACCGCCTGATTGCCGAAGGGCTGATGAACGAAGGCGAATTCGAAAAGATGAAGGCGGACTGGCGCGGCCATCTGGAGCAGGAATTCGAAGCCGGCCAGAGCTACAAGCCGAACAAGGCCGACTGGCTGGACGGTCAGTGGTCGGGTCTGCGCGCAGCTGACAATGCCGACGAGCAGCGTCGCGGCAAGACCGGCGTGCCGATGAAGCAGCTGAAGGAAATCGGCAAGAAGCTGTCGACCATTCCGGAAGGCTTTACCGCGCACCGCACGATCCAGCGTTTCATGGAAAACCGCGCACAGATGGTCGAAACCGGTGAAGGAATCGATTGGGCGATGGCCGAAGCCTTTGCCTTCGGTTCGCTTGCCGTCGACGGCCACAAGATCCGTCTTTCCGGTCAGGATTGCGAACGCGGCACCTTCTCGCAGCGTCACTCGGTTCTCTACGATCAGGAGACAGAAGAGCGCTACATTCCGCTGGCAAACCTGTCGCCGACCCAGGCGCGTTACGAAGTCATCAACTCGATGCTGTCTGAAGAAGCCGTTCTCGGTTTTGAATACGGCTATTCGCTTGCTCGTCCGAATGCGCTGACCCTTTGGGAGGCCCAGTTCGGCGACTTCGCCAACGGCGCCCAGGTGGTGTTCGACCAGTTCATCTCGTCTGGTGAACGCAAGTGGCTTCGCATGTCCGGTCTCGTCTGCCTTCTGCCGCATGGCTATGAAGGTCAGGGTCCGGAGCACTCTTCCGCCCGTCTGGAGCGTTTCCTCCAGCTTTGCGCCGAAGATAACATGCAGGTTGCCAACTGCACCACGCCTGCCAACTACTTCCACATTCTGCGCCGTCAGGTGAAGCGCGACTTCCGCAAGCCGCTGATCATGATGACGCCGAAGTCCCTGCTGCGCCACAAGCGTGCGACCTCTTCGCTGACGGAAATGGCGGGCGAATCCTCCTTCCACCGTCTGCTGTGGGACGATGCGGAAGTTATCAAGGACGGTCCGATCAAGCTGCAGAAGGATTCCAAGATCCGTCGCGTCGTGCTCTGCACCGGCAAGGTCTATTACGACCTTCTGGAAGAGCGTGAGAAGCGCGGTGTGGACGATGTCTACCTGCTGCGTATCGAACAGCTCTATCCGTTCCCGGCCAAGGCGCTCATCAACGAGCTGTCCCGCTTCCGCAATGCGGAGATGGTCTGGTGCCAGGAAGAGCCGAAGAACATGGGCGCGTGGTCCTTCATCGACCCGTATCTCGAATGGGTTCTGGCGCATATCGACGCCAAGTACCAGAAGGTCCGTTACACGGGCCGTCCGGCTGCCGCCTCTCCGGCGACCGGCCTGATGTCCAAGCATCTGGCGCAGCTTGCTGCGTTCCTCGAAGACGCATTGGGAGAGTAACCGCTCTCCCGCTTCGACCCTCGCAACAAAGACACCTGAATAACGGAACGATAACATGGCCACTGAAATCCGCGTACCAACACTGGGTGAGTCCGTCAGCGAAGCGACTGTCGGCACCTGGTTCAAGAAAGTCGGCGATACCGTCAAGGCTGACGAGCCGCTAGTCGAACTGGAAACCGATAAGGTTACCGTCGAAGTCCCGGCTCCTGCCTCCGGCGTGCTGACCGAGATCGTTGCCCAGAATGGCGAAACCGTCGGGCTCGACGCACTCCTCGGCCAGATCGCCGAAGGTGCTGCTGGTGCCGCCACCTCTGCACCGGCTCCTGCTGCTGCCGCTCCTGCTGCCGCTCCGACTCCTGCCGCAGCGCCTGCTGCTGCAGCACCGGCGCCTGCTGCATCCGGCTCGGTCCCCCCAGCGCCTGCTGCCGGCAAGCTCCTGTCCGAAAACAACCTGTCTGCCGATCAGGTCGATGGTTCGGGCAAGCGCGGCCAGGTTCTGAAGGGTGACGTTCTGGCTGCTGTCGCCAAGGGCGTCTCGGCTCCTGCCGCTGCCCCTGCACCGGTTACCGCAGCGCGTCCGGTTTCTGCAGAGCAGGACGCCGTTCGCGAAGAGCGCGTGAAGATGACGCGCCTGCGCCAGACGATTGCTCGCCGCCTCAAGGACGCGCAGAACACCGCTGCCATGCTGACCACCTATAACGAGGTGGACATGAAGGCGGTCATGGATCTGCGCAACCGCTACAAGGACGTGTTCGAGAAGAAGCACGGCGTGAAGCTCGGCTTCATGGGCTTCTTCACCAAGGCCGTGACCCACGCGCTGAAGGAACTGCCTGCCGTCAATGCCGAGATCGACGGCAACGACATCATCTACAAGAACTATTGTCACGTCGGCATGGCTGTCGGCACGGACAAGGGTCTTGTCGTTCCAGTCATTCGCGATGCGGACCAGCTCTCCATCGCTGGCGTAGAAAAGGAACTTGGCCGTCTTGCCAAGGCAGCCCGTGATGGCTCGCTCGGCATGGCAGACATGCAGGGCGGAACCTTCACCATCACCAATGGTGGCGTTTACGGTTCGCTGATGTCCTCGCCGATCCTCAACGCACCGCAGTCCGGTATTCTCGGCATGCACAAGATCCAGGAGCGTCCGGTCGCCATCGGCGGTCAGGTCGTCATCCGTCCGATGATGTATCTGGCGCTCTCCTACGATCACCGCATCGTTGACGGCAAGGAAGCCGTGACCTTCCTCGTGCGCGTCAAGGAAAGCCTGGAAGATCCGGAACGTCTGGTTCTCGATCTCTAATCGACTTGCTTTTCGTTTCAGCGGGGTTTCAAGTGAAATCCCGCTGAATTCCTATAAGGAGCATCCCTTGCAACCGACATTCCTCGCCGCTTCGCCCTTTCTGCCGGTTATCGGCTTGAGCGTCATGATCCTCGTGATCCATGTGATGTTGCAGGCGCTAATCGCGACCAAGGAGCTTGGGCGCGAGTGGAATGCCGGTCCGCGTGATGATGAGCGCCAGGCCAAGGGCAAGCTTGCCGGTCGCGCCAAGCGCGCTTCGGCTAATTTTCGCGAGACCTATCCGGCCTTCATCGCTCTCGCCTTCGGCGTGATCATGGCGGGCGACCCGTCCGGTTTTGCTTTGATCGGCGCATGGATCTGGTTGGTGTGCCGCATCATCTACATCCCGCTCTATCTGATGGGCATACCTTATATCCGGTCCCTCATCTGGGTCGGATCGATGATCGGCTTGCTGCTGATGTTCTTCGTATTGATGTTCTGAAGGCGGCCAAATCATGCACCAGTATGTCGTCGAACTTGCATCCCTGATGGCCATTTTTGCATTCGCGATCGTCTCCCCCGGCGCTGACCTCGCCATGGTCATGCGTCAGGCCATGGTGCATGGACGTCGCGAGGCCATCATCACCAGCTTCGGTATCGGCACGTCGCTGATGTTTCACGTCACCTACACGATCCTCGGTCTTGGCCTGATCATCTCGCAGTCGATCTATCTCTTCAATATCGTCAAGTGGCTCGGCGTCGCCTACCTCATCTACATCGGCATCAAGGCCCTGCGCGCTGGCAAGATGGAACTGCCGGAGGTTTCGGAGAACGCGGTAGCGCATAAGCGTCAGTCCGCTCTCAAATCCTTCACGCTTGGCTTTGCCGCCAATGCGCTGAACCCGAAGCCCGTCTTCTTCTTCCTTTCGATCTTCTCCACTGTGGTGCATGCCCACACGCCGGTCATGATCAAGTTCGGCTATGGCATCGTCATGGCAAGCTGCCTCATCGCATGGTTCGTCGGCGTCAGCCTGTTCATGACGACGCCGCGCATGCGCTCAGCCTTTGCCCGCGCCAGCCAGTGGATCGACCGCACAAGCGGCGTGGTCTTTATCGCGCTTGGCATCAAGCTCGCAACCGAAAAAGCGGCCTGACATGCAGTTGCGACACGGCAGGGTAGGCGCTGATGACTGAAGGTCCGGTTCTTCTCGTGACGGGTGGCAGCCGTGGTATTGGTGCGGCCACCGCGCGTCTCGCCGCCAACCGCGGATGGCGCGTGCTCGTCAATTACGCCACCAACGAAGCGGCGGCACAAAGCGTGGCTGATGATATTGCCCGCGATGGCGGCACTGCTCATATCGTGCAGGGCGACACGGGAACGGAAGACGGCATCGCCTCGATCTTTGCCGCACTGGATAGCCGTTTCGGTCGCATTGACGGGCTGGTCAACAATGCCGGCGTGGTCGATCAGACGGCCCGCGTCGATGAGTATTCGCGCGAGCGGCTCGACCGGATGTTTGCGATCAACGTCATCGGCAAGATCCGTTGCGCCTCCGAAGCCGTCCGGCGCATGTCCACCAAGCATGGTGGGCGCGGCGGCTCGATCGTCAACATTTCGTCGATGGCTGCAGTGCTTGGAAGTGCCGGCCAGTATGTGGACTATGCCGCGTCCAAGGGGGCGGTGGACACGTTCACCATTGGTCTGTCACGGGAAGTCGCCGCGGAGGGTATCCGCGTCAACGCGATCCGCCCCGGCATTATCGATACCGACATCCATGCATCGGGTGGGCTGCCAAACCGTGCAACGGATCTGGCCCCCATCGTGCCGATGCAAAGACCCGGTACAGCTCAGGAGATCGCGGACGCGGTCCTCTACCTTCTTTCGCCCGAGGCGTCCTATGTGACGGGCGCCATATTGAATGTGAGCGGCGGCAGATAGCTGCCCAACAATAAAGGAAATCCAATGGCTTATGATGTAGTTGTTATCGGTACCGGCCCTGGTGGTTATGTTTGCGCCGTCAAGGCCGCACAGCTCGGTCTCAAAGTCGCTGTCGTCGAAAAGCGCGCCACCTATGGCGGCACCTGCCTGAACGTTGGTTGCATTCCTTCCAAGGCACTGCTGCATGCATCGGAAATGTTCGCCCATGTTGCCCATGGCATGGATAGCCTCGGCATCGAAGTTGCAGCACCGACGCTCAACCTCGACAAGATGATGGGGCACAAGGACGGCGTGGTGAAGGCCAATGTCGATGGCGTGGCGTTCCTGTTCAAGAAGAACAAGATCGATGCCTTCCAGGGTACCGGCAAGGTCGTGTCCGCCGGCAAGGTGTCCGTCACCGCCGAAGATGGCTCGGTGCAGGAACTGGAAACCAAGAACATCGTGATTGCCACGGGTTCGGATGTTGCTGGCATCCCAGGCGTTCAGGTCGATCTTGACGAGCAGATCATTGTCTCCTCCACCGGCGCGATTGCGTTGCCGAAGGTTCCGGAAAAGCTCATCGTCGTTGGTGGCGGTGTGATCGGTCTCGAACTCGGTTCCGTCTGGCAGCGTCTCGGCGCCAAGGTGACTGTCGTCGAATATCTCGACAACATTCTCGGCAGCATGGATGGCGAACTGTCCAAGCAGGCGCAGCGTCTGTTTGCCAAGCAGGGCATCGACTTCAAGCTTGGCGCCAAGGTGACGGCGGTCGAAAAGACCGGCGCTGGCGCCAAGGTCACGTTCGAGCCGGTCAAGGGCGGTGCAGCCGAAACGCTGGACGCCGACGTCGTGCTGATCTCCACCGGTCGTAAGCCCTACACGGATGGCCTCGGTCTGGCCGAAGCCGGCGTGGCGCTCGACAGCCGCGGTCGCGTTGAAATCGACGGTCACTACAAGACCAATGTTGCCGGCATCTATGCTATCGGCGACGTGGTGAAGGGCCCGATGCTGGCGCACAAGGCAGAAGACGAGGGCGTGGCCCTTGCCGAAATCCTTGCCGGTCAGCATGGTCACGTCAATTACGACGTCATCCCGGGCGTGGTCTATACCCAGCCGGAAGTCGCTTCCGTCGGCAAGACAGAAGAAGAACTGAAGGCCGCAGGCATCGCCTACAAGGTCGGCAAGTTCCCCTTCACCGCCAATGGCCGCGCACGCGCCATGCAGGTCACCGACGGCTTCGTCAAGATCCTCGCCGACAAGGAAACCGACCGCGTGCTCGGCGGCCACATTCTCGGCTTTGGCGCTGGCGAACTGATCCAGGAAATCTCGGTTCTGATGGAATTCAGCGGTTCGTCCGAAGATCTGGGTCGTACCTGCCATGCGCATCCGACCATGTCGGAAGCGGTGAAGGAAGCGGCACTCGCAACCTTCTTCAAGCCGATCCACATGTAATCGGCGCGTTCGGCTCTCTCGCAGGTGAGGCGGGCCGAACATTATATTTCGGTAAGCTTGAAAGCCGCATCTTGTTCTTCAGGATGCGGCTTTTATTGTGGCCTTTCGAACAACTCCATCGAGAGGGATAGTCCATGGGTTCAACGTCCGTCACCGGCTACAGCATTCCGCAGAAAGCGCTCCACTGGATGATGGCGCTGCTCATCTTCTTCAACCTCATCTTTTCCGATGGCATGGAACACTGGAACCGGTTGATGCGCCGCGGCGAGCCGATCACGCCGGACGATATTTTCTCAGCCAATATCCATGCCTATGTCGGGATCGCCATTCTGGTGCTATGTCTTGTGCGTCTCTGTCTTCGGGTGGTGCAAGGGGTGCCTGCGGCGCCTGCCGACGAGCCGCCAATCGCAAAGCTGGTCGCCAAGGTTACGCACTGGGCTTTCTACGCAATCTTCCTGGCCATGCCTCTCAGCGGCATCGGCAAATATTACTTCGGCAATGACATTGCAGGAGAGCTGCATGGCGGACCGATCAAGACTCTGCTGTGGGCACTGATCGGCTTACACATTCTGGGCGTGCTGGTTCACCAGTTCCTCTGGCGTACCAACCTGTTGCGACGCATGGCCTGAAGCGTCGGGCAAATGAGACGAGGGGCAGGCTACTTGATCGCGACCTGCCCCTCGGGATTTCTACAAGACCAAGCTACGCGCGAATGGCGTGGAGGTACTGGAAGTGGCGCTCATACTGTTCCAGCACGTCCTGGATCAGTTCGTCCTTTGAGAACTCCATGACGTCGTAGTCCTGGCCGCCATCGAGGAGGAAGACCTCGGCACGGTAGTAATATTCGGCGCGTCGGCGGTTGCTCTGGCTTTCGAAGAAGCTATAGCCCGGGGTCTCGTAGCGGCGCATGCGCACGCCATAGACGAATTCCTCCGGCTCACCAGGCGCTACCGTAAGCTTCAGCTTGCCCGGCTCTTCGCCAAGTGTCGTGACCAGTGAACGTTTTTCCAGTTCGGTCGCCACGGCGCGTAGCGCCTCGGTGGCGATGCCGCTCATGAAGCGTTCGCCTTCTGCCTTTGACGGATGATGCAGAATGCCCTGCAACTGTCGCTGCCAGGAGACCGCGTTGCGCGGTCGGAGATTCTGGACCAACGCGTTCTGGCGCGCACCCTCGCGTCTCAGACCCTTCCACAGGCCCCAGCACATCAACAGCATGACGAAGGTGAAGGGTAGGGCGCCTGCTATGGAGGCCGTTTGCAAGGCGTCGAGGCCGCCCGCGTAGAGCAGGATCGCGCCGATGACACCGGATATGATGGCCCAGAAAACACGGCGCGCCACTGGTCCGTCTTCACGTCCGCCCGATGTCAGCGTATCGATGACGAGTGCTGCCGAATCCGCCCCTGTGACGAAGAAGAAGACGATCAGCGCCATTGCGAACCAGGACACGTAAAGTCCAAGCGGGAACTGTTCCAGAAGCACGAAGAGCGCCAGCGATACATCCTTCGACACGGCCTCGGAGACGGCAGTGGTGGCGCCCGTCAGGTGGAGCGACAGGGCCGTATCGCCAAAGACGGTCATCCAGGCGAAGCTGAAGCCAGCCGGCACGATAAGAACACCGGCGATGAATTCACGGATAGTGCGACCCCGCGAGATGCGGGCGATGAACATGCCGACGAAGGGCGACCAGGCAATCCACCAGCCCCAGTAGAACAGCGTCCAGTTGCCGAGCCATTTGCTTGGACCCTCATCCGGCGAATAGGCGTACATGTAAAAGGTGCGCATGACGAAGTGATCGAGATAGGCGCCTAGATTCTGGACGAAGGCGCGCATCAGGAAGGTCGTCGGCCCCATGACAAAGACGAAGAGCATCAGCGCGACGGCCATCAACATGTTCATGTTCGACAGAAACTTGATGCCCTTGTCGAGGCCTGTCGCCACGGAGACGGTCGCCATCGCGGTGATGATGACGATGAGCGGTAGCTGCACCCAGAACGAGATCGACCAGCCGAGCACGTGGTTGAATCCGGCATTGACCTGAAGCACACCAAGTCCAAGCGATGTCGCGACGCCGAACAACGTACCGATAACGGCGAAGATATCGACGGCGTTGCCAATCGGACCGTAGATGCGGTCTCCGATCAGAGGATAGAGCGCCGAGCGCATGGTGAGTGGAAGACCATGGCGGAAGGAGAAGTAGGCAAGCGACAGGCCGATAACCGCGTAAACGGCCCAGGCATGCAGGCCCCAATGGAAATAGCTGATTTCCATCGCGGTTCTCGCCGCTTCGACCGTCTCTGGGTCGCCGATCGGCGGTGCGGTGAAATGCTTGATTGGCTCGGCAACGCCGAAGAAGACCAGACCGATGCCCATGCCGGCTGCAAACAGCATGGAGAACCATGCGCTATAACTGTAGTCCGGCTCCGCATGGTTCGGACCGAGCTTGATGCGGCCATAGCTGGAGCAGCCAAGATAGAGCATGAAGATCAGAAAGATCGCGACCGACAGCAGGTAGACCCAACCGAGTTCGGTGACAATCCATGACTGTACCGCACTGAAGACGGCAGCAGAGCCTTGAGGCCAGATGACACCGGCCAGCACGAAGATGGCGGTCAAACCGGCCGACCAGAAAAATACGGGTTTATTGACGCCTTCCATCAACCCCATAGGCTTCGTGTCTTCAGACGCTTGTTCTTCGCCCATCTGTTTTCCCTCTCAATCGATAACGTGATCAAATACCTATTGCGCGGGCGCGCATGCCCCACGCTAAACGCGCCCATGCCGCAAATGTATTGCGCGCCAAATAGTTGCGTATGCATGTCCGTTTTCGTACGCGGCCTCTAATACACGCTGAAGCCGAAGCTGCCGAAGTCGCAGCAGCGTCGGATTGTCGCGTATTCGCGCCTTACGAAAAGGGCGATAGTGCCTTTCATGGGTGTCGCGATGGAAGGCGGGGGCGTTGGGTGTGAGAGATTTAAGCGGCATATTGCCGGGTGCCGATTGGCGCGATTGCTTCGAAGGAGAGGTGGGCGATCACCAGTCTCACTCGCTCGAGATCGCCCGGCGTCTTCTCGATCATCCCCCAGCATGGATCAGCGGGTTGATGGCACTTCGCAACCGCATCGTATCGCTCGTCGGGCTGAAAGCGGTGGCGCTTGCGACCGGCGAATCGGCTGGCGGATTTCCTGTCGTTTCGTCGTCACGGGAGCGGACGGTTCTCGGTTTCGATGACCGTCATCTGGATTTCAGGATCGTCGTCGATCTGCAGGAAATGGAAGATGGCAGCGTGGTGCGCGTGACAACTCTCGTTCGGCGCAAGAACCTGTTTGGCAGGATCTATCTCTTCGCTGCTGGGCCGTTTCATCGTCGCATCGTGCCGGCGACAATGCGACCCTTTTGCACGCACATTCATCCGGTCTTGCTTAGCGAAAACCGTTAGTTTGCCGGGCTCAGCGTAAAGCCCTTTTTCCGCAGCAGTTCGATCACGCCCTCATTGCCTGGCAGGTGAAGCGCGCCGACGGCCATGAACACGCCGCCTTCATCGAGGTAGTGGTCGGCGCGATCCGCCATCACGTGGTTACGGTCGGTGATCAGCCGTTGTTCGAAAGCGGCGTAACCGTCATCGGAGTTTTTGTCCTTTGTGGGGTCGATGCTTTTCATCATCGGCGTGATCGTGGCGATCTCGCCCTTCAGATAAAGGTCGATCATGGTGGCCATGAGGTCCTCCATCTTGTCACCCATGTCCAGCATCTCGATCAGCGACTGCACATGAAATGTCATGGGCAACTCGGACATGGCGGTCAATTGCTCCGCCACCGTTTCCAGCCCGACGAGATGCTTGCCTTGTTTCAAAGCGTCATTGGCAAGCTTCATGTCGAGAAATTCGGCACCCTTTGCCTTGCGGGCCAGTTCGCAGGCGGGCAGGGCAACGAAGCTGGACAGGATCCATGGCTTCATCTTCATCACCGCATTCAGCGGTATGCCGCGCTCCTTCAGGCCGCGTTCAAGCTTTGCCACATCCTCCTTGGACAGCATATCGGTGATCGACTTGCCATCGAGAAACATTGTGAGTTCAGGCTTGGCAAGCAGTGAGCCGGTAGCCTTCTTTTCGTCGGTGATCTCATCGGATTCGACGATGACTGTCCGGGCATTGGCAAAGGCTTCCTTCGCGCCCTTGGGCATCGCAACAACGCGGGGATCGGCAAGATGCATGGTGCCGAGAAGCCAGGAAGGTTGCTTGCCTTCCTTCTCAATCTTCCAGAGAGTGCCTCTGCCGTTCGGCGTCTTTTCCGCCTCGGAAACGATCGCGGCATAGGCAGCCGGATCGGTCTTTTGCATGTCGACAAGAATATCCTTGCCGCCACAGGTCACGTCGCCATTTTCGGCGGCGCCCGCTTCCGATATGGTAAAGAGCGTCACGAGCAGAATGGAAAGCGCAGCCACGTGCAGGGCGGCAAGTAGCCACAGAAGTGCGTTGCCGAACCGGCCCATCAAGAGTGCTGTCAGGCCTTGCGGCCGCAAGAGAACGGTCATCGAATCACCTCCGTCTGCGTGTTATGGCTTATAGGGGAGGGGATTTGCACGGACGGTTAATGCTCATGGTTTCCAATGTGTTAAAAAGGTCTCAAGCCCTTGGGTGGGCCTTGTCGTAAATGTCCAGCAGGCGTGCCGTATCGACACCGGTATAGATCTGCGTCGTCGACAGGCTGGCGTGGCCGAGGAGTTCCTGAATGGTGCGGAGATCGCCGCCGCCTGCCAGAAGATGGGTGGCGAAGGAATGGCGCAGCGCATGCGGCGTGGCGTTATCCGGCAGGTTGAAGGCGCTGCGCATCTTTTGCATTTCGCGCTGGATGATGGCTGGCTGGAGCTTGCCGCCGCGTGCGCCGAGAAAGATCGGCTCGTCGTTTGAGAGCGCATAGGGGCAGAGCTTGCGATAGGCCTCCACCGCTTCCAGCACCAAGGGCAGCAGCGGCACGAGCCGCATCTTCTTGCCCTTGCCGATGACGCGAAGACTCCTGGCGCCTGCCGGAAAGTCGGAGGGCCTGAGATTGAGTGCTTCGGAGATACGAAGACCGCAGCCATAAAGCAGTGCCAGCACTGCCGCGTTGCGCGCGGCAATCCACGGCTCTTCTGCCAGTTGCCCCTCTTGGGTAGTGATCCTCAGCGCCTGACCATCTGTCAGCGGTTTGGGTAGCGACTTTGGCTGTTTGGGCGCGCGCATGGCGGTGGCACCTGCGGCATTGACCAGCCCGGTCTTCTCCAGAAAGCGCAAGAGGGAGCGTAGACCCGCCAGATTGCGGCCGAGCGAACGTGCGCCTGTGCCCTCTTTGCGCCGCGCAGCCAGAAACGCGCGCAGATCGGTGGCGCGGAGATTTTCGATATCCTTGATGCGGGCGGGATGGCCGTTATAACCGGTCATGAAGATCAGGAACTGGCGCGTGTCACGCTCATAGGCATCCAGCGTGTGGCGCGACAAACGGCGCCCGTCTTCCAGTCCGGCCAGCCACTCCCGACGCTTTTCCAGAAGCTCCGGATCGGCAAAGGTGAGAATTTCGTCCACGTCGTGCATCCTGTTTCGATTAGGTATCCATCATAGGCTTATGCGGTCAGTATTTGGTTAAAGGCTCGATATCGGCGTGATGAGCTTTGCCCACTTGCGTGTTCGAAAACCGTTCCGATTTTCCTGCCGATGCTATAGAGGTTCCCTTTTCGTTTCCTAAAGGACAATGTCGCCGCAACCATGGCAGACGATTCGACCGATCTTTTTGGCGCTCTATTTGGCCCTGCATCCGGCAGCATGAAACCGGGTGACGCTTCGCCAACCGTTGCCGTTCCCGTTCTGGTGCCGATGCCGGCGCCGGGGCCCTATAGCTATGGCGTGCCGGAGGATATGGTGGTGGAGCCGGGCTCCATCGTGCAGGTGCCGCTCGGTCCGAGGCAGGTCATCGGCGTGGTGTGGGACAAAAGCGACGGGCCGCCCGTCGACCCGAAGAAGCTTCGCCCGATCACGAAAACCTTCGACTGCCCGCCGCTTCGCGAAGAGATGCGCCGCTTCATCGATTGGGTGGCATCCTATACGCTCTCGCCGCCGGGGCTGGTGGCGAAGATGGCATTGCGTGCGCCCGCCGCCTTCGATCCGGAGCCGATGGTCGAAGGATTGCGGCTGACCGAAGCCCGGCCTGAACGGCTCACCCCCGCCCGCGAGCGGGTAATCGAGCTTGCCGGTGAAGGTCATGGCTGGACGCGCAGCGGGCTTGCCCATGCGGCGGGTGTCTCCACAAGCGTGGTCGAGGGGCTTGCCAAGCAGGGCGTATTCGAAACCATCTTCCTGCCAGCGCCTCCCGTGGTGGCGGAGCCCGACCCGGAATATGCGCCGTCGCGACTGGAAGGTCCGCAGAAGCAGGCCGCATCCGAAATTCTGGAGGACGTGCGCAAAGGCGGCTTTGCCGTGTCGCTGATCGATGGCGTGACGGGCTCCGGCAAGACGGAAGTCTATTTCGAGGCGGTTGCCGAGACCCTGCGCCAAGGCAAGCAGGTGCTGATCCTGTTGCCAGAAATCGCGCTGACCGCCGCCTTCCTCGATCGCTTCGAAGACCGCTTTGGCTCGCGTCCGGCAGAGTGGCATTCCGATATTTCGCCGCGCATGCGCGAACGGGTCTGGCGCCAGGCGGTGACGGGTGAGGTGAGGGTGGTTGCGGGTGCGCGTTCTGCACTCTTCCTGCCCTTCGACAATCTCGGTCTCATCATCGTCGATGAAGAGCATGATCCGGCTTACAAGCAGGAAGACCGCGTCTTTTATAATGCGCGCGATATGGCGGTGGTACGGGCTCGCATCGGCGATTTTCCCATCGTGCTGGTGTCGGCAACACCCTCGGTCGAAAGCCAGGTGAACGGCAATTCCGGTCGCTACAACACCATTCATCTGCATACGCGCTTCGGTGATGCGGCCATGCCCGATCTACATCTGGTCGATATGCGCCGTCACCCGCCGGAACGCGGGGGCTTTCTGTCTCCCGTCCTGTTGCGCGGTATTGGCAAAACCATCGAGAAGGGCGAGCAGGCGCTGCTTTTCCTCAATCGACGCGGCTATGCGCCGCTGACGCTCTGCCGTGTCTGTGGCCATCGCTTCCAGTGCCCGCAATGTTCAAGCTGGCTGGTGGAGCATCGTTTCCGCAGCCAGCTGCAATGCCATCAATGCGGCCACAGCGAGCCGACACCGGATCATTGCCCGGAATGTGGCACCTTCGACCATCTGGCTGCCTGCGGTCCGGGGGTGGAGCGCATTGCCGAAGAGGTGGAGAAGCATTTTCCAGAAGCCCGCACAATCGTGCTGTCCTCCGACCTGATGGGGGTGAAGCGCCTGCGGCTGGAACTCGAAGCCATCGTCAAGGGCGAGGCGGATATCGTCATCGGCACTCAGCTCGTCGCCAAAGGGCATAACTTCCCGCTGATGACGCTGGTCGGCATTGTCGACGCCGATCTAGGGCTTGCCAATGGTGATCCGCGCGCGGCCGAGCGCACCTTCCAGCTCTTGTCGCAGGTGACGGGCCGCGCAGGGCGCACCGGGCGTAAGAGCCATGGTCTGCTGCAGACCTACCAGCCGCAACATCCGGTGATGCAGGCGATCGTATCCGGTGACGCGGAAGCATTTTACGAGCGCGAAATCATCGAGCGTGAAAAGGCGCTGCTGCCGCCTTTTGGTCGCTTGGCGTCTATCATCGTGTCCGCCGATAGCCGGGCGGAAGCGGAAACCCATGCGCGAGCGTTGCGCGCCTCGGCTCCGCAAGCGCCGGGCATCATGCTGCTCGGTCCGGCGGAAGCGCCACTCGCCTTGATCCGCGGGCGCCATCGCTTCCGGCTTCTGGTGCATGGCAAGCGCAATTCCGACATGCAGTCCTTCCTGCGGGCGATGATCACCAATGGCCCGAAGGCGCGCGGCTCCATCCACGTGCAGACCGATATCGATCCGCAAAGCTTCCTGTAAGGGCTGTGGCACGACCATCTTTCGGCCTCGCTCCCGCCGTGGCATAAGGCGGCCCAAGGGATTCGCGATTTGGGGATGATCAATGGAGTTTTACTTTCCGACAGAGCTGGGTGAACAGCTCGCTTTCGGGGCAGCGGTGTTGTCGTCGCTGATAGGCCTGCTGGTGATGTTTGCGCCGATGATCACCTTCCGTCTCTTCGGGCTTCAGGTGACGGGCGAACGCCGCGATGGTCTGGTGTTGATCCGCTCCTCGCTTGCCGGACTTTATCTCGGCCTGGGTGTGTCCGCGCTTCTGCTCGCCCAGCCCATGGTCTATCTGGCATTTGGCGCGGCTTTCGCACTTGCGGTCTTCGGCGCGCTGCTTTCCATCCTGTCGGATGGAGGCGCAACGCTTCGCAATTTATTACTTATGGTTGTGCATGTTGTTCTTGCTGCTTTCCCGCTGATGTATGTTTTCGGCCTCGTTTAACATCGGCTTCAAAGCATTTCCTCCCGCTGGTAGCGTCACAAGCGCGTCATTGGGAAAATTAAACCGCATTACCCCTTGTTCAAAAGAAGGTTTCCGCTATTACGCGTGTTGCGAGTCCCGGCGTCGTATGCTAGACGGACCGCGAAATCGAGATAAGGCAGGGGGGAATTCCAGCCTTTTTCGGGGAAATTGAAACGAATTCAAGAATTTGACGAAGCCGATCTCTCGGCTGCGTTTTCTTGGATGAATAGCAGGGAAAAATTGCCCGTGGCAGATACCTCCCATGGAACATCCGGTGTAGCGGAAAGGTATGCGTCTTCGCTTTTCGAGCTTGCCTTGGAAGCGGGTGTTGTTGAGGCAGTCGGTGCCGATCTCGACAGGTTTCAGGCCTTGCTCGATGAAAGCGACGACTTGAAGCGTCTGGTTGCGAGCCCGGTCTTCTCTTCGGAAGATCAGTCGAAGGCCATTTCGGCCATCGCTGAAAAGGCTCGCATTTCCGGTCTTGCTGCCAATTTCCTCAAGGTCGTGGCCAATAACCGCCGCCTGTTTGCCGTTCCCGGCATGATTGCCTCCTACCGTACTATTGCTGCTGCTCATCGCGGCGAAATTGTTGCCGAAGTTACTTCGGCGCATGCGCTCGACGAAGCGCAGGAAACTGAACTGAAAGCGGCGCTGAAGAGTGTGACCGGCAAGGACGTGGCGATCGCTCTTACGGTCGATCCTTCCATCCTCGGCGGTCTCATCGTCAAGGTCGGTTCACGCCAGATCGATACGTCTCTTCGCACCAAACTTTCCACCCTTAAGCTTGCACTGAAAGAGGTTGGCTGATGGATATCCGCGCCGCGGAAATTTCCGCAATTCTGAAAGATCAAATCAAAAATTTCGGCAACGAGGCGGAAGTCTCCGAAGTCGGCCAGGTTCTGTCCGTTGGTGACGGTATTGCTCGCGTTTACGGCCTCGACAATGTTCAGGCTGGTGAAATGGTCGAGTTCCCCGGCGGCATTCGCGGCATGGCGCTGAACCTTGAAGCCGACAATGTCGGTGTGGTTATTTTCGGTTCCGACCGTGACATCAAGGAAGGCGACACCGTCAAGCGCACAGGTGCGATCGTTGACGTTCCCGTCGGTCCCGAGTTGCTCGGCCGCGTCGTTGACGCCCTCGGCAACCCGATCGACGGCAAGGGCCCGATCAATGCGACGGAACGCCGCCGCGTCGACGTCAAGGCTCCTGGCATCATTCCGCGCAAGTCGGTTCATGAGCCGATGTCGACCGGCCTCAAGGCTATCGACGCTCTGATCCCGGTTGGCCGTGGCCAGCGCGAGCTCGTCATCGGCGACCGCCAGACCGGCAAGACCGCCATCATTCTCGACACGTTCCTGAACCAGAAGCCGATCCACGACAACGGCCCGGACAACGACAAGCTGTACTGCGTCTACGTCGCCGTCGGCCAGAAGCGTTCGACCGTTGCCCAGTTCGTCAAGGTTCTGGAAGAGCGTGGCGCTCTGCAGTATTCCATCGTCATCGCGGCGACTGCTTCGGACGCTGCTCCGATGCAGTTCCTGGCACCGTTTGCCGGCTGCGCCATGGGCGAATACTTCCGTGACAACGGCAAGCATGCCCTGATCGGCTATGACGACCTGTCCAAGCAGGCTGTTGCCTACCGTCAGATGTCGCTTCTTCTGCGTCGTCCTCCGGGCCGCGAAGCTTACCCTGGCGACGTTTTCTATCTGCACTCGCGTCTTCTCGAGCGCGCTGCAAAGATGAGCGACGAAATGGGCGCTGGCTCGCTGACGGCTCTGCCGGTCATCGAAACGCAGGGCAACGACGTTTCCGCCTTTATTCCGACCAACGTGATCTCGATCACCGACGGCCAGATCTTCCTCGAAACCGACCTGTTCTACCAGGGTATCCGTCCGGCTGTTAACGTCGGTCTGTCCGTTTCGCGCGTTGGTTCTGCCGCTCAGATCAAGGCCATGAAGCAGGTTGCCGGCTCGATCAAGGGTGAGCTTGCCCAGTATCGCGAAATGGCAGCATTCGCCCAGTTCGGTTCGGACCTCGATGCCTCCACGCAGCGCCTGCTGAACCGTGGTGCGCGTCTGACCGAACTTCTGAAGCAGCCGCAGTTCTCTCCGCTCAAGACGGAAGAGCAGGTTGCGGTGATCTTCGCTGGCGTCAATGGCTACCTCGACAAGGTCGCGGTAAACCAGGTCGGCAAGTTCGAACAGGGTCTGCTGTCCTACCTTCGTTCCGAAGGCAAGGCGATCCTCGACACCATCCGCACGGAAAAGGCTATCAGCGACGATACCAAGGGCAAGCTCAAGGCTGCTCTCGATAACTTCGCCAAGTCTTTCTCCTGATTAGGCTCTGACTGGGACGGATAACGGATGCCTTCACTAAAGGATCTGAAAAACCGCATTGCCTCCGTAAAGGCGACGCAGAAGATAACCAAGGCGATGAAAATGGTCGCCGCGGCGAAGCTTCGGCGCGCCCAGGAAGCTGCGGAGGCCGCCCGCCCATATTCGCAGCGCATGAGCGCCGTGCTGGCCAACATCGCTCAGGCGGTGGAAGCCGATGTCGCTCCGGCGCTGATGACCGGAACCGGCAAGGACGATGTGCATCTGCTCGTCGTCTGCACGGCGGAGCGCGGTCTGTGCGGCGGTTTCAACTCACAGATTTCCCGTTTTGCCCGCGATCATGCCCGCAAGCTGATGGCGCAGGGTAAGACGGTCAAGATCATCACCGTCGGCAAGAAGGGCTACGACAGCCTGCGTCGCGAATTCTCATCCAACATCATCGAGCGCATCGAACTGCGTGACGTGAAGCGGGTGGGCTTTGCCAACGCCGATATGATCGCCAAGAACATCATTGCCCGTTTCAATGCCGGCGAGTTCGATGTCTGCACGCTGATCTACTCGGAATTCAAGTCCGTGATCAGCCAGATCCCGACCGGCCTTCAGTTGATCCCGGCTGCTGTTCCAGCCACCGAGCAGGCAGCGACCAACAATACGGCGATCTACGAATACGAGCCGGATGCAGCCTCCATTCTGGAAGACCTCATTCCGCGCAACATTTCCGTCCAGGTTTTCCGCGCACTGCTGGAAAACGTGGCTGGCGAAATGGGCGCCAAGATGAGCGCGATGGACAACGCAACCCGCAATGCCGGTGAAATGATCCACAAGTTGACGCTGTCCTACAACCGTCAGCGTCAGGCTCAGATCACCAAGGAACTCATCGAAATCATTTCGGGCGCGGAAGCGCTCTGAGGTAAGGAAAGAGGGTAAGGATAATGGCTCAGGCAGCTACCCCCATTAAGACCGCAGCGACCGAGGGCGCTACCGGCAAGGTTACGCAGGTTATCGGCGCTGTTGTGGACGTTGCGTTCGAAGGCGAACTGCCGGCGATCCTGAACGCGCTCGAAACCGACAACAATGGCAACCGCCTCGTTCTCGAAGTTGCGCAGCACCTCGGCGAAAACGTCGTTCGTACCATCGCGATGGACTCCACCGAAGGCCTCGTTCGCGGCCAGCCGGTCGCCAACACCGGCGCGCCGATCTCGGTTCCGGTCGGTCCTGAAACGCTCGGCCGTATCATGAACGTCATTGGCGAGCCGGTTGACGAAGCTGGCCCGCTGAACACTGCGTCCAAGCGCGCCATCCACCAGGAAGCTCCGTCCTACGTCGACCAGTCGACGGAAGCGCAGATCCTCGTCACCGGCATCAAGGTCGTCGACCTGCTCGCACCTTACGCAAAGGGCGGCAAGATCGGTCTGTTCGGCGGCGCGGGCGTTGGCAAGACGGTTCTGATCATGGAACTCATCAACAACGTCGCCAAGGCGCATGGCGGTTACTCCGTCTTCGCAGGTGTGGGTGAACGTACCCGTGAAGGTAACGACCTTTACCACGAAATGATCGAGTCCGGCGTTAACAAGCACGGCGGCGGCGAAGGCTCCAAGGCTGCTCTCGTTTACGGCCAGATGAACGAGCCGCCAGGCGCGCGTGCCCGCGTTGCTCTGACCGGTCTGACGATCGCTGAAAACTTCCGCGACGAAGGCCAGGACGTTCTGTTCTTCGTGGACAACATCTTCCGCTTCACGCAGGCTGGCTCGGAAGTGTCCGCTCTGCTTGGCCGTATCCCGTCTGCCGTTGGCTATCAGCCGACACTGGCAACGGACATGGGCCAGATGCAGGAACGCATCACGACGACGACCAAGGGTTCGATCACCTCGGTTCAGGCCATTTACGTTCCTGCCGACGACTTGACCGACCCGGCACCTGCGACCTCGTTCGCCCACTTGGACGCAACGACCGTTCTGTCGCGTTCGATCGCCGAAAAGGGTATCTACCCGGCTGTTGACCCGCTCGACTCCACCTCGCGCATGCTCGATCCGCTGATCGTCGGCGAAGAGCACTATGAAGTGGCTCGTAAGGTTCAGTCGACCCTGCAGCGCTACAAGGCTCTACAGGACATCATCGCCATCCTCGGCATGGACGAACTGTCGGAAGAAGACAAGCTGTCGGTTGCCCGCGCCCGCAAGATCGAGCGCTTCCTGTCCCAGCCGTTCTTCGTCGCCGAAGTCTTCACCGGTTCTCCGGGCAAGCTCGTGGCTCTCGAAGACACGATCAAGGGCTTCAAGGGTCTCGTCAACGGCGAGTACGACCACCTGCCGGAAGCGGCTTTCTACATGGTCGGCTCCATGGACGAAGCTATCGAGAAGGCAAAGAAGCTGGCTGGCGAAGCCGCTTGATGTGATTGAACTGGTGCGCGGTTTTTCGCCGCGCGCCGTTGCCCCCCGCGACATCGTCTGTCGCGCAATCAGAAGAAGTGAATAGCCATGGCCGACACTTTCAAATTCGAACTTGTTTCTCCCGAACGTCTGCTGGTGTCCGAGACGGTCAGCGAAGTCGTTATTCCGGCAACGGAAGGCGAAATGACGGTTCTGGTCAATCACGCGCCGGTCATGACGACGATTAAGCCTGGTATCGTCCGGGTAAAGACGGCATCTGGCGAAACGCACAAGTATGTGGTTTTCGGCGGTTTTGCCGATATCCTGCCGACCGGTTGCACATTGCTCGCCGAATCTGCCGTTTCGGCTGACGACATGACACCGGACGATCTGCAGAAGCGCATCGCTGCTGCCCGTTCGGAGATCGAGGAGGGCAACCACCACCACGATCATCTGACGAAGCTTGAAAAGTACCTTTACGAGTTGACGGACCTGCACGAGGTTCTCGTCGCCGCTTGAAAGGACCGGGCGGGTTAAGTTGAGCAACCGTCCACATATAAGCTCAGACGAAAGCGGCTTTTATGGCCGCTTTTTGTTTTTCTAGCCTCGGCAGGAGGCGCAGAGGATAGCTGGCCGCTCACCATCAAAAACGGCACTCTCCTGCGATGGCAACATCACACGGCGTCTCTGGCCGACGTCCGATGTGTGAAGTCAACGATGGGCAACAGGCTATGCCCTCGGAACTCAGTCCATTTCGGAGCTACCGCAGCAGAGACTTTACGTGGCCAGGCAAGGGCCCCACAGAGTGCGTTGCCGCAGGCGCGGATTGCGACGATGAAGGGAAGGGCGCGTCAGCGAGGCCCACGTCGAACTGGGTGAGTAGCTGGCGCAGTGCGTCTGCTTCTCGCCCATATAAACGCTAATCTGCGATGGCGTCATCACACGGCGTCTCTGACCGACGCCTGATGTGTGAGGCCAACGGAGGGCAACATGCTATGCCCTCAGAACTCAGTCCATTTCGGTGCTACCGCTGCAGAGCCATTCCGTCGGCCAGCCAGCGGCGTCACAGAGTGCCTTGCCGCAGACGCTGATTGCGCGGAGGCAGGGGAGGGCGCGCCTGCCAGCCCCACGTCGAACTGGGTGAGTAGCTGGTGCAGAGCGTCTGCTTCGCGCGCCAGACCGTGGCTCGCCGCATTCGTCTCCTCGACCATCGCGGCATTTTTTTGCGTGGCCTGGTCCATGAGGTTGACGGCGTGGTTGATTTCGCTGAGCCCATTGGCCTGCTCGCGGGCCGCCTCGACGATGGCCGCAACATTGGTGTCAATCCTGTCCACCTGAGTGGCAATATGTTGGAGGGCTTGCCCTGCCTCGCCAACGAGGTCAACGCCGTGCGCCACATGCTGGCCCGAGGTGTTGATCAGTTGCCGGATCTCCTTGGCTGCACTGGCGGAGCGCTGCGCCAGATCGCGTACCTCCTGTGCCACGACGGCAAAGCCTTTGCCGGATTCACCCGCCCGCGCCGCCTCGACCCCTGCATTCAGGGCCAGGAGATTGGTCTGAAAGGCGATCGTATCGATGACGCCGATGATGTTGGTGATTTCGCCGGCAGATTGTGAAATGGCATCCATAGCGGCAATCGCCTTGTCCACAATCGTACCGGAGCGTTCGGCCTGGGCTTTGGTCTCGCTGACGAGCCGTCCTGCCTCATCGGCCCGCCTGCTGGCATCGGCGCCCGTGGTGGTAATCTGCTCGATAGCCGCAGCACTTTCTTCCAGCGAGGCTGCCTGCTGCTCCGTGCGCCTTGCCAGATCATCTGCCGCCGAACGAATTTCGGATGAGCCGGATGCAATGGTCTCGGCATTCTGGGCAACGGTGAGCATCGTCAGACGCAGCTTTTCGATTACCTCGTTGAAGTCGCTCCTGAGCTTTTCCATGCTCGGGACGAAGGGCGTATCGAGGCTTTGCCGCAGATTGCCTTCGGCCAGCGCGCGCAGGGCCTGCCCGAGCGTCGTGATCGCGCTCATGCGCGGGGTGACGTCAGTGGCGAATTTGACGACTTTAACCACCGCTCCCGTGTCATCCAGGATAGGGTTATAGGCAGCCTGTATCCATACTTCCTTGCCGTGTTTGCCGTAGCGCACGAACTCGTCGGAGATGAACTCTCCGGATGCCAGGCGTCGCCAGAAGTTGCTATAGGCATCAGAGGCGACATAGGCTGGATCGCAAAACATCCGGTGATGACGGCCTTCGATTTCTTCCAGAGCGTAGCCCAGCCCGTCGCAGAAATTGCGGTTTGCAGTGAGGATATGGCCGGTCGGCGTGAACTCTATGACCGCCTGTGAGCGTGAGATTGCCTCCAGCTTGCTGTTGTCCTCATTTGCCTTGAGCTTCCTTGCGGTGATGTCGGTTGCTATCTTCACGACCTTGTAAGGCTTGCTGCCGCGAAAGACCGGATTGTAGGACGCCTCTATCCAGATCTCACGGCCATCCTTGCGTAGCCGCTTGAATTCTCCGGTTCGGGCTTTACCCGTCTTGAGGTCTTCCCAGAAGTCGCGGTAGGCTTGAGAGGCACAATGATCGGCATCACAGAATATCCGGTGATGCTGCCCGACGATTTCGGCAAGCTCGTAACCGAGTTCCGAACAGAAATTGGTGTTGGCGTGAAGGACCGTACCGCTTAGATCGAACTCGATAACGGCATGTGATGCGGCAATCGCCCTCACGATATTACTGTTATCTGCACCTTGCCCCAGCAAAAACATCTTGACCCCCAGGACAGCCGAAATCGTGGTGGCAGTTTGGAGGAAAGACGAAAGGTTTCCGAAACTGCTACTTGCGCACTGGCTGATTGATTTCTGCGCTCGCACAGGTTTCATTAGAGCAAATCAATATTAAAAGTTTCTTTCTTAGAATTGACGAAATAATACGATCTCTTTGATACCTGACTAAAGCATCTCTTGTAGAAGTGTACAGCGGTTTTGCCAGAGCGACATGCCGCAGAAGAAGAGCCCAAAGGGTGCAGAGCGAATCTCGGAAATCGCTACCTGCTTTCCACTTACGCGTGGATGGATGCGACATAAAAAAGCCGCGCGGAGGGCGTCCGCGCGGCTTTTTCGATGACTTCGTATGTCGGGCGCGTATCAGGCGGCCAGTTCTTCCATCTCGCTTCCCTTGAACATCTTGGCGAGGTTCAGGAAGCAGATCATGCCATGTTCGTTGGCGATGATGCCTTCGGAGAAGGACTTGTCGAAGGAGGCGGATACTTCCGGCACGGGCTGAACCTGGTTTGCCGGGATCGTCAGAATATCGGAGACGCGATCGACCAGCATGCCGATGACCATGTTGTGGACTTCAGCCACCACGATGGCGCTGCGCTCATTGGCCACGGTGCTCTTCATGCCAAGCTTGTAAGCCAGGTCGATGATCGGAATAACCGAGCCGCGAAGGTTCATGACGCCGATGACATCCGGCGGCGCGTGCGGGATGGGCGTGGATGGCGCCCAGCCGCGAATTTCGCGGATCGTCGTGGTCTTGACGCAGAATTCCTGATCGTGGAGGCGAAAAGCGATGATTTCCAGTGTCTCACCGCCAAAATTTGTCGAATTGATCGTTGCCATCAGAATTCTTCCCAATCCTTTTGTGTCGGAGCCAAAGCGAGAGAGCCGGACGTCGCATAGAGAGCGGGCTTCGGCTTTCTTTCAGGGGCGCGTGTGACCGGCACCTTCCGTTCAGGCTGCAGTGATTGATTCGTAACAGAAGATTGTTTCCCAAATCTAAATTGCGTGAGCAATTCCTGCAGAAGATAAGCCTCATGCGCCAGCCCGTGGCTGGACGCGGTCGTCTGTTCCACCATTGCGGCGTTCTGCTGGGTGTTGGTATCCATGGCTGCGATGGCGTGGTTGATTTCCTTGATGCCATTGGCCTGATCGTGGGCGGTTTCGACAATGGCTGCGACGTTGGTATTGATCTCTCCGACCTGGGTGACGATCTTGCCGAGTGCCTTGCCGGTTTCACCCACGAGCTCGACGCCTTCGTCGACCTGGCGCGCGGACGTGTCGATCAGCGTCTTGATCTCCTTTGCGGCCTGTGCGGAGCGTTGCGCCAGTGCGCGCACCTCTTGCGCCACAACGGCAAAGCCTTTTCCAGCTTCACCCGCGCGGGCGGCTTCCACGCCGGCGTTCAGCGCCAGGAGGTTCGTCTGGAATGCGATCTCATCGATAACGCTGATGATGCTGCCGATTTCATTGGACGATTGCGAGATGCGCCCCATGGCGTCGATGGCCTTGCTGACGATCAGGCCAGACTGTTCCGCATCGTTTTTCGTATTGGTGACCAGACGGCTGGATTGTTCGGCACGCTCCGCGTTCTGCGCCACCGTTCGGGTGATCTCCTGTAAGGCGGCGGAGGTTTCTTCCACAGCTGCCGCCTGCTGCTCGGTACGCCGGGCAAGGTTGTCGGTGGCTTCGCTGATTTCGCGCGCACCCTCGGTAATGCTCTTGGTGCTTTCCGCTACGTTGCGCATGGCGTGCTGGAGTTTATGCAGCGAGGCATTGAGATCGTGCCGTACCTTTTCGAGGGCGGGGGTAAAGGAGACGGAGATCGTACCGGTCAGGTCTCCATTCGAAAGAGCCGTCAGGCTGGAGGCAAGATCGTCCACGGCGGTGACGCGATCGGTCACGTCGGTTGCGAACTTGATAATCTTGAAGACCTTGCCGTTTTCGTCGAAAATCGGATTGTAGGACGCCTGGATCCAGATCGGTTTGCCGCTCTTGGCAATGCGCTTGTACTCTGCTGACATATACTCGCCGGAGCCCAGTCTTCTCCAGAATTCGCCATAGGACGGATCGTTGCGAATGCTGTCTTCGCAGAAAATGCGGTGATGCTTGCCGCGGATCTCCTCAAGGCTATAGCCGACAGCGTTCAGAAAATTCTGGTTTGCTGTAACGATCTCACCGGTCGGGGTGAATTCGATGATGGCCTGCGCGCGGGAAATAGCGTCCAGCTTACCAGCATCTTCGGCCGCCTTGCGCTTCGCATCGGTGATGACGGTGGCAAGCTTGACGACGCTCGTGACCCTGTTGCCCTCCATGACGGGGTTGTAAGAGGCCTCGATCCAGACCTCATTTCCGCCTTTGGCGATCCGCTTGTATTGCTGCTTGTCGAAGCGACCGGCTCTAAGATTCGCCCAGAACTGCTGGTAAGCATCGCTATCGGCATAGGAGGGTTCGCAGAAAATGCGGTGGTGCTTGCCGATCAGCTGATCGGCGGTATAGCCCATCGCTTTGCAAAAATTTTCGTTGGCTGAGAGTATATGTCCGGAAGTGTCGAATTCGATAACGGCCAGCGAGCGGCCTAACGCTGCAAGGACCGCTTTTGCATGGGTCCCGGGAAGAGAGAGCATTCAGTGAACTCCGTCACGGCTCAACCCCTTGGTCGGACCGGTATTGTGGTGCGTGAAGACAAGATCCTAAAGCACAACAGCCGCGAAAGGTTCAAGGCAACAACAATTGTTTAGCTCATCAAATTTAACAATCTCTGAACTCGAAAAAGTTTAACGATTTCCTTAACGACGTGACCTGAATTCTTGTGGTTCACGCATAAGTTGATCAGTACTCCTTTTCATAGAAGATGCCGGCTGCACCTTCGCCGCTGGCTCCCGCTTCGCCGCGCAGCTTGACGCCGCGTCCGACGTCGAGATTGATGACTGCTTTTGCGCCGGAATCGCCGCTCTGCTCGAGCTGGAGATAGGTACGCTCATTGATATATTTGCCTGCCGATACCCGCGCCCGTCCTTCGGAATCGGTGGATATATCGAGATCGTCGATGCCGAGGTTGCTTCGCAGGCTATCGAACAGGGAGGTTGAGCGCCCGCCCGCCAGCTGACTTGCCGCTTCCGCCAGTCTCGCAATCTGCAGAGGTGACAGTTTGGACATGGACTGGCCGAAGATCAGCTGTGCCATCACCTCATCCTGGGGCAGCGCCGGGGACGATGTGAAGGCGAAAGATGGATCGTTGGCGTTGCCGCTGACGGTCACCGTCACGGTGTTGGAGCCGACGCTCGAATCGGCAGAGAGGTTGAGAACCGGGATCAGCCCGCCGCCGAAGGTGATTTCGCCATTGGTGAAATCCAGCCGCCGCGTCAGGATTTCGAGACGGCCACGACGCATGGTGAAACCGCCGGAGATCTGCGGACTGGCAGCCGTGCCGCGTATCGTCAGGTTGCCAGTCAGTTCCGCATCGATGCCGCGTCCGCGCACGAAGATGCCGCTTGGTGCGTTGATCTGCAGATCAAGACCAATTGTTGATGAACTACCGCTGCCACCTTCGTCAGCGCGGATCTCCGCCTCCTGGCGTCTCACCGCCCGTGGCGCGTTCTTGTGCTTGATATCGATTTCCGTCAGCGATGCGGGCAGGCGTTCCGGAATGGTGATCGCGCTTTTATCCAGTGTCAGCGTACCGGCGAGAAGCGGCGACGACAGGACCGGACCCTTCAGCGTCAGCGTGCCGCTTGCCTGCGTGGTGAACAGTGTTCCGTCCGCGTAGGTTGCGCGGTTCAGCGTGATGCTGAGATCTGCCGGAAACCCTGATGCGGGGTTGATGCCGACAGTGCCGGACCCGGAAATGGTTCCACCGCCCGACAGGCTTCCCGTCAGCCTCGATATGGTCGCGACATCGCGGTTGAAGGTAATCGTTGCGGCAAGATTGTTGAGGGTA
This sequence comes from Rhizobium sp. 22-785-1, assembly GCF_053521965.1. Lineage (NCBI taxonomy): Bacteria > Pseudomonadati > Pseudomonadota > Alphaproteobacteria > Hyphomicrobiales > Rhizobiaceae > Rhizobium > Rhizobium sp. 22-785-1. The sequence goes on along the minus strand of NZ_JBNWDI010000005.1, from coordinate 72,390 downwards.
AGGTTGCGTCGCACATCGGTAACGCGCGTACCCTGGGTGCTGATCGTCCCCGTCACGGAAGGCGCGGCGACGCTGCCTTCGATGCGGATATCAACTGCCGCCGAACCATCGACGACCAGGCCCTGTTCGGATGTTTGGGCCGCAAGCGCGGCAAAGGGCAGTTGCCCCTTGAAGCTCATGGCAAGCGGGCGGTTGCCGGAAAGGCCAAGCGTACCGCCGCCGGAAACCGTCAGCCCACCGCCGCCTGTCAGGCTGGTATCGAGTTGGAGCGACTGGTTGGCAAAGCGGCCATTGGCCTTGATCCCCAGCGCGCCGAGCCCTGCGGCGCGCGTCTGGGCAATAGCTGCATCGGACCAGGTCAGATCGTAATCGATGGCGGGATCTGCGGCCGAACCCTTGGCGACAACCGTGCCGGAAATGGTGCCTGCCGCATCGAGCCCAGGTGAAAAGGCATTGGCGAGACTGGCCGGAAGAGCGCGTATGGCGGCATTGACGTCGAGCGTCGATCCGGCGCTACCGTTGACTTCGACCCGACCGTTGCCGGTCTGGATGGTCAACCCGGATATGCGCGCATTGCCATTCTCCACCGTGATGACGCTCGGAGCGGCAAGGCGAACGGGGATTCCGCGCGGCGTGGCGGAAAAGCTTTCCAAAGCGACGCGCATGGGCGAAGCGCCGGTGTCTGCCCGGCCTTTCAGCACCAGCGGGGCATTATCATAGCGGCCATTGAGATCGAATGTCGTGGCATTTGCTGCGTGATCGATATCGAGTTCGAGACCTGAGAGTGCTGCTGCACCGGCATTGATGCTCTGCGCCTTCACCGTGCCGTTGATGGCCAGAGCCAGGAGATCGTCCACCTTGAGGTCGGCAACCAATCCGGAAATTGCTGTCGTGTCCTTGCGGATCGTTTTGCCGTTGGCGCGAATGGTGGCGGCAATCTTGCCATCGGCGTTGCTGATGGCGATATCGCCCTTCAGATCGCCGCGCGCCTGCTGGGCGGCAAGCGCTGCCAGAAGCGAGATATCGGGAAAATCGAAAGACAGAGCGCCGGACGGCAGGAATTGCGGCGTCAGTTGCAGCTTGCCCGTCATCACGTTGGGGCCGACCTTGACGTTCAGCTCCGGAATGGCGGTGCCTTCGCCCGTCTGCACCAGCGCGGCAGAGGCGTCGATCGGCTGGTTGTCCAGTGTGCCGGTCGCTTGAAACTTGGCCTGCGGCGCGGCCACATCCGCCTTGCCACTCGCCGAAACCTTCAGCGATTGCAGCGAACGTCCCGCAAGCGTGGCGCGCGCCGCAGAGATATCTGCGGTGAAGTCGGCAGCGCTGATCGGACCGTTTGCCTGAAGAGAGAAATCGAGCGAACCGGCGGCCTGCGGCGACAACTTCTCCAATGCCGGCAGCCGACCGGAGAGTTTGGCGGCGATCGCGCCATTGTCGAGCGACACGCCGCCATTGGCTTCGAGCGTGGTGGACTTGATGACGAGGTTCTCTAGACTTGTCGCGCCGCCCATCAGGCTCTCGACATAGCCGTTGATCGCGATCGTGCCGTCGAATTTTTCCGCCAGCGCCGGGGGAAGCACGGACGGCAGAACGAAGAGGCGCAGGTTCGACGAGACTTTTCCAGCCGAAAGATCATAGGCGCCGCTTGCCGTTCCGCCGATGCTGGCGCTTTCGAGCGTCGCGCCTTCGAAGGCGATGGTCTGTGGCGAGACGCGCAGCGGTGCGCTGAGCTTTAACGGAGCCTTGACGATGCGCTCCAGGTCCGGCGAGGTCAGCGCCGACTGATCGACCGACAGCAGGGTTCGGATCGTGCCGGTCATGCTCGCCACGTCGAGATCGTCGCTGGCTGCGGTAAGCTTCACGCCCTGAAGCGTACCCTGTGGCACCTTGAGAGAGCGAAGCGAGGCGACGGTGTTCAGGCGTGCTGCGTCGGCGTTGCCGCGCAGGCTGAGGTCAATGCCATCCACCAGCGCCTGGAGCTCGCCATCCGCCAGCGGCAGGCGAATATCGACGGGTCCGTTGGTTCCGATCAGATTGGCGGAAAGGTCGTTCTGGCCCTGGGGATCGACGCTGCCGGATGCGGTGAGTATCAGCGCGCCGGTTTCCAGATTGCCGTTCTCGACACTGATACGACCTTCCGGCGACATGGTCGCGGCCAGGTCGATCTTCGTTTCTCCGCTGAAGAGCTGGCGCACCAGCGGCGGCAAAAGCCGATCCGGATGACCGCCGCCTTGCAGCGTCACGCGCCGCGTTCCGTCCTGTGCCAGGCTGTGGTGGCCATTGAGCGCGACGACTTCGTTTCCAGAAACGGAACCGGCGAGTTTCCCCGACCAGTTGGAGAGAGGGCCTTCGCCGCTGAGCTTTATGGAGACCGCAGGCGCACCCGGTAGACGCAGAAGGTTTGCAAGCAGGCCACCCTCCGGCTCGTTCAGCAGCGCCTGAAGTTTCAGCACGTTTTCAGCCGGGATATACGCCAGATCCGCATCGATCGACGCGCGCTGCTCATCCTTGCGGGAGGCTGAGAGCGATGCCGTGATGGTGTCGGAGGTGGCATAACCATGGCCCGATGCCGACAGAGCGAAGGCGCGTCCGGCCAGCTTCTCGCCAAGCTCGATGTTGGGAAGCGACAGATCGTCGATGGTCACTTTCAGGGGAAGGGAGAAGCTGCCGGAGCTTGGCTCTGCCTGTTGCGATGCTGGCAGCGGTGCCCGATCGACACGGATATTGGCAGCCGTCAGCCGTTCGGCGTGAAACGTTCCTGTCAGGAGATCGAGCGGCGACCAGTCGAGCTCCACACCGTCGAGTGTCGCATAGCTGCCTTCACGATCGGCAATGGTGACGTTATCCAGTCTCAATCTGCCGGTCAGCAGACCCTTCGGTGGCGAGATAGTGATCGTCTGGTCCGTGCTGGAAGCAATGCGAGACACCTCGTTTGCAAGGAATCGCGCGCCGAAGGGGCTCAAGCCGAAAAACAGCAACACGACCACAAGAAGCGCGACGGCCCCGAGTGCGATGCAGGCGAACCACTTCAGCAATCGAATCAGCATGTTCATAAAGGACAATCTACACTTCGCTTGGTCGTCGTGACAGGGTTGGGTTTACTGCGGAGCAAAGCCCGGCGTTTTTGAACGCTCCTTCCTCAGAAGGATTGTCCGATCCCGGCGTAAATGCCGAAATTGCTGCCGCTCGGATATTTTTCCAGCGGCATGGCGACATCAAGACGCAGAGGCCCGAACGGTGTCGCATAGCGAAGACCGATGCCGGCACCTGCGCGAATATCAGAAAAATCCGGTGTGACTTCGGATGAAACCACGCCCGCATCGATGAAGGGAACAATGCCAATGGTTTCCGTCACCTTCACACGCGCTTCAAGCGAGGTGACGACATAGGACCGGCCGCCGGTGGCCTTGCCATTGACGTCATAGGGCGAGATCTCCTGATAGCTGTAACCGCGCACAGAGCCGCCGCCGCCAGCGAAGAAGCGGCGTGTCGTGGGAATGTCCTCAAGCGAACCGCCGCCGAAGAGAACGCCGCCTGCGATCTTGCCGGCCAGCACCACCTGATCGTCCGAGCCCAGGCCCTTGTAGCCGGTGGTCGATGCCTCGAACGACGAGAAGATGGTGCCGTTTAGCGCTTCATAGCTCGGTTTGGCGGAAATCGATGCGCGGAAACCATCGGTCGGGTTCAGCTTGTCATTGCGCCTGTCTCGCACGAACTCCAACGGCACAGAGGTCGTCAGATAGTCATTGGTGCCGAAAGCGTCTTCGGTGCTCGCCCATTCGACTTCGAGACCGGCTGCTGCTGTATCGTAATCGTTGAAATCATACGCGAATCCGCCATATCCGGTCACCGTCTGCGCATCATAGCTGTCGGGGTGCTCGGTCTTGGCCTTGAGGCTTGCGGTAAAGGTCGTCTGCGGATTGAAGATTCCGGGCTTGGTAAAGATGATGCCGGCGGAATAGTCTATGTCCTGAACGGTCGATGCCTCGCCAAGGCGCGTCACAGCGCCCTCGATGCGAAGCGATTCGGCTTTGCCGAACAGGTTGCGGTGGCCCCAATAGCCCTGCAAGCCTGCTCCTTCCGTCGTCGAATATTGCGCGCCCACGCCAAAATAGCGAAATTTGCCTTCGGAAACCTCGATGGTCAAAGGAAGGCTGCCATTGGGGGCAAGCGTATTGGCTTCCTTGATTGCGACGCTGGAAAACACGCCGAGTTTGCGAAGCCTGTCGGAGGCCTTGCGCAGCTTGTCCGGCGAATAGGGCTCTCCGCTGTTGAGGCGTGAGTAGCGACGGATGAAGTCCGGATCGACGGCCTTGTCACCCTTGACCGCCACGTCTCCCAGCGGCGCCACCGGGCCACCTTCGGCCACCATGGTCAGATCCACCGTGTTGTTCGCGTGGTTTGCCACCGCCTCGCGCTTTGTGAGCTTTGCCAGCGGGCGACCTTCCGCCTTCAGGTCGTCTATCAGTTTGTTGCCTGCGCGGATGATGGCAAGCGAGCCCGCGTCGCCGCCGGTTACCAGACCGTAATCTGCGGGGTCGTGCCCCGTGATATCGCCTTGCAGTCTGACCGTTCCGAGCTTGAAGACCGGGCCCGGCGTCACATCGATTACGACCGGCACGGGGCCTGCTCTGTTGAATGTCGGATTGGGCGGAATGGAATCAATATCCCGCCCGGCGATCTTGACCGTAACGATACCGCCATAGCGGGCATTCTCGTAAAGTGCGGCAATCAACCGGTCGCGGTCGTCCTTGGCGCGAATGAGCAGGCCGAGATCGCCCGATGCCGGCTTTTCCGGCTCGGTCACCATCAGGGAGCTGTTTTCCAGACTGTCTCTGAGTTTGCTGTCTGCTCCCGGCGTATTGAGCGTCACGGTAAAGCGGACGGGATCGAGAACTTCGTTTGCCTCGTCCTTGTCCGAGCCCCATAGCTGGATGCCGAAGATCTTCAAAGCGAAGGCTTCGCGAACGAATACGGGATAAACGCTCATGGCTGCCGCCACCGCCAATGCAGTGCCTGCCCTCCAGTACGCTATACTCTTCCGTTGGTCAGTCCGTTTTTTCGGCATGCGGTGCTTTATGGTTGAGCATTTATTATTGCTCCTGCCCGTTTATCCTTCGTTAATGCGCAAATTTAATCATAATTAGACAAGGAGGGGCACCCCAAAAAAGGGCCAATGCGGGGAAACAAAAAAAGCCCCGACGATTGCCGGGGCTTCTGATGCAATTCTGTCACGCTGTTAGCGGCAACGTGCCGTGTAGCGCTGGCCGTACTGGTCACGGTAGTAGCAGTAGCCAGGCTCGGAAGCGCGGCCGATCAGGTAACCGGTTGCGCCGCCGATGAGGCCGCCAACCGCTGCGCCACGGACGTTACCGGTAATTGCGCCGCCAGCCAGTGCGCCGATCACCGCGCCGCCGCCGGTGGTCTTTTCAGTCTGCGTGCAGCTTGCCAGCGCCAGACCCATAACAGCAAAAATAACAGCCTTTTTCATGAACTCTCTCCACGTTACATTTGAGCTCGATGGCTCTCGGTAGGCGTCCCAATAAGTCTGCGGCGACTGCTACCTCCGACCGCCGCAGATATCTAACAAGTCGAATGTTTCTTTGGAAGCCCCCTTGTAAGGCTGCGCTCCCCGGGCCAATCGATTGTGCCCTACTCAACGGCGGCTGAATTAAAAGGTTCCAAATTTTTTAGCGGTTTGACATGAATCAAGTTTGTCATTCCTCAAGACTCTTATAAGTATATTGGAACGGTTCAAAAGTGGAGGCGAATTGACGCATCGGTTCGATATCGGCGTCGAGGGGGTTGACGGTTCAAGGAGGTGGGCCGAAAACGCTTGCACGTATTCTGGAGCATGGAATGGACTTCGAGGCATTTTTCAAGACCGAGCTGGATGGCTTGCATTCGGAAGGTCGCTACCGCGTTTTTGCCGATCTCGAGCGACAACAGGGACACTTTCCGAAAGCAACCCGTTACACCGCCGACGGTGAACAGCGCGATGTCACGGTTTGGTGCTCCAACGACTATCTCGGTATGGGTCAGAACCCCAAGGTCATCGAGGCAATGAAGGCCGCCATCGATCACTGTGGCGCGGGTGCGGGAGGCACCCGGAATATTTCTGGCACCAACCACCACCACGTCAAGCTCGAGCGCGAACTGGCCGACCTGCACGGCAAGGAATCGGCGCTGATCTTCACCTCCGGCTATATTTCCAACTGGGCGACCCTCGGTACGCTCGGTCAGAAGATCCCCGGCCTCATCATCTTCTCGGATGCGCTGAACCATGCCTCGATGATCGAAGGCATTCGCTATGGTCGCTGCGAGAAGGTCATCTGGAAGCATAACGATCTGGACGATCTGGAAGCCAAGTTGAAGGCCGCCGATCCCGCAGCGCCGAAGATGATCGCTTTCGAATCTGTCTATTCGATGGATGGCGATATTTCGCCGATCAAGGAAATCTGTGATCTCGCCGATAAATACGGCGCCATGACCTATCTCGACGAAGTGCATGCGGTCGGCATGTATGGTCCTCGTGGCGGCGGCATTGCCGAGCGTGAAGGACTGATGGATCGCCTGACGATCATCGAAGGAACGCTTGGTAAGGCTTTCGGCGTGATGGGCGGCTACATCGCGGCTTCGGAAGCGCTCTGCGATTTCATCCGTTCGTTTGCGTCCGGCTTCATCTTCACCACCGCACTTCCGCCGTCTCTGGCAGCTGGAGCGGTCGCGTCGATTCAGCATTTGAAGGCGAGCCCCTTCGAGCGCGCCCGTCACCAGGAGCGCGTGCGCACGCTACGCTCCATGCTGGACGCTGCCGGTATTCCCCACATGACCAATCCCAGCCATATCGTTCCGGTGATGGTGGGCGACGCCGCCAAGTGCAAATGGATTTCCGATATCCTGCTCGACGACCACGGTGTCTATGTGCAGCCGATCAATTATCCGACGGTGCCGCGCAAGACCGAGCGTCTGCGCATCACGCCGACGCCGCTTCATACCGATGCGGATATGGAACGGCTCGTCGGAGCGCTTCATCAGCTCTGGTCGCGTTGCGCGCTTGCACGCGCCGTCGCCTGATCAGCAAGACGCGGAATGAAAAAAGGGGCGCAGCTTATTCGGCTGCGCCCCTTTTGCATTTAATGCTCAAGCATCTCCTGGACGATTTCCTTGCCGGAAAGCGACGATGGGTAGTAGGTCGGCCAATTGGTGAGTTCCTTCAACACCGTGGCGCGGTCATCACCCCAGTAGAGGTGGTAGTGGCCAGCCTTTTGCGGTGCGATGGTGTGGTCGCTGAACTGGATATATTGCGGTGCGGCTGCATCGCCACCGGTCTTCTTGAAGATGTAGCGAACGCCGCGATTGCCCTTCTTGTAGGTCAGGATCTCGTAGCCGTCGCTCGCATATTTGCCTTCGGTGGCCTTTCCGTCACGGTAGAAGGTCACGTCTTCACCCTTGATGGTGATGCGGTTGACGTCGGTCTTGTAGCCGACATCATATTCCTCACGAAACTCCTTGGCGCTCTTCTTGCCGTGCTCGGCCTTGTGCTGCATCACCGGATCGAGCGTGCCATCCTTGAGATAAGGATAAACCGACTGCCAATCGCCTTCCCAATCAGAGAGCGGGCGTTCCTTAACGGCGCTGTCTTCAAAGTAGCCCTTATAGACGTCGCTGGAACCATGTGAATGCCCATGGGAATGGTTATGGGCGTGATTGTGGGTTTCGGACTTCGATGGTGCCGATTTCTCCTGCGCCACCGCAGCGGCGGACAGAAGCAGCAGCGAGCTAACGGAAAGGGCGAGGGCTTGCGTGAGTTTCATCGTGTTTCCTCATTGTGATGTAATAACGTAACAAAAGGCGACATAACGGGAAAGCATGGAGGTGGCAAGTCCGTTTCCGGAACTTTAAATAATAGGAAGGGTGTTGAAAAAGGGATGACAGCACGGCGTCCCGCAGATCTAGATTTTTGCCATCAAGCCATCAGCAATGGCCCTCGCTTCTGAAGCCTTCAGGCGTCTTTCTCATTTCGCGCTGACTGTCAGTCATAATAAGAAGGGCGGAGATGCCAAAATCGGTCACTCCACCCTTAAACCAGTGCATGTTTTAAACAGTCTGCGCGACGTGGCCGAGCATGTTGCCGTTCAACCGTCAGGCCGCCCAGCGGCGAGAGCTTTGCTCGGCACCGGCGGTGCGGAAACTTTGCAGCTTGCGCGCGATCTCCACCATTTCGTCGATCATCGCATTGGATGCCGCAGCCGTTTCTTCCACCATCGCCGCATTCTTCTGCGTGACCTGATCAACCTGTCCAATAACGCTATCGATTTCGCGAATGGCGGCTTCCTGGTCACTGGCGGAGCGTTCGATGGTTTCGACGGAGCCGCCGACCTGCGCAATGTGGGCAGAGATGCGACCAAGGGCCGAGCCTGTTTCGTTGACGAGGCCGACGCCATTTTCCACCAATTGGTTCGACGTGGTGATCAGCGCGCGGATTTCCCGGGCCGCTGTCGCAGAGCGTTGGGCAAGCTCGCGCACTTCCTGCGCCACCACGGCAAACCCCTTACCCGCTTCACCCGCACGGGCGGCTTCCACGCCGGCGTTCAGGGCCAGCAAATTGGTCTGGAAGGCGATCTCATCGATGACGCCGATGATCTTGGCGATTTCGCCGGAGGATCGGTCGATGGCTTCCATGGCAGCGATTGCCTTCTCGACAATCACATGGCCTTCGCCGCTGTCATTGCTGGCGAGTGCGATCGTCTTTTTGGCGGACCGAGAGGCGCTCGCCGCATCGCTCACGGTATTGACGATCTGTGAAAGTGCTCCGGACGCTTCTTCGATGCTTGCAGCCTGGCGCTCGGTGCGACCTGCCAGTTCCGAGGAAGCGGAGCCAATCTCCCGACAGCGATGCAGCACCGAGGTCACGGCGTTCGACACCTCACTGACGAGCGCGCGCAATTGCTCTGTGGCAACGTTGAAATTCTGTCGGAGGCTATCAGTCTTTGGGGAGAAGGCGCGGTCGATCTGTTGTGTCAGATTTCCATCGGCCAACTGACGAAGAGCTGCTGCCAGCTGCTCGATTGCCGCGCGGTCTTCCTCTGCCTCACGTGCGGCCTGTTCCTGGCGCTGGCGTTCGGCAGTGCGCAGCCGGATCATTTCTTCAATGTCCTGCCAGACGACGATCAGCAGTGTTTCATCGTTTCGCTTCCAGGAAATGAGCGTGACCTGAACCTGGAAAAGGCTGCCGTCGCGGCGCTGTCCTTCCCATTCGAAGCGGGAAAATCCTTCCTTCATGGCCTGACCGATATGCACGCTTGCCTTCTGGTCGGAGCGTTCTCCGTCCGGCTGACGTTCCGGCGAAAAATCCGGAGGTGTCAGGCCATTGATCGTGTCGGCCGGCTGACGAAGGGCTTTCTGGAACGCGTCGTTGAAGGCGACGACCCTGCCTTCGCGCAGAACGCAGTAAGCATCCGGCGAGCTCTCGAAAAGAAACGATGCAAGCTCACGGCGAAAATCTTCTTTCGGGCGGGCAAAACCGAACATTGCAATATCTCCAACGACTATGTCGTCGGAATTATCATTAATAATTTAATCTCATATTAATTCAGCTCTATACTATTTCCACTATAAAACAGGTTTTCCAGCTGCAGCCTGCGGGTCTCGGAGGTCTTCTCTTGTAAGCGTCATCTTCGGCTATTGTGCCTAAGCGGCCTTCTGCTTTTGCGAAATGACATCCTCGGCGTAGGCGCGCGCCTCGGCATCGGCGGCCAAGATGGCATCGATCGTGTCAGCTGACCTGCCGTCATTCATTTTCTCCATCACCGTCTCGACGGTATCGGCCATATGCAGAAAGCCGATCTTTCCGTCGACGAAGGCGTGGAAGGCTGTTTCTTCCGCCGCGTTCAGCACCGCACCTTGCACACCGCCGCGCTCCAGCGCCAGACGTGCGAGCCTGATCGAGGGAAAGCGTTCCTCGTCAGGCGCTTCGAAATCAAGCCGTGCCAGCTTGGCAAAATCGAGCCGCTCGACATCGAGCGCGCCGCGTCCGGGATAGGTCAACGCATAGGCAATCGCCGTGCGCATATCCGGGCAGCCGAGCTGGGCGATCACCGATCCGTCGGTATAGGCCACCATGGAGTGGATGATGGATTGCGGGTGGACGATCACCTCGATCTGCGAGGGATCAAGGTCGAAAAGATATTTCGCCTCGATCATTTCCAGCGCCTTGTTGAACATGGAGGCACTGCCAATCGAGACTTTCAAGCCCATGGACCAGTTGGGGTGGGCACGGGCGATCTCGGCGGTGACGCCGTCCATCTGTTCGCGGCTCCAGGTGCGAAAGGGGCCGCCGGATGCAGTGAGAACGATGCGCTCCACCTTGTCGCGGTTTTGGGGTTCCAGGCACTGGAAGATGGCGCTGTGTTCGCTATCGACCGGAATGAGCGTGCCGCCGCCCTCGCGCATGGTGGAGATGAAGACATCGCCGCCGGTGACCAGGCACTCCTTGTTGGCGAGCGCGATGTTGGCACCGCGCCGCGCCGCCGTCAGCGTCGGCTCGAGCCCAGGCGTGCCGGCAATCGCCGCCATCACCCAATCAGCCTCCAGACTTGCGGCTTCCTGCAAGCCGCTTTTGCCAGAGGCGACGGTAATGCCGCTTCCGGAAAGCGCATCCTTCAACTCGGCATATTTCTCGTCGTCGGCGGTGACTGCCAGCGTCACGCCGAACTCGCGCGCCTGTTCAGACAGCAACGCCACATTGCCCGCACCCGTAAGGCCTAGAACCTCGAAGCGGTCCCGCCCACCGAGCTGGCGAATGACATCCAGCGTGTTTGTACCGATCGAGCCGGTGGCGCCAAGGACGGTCAGTTTTTCAGGCGGGTTGCTGCCCTTCTGGCTTGTCATATGAAATCCGGCTTTCGTGGAAACTCTCCCTCAAGGCTCTACAAGCGAAACAGGGGCAGAACAAGATCAAAGCCTGCCAGCAATTTTTCGCCACACTGCGTCCTTCTCCTCATCGATGACATCTGCGTGCGCCGCTTGCTAATGGCAGCGCGAGCATGCAGTTTGAGTGGCTGATGCGACGCGGTGCTGAAGTGCTGATACGGCATTGATAAATAGAGGATTTTCATGAAGCGATTTTTGATCTCGAGCGGCTGGATTTTTGTCATCACTCTTCTGCTGGTGCTCGTCTTCATCCCTTTCGATCCGCGCATTTCGCAGCGCGCGCAGGCCCTTCCGGGCGCGGTCGTCGGCTTCAACAAGGCGATCACCGATTTCGGCACCTTCCGATGGATGCTCTACAGCACCGGGCTCTTTTCCATCCTCGCCTATATTTCCGGACGCTTTCTACTGGCGAGCCCCTATTCGGCAAGGATCGGGACGGCGATGCGGCTCTTTGCCTATTTCTTCCTGACGATCGGCAGCGCCAGCATCTTCGTGCATCTCCTGAAATTCCTCATCGGTCGCGGACGGCCCGAGCTTTATGGCGATATTGGCGCCTATAGCCTGACGCCGTTTACCGGCGACAATCTCTATGAGAGTTTCCCGTCCGGTCATTCGACGGCGGCGGGTGCCTTTTTCGGTGCTTTTGCCATGTTGATCCCGCGTTTTCGTTACGTCTTCATGGCCCTTGCGCTCGTCATCGGCATTTCGCGGGTGATCGTCGGCGCGCATTATCCGAGCGATGTGGCCGCTGGCCTTCTGCTCGGCATCTGGACGTCCATGCTCTTCGCCTTTATCTTCGCCCGCAAGGAATGGTTGTTCCGTTTGGTCAAGGGTTGGCCCTATCCGAAGAACAAGCCGCTTCCGCCTGCAGATCAGGCATGATGACACAGGATATTGCCATGCCAAGCGACCACCGCGACGATGTTCAGGCAATAGAGACCACGGTTGCCATCGTCGGCGGCGGGCCCGCTGGCATGATGCTCGGCCTGCTTCTGGCGAGGGCGGGCATCGACGTGACGGTCATCGAGAAGCATGGCGATTTCCTGCGCGATTTTCGCGGTGATACGATTCATCCCTCGACGATTGCGCTGATCGAACAACTCGGTTTTGCAGAGGAGTTTCTGGCACTGCCGCACACCAAGGCGGAAAAGCTGCATGCGGAGATTGGCGGCGAGAAGCGCACCATCGCGGATTTTTCCTGGCTGCCGGTCAAAAACAAGTTCATCGCCTTCATGCCGCAATGGGACTTCCTCAGTTTCCTGGCAGGCAAGGCTGGGCAGTTCGACAGTTTCCGTTTGCTGCACAACGCCGCTGTCAGCGATCTCATCGAGACGAAGGGGCGCGTCAGCGGCGTGGTCCTCTCCACCCCATCCGGTACACTCACCGTGAAGGCCGATCTGGTGGTCGGTGCCGATGGCCGCAATTCCACGGTGCGCGAAAAGGCCGGTCTCCATATCGAACGCTTCGGCGTACCGACCGAGGTTTTGTGGATGCGGCTGTCGAAACAGCCAGGCGATCCTCACGAAACCATGGGTCATGCCGGTCCGCAGCAGGGGTTCGTGCTGATCGATCGCGGCGATTACTGGCAGTGCGGTTATGTGGTGCGCCGGGGCGTCTATGCGGAGATCAGCGAGAAAGGCATTGAGGCTTTTCGCAATAGGGTTGCCGAGGTCTGCCCGTTGCCGGCTGATCGACTGCAGGAAATCAAGAGCTTCGATGATGTCTATCTTCTCACCGTGCGTATCGACCGGCTGACGCAATGGTGGAAGCCGGGCCTCATCTGCATCGGTGATGCCGCCCACGCCATGTCGCCGATCAGCGGCGTCGGCGTCAATCTCGCCATTCAGGATGCGGTGGCGGCCGCCAATATTCTGGTGCCCGCCCTGCGTGACAGAGGTGTCATCTCCGACGACGATCTGACCGCCATCCAACAGCGCCGCACCTTTCCGACCAAAGCCACGCAGAAGCTGCAATTGATGATGCGCAGCAAGAACCGTAAGGATCACGAAGCGGCACCCAAGTCCAAAGGCCCGCCCGCCTTCGTTCGCGCTATCCTGCGCTTCCCACTTCTAGCCCATCTCGCTGGCCGTCTGATCGGGCTCGGCTTCAGGCGCGAGAAGATTACCTATTGAAGGGCTGAGACCTACTCGTCATCCATCTGATGTTCGGCATAGAGCCTGCGCAGTATCTGCGCCGTGCCGTTTGCGCCATCCAGATTGAGGGTGATCTCACCAGGCTCCGGTAGCGCCAATGCTGCACGAATCGCCTCGGCCATGGACTGCGGCGCGATGGCATGTTCTTCCAGCACCTGAGCAAGGCCGAGCTTTGCCAGCCGTGAGGCGCGGGCGCCTTGTTCGGTTTCGCCGCCTGCGGCAAAGGGGATGAGCAGCGAGCGGCATTTGGCTTGCAGAATGTCGCAGACGGTGTTGTAGCCGGCTTGCGAGATGGAGAGCTTTGCACCGGAGAGAAGGCTGGCGAAATCCTTGCGGAAGCGGAAGACGGAGATGGCGTCACCGGCTTCAGCCGAGATCGCATCGAAATCCGCCTGCGGCATGTTCGGGCCGGTGATCAGGCACCATGTCTTCAGTTCCGGAATGTGTGGTGCGGCTGCGAGCGCTGCTTTCAGAAGCGCGCCGCCGACGGCACCGCCGCCTGCCGAGACCACCACGTCGAAGCGCTCCTGCGGCGGAGTCGGTTTGCTGGGTGCCACCAGGCCGGTATAGACAATGCGCTGGCGGATTTGTTCGGCCAGCGGAAAGGTTTCTTCCAGCCGCACGAAATTCGGATCGCCATGGACCAGCACAGTATCGAAGTGCTTCTTGACGAGATCGATCGTTTCTTCGTCACGACCGGGCTTGGCGCGTTCCTGCAGGATGTCGCGCAGCGAGGTCATGACCAGCGGGCGCTTGAGACTTTTCTCGATCGCCGCCAGCAGCGGCAAGAGTTCGAATCGCACTTGTCGACGGCCAAAGGGGAAGGCCTCGATGATGACGATATCCGGTTTTGCGCCGTGATAAGCACCGAGCAGCATGCTGGTGCGGTTGTCCTTGAAGGCATCGTCCACCGGCGCGCCATTGGCATCGACAAGGCCGGAGAAATTGCCATCGGCAACGGCGACCGGCGGCAGTTCGACATGGCGAATGCCCTCACCGGGGAAGCCCGGCACCGGCGTTCCGCCCGTCACCATCGTCACGTCAAAGCCGTCTGCCACCAGCGCATGGGCGACGCGGCTGGCGCGGGCAATATGTCCGATGCCGAGCAGATGCTGGACATAGAAGAAAACGCTGGGAGCCTTGCTGGCAGGGGCGGAGGCGATTGTCACGAGGTCTTCTCCCATTCCTGTTCGAAGAGATTTTTCAGGTCGGTGATGCTGGTGCGGTGATCGAAGGCGGTGCGCACGCGATGCTCAGCGGCAGCGCCCAGTCTTGATCTGAGCGCTGGATCGGAGATTGCGCGCTCCAGGGCTTTCGAGAACGCGGCTTCGTTTTCCGGCTCGGTCAGCAGGCCGTTTTCGCCATCGACGAAGAATTCGGGAATGCCGGAGATGTTGGTGGACACGCAGGTTAGCGCCTGGCTTGAGGCTTCCACCAGCACGTTGGGCAGGCCATCGCGGTCGCCATCGGCGGTGATGCGGCAGGCAAGCGCGAAGAGATCGGCCTTGCGATAGTGCTCCAGCACCTGCTTCTGGTCCATCGCGCCCGTCCAGGTGATCTTGTCGGCGATGCTCAACTGCTGGGCAAGCGCTTTCAGCGTCGCCAGCTCATCGCCGCCGCCAATATGGGTGAAGCGCCAGTGCAGTGACGCTGGCAGGGTGGCGAGCGCCTTCAGCAGAATGTCGATGCCCTTCTTCTTCACCGCGCGGCCAACACTGAGAATCTGCACCGGATCGGCGGGGTCCGAACCATCGCGTGGCGGGCGCATACCCTCCATCGGGGGGAAGCGTGTGAGGTCGAGGCCGTGATAGCTCAAATGGACCGTTGCTGGATTGGGCGAGAGGTCTTGCAGATGGCGATAACCGCTGGCGGTGCAGGTTACCGCCCAGCGGGCGCTGCCGAGCTTGTAGGAGAGATCGGCGTCCGTGGAGGTCCAGATGTCCTTGGCATGCGCCGAGATCGTCCAGGGAATGCCGGTGATCAGATGGGTGTAGGCGGCAACCGACGCTGGCGTGTGGATGAAGTGAACATGCAGCCAGCCGGCGTCCTGTGGCCATTCATGGGACAGCACTGCGGCTTGACCGAAACGACGGAAGCGGTTGCGAGAAAAGTCTTGGCCGAGATCGTGGAAGAACCGGCGCAACGCACTTCCGAAGCCGGGCTTAGTCCGGCAGGCCCACAGCGCTTTCAGCACACGCAGTGGCTCCTCATGAAGATATTCCGGCAGATAGCTGACGGGTGCGCGGATTTCGTCATGCACCGGATGGCGCTTCTTGTCGGTCGGGCGGCGCATCGACATGAGTTCGAGTGTCAAGCCAGCTTTTTCGAGGCCGAGCAATTCCTGCGCTATGAATGTTTCGGAGAGGCGCGGATAGCCTTTCAGCAGCACCACGATTTTCTTGTCTGCGGTCACGTCTTCGTGCCTTCTTTCATTTGCGGCAGCTCACGGCAAACCGGGATGTTCCGCTCCACCGGTTTACGCATCCCCTACTGTCAGGCAGTCGCGGAGATTGCGCTCTGCGTATCATCCGGTTGCAGCCATTCGGCGACGCGGCGGGAAATGTTCTCAAGCCCGTCGAGCTTCAGGTTGCGGCCGTTGGCAGACGGTGGCGGGCGCTGCATCAGCGCCTTCAGCGCTTTCGCCATCAGTTCGGGGTTCTCCGCATCTTCCGGCGACAGCATGTCGAACAGGCCAAGCTCGGACGCGCGGCTGGCGCGAATCAACTGCTCCTCACGCGGCACGATGCGCGGCACGACAAGGGCTGGCTTGTCGAAGGAGAGGATTTCGCAGACGGTGTTATAGCCGCCCATCGACACGACAGCCTGAGCACCAGCAACCAGATCTTCCATGCGGTTGTCGAAGTCGATTATTTCCATCTGGGGAATATCGGCGACATTGGCCGCAAACTTCTGCCGCTGCTCGGTCGGCATGTAGGGCCCAAGCACCACCAATGCTTTCTGGGTCAGGCTACGATCGAACTTGTAGGCGCGGATTACGTCGTCGATCAGTTCGCTGCCATCGCCGCCGCCGCCCGTGGTCACCAGGATATAGTCGCCCTCATGCCGGCTCGGGTTGTCGCCGCGGGTCTTGGAGCGCTGCAGAAAGCCGACAAATTCGGTCTTCTCATGGACGCCGGGTGGGACAGCGAGACCTGCGAGAGGGTCGTGGAAGTCCGGCGGGCCGTAGACCCAGACATGGTCGTAGAAGCGTTCGATCTTGTTCAGCACGTCGTTGCGCTTCCACTCGGCTTCAAGCAGTTGCGGCGCATCCATCACGTCGCGCAAGCCGATGACCAGCTTCGTGCCGCGCGATTTCAGATAGGTGAGGGTTTCCTCCACTTCGCCCCGCAGACCCATCGGCTCCTTGTCGACGATGAAGATATCCGGCTGGAAGCTTTCGGCGGTGTGGTAGATGATCGAGCGGCGCATCTTCAGCGTTTCCTGAAGATCGATATGCTGGTCGAGCGAGGTGTATTCGCCGTTTCTGAGCTTGATCACACTCGGGATTTTTACAAAGTCGACGCGGGCGCGATAATCGAAGGCGCCTGCGATGGTTGCTCCTGAGATGATCAGGACATTCAGGCCGCGATAATCCTCCACCAGCGCATGGGCAATGGTGCGGCATCGACGCAAATGTCCAAGCCCGAAAGAATCGTGGCTGTACATCAGAATGCGTGCATCGTTTAAACGAACTGTCACGAGCAGAACCTCTTCTTACCGCTAAAGCGTGCGGCGCGTGTCTTTATGCGGAAGGCGCCGAAGCGCCTCGTCTTGTCACATGCCCTGATCGGAAAACCGCAAAACATGCTGGCAGAAAATCCGGTCATTTAAACGGATCTGCTGCATCACGTAGTCCATCGCCAAGGAAATTAAAGGCGAGCACGACCAGAACGACCGGAAGGATCGGGATCAAAAGCCAGGGATACAAGGCAATCACGCTGACGCTTCGCGCTTCCGTGAGCAGAATGCCCCAACTTGTGATCGGCGGACGCAGGCCGAGCCCCAAGAAGCTGAGCGCCGTTTCGCCCAGAATCATGCCTGGAATGGTGAGTGTCGCCGACGCGATCAGGTGTGACATGAAGCCGGGGATCAGATGCCGGCCGATGATGCGGCTGGTGCTGGCTCCCATCAGCTGGGCAGACAGCACGTAATCCTCTTCGCGTAGCGCCAAAAGCTTGGAGCGCACGGCGCGCGCGAGCCCCGTCCAGTCCAATAGACCAAGGATGACGGTAATGCCCAGATAGACGAGGATCGGGCTCCAGGTCACCGGCATGATCGCGGCAAGCGCCAGCCACAGCGGAATGCTGGGGATCGATTGCAATACCTCGATGATGCGCTGGACGATCAGATCGAAGACGCCGCCGCGATAGCCTGCAAGACCGCCGATCACGATGCCGAGAACGAAGCTCATGGCCACACCGAAGAGGCCGATGGTGAGCGAAATGCGTGCGCCATAGATGATGCGCGAAAGCACGTCGCGGCCAAGACGGTCGGTGCCGAGCAGGAACATCTGGCCGTCTTTCGCCGGGCAGACGAGGTGGACGTTGGAATCGAACAGTCCCCAGAAGCGGTAGCTGTCGCCACGGCAGAAGAAGCGAATCTTCTGCACTTCCGTCGGTACGTCGGTGTAGACGCGGCGCAGATTGTCCATGTCGAGGCTCATGGTACGGCCATAGACGAAGGGGCCGACGAATTTGCCGTCATGGAAGAGATGAATGCTTTGCGGCGGGGCGTAGATGTTTTCCACGTCGCGGGTGTGGAGATTATAGGGTGCTAGAAACTCGCATATGAAGATCGAGAGATAGAGAAACAGCAGGAAGATGCCGGAGTAGAGCGCAAGCTTGTGCTGCCGGAACTGCCACCACATCAGCTTCCATTGCGATGCGCGACCCACCATGGCAAGCGCGCTGGTAGCGGGCTCGACCAGATAGGGATCGAAGGGCGCTGTAGAGACGTAGTGCGGCAAGGGCTCGCCGGGCTTCGGAATCGATGAAGTCATTTGACGCTCCCACCTCCCAATCGAATGCGAGGATCGAGAATGGCGAGCGCAATATCGGAAACGAGCACGCCAATGACGGTCAGGAAGGCGAGGAACATCAGGAAGGAGCCGGCCAGATACATGTCTTGGCTTTGCAGCGCGCGGATCAGCATCGGGCCAGTGGTTTCCAGCGACAGGACGACGGCAGTGATTTCAGCACCCGAAATAATGGCTGGCAGAATGGAGCCGATATCGGAAATGAAGAAGTTCAACGCCATGCGCAACGGGTACTTGGTCAGTACCTTGAAGGGGTGAAGCCCCTTGGCGCGCGCCGTCACCACATACTGCTTCTGCAATTCATCCAATAGGTTGGCGCGAAGGCGCCGGATCATGCCTGCCGTCCCGGCGGTGCTGATGATCAGGACCGGGATCCACAGATGCTCGAGGATCGACTTGAACTTGTCCCAGCTCATCGGCTGGTTCAGATACTCGCGGTCCATCAGGTGGCCGATGGACGTGCCAAACCAGATATTGGCGAAATACATCAGGATTAGCGCCAGCATGAAGTTGGGAATGGCAATGCCAAGCAGGCCGAAGAAGGTCAGGCCGTAATCGCCCCAGCTGTATTTGTGAGTGGCAGAGTAGATGCCGATCGGGAAGGCGACGAGCCAGGTCACGATGATGGTGACGAAGGAGACCAGAACCGTCAGCCACAGACGTTCGCCCACCACTTCGCTGACGGGAAGCTGGTACTCGAAGGAATAGCCGAAATCGCCGACCAGCATGCCGGTCGCCCACTTGAAGTAGCGCACGGGGGCAGGCTGGTCGAAACCGTAGCGCGTGCGAAGCTCCTCGATTTCCGCCATATTGGCAGTCTCGCCCATGGCGCGCATTTCGGCCACGTAGCTTTCGAAATAGTCGCCTGGCGGCAGTTCGATGATGGTGAAGACCAGCATCGAGATCAGGATCAATGTCGGGATCATGACGAGAATGCGCCCGATAATATATCTGAGCATGTCAGGCGCTCCCGTCGTACCAGAACGTATCTGGCATGTAGATGCCGAGATAAGCGGTCGGCTCGAAGCCGAATAGCGCTTTCTCCGGCACGTTCTTCAGCCGGGCTCTATGAACGATCGGCTGCAGCGCGCCGTTCACCGTGCCGATGGAGAAGACTTGCTGAGTGTATATCGACAGCATTTCCAGCCAGATCTCCTTGCGCTCCTGCGCGGTGACGCTGCGTCGCCATTTCTTGAAGAGATCGAGCAGTTGCACGGCTTCCGGCAGATCCGGCGGTTTGCCTTCACGCCCGCCGGAGAGATAATGGATACCCCAGACCGGCCATTGCAGCTGATCGTCGCCGGTGGGTGCGAGACCCGATGGCAGCATGTCGGCGTTGGGAATGGCGTTATCCATGCCGAACCAGACCGACATCATCACCTCGCCGCCCATGGCACGCTTGCGGAACACGTCGCGCTGTGTCGGGCGGCTGGAGAGGGAGATACCGATCTTGCGCCAGTGATCGGTGATCAGTTCCAGCACGTCGGTTTCGAGCGTGCTTTCGCCAGCGGTCTCGACGATCACATGCGCGGGCCTGCCATCTGGCAGAAGGCGAATGCCGCGATCGTTGCGCTCCGTCAGGCCAACCTCGTCCAGAAGCCGATTGGCAAGTTCGGGATCGAATTGCGCCCAGGCGGTGGCAAATTCCGGCCGGAAGAGCGGACTTTCCGGCAGCACGGTATCGGCGCTTTCCTTGGCCAGGCCGTAGAAGCAGACCATGTTGATCTCGTGCCGGTTGATCGCCACCGAGAGCGCACGGCGCATGCGCACATCGCGAAACAGTGTGCGCCAGGTGTCGTCTGCACAGTTGAGGTTTGGCAGCAGACAGACGCGCGAACCCTGGCTTCGCTTCCACAAATTGACCTTCAACGGATAACGCGCTTCGGCGTCTTTCAAGAAGGTGTAGTCGTTGAAATCGAGGTTCATGAACTGCAGGTCGCTGTCACCAGACGCGGTCTTTGCCGCGATGATTTCCGACGATGTGACGTTCAGCAGATAGCGGTCGATGTAAGGAAGCTGGCGACCATTCTCATCGACGCGGTGATAGTAGGGATTGCGCTCGAAGATGAACTGTTCGGCAGGCGGTGCGGTGATAACGCGCCAGGCGTCGAGCGTAGGAAGATCGGGATTTTCCGGACGGAGCTGTCGCGACATCTTGACGTGCAGGCTGCTCCAGTCGTCCACCTTGTTCTTCTTCATCAGCTTGGCGAGTTTTTCCGGCGTCTGATATTTGACGTGGAACTGCTTCATATAGGCGGCGGGAAGGAACAGACGTGCGGGCGACGCACCGGCAAGTTTGGCCAGAAAATCTGGATTCGGCCCGTCCCAGGTGTAGCGCACCGTCAACGGATCGAGAACCTCGATCGAAGGTGGCTTCTTGTTGACCAGAAGCTCGATGGGTGGGCCGCCCTTGTGGATTTCCAGATTGAGCGCCACGTCTTCCCAGAAGTAGCGGAAATCTTCGGCGGTAAAATCGCTGCCATCCGACCACTTGTGGCCCTCGCGCAGTTTCAGTGTGAAGACGCGCTCCTCATCCACCGTGTAGGATTCGAGGATGTCGGGAACGAAGTTCAGCTTTTCGTCATAGCCTACAAGGCGGGCGTAACTGTCGATCGGCATCAGGCGAATGTCGCGCTGGCCGCCAATCAGCATGCGGATATTGCCGCCATGCTGACCTGTCTCGCGGCCCATGGCTTTCAGATCGATGACGCGGGGGTTTTTCGGCAGGCGCTGATCGAGAGGCGGCAACTCGCCCTTGTCGAGCTTCTCCTTGAAGAAATCAGCGTCGATATAGGTGGCGGCGGAGGCTTTCCATGGAACGAAAACGGAGGCGAGCAGGGCAAGAGTGGTGCGGCGCGTAATCAAGACCGTAGCTCCCGAACATCCGCATTGGCATTGGCAAGCACGAGATGCCCCCCGCCAAGATCGGCCGTTATCATCTGTCCGTTGTCTTCGTCTCGAAACTGCTTGCCCCAGTCGAACTTGCCGGTGGCGCTGATCTTGCCGATGGTCTTGAAGTCCAGTGGCCGGTCGAGATCGGGGAAGGGAACGGCGGCGAGAAGCGACTTCGTGTAGGGATGAACCGGATTGCGCATCAGCGTCTCGCGTGGCGCAAGCTCGACGATCTTGCCCTCGCACATCACCGCGACGCGGTCTGCCATATAATCGACCACCGCCAGATTGTGCGAGATGAAGAGATAGGTGAGCCCGAGATCCTTCTGCAAATCCTTGAGCAGATTGAGGATCTGCGCCTGTACCGAAACGTCCAGCGCGGAGACGGGCTCGTCGCAGATCAAGAGTTCCGGCCCCAGCATCAGCGCGCGCGCAATTCCGATGCGCTGGCGCTGACCGCCTGAGAAGCTGTGCGGATATCGGTTCAGCGCGTTATCGCCAAGGCCAATGGCGCGCAGCAAATTCTTGACGCGCTCCTGCCGGTATTTCGAGTCGCCACGCCCGTGGATTTCCAAGGGTTCGCTGAGGATATTGCCGACCGTCATGCGTGGCGACAGCGAGGAGACCGGGTCCTGAAACACCATCTGGATGCGGGTGCGCAGCTCACGCAGATCGCCATCCACGGCATTCAGCACGTCGATGTCGCCGTTCTTGCTATGGAAGGTGATCGAGCCTTCTTCAGGCTTTACCGCGCGCATCAGGATTTTGCTGACGGTGGTCTTGCCGCTGCCGCTTTCGCCGACAAGGCCAAGACATTCGCCGCGCATGATATCGAAGCTGACGCCATCCACCGCCTTGGTGCTATTCGCATTGCCGGCGGTAAACCATGTGGACTTGCGGGTGGTGTAGGTTTTGGAGATATTCCTGACGCTGAGAATGACGCCCGGCGCCTTGTCGACGCTGTCGGTTTTCTTGCCGATCAGGCTTTCCTTGTCGAGGGTGACATCGCGCAGCGCTTTAAGCCTTTCACCGGGCTTCATATCGAAATGCGGGACAGCCGCCATCAGGCCTTTCAGATAGGGATGCGAGGGTGCGCGGAAGATATCGTCTACCGTGCCCGCTTCCATGATTTCGCCTTGATAGATGACGGCGACCTCATCGGCGATATTGGCGACGACGCCAAGATCGTGGGTGATGAGCAGCATGCTCATATTGAGCCGGCTTTGAAGGTCACGCAGAAGCTTGAGAATCTGCGCCTGGATCGTCACGTCGAGTGCCGTGGTCGGCTCGTCGGCGATCAACAACGCCGGGCGGCAGATCAGCGCCATGGCGATCATGGCGCGCTGGCGCATGCCGCCGGAGAGCTCGAAAGGATACATCTGGCAGATCCTGGCGGGGTTGGAGAAGCCGACGAGATCGAGCGTTTCTTCCATCTTTTCCTGCCGCTCCTTCGGTGTCAGAACCGAATGGATGCGCAGCGCCTCGTCGATCTGGTTGCCGACGGTGTGGAGAGGCGAAAAAGAGGTCATCGGCTCCTGGAAGATCAGGCCGATGCGGTTGCCGCGAATGGCGCGCATCGGCTTGCCGTCCTGCTCCAGTTGGAGGAGGTCGATGGGACGATCGTCTGGTCTCGAAGGGTCGGAAAAAAGAACGCGACCTCTGACGTGGGCCGTGCGCGGCTGGATTCCCATGATCGTCTGGCCGATGACTGATTTACCGGAGCCGGATTCGCCGACGAGCGCGGTGACCTTTCCTGGCAGGATGCGCAGGCTTGCGCCCCGGACCGCTTCGATCTTTCCGCCCATAATGGAAAAAGAGACCTGCAGATTTTCAATGCGAAGCAAATCTGCGCCTGCAGTCATGCCATAGGTTCCCTTGCCGTCTTGTTGTTTGCCTGTGGCATTATCACGCGGCCCTTATATTCACGTTATCGCACAGTATAAGCTCTGTCCATGCTCTTGAAACCGTGAAAAATTTCCGGCTTTCTGCATGGTCTCGGGCTCTTGGGAAACGTCTAGTCCGAAGATATGTCGGGGTTATTAAGCTCAGGAGCGAACATGCCGGACAAAGCCATTTTTGATGCAACGCTTGCAGACATCAGGCGGTTGCTGGCGGAAAAAGATTTCGCTACGGCAGAAGATCGTTTCCTCGAGCTATCGAATGCGCACGACCAGCATCTGATGGGGGAGGTGACTGCGCTCGGCCTGCCGCGCCGCCTGCATTCGGCCTATCTCAGGCTCGCCAAGGCCAAAGGAGATGCGGTTGCCAAAGCCGGCTACCAATATCTTCTCGTGCCGCCGCCCGAGGTCTTTGCGCCCTATGGCCGCTTCTCTGCGGATGAGAGACGAGCGATTGCACAGAAGAACCGTGAAGCGGTGCCACCGAAGATCCACCAGATCTGGATCGGCAACAAACCAGTGCCACCCTCAACAGATGCCTGGCGCAAACATGCGGAGGCAAATGGCTATGCCTATCGGCTGTGGCAGGAGGCCGATCTGGAAGCAGAAGGGATCGATGCCGATCCGATCTTCCAGCGGATGCTGGAGGACGGGGATTATCCGGGTGCGGTCGATGTTGCGCGCTATTTCATCCTGTCGCGCGTTGGCGGCATCTATCTCGACTGTGATTTTTATCCGGCCCGCGACGATATGAGTTTCGGCGATATCCTACCCATGGCGGGGCTCACCGCCTTTGCTGAGCAGACGCCGCGGCTTACGGGGCAGGGAAGCGTGCTGCTCGCCAATTCCTTTATCGCCACACCGCCCGGCCATCCCGTCTTCGAGCGCATCTTGGAGGCGCTGCCGGAGATTGCCGAGCGCCTGCCGCGTGCGCCCGCATGGTGGGGCACGGGTCCGCTGATCTTTAGCGTGGTGGCTCGTGCGGGATCGGTGACGCTGGCGGGGGCCGATTTCGTTGCGGCGGTGCTGGCAGACCGGGCGGATTTCAGTGCAGTGGAAGAGGCGCGTGCCGAAGCCAGCGCCAAGGGCGATGGGCTGCTGATCGCGTGGAAATCATGGTGAAGGTTGAGAGAGTTCTGCCGATGCGATCTCCCGGTCCTGCGCAGCCTTCGCGGCGACTGCCATCTGGTGCTTGCGCTTCTCGTCTTCCGCGCGCTTCAGCTTGCCTTGATCGTAATGCCATTTGATCGAATAATACATGCCGATGCCGACGACGAGCAGCTTCAGCGGCAACATTACAATCGGAAAATACTCGAACCATTCCATCTTCGTCACACTTTCCAAACAGAGCCTGCAGCATCGGCGATGCGGAAACGCAAAACCAAAACGTCCTTTGTGCGCCCAACAGGACGCAAGGCGCTTTAGTGGCTCTTCGTTCGTGTGCTTACGCCTGAGTGGTCCGACTTGATACTCGACATATTGTCGCGCCATGTCAGGCCGTCGAAGCGGCCTTTTCGACCAGCGATCCGGCGCTGCGCCAACGGCAGCCAGGATGATTGGCGGTCAGTGTGAATAGGCGGTCGAAAAAAGCCCATGCCGCCTCATCATGATCGAGATGGTGGGTAAGGATGCCAGTGGTTCTTGCCTCTTGCTCTGCTACCACAATGCGCTCGGCGGTTTCGGCAAAGAGCAGATCGTGGTCCTTGCCGCCTCTCGTTCCCCGCCAGTCGATAATGTCGACATGGGTGTTCAAGAGGTGAATGGGCGCTGCCTTTTCAGGTCCATAAACCGATAGCGCCTGATAGCCGAGCGATGGTAGAGCGTCGACGATCTCCGGATCGATGCGGTTCCACGGCGGCACCAGCATCGGCACGAAGCGGCCCGGATAGAGGTTCTGCAGCTTTTCAAATCCACTTTGCAGCTCTGCGAGCACGGTATCCTTCGGGCGATGTAAGCCAAGCTCTCGCTTCTTCTCGTTCGGCCCGGCATGGTTTCGATGCGCCCAGCCATGCACCGCGACGTCGATTTTTTCGGCGCTGTCCAGCCGACGTGCCAAGGCATCACCGGTCGGCTCGGGAATGACGGCCAGCGTCATCGGCACGGCATAGCGATCGGAGAGCGCCAGCAGTTGATCGAGCGCCGATGTCGGTTCCGTCGCGTCGTCGTCTCGCAGCCAGAGGTCGGCGGCAACGCCGCGATGGGCGAAGCTGTCGAGCGTTTCCAGAAGTTTCTTTTCCGTCATGGTTCGTACCCTCTGGCGTCTTGCAAAATCCGGTCGAGCGTCGACGCTGCGTTCTGCAAGGAGCGCTCCTGACTGACGAATGCTCTCGCGCTTTGCGCCATGGACTGTCTCTTTTCCTGATCGGTCAGCAGCTTTTCTATGGCATTCGCATAGCTCTGCGTATTCCCCGGCTCCGTCAGAATGCCGGTCTTTCCATCGATCACCACTTCCGGCACGCCGGCAATCCGCTCGGCGATGACCGGCAGGCCTGCGGCTTGTGCCTCCAGATAGGCAAGTCCGTAGGCTTCGCCATGGCCGGGCCAGAGATAGAGCGAGGCGTGCGACAGGATGTCTGCGATCTCATGCGGGGTCTTCTCGCCATGCCACACGAGGCGATGCGGTGAGATGTCTTTGAAGAGCTCTTGCACGGTTTCGCGCTCCGGCCCGTCGCCAATGATGTCCAGCGTCCAGTCGAGATTGGGGGAAAGGCGATTCAACGCAGCCGCCAAGGCTTCATAGCTGCTGAGCTTGTCGCCAGCACGCATCATCGCGACAGTTGCCATGCGGCTTGCTTGCGGGGCAGGGTCCAGCGCGCAGAACAGGGACGTGTCCAGAAAGGGCGGCAGCATCTGTGTGCGCGTCTCTGGATTGGCCTTCATAAGGCCGTCTCGGTCGCGATGGGTAAAGCAGATATTGACGGCAGCAGAGCTTAGATCGTCCAGAAGCCGGGCCTGGATCTGAGCCCAGCCGGTGGAATTGCGTTTCGGGGAGTAAGAGGCTTCCGCTGTCACATAGGGCATGGCGAACAAGCGGCTGAGCTCAGGTCCCAAAAGGTCGAGCGCCTTGTAATAGGGGTGATAGCAGAACCAGAGATCGGGCGGGCTCGTTTCCCGCCAGAGCGTCGATATGCGCTGCCGTTCCTGCTCCGCGTCCCGCGCCAGCGCTTCTGCCTCTTCGCCATCCGGCTGGCGCAGGAAGGATCGCAGTTCCGACACCACCTCGACCTCGTAGCCGGCAAGCTGCATCGCCTGCATCAACAGCCGCGCCATCAGCCTGTCGCCGGAGGGGACCGGATGGTTTGGAGACTTCATCGGGCAGTAGAACGCGATCTTCATGGCTGCAGTCATGCGTTTTCAGCCGCGTCTTCGTCAACTGTAATTTAGACCGTCGCAGCCTTGACACCATGGGTCTTCTTGCCCAACTGAAAGGCCAAGTTTTCCTCGCGCGCAGGACGCAAAACGCCTTGACCTCTTCTCCAAATGCACAGCGACTTCTCGACCTTATTCACTCGAAAGAGGCGCGGGCAGGCGTCATCGGCCTTGGATATGTGGGCCTGCCGCTTGCCATGACGATTGCCACATCCGGCTTCAGGGTGACGGGTTTCGATATCGATCCAGGCAAGATCAAGGCGGTCGAAGCGCGCAAGAGCTATATCGAGGCCGTGCCGGATGAGATTTTGGCGGGCACCTGCGAGAACGGCACGTTCGAAGCCACCAGCGATTTTTCCAAGCTCGGCGAATGCGATGTGATTGCCATTTGCGTTCCGACCCCGCTGACGAAATATCGCGATCCCGATCTCTCCTATGTGGAGAACACCTGCCGCGAGATTGCCGAAACGCTTCGTCCCGGCCAGCTTGTGGTGCTGGAATCGACCACCTATCCCGGGACGACAGATGGCATCGTCAAGACGATCCTGGAAAAGACCGGGCTAAAGTCGGCTCAGGATTTCTTCCTCGGCTTTTCGCCGGAACGCGAAGATCCGGGCAACCGCGATTTCCACACCTCCACCATTCCGAAGGTGGTGGCTGGTGACGGACCGGATGCTGCTGAGCTGATGACGGCCTTCTACGGCTCCGTGGTCAAGACCGTCATCCCAGTCTCTACTACAGCGACGGCAGAAGCGGTGAAGATCACCGAGAACGTCTTTCGCGCGGTCAATATTGCGCTCGTCAACGAGTTGAAGGTCGTCTACGAGGCGATGGGTATCGACATCTGGGAAGTGGTCGATGCGGCCAAGACCAAGCCCTTCGGCTACATGCCCTTTTATCCCGGCCCCGGTCTTGGCGGGCACTGCATTCCGATCGACCCCTTCTACCTGACCTGGAAGTCCAAGGAGTACGAACTCCCGACCCGCTTCATCGAACTCGCAGGCCAGATCAACACGGCCATGCCGCGCCATGTCGTCGGGCGACTGGCGGAAGCGCTGGACGTGCATCAGGGCAAGGCGCTCAGCCGTTCGAAGGTGCTAGTTCTGGGGCTGGCGTACAAAAAGAACGTACCGGACATTCGCGAAAGCCCGTCCTTGAAACTGATCGAGCTCATACTCGAGCGCGGCGGCGATGTTGCCTTCCATGACCCTCACGTGGCGGAAATCCCGAAGACCCGCGAATACAGCGATCTGATGGGCATGAAATCCGCCGATTGGACCGAGGAGAGCATAGGCAGTTTCGACGCGGTGCTGGTCGCCACCGACCATGACAACGTCGATTACCAGCAGCTTGCCGGCTGGTCGCCGCTGATCATCGATACGCGCAACGCTTTTGCCCGTCGCGGCATCAGCGCCAGCCACATCATCAAAGCCTGATTGGAAATCCTTCTCCCATGAGCAGACTGGACAGTTTCATCCGCCGCCTCAGCGCCCAGCGCGATATCTTGAACCATGTGCATGGCGATCTCGATCTGCCGGCTGACGGTCCGATCATGGAAATCGGCCTTGGCAACGGGCGCACCTTCAACCATCTGCGCGAGCTGTTTGCCGATCGCCGCATCGTCGCCTTCGACCGGGCCATGGGCGCACACGCATCTTCCGTGCCGGAAGAGGGCAATCTGGTTCTCGGCGAAATCGACCAGACGGCGAAAGACTGGGTCGGCATCGGGGCGGCACTTGTGCATGCCGATATCGGCACCGGTTACGACGAGAAGGATGCGGTGACGCTCACGTGGCTGCCGCAGATCGTGTCCGGCATGCTGGCCAAGGGCGGTATCGCGGTGAGCGGACTGCCATTGAAGGAACCTAGCCTCGATCCACTGCCGGTGCCTGACACCGTGCCGACGGATCGTTACTTCCTGTACCGGAAGATCTAGCGCGCCACCCTATCTCAGATGCGCAAGCGCTATCGCCTCGGCTACCTGCGCGTGGCCTGACGAGAGCTTGCTGGTGGCCACGCGAATATGGGCACTCGGCAGGATGGAGAATTTATTGCCGGGTACAACGGCGATGTTCCTGGCCGCAAGGGTCACCATCGCGAAGGGCTCGGATTCTACCGGCACCCAGAGACACATGCCGCTGCCGGGCATGGTTTCGACGCCCCGTTCCAGCAGTTCACGCGCCAGCGCATCGCGCCGTTCCTGATAGGCCGCGCGCGCTCTCGCGACGATCCGGGACGTTTCCTCGTCCCTGATCAGCCAGGCAACAGCCGCTTGCAGCACGCGGCTGGTCCATCCCGCGCTGAAGGCACGGTAGGATTGGATCTGTTCGACAATAGGGGCAGAACCCGAAAGCACCGCCAGTCGTAAGTCGGGACCCAAGGTCTTCGAAAAGGAGACGATGCGCACGGTTCGGTCCGGGAAGCGCTTGCCAAGAGAGACCGGTCTTTCCGCCGAAATATCTGCCAGGCCGTCATCTTCGATGATCAGCGTGTCGGTTTCGGCAAGAACATCTCCAAGCGCCTGCATCCGCTCCGGGGTTACGGTCTGTCCCGTGACCGAGTGCAGCCGGGGCTGGAAGAGAAAGGCTGCGGGTCGCTCGGCGAGTGCCTGCCTCAAGGATGCGGGCAGGGGGCCTTCGCGATCCGACAGGATCGGCACGATCTTCACGCCGAGATCTTCGAGAATATCCAGAAGGCGCATGGCGGTGGGATGTTCGACGGCAACGACCGATCCCGGCCGTACGAGCGCACGCAGCGTGGTATAGACACCGTTATAACCGCCGTTGATCGCGAGAAAGGCTTCGGGCTCGTAAGGCCAGTCTTCGGCAATCGCGTCTCGAAGTTCGGGAACGATCCGGCTGCGGGCGTAACTGTTCAGGTCGCCGACCGAAGTGGCGTAGACCATTGCTTTCTCGAGCGGCGGCAGCAACGCCTGATCCGGTACCGCCATCGAGAGATCGAGAACATTGGCGCCATAGTGACCGGCACTTGCCAGACGCTCCGGCTTTGCAACGAAGCGCTCCGCACAGACCCACGTGCCATTGCGCCCACGACCGCTGATGATCTTCTGCTGGCGTAGCTCGCTCCAGGCTTCGGATATGGTCGCGGGACTGACGCCGAGTTCGTAGGCCAGATCGCGCATGGCGGGCAGGCGCGTGCCGACCGGCAAGACACCGGCCCGCACGAGTGCGCTCGTTTCCAGTGCGATGCCCCGGATCGTCTTGTCGGTTATTCTGTCGGCGAGCCAGCGGGCCTCGCAAATATCGCTCACTTGGAACTCTCACTTTAAATGTTCAATAACGTAATAACATTTGTGCGCTTACGAGTGTACATTTATTCTTTCGGCATTGGAAAATAAATGAGACCTAAATCATGCCGTTGAAACTTCGCCTGGCTCTTCGCGACTGGGACTATATGACGCCGCTTGTTCTGGGAGACGTTTCGTCTCCGAGGCTTCAGATCGAGGTCGATCGCGTCGGTACGCTTGTTGCCAATGTCGCCGAAGACGATGCGCATGACGCTGCCGAAACCTCTTTCAGCCGCTATGCGCAGATGCGCCATGATGGCGATGAGCGCGTCATCGGTATGCCAAACTTCATCATGCGTGGTTTTCGTCATCGCTGCATTATCACCACCAAGGATAGCCCGATCCGCACGCTTGCCGATCTTGCCGGCAAGAAGATCGGTGTGACTGGCTGGCGCGATTCCGGCAATACCTGGACCCGTGCGGCGTGCCGTCGCGAGGGCGTGGGCGTGGAAGACGCCATGTGGTATGCTGGTCGTCTGACGGAGGCCCACCCCATCACCGACCGTCTGGATGGTTTCGGACGTCCGGGCCGGATCGAGGCGGCACCTGGCGAGCGCCCGATGGTGGATCTGCTGAAAGAGGGCGGGCTGGATGCTGTCTTCACACCCTTCATGCCCAAGGGTTTCTTCGATCAGGACTCGCCGTTCCGTCAGGTTCTGCCCGATTACCGGGCGTCCGAAGTCGCCTATTTCAACGATGTCGGCTACGTGCCTGGCATGCATCTGATCGGTTTCAAGGCTCAGTTCGTGCGCGACAATCCGTGGGTTATGGACGAGCTCAGCGAGCTTATCGACGCTTCGCAGCGCATGTGGCTGGAAAAGCGGGAGAAATATGCCGATACCACGCCCTGGATGATCGATGAGTTGCGCCGTTGCGCCGCAGATCTGCCGCCGAACTGGAATGTCAGCGGCTTGAAGGAGAACGACGCCATGATCTCCGATTTCGCTCAAGAGCTTCACGCTCAAGGCATTCTGCCGCGTCTCTTGACGTCCGCGGAGCTTTTTCCGCTGCAAGCCGGGGTCAACTGACGAGGATCGTCAGGCCTTGGCACTTTCAATCGCTGCAAACAAAAAGGGGAATACCAAAATGCATCCGAAACTCATTGCCTCCGCCGCGCTCGCCGGGCTTCTTCTCGCCGGAACCGCTTTTGCCGAAACGGCTGCCATTCCCAAGCAGAGCGTGAATGAGGAACTTCGCGCCCGGCTGCCGGAAAAAATTCGCTCCGAGGGCAAGATGATTTCCGTCAACAACGGATCCTTCCCTCCCTATGAAATCGTGACCGGCACCAAGATGGAAGGCGCAAGCGCCGACCTGACCGATGCGCTCGGCGAAGTGCTGGGGATTAAGATCGAACATGCGACCGTGGGTGGCCTGCCAGCGCTTCTGGCGGGCGTGAATTCCGGGCGCTATCAGTTTGCCTTCGGGCCTGTGGGTGATTTCAAGAGCCGCGAAGAATCGAATGATTTTGTCGATTGGGTGCAGGAATTCGTGGTCTTTGCCGTTCAGAAGGGCAATCCCAAGGGCATCGTCTCGCTCGACACGTCCTGCGGCCAGCGCATCGCCGTCATGGCGGGCGGCTCGGCCGAGCGCGTCATCCAGGCCCAGGCGGAAAAGTGCAAGACCGACGGCAAGGCGGCCATCGAGGTGCAGTCCTATACCGACCAGCCAAGCTCGATCCTTGCGGTTCGCTCCAAACGCGCCGATGCCTTCTTCTCGTCGCAGGCGCCGTTGACCTATTTCGTTTCTCAGGCCAATGGCCAGCTGGAACTGACCGGCGTCGGACAGAAGAACGGCTTCGACGATCTCTATCAAGGTGCAGTCGTTCCCAAAGGGTCGGAACTCGGGCCGGTTCTTCTCGATGCCATCAAGGTTCTGATGGACAACGGAACCTATGCGACGATCATGAAGAAGTGGGGCCTTGAAAACAACATCCTCAAGCAGCCGGGCATCAACCTTGGGGGCCAGTTGCCAAAATGACGAGCCCTGTTGAAACCAAAGTGCCACCCATGGGTGGCACCGACCTGCGGGATGTGGCGACTGCCCACACCCCGTTTCGCACGGGCCGTCTCGTGCTTTGGCTGGTCATTGCGCTCTTCGTCGTGAACTTCGCCTGGATCGTTGCCAACAACGAAAACTTCGGCTGGCCCGTCGTCGCCCACTACTTCTTCGATCCGGTCGTCATCAGCGGCCTGTATGTCAGCCTCGGGCTGACGGTCATCGCCATGATCCTCGGCACCATTCTCGGTTTGATCATCGCGATCGCCAGAATGTCGCAGGATGGGCTGGCAAGCTCCTTTGCCTCCCTGTTCATCTGGTTCTTCCGCGGCACGCCGCTGCTCGTCCAGCTGATCTTCTGGTACAACATGTCTACCCTGTTTCCGCAGCTTTCCATTTCGATCCCCTTCGGACCGACGTTTGCAAGCTGGGACACCAACTCCGTCATCACACCGATGACTGCAGCAATCGTCGGGTTGGCGCTCAACGAAGCGGCTTACATGGCGGAAATCATTCGCGGAGGCCTTCTTTCGGTCGATCGCGGGCAGGCGGAAACCGCAGAGGCCTTCGGCATGACCAAGGCGCGCGCGCTGTGGCGCATCATTATTCCGCAAGCCATGCGCTCCATCGTTCCGCCAACCGGCAATCAGCTGATCAGCATGATCAAGGCAACCTCGCTTGTCAGCGTCATTGCGATGGCAGACCTGCTATATTCGGTGCAGTCCATTTACAACCGGACTTTCGAGATCATTCCGATGCTTCTCGTAGCCGTCATCTGGTACCTGTTGATTACGTCGGTCCTCAATATCGGCCAAAGCTACATCGAAGCCTATTACGGTCGTAGCGACCGCCGCAATGCCGGCGTCGCCAAGCCTGCTCAGGACGTGGAGGCAAGCCATTGACCGCGATTGCAGACACAAAGCCTCTCGTCGAGGCGCGCAACGTTCACAAATCCTTCGATCATCTGGAGGTTTTGAAAGGGATCAATCTCGATGTGATGCCGGGTGAGGTCGTGGTCATTCTCGGCCCTTCGGGTTCTGGCAAATCCACCTTCCTGCGTTGCATCAACCATCTGGAGACGATCCAGCAGGGCGCGATCGCGGTGGACGGCGAACAGATCGGATACCGGGTGAAGAACAACCGGCTGGAGAAGCTCTCGGCCAACGGCATTGCGCGCCAACGCCGCAAGATCGGCATGGTGTTCCAGCAGTTCAACCTCTATCCGCATATGACGGTGTTGCAAAACATCATCGAAGCGCCCGTCGGCGTTCATGGGGAGAGCCGCAAGAGCGCGACCGAAAATGCCATGCGCCTTTTGGAGCGTGTCGGCCTGTCGGAAAAAGCCTCCGCCTATCCGCGTCAGCTCTCCGGTGGGCAGCAACAGCGTGTCGCAATCGCGCGTGCCCTGGCCATCAAGCCGAAGCTCATGCTGTTCGATGAACCAACGTCCGCACTCGACCCCGAACTTGTCGGTGAAGTGCTTGCCACGATGAAGGATCTTGCAAGGCAGGGCCTGACGATGATCGTCGTCACGCACGAAATCGGCTTTGCCAAAGAGGCGGCGGATCGTGTGGTCTTTATGGACGGCGGACATATTGTGGAGATGGGCAAGCCGGAAGAGGTGATCGGTAATCCGCAACATCCACGCACGCAGGCCTTCCTCTCACGCTTCCTGTAAGCGTGCGATTTTTCCCCAACTTGGCGCCAGCCTCACGGCTGGCGTCCTTTTTCCAAGACCCTGGTGGACCCAATGCTGAACGACAATCACTATGCCCGCGTTTCCGATTTCGAGCCGATGGAGGCAGAGCTCAAGGCCACGCGCCAATATCTGCATGCCAACCCTGAGCTTTCGCTGGAAGAGGCCGAAACCGCCCGCTATGTGGCGGAGAAGCTTGAAGCTTGGGGCTACGAGGTGGCGCGCAATGTCGGCGGTCACGGCGTCGTGGCTCGTCTGAAAAACGGCACTGGAACCAAAAGCATCGGCATTCGCGCCGATATGGACGCGCTTCCGATCCTGGAGGAAACCGGACTACCCTATGCTAGCAAGACGCCCGGCAAGATGCATGCCTGTGGCCATGACGGGCACACGACCGTTCTGCTTGGTGCAGCGGAATATCTCGCTCGCACTCGCCGTTTCGATGGTACGGTGACCCTGATCTTCCAACCGGCGGAAGAGAATGGAAAGCCATCCGGCGCCCAGAAAATGATCGAGGATGGCCTTTTCGAGCGCTTCCCGATCGACGCGATCTTCGGCCTGCATAATCATCCTGGCGCACCGGAAGGCACGATTTTAACGCGCTCCGGGCCGATGATGGCATCATCCGATACGGTCAACATCACCATCAAGGGCAAGGGCGGCCATGCCTCGCGTCCTCACCTCACCATCGACCCCATCGTGGTTGCCTGCAACCTCGTCGTCTCGCTTCAGACGGTCGTTTCGCGCAACATCGATCCCACACAGACAGCCGTCGTCACCGTCGGCACCATCCATGCGGGAGAAGCGGTAAACGTCATCCCCGAATATGCAAAGCTGGCGCTGAGCGTGCGCTGCTTCGAGCCGAAGATCCGCGAACTTCTGGAGCGGCGCATCACCAAGCTCGCCCGATCCATGGCAGAGGCTTATGATGCTACAATCGAGATCGATTACGAGCACGGCTACCCGGTGGTCGCCAACTCCGAGGCAGAGACGGACTTTGCGCGGCTCGTGGCGCAAGAGTTGATCGGCTCAGACAAGGTCGCTACCTGCCCGCTCATTCCCGGCAGCGAGGACTTTTCCTATTTCCTCGAAAGAAAACCCGGAAGCTTCCTGCGCCTGGGCAACGGTCTGGACTCCGCTATTCTGCACAGCCCCAAATATGATTTTGCCGATGGCAGCCTGACCGTGGGTGCAGCTCTGTGGGCGCGCCTGGCGGAGCGATTTCTTGCAGAGTAATTGATGCAGAGCTCCGCCGGAGGGCATTCGGCGGGGCAATGTGCCCTTGGGTGCCGGGGTGGATTTCTAAGCGCTGTTGATGGCGACATGGCTTGTTCGATCAGATGACGCAGTCATCGTGCCGCGTTCGTGTTACGACAAAAGGCCATAGCTTTCGTCTTCCGACAGCAGGAAGACCCGCATCTCGGAACTGCGCCCGCGAATGGGAATGGTGCGATTTCGAAGCGTATCGCGCTTGAGGCCCGACTGGACCATGACCGGTTCGGAAACGACCATGGCTGCCCCGAACTCCTTTGCCGCCGTTTCCAAGCGGCTTGCGACATTGACCGTATCGCCAATGGCCGTCAGCGTTTTTGCCGCGCCATAGCCCATGATGCCGACAACCGACGGACCGGCATGAATGCCGATCGCAACGCGCAGGCGCACGGCAAATTGCTGCTCCAGTTCCTCGTTCAGCTTCTCGACATTGCGCAGGATCAGACAGGCCGCTTTAAGCGCATCGGCCGAGGCAGTCTCTTGGTTGCCGTCGAGGCCGAAAAGCGCCATGGCGCCGTCGCCGATGAATTTGTCGATGCGCCCGCCTGCCTGCTCCACCGATTGACCGACCACGGTGAAATAGCGGTTCAGCAGAAACACCATGTCATAGGGCAGGCGCGCTTCGGAGAGCGAGGTGAAGTTTCTGAGATCGCAGAAGAGAACCGCAATCTCCTCCTCGCGACCCGGACGAATGGGCTCGTCATTCGCCGGGCTGTCGTCCTTTTGCCGCGTGGACAGAAGCAGTGCGACCTTGACCCGCCCCGTCGGGCGAAGCTGGCAACCTAGCCTCACATCGGAATCGGCGTGGATGCGCTGCAAGGTGGCACGTTCCAGATCGCTCGGTTCCGGCAGTGGGCCGTCGGATTCCAGTATCTTCACCCGGCAGGTGGAGCAGCGGCCCTTGCCGCCACAGGCGGAGAAATGCGAAACGCCCTCAAGCCTGCTCGCCTCCAGAATGCTGAAGCCTGCCGGTGCGCGCACCGCATGTCCGTCTTCATAGAGAACTTCGAAACCATTCGATCGCTGCCGCCACCCTCGGACGGCACGGGCGGCAAAGGTGAGAATGACGGCTGCACCAAAGGCGAGGCGAAGACCGAAGGTGATGTGCTGAATGGTCTCCTGGCGCGCGGATGAGCCCGGTGGGCGTACAGGTGGCAGAGACGGATCGGACGGCGAGCGCATGCCCGCTTCCGAATGGGGGTGATCGGCAGGCAGATCCATCTCCATCTGCCGCCCTGCATCGCTGAACCCCAGAAGCGCCATGATTGGCAATAGAACGGCGATCATCAACAGGTAGGGCGCCACCTGCCGGTACCAGCTTCGGTAGCGTAGCCAGAAGAACACGCCGAAACAGCCATGCGCCCAGATCAGCACCAGTGCGATGCTCTGGCGCAGGCCGAGATAAGGCGCGGTGATCCAGAACCGGCGAATGATAACGTCATAACCCTCATCGATACCGAACAGCATGCGTGAGAAGCGGATGCCCGCAGCATGGTCGATGATGAGAAACGGGATCGCCAAGCCAAGCAAAATCTGCATCGCCTCGCGCCAGGGCATTTGCAAGGAGCGCAGCAAATAGATGGAGCGCAGCACGAGCATGAGGTGGACGAAGACCGAGCCATAGAGGATGATGCTGCTGACCGGGTTCAGCCAGATGATGCTGAACCACATCCTTCCATATTCAGCCGTGTCGATGGAGATCAGCGCCAGCGCATGGTTGAAAAGGTGGCAGGCCACGAAGGTCAGCATGACGAGACCCGAGAGCAACCGCGCTCGTCGCAAAGAGGTCTCCGTCACATACTGCGCCAATCCCGACCTCAAATTTCTCTCAATGGAAAATGGATATTCAAATGCTGAATCGCCGGGTCTAGATCGAGCGATTGATCGGCCTTACGAAAATAATGCTATTTGGTCTTATTCGAGGCGGCTGCCTGTTTCAAAGCTCGATTATCTGTCCGTCGAAGGCTGAGAAGGCACCGGCAAATTCCTTCTTCGCATCCTCGTCGATCTGGTCGAGTTCGCCATCGGTGCGGAAGGGCGCGTGGTGGATGAAGCCCACCGATTTGGCGTTGGCGGCTTTCGCCAGCCTGATCCCCTGTTGCCAGGAGGAGTGGCCATAGCCCTTGTAAAGCTCCATCTCCGCATCGGTGAAGCTTGCGTCATAGAGGAACAGATCGACATCGTCGATCAGCTTAAGCACCGCCTTGTCCAGCTTTCCCGGTTCGTGCTCGGTGTCGGTGATGATGGCAAGGCTCTTTCCCTGCCAGTCGATCCGGTAGCCGATGGCATTGCCGGGGTGGGTCAGCATGCCGGTGCGGATCGTCAGATCCGGCTTGACCTGAAGCGTCTCCTCAGCCGCGAAATCGCGCGTCTCCAGATGGGCGCAGCAAATGTCGAGCGGTGCCGGAAACCAGGGCGGGCTCATGAATTCGCGCAGCATCTCACGCGTGGTCTTCTGCCCTGCCAGATGGCCGGACCAGATGCGAATATCGTTCTCGCGCTTGAAGAAGGGTTTGAAATAGGGAAATCCGACGATGTGGTCGTAGTGGCAGTGCGAGAAGAACATATCGACATTGGTTGCGCCTTCGGCTTTCAGCGCCATGCCAGCGGGATGCAGGCCAGAACCTGCATCGAAGAGCAGGATATGGTCGCCGCACCGAACCTCGATGCAGATGGTGTTACCGCCGTATTTGTGGAATTTTTCTCCCGACACAGGAAGCGTTCCTCGCGCTCCCCAGATCTTGACCCGGAATTCCTGTCTATTGCCCCGACGGTCTCCGTCGGAATTCAACGCCATCATACACCCCAACCTGCCACGGCCACCGTCTCAACGCTCCTCCGCCAGGTGCCGTTGTCTCTTCGCCATTCAATGGCGCGTGCCTACTCCATGCAGCATTTCAGTTTTATGACTGCAGCACCACTTTTATTTTTCTCTTAATATATCGTGGTGCGGAAGAATATATTATCAAACGCTTGAATGCGCACGTGCCTTGCTCAGTTCCGTCGTCGTCTGCGTCAGACGCTCCGCAAGAACCCGCATGACCTTGATGGTTATCTCCGGGAAGTCCGACATCAGCTTGAAGAACTGCTCTTTGCCGATGCGCAGCGCCTCAACCGGCGTCGAGGCTTTCACTGTTGCCGTTCGCACGCTGTCGCAAAGGATGGCGATCTCGCCGACGATGGCGTTGCCGCTCATTTCCGTCAGCTTGATCTGGCCCGATGGCGAGTCGATCAGGACATCGACCTTGCCGGTCAGAAGCACATAGGCACTATCGCCAAGATCGCCCTGCCGGAATAGCTCGTCTCCTGCAAGATAGGAAACGCGGTCCGAAGCAAAAGCAAGTAGCTTGAGTTTCGACGGCTCCATCTCACTGAAGAAGGGGACGCGCTTCAGCATCTGAATTTCATCTTTGAAAAGCATAGCCCTGTCCTGGTTGGTATTACCGATTCACGTTGCTGTCGTGTGCCCGCGACATGTCACGCAGCGATCATTTCCTTGAATGTACCGTTTTCTTCCACAAGAGTCTCGTATGATCCGTCTGCGACAATTGTACCGTGGTTAACGACGATAACTCTATCGAACATCTTGGAAAGCGACGGATTTGACAAGACCCACAGAACTGCAGGATTTGCGCCGTCTCTTCTCAGGAAGGCAATGACGTTATCGACGATTTCCTGCTGCAGGCGATGGTCGAGACCCGGTAGCGGACGGTTGAGCACGTAATAATCCGAGCGCCGCATCAAGGCGCGCGCGAGATTGAGCTTCTGGCGCTGCAATGGCCCAAGACGCTTGCCGCCGGCACCGAGATTGAAGTCAAGCCCCACGGCGAGAACCCGCTCATAGACACCCTGCTTGCGCATGGCATCGGCCACAAGCCGGGTGATACGGCGCGAGGCGTCGGTGTAGCGATGGCTCACCTTGCCGAAGAGGATGTTGTCGAGCAGGCTGGTCGATGCGGCATACTGATCGGGATCGTAAGGCTCAATGACGTCGCGCAGTTCTTCGGGCAGGTTCTCGTGGAACATGTGGCGCACTTCGACGATGCGGTTCATCACTTCCGGTGTCAGAAGGCCGAAACGCTGTCTTGGTTCGACATAGAAGAAGCTGAGGCGGATCATGGCACGGCGGTCTGCCTCGTTCGCATCATCGTAATGCTTGCCCTGCAGGCGCTGCAGGATCTGCTGATAGTTTGGAATGTCATCCGCGGTCATGAAGGTCAGCTGCTGATAGAGCGGATGATCAGGCGGCAGATCGGAGAAGATTTCGACGATGTTCTCGGCGATCGTATAACCCATGTCGAAGAGCGTTTTGGAAAGGCCCGTTCCGCGCATGAGCGACAGGAAATACTTGCTTTCGATGATTTTGCTGCTGCCGGTCTGCGCATCGCGCATCGTGCCGAACAGGATGTTTTCTCCGACGGTCGCTTCGGTGTTGTAGCTGTCCGGCTCGAAGGGAACGATGAGACCAGAGAGGTTTTCCCGCTCCAACTCGCTGCGCAGCGTCCGGCGCAGTTCGACGATGCGGGTTGCCAGATGCAGGTCGCTCATTGGATCGATGGAGGAGCGGAGCGCAAATTCCAGAATGTCCGGCGAAAGCTGAACAGTGTCCAAAACGGCGAGCATGGATTTGAGAAATTGCTCCGGGTCCTCGCGGCCTGCCGGGCTCGACTCGTAATCGATCCAGTCGCCGTTCAGATCCATGTCCGGGTTCTCGGCAAGCTTGGCCTCGCGGACTTCCCATTTTCGGTGCTCGAGTTCAGTCCCTTCATACTGCTTGGGTTTGAGGGGCGCATGCTTCAATCCGTAGAGAAGATTGTCCTTCAGGCTTGCGTGGAAGAAGTAGCTGTCGGCCGAGACGTATGAAATGCGCCGTCCGGTGACGGATTCGGGCAGATCGTGGAAATCTGTATCGCCGATGGAAATCTTGCCCGATGTTGGCCAGAGCGTGCGTCCCAGGGCATCTGCCAGGGCTTCGCCACCGGCACTGCCTACGATCGCCACGGTTTCTCCGGGATTGATGGTAAGTGTTGCCTGATCGAGGAGGCGCGTCCCGCTGTCGTCATCGAGCGAAAGTGCGGAAATGACGATCGGGCCTGTGATCGCGGCAGCTGCCGCCGGAGACAGATCCTGGATTTTGGGGTCGATCATGCTTGGAGAATCGAACTGCTCGAAGACCTGTTCGTATTTCACCTGCACGTCCTGGCGGGCCTGATCCCAATCGATCAGCTCTTTCAGTGGTCCTGGCAGTTCCTTGTAGGCGTTGATCACGGCAACGAGCTGACCGACATCGAGGCTGCCGCGCAGCGTCAGGTAACCGCCGACTGCGTAGAAGAAGAAGGGCGTCAGCTGCGCCAGGAAGTTGTTGATGAACTTGACCAGAAATTTCCACTGATAAAGGTCGTATCGGATCTTGAAGATCTGGCCGAGACGCTGGCCGGCATCGGCGCGTTCGTAGTTCGAGGTGTCATAGGCGTGGATGGTGCCGATGCCATCGACCATTTCTCCGATGCGACCGGCAAGCTCGCGCGCGGTCAGCTGTCTCTGGCGTCCAAGATCGATCAGGCGGCGGCGCATTTTCGGGATGATGCCCACCTGAATGGCGGCCATGAAAGCGGCAATCATGCCGAGCCAGAAATTCTGCACGAGAATGAAGAAGAGTGCCGACAGCGCCTGGCCGCCGAGCAGCGCCGGCTGGACGAAGGCGTCGCCGGTAAAGCCGCCGAGTGGCTCCACCTCGTCCTTGATCATGCTGGAGATTTCCGCGCCCTTGACGCGCTTGAAATGCGTGGGCGGAAAGCGCAGGACCCGGTCGATCAGCTGGAAGCGGATGCGGCGCAGCAGGCGCTCGCCAAGTCGGCCCTTATAGGTGTTGATGTAATATTTGAAGAGGCCGTTGATGATGACCAGCGCCAGGAAGGTGAGGCTGAGGCCCATCAGGGTGGCCATGCGGTTCAGCTCGATACCCGGAAAAAGTGTGACCGTGCCGAAGTAAGGCAGGTTAAGCGTCAAATGCATGAAAAGCTGCGTGGCGTTGGCGCCTTCGAAGCCATCGCCCTGGATCGGCCCGTTGACGATCTGCTTGGGCAGATCGAAGGCCAGGAAGTACGGGATCATCGACAGCGCCACGATCAGCAGAATGAAAAGCTGCTGCTTCTTGGTATGCGTCCAGATGTAACGCGTCAGACTTTTTTCCATCGAGGACTTCTATGCCGTGCCGGATAAAGTGGAAGGTAATGGATGTTCATGCTGGCGTCAAAGCGGCTCTGGAGGGGGAAGCAGAGCGCTGAAACGGGGATAGGATATGGTGGTTCACATAGTGGTGAAACAAGCCGCTTCCCTACAATATCGCGTAGGGAAGCGAAACTTTTTTATTAGAAGCCAAAATGCAGGCGTGAGCCGAGCGACCGGATTTCGCCATGGGGCTCGGCAGGGGCATTCTCCTCAGCGATCAGTGCGATGGTCTTGGCCTCACCGGGAGCCAGATGGAACCAGTCATCGGCTGGGCGGAAGCCATCGGCACTGATATTGACCGACTGGGCCAGCCGATCCGTGGTCAGGGTCAGGAACCATTGCCCGTTCTTTTGCTCTGTCGCTGCCGTCAGGTTTGCGGCATGCAACGCCGCGCTGCGGCCGCGTGGAAAGTGGAAGGCTTCGGCAATCAGCTCTCCCGTCACAGCGTTCTTCAGCCTTGCAACCGTCACATCGTGGGCAGGTGGGCCGAAGCGATAGGCATAGGTCGTGTCGAAGAATGCGCCAAAGCAATCGGTGGCGGCAAGGCTTGTCTTGGATCGCGGTGCGAGATCGAGTTGCTTCTGGCCGCGGACGACGGGTTGCAGGCCATCGCGCAGGCAGGCGAGTTCGACGGTGAGCTTGCGGCTTTCCGCCGTCTCGTTGACGAGATGGACGGCAAGCCCGTTGGTCCCTTCATCGGTCAGGATCAGCTGTACCGGGCGAAATGCGCGCTTCAGCCCGTACCAGGCCGACTTCGGTTCGCCGGTGGAATCGATCACGCCCCAGCCCGCACCCGGTACAAGATCCTGAAGGGTCAGCACCATGGCACCCTGGCAGGAGGAGCCGTTGCGCCGCCACTCGCCATAGGTCGCTTCCATCACCTCGGCAACCGCCGCCCGCGAGAGGTCGAGATAGCGCTCGCCATCCTCGCGCCGCGTCCGCGACGGGTCGAGGTCATAGAGGAGCTGGAGATAATGGTCGCGCACATCCTCGAAATCCCAGGAGGCACCGCGATCGCGCGGCACGCGGGCTTTCCACACCGGATGATGAACGGCGGCAACGGGAAGGTGCCGATCAAGCGTCTTCTGCTGCGCCGCATTGGCGAAGGCGAGGCACTCGCCAGCAAAGCGGACATCGGCGCGACGCGCATCCTCCAGCGGTCGGCAATAGGCGCCGACGCCATAATAATGGCCGACCTTTTCATCGGTGAAGAAGGGCTGTGCGCCGCCAAAGGGCGAGTTCGGCACATAGGCGACATCCGGGCGGCGGGCTTTGACGAAGCGCGGCAGCATCTCTTCGGTCAGCGGACCTTTCCAGAAGGTTTCGCCGAGGCCGAGCATCGCGCCCTGCTGATAGATTTCGCTGCCGCCGCAGATGACGATGAGCGAAGGGGACAGCGCCGCATTTGCCAGAAGGTCCCCCGTTTCCTTCTCGATATGGGAGACGAAGTTTTCGTCCTTGGCCGGGTAATCGAAATTGGCGAGCATCATGTCCTGCCAGACCATCAGGCCAAGCTCATCGCAGAGCCGGAAAAAGTCCCGCGTCTCATAGGCCATGGTGCCGCCAATGCGGATCATGTTCATGCCTGCTTCCGCTGCAAGGCGCAGCCACTTTTCGTAATCTTCGGTGCTGCCGGGAAGCCGGACGATATCGGCATTGGACCAGACGGCACCTCGGCAGAAGGTGGCCACGCCATTGATCTTGAGGCCAAAACCTTTGCCATCCGTCCCATGATCGATCTCGATACGGCGAAAGCCGGTCTTGCCGAGTGTATGGGTCTTGCCGTCGATGCGCAGGCTCACCTCATGCAGGGCGGGTGTGCCATGGGTGGCGGGCCACCAGGGCGCGATGCCATAAAGGCGGAACTCTCCGGCAAAGATGCCGTCGCCGGAAGACGAAAGGGCCTGCCATGTTCCGTTGCAGCCGATCTCCACATGGGAGGCCGCCGCCGCGATGCTCAGGCGAATGACGCCCGTTCCGTCTTCCGTCAGTTCGGTGGCGAAAGCAGCAATGTCGAAATTCGCTTCGCCATCGCGCACCAGCCGGATCGACCGCCATGGCCCTGCAGCGTGGATCTCCGGGCACCAGCCCGGCATGTAACCGAGCGCCGTGGTGCGGATCAGGCGAAGCCCCTGGGTCGACATCATCTGCGGACGCCAGCGGGCGCGAGGGCCAGTCTTTTCCAGATGCGGTTTCAAGGCGCGGAAGCAGATCGCCAGTTCGTCGGTGCCGGAAAGCTCGACATTGACCTCAAGCGCTTCGAACATGCTCTGCGAATGCGCGACGATCTCGTCATTCAGATACACTTCGGCAATGGTGGCAAGGCCATCGAAATGAAGTGCCGCGGTCTGCGGTTCGCCCGTTTCCAGCCTCACCCGGTACCATGCATCGAGATGGTTGAGCGGCTTTGGATTGTAACGGTCGAACTGGCCCGCATTCTCCAGTGCCTCGGCCACGGTTCCGGGAACGGGGGCGGCTATGGTGTCGGCGTCTGCGGGGATGTCAGACGGGCGTGCGAAGACATTGGCCTCTGACAGCGTCAGCCGCCAGCCTTCCGTCAGAAACCGGCCGGGAAGGGCGTCATGTCGGATATGGCGCGTCACGCCGCTTCGCTCGTGTGATCGAGTGTCGCGTCGAGCTTTGCCATCAGTAGATCCCAGGCATCAGCCGCCGGATCGAGAACGGTTGCGAGCGGTTCGAACTTGCGCCGCGCAACGGCGCGTGCCAGCTGGAACTGCACGGTCTTCGCCACTTCGGCAATCTTCAGGGCCTGCCACGCGGCATCATCGAAAGCCTGCGCGCCGCGCAGCCATTGCAGATGGCTTGCCGCCAGCTCGAAATTGGCGCCCAATTGCCGCAGCGTGTTGAACGCATATTTGTGGAAGAAGCCGAAGGGCCGATCGGCGACCTTCTCGACCTGTGCGGGGAAGACCTGCGCAAAAGCGCGGATCGGGTTGTCCGCCGGTCGCCTGGAAAAATGCTGCACCAGCAGGCGTTCGGCGACCACGCGACGTCGCTCATCAGACACCGGCTTTTCCGGGAATTTGGCGAATTCCGCATAGGGCAGGAAGGGCGGTTCGCCCTCTTTCAGATGGTGCTGGAACACGCCCG
Organism: Rhizobium sp. 22-785-1; assembly: GCF_053521965.1. NCBI lineage: Bacteria > Pseudomonadati > Pseudomonadota > Alphaproteobacteria > Hyphomicrobiales > Rhizobiaceae > Rhizobium > Rhizobium sp. 22-785-1. The sequence continues at coordinate 28,496 of NZ_JBNWDI010000005.1, read as the reverse complement.
CATAGTCCTCGCCTTCCAGCGCGAAGTAGCCGGCATTGTGAAAATAGTCGAGCGTGAGATTGGCGCGATCGATGCGGTTGATGGCAATCGTCGTCTTGCCGTGATCGTTTCGGTAACCGACCCCATGGGTATCCGGCAGGTAGAAGCTGTCCACCTCGATCAGGGAAATGCGGCCGCGCTTCAGCTGCGTTTCGATATGGGTTTCGACGTCGTCGAACATCGCAAGCTCTGTCGAGCGGATGCCGTAAAGTGCGTCGAGATCTTCGAGCGGCATCTTGAAGAAGGTGAAGTGGTCGCCCTCGAAGTCCTGCGTCAGGGTAAAGCCGAACATGGCTTCCGGCGGCAGGCCGCACGAGGCCACAAGCTCGATCCATAGATCGACAAAGCAATTGGTTTCCGGCCACATCCTGTCGGATGCGTGGAGCAGGTGAGGGACATGGCTCTCAGGGCTCAAGGCCGGAAAAATTGCCGTCATGCGTACCTCTTAGGCCTCAGTTCCACAGCGTGTCGCGAACCGACTGCGGCCATTGATCGACATCGAGCCCATGCTTGGCAAACAGTGCCAGCGCCAGTCGCTCCAGGCCGAAGCCGACGCAGGCGGTGTGGGCGACAGAGCCGTCCGCGAGATTGAGACCCCATTTCGCACCGAAAGCGTCCTGGTGGTAGTTGAAGCTCATGCAGGCGGTCAGATTGGTCGTCGATGTGACCGGGATCAGCAGCTCGAACTTCAGGTTCTGGTCACGCTGGTTGTTGGCCAGCATACGGCCTGCGCGTCCGAAGAAGGGATCGTTGGCGATATCGAGCTTCACGTCGAGGCCGATGCCTTCCATCATGGCCACGCCGCGATCCATCCACAGTTGGCGGAAATCGGTGACGTCGCTTTCGGTGCCCATGCGCACATATTCGCGCATGCGGAAGAGCTGCTGGCGCGCCGGGTCCTTGGAAGGCTCATGGCGGAAGCAGTAGGACTGGATGTCGTAGAGACCGCCGCCATCGGGCAGATTGCCGCGCTTGGCAATGGTCGGATAAAGCGGATAGCAGGCGGCCGGTGTGAGCACGATATCGGTGATCTTCTGGTCTTTCGCCCAGTGATCGCCGCCCTCATCCATGCACTTCAGCAAATTGATGTGGTCAAGTTCGCAGCCGCAGAAGGAATGGACGGTACCGGCAAGCTGCGGGAAGCTCTTCATGTAGCCGCTTTTTTCGAAATAGGCGCGGTTGATGCCGGGCGGAAAGCGGATCGCTTCGGCCTTGTCGCCGGCGCCCACCTTGCTGACCAGGCTTTCAAGACCGGTGATCACGTCTTCGAACTGACCGCTGCGGCCATAGAGACCGTCCACGCCGGTATCGATGAGCAAACCCTTGTCGAAGAGCCTGTCGAGGAAAGATGTTTGTGCGTCCATGGTCCTACCTCAGAAGGCTCGTATCCTGCTTCTGAACCAGCAGGAGATTGGCGGAATTGCTCAGGATTCGATCGTTGGAAATCATTAGCCGGGCGGAATGCGCGTCGCGCAGATGGCGGCCGAGGCTGTATGGCGTGCCGTTCTTGTAACCCATAATGCCGCAGATCAGCAGGGCATGGTCGATGATTTCCAGAATGGTCTCGGACGAGCAGATCTTGACGTTGTTCATGGCAATAGCAAAGCCCATCGACATCAGCTTGTCCGGGTCGGCTCTCGTCTCGTCATAGGCCTTGATGCCAGCAATCACGTTGGATTTGACGATCTGCAGCTTGTTCGACACTTCGGCCAGTCGCAGGGCGCCCGGCGGTGCGGAGCCTGGCGATTTGCGCGCCGCTGCGCGCACGAAGCTCTGCGCCCGTGCCACCGCGTCGGATGCGATGCCGTACCACACGCCGCTCCACAGAAGATGCGAGGTGGCGAGCATGGATTGGGCCGCGATTTCGGCAAAGGGCTTGGGGAAAATCTGTTCCGCCGGAGCCTCGCCCTTGAAGAGGAAGCCGTCGGAGCGGGTGCCGCGCATGCCGAGCGTATCCCAGACGTGGGTGCGCTCCAGGCTGTACTGGTGCTTCAGAAACACCGTCATCACCTGGTCGGAGGGAGCGGCATCCTTGTGGGAACGCGAGGTGATGAGAATGGCATCGGCTTCGCTGCCATAGGAAATGACGGTCGCGTCCTTTTCCAGGCGGCAGATGTCACCATCCACTTCGATGGCGCAGATGGAATTGCGAAGATTGCCGCCAATGCCGCCTTCGGTGGTGGCGGAGGCAAGCAGCAATTGTTCGTTTGCCAGGCGGCGCATGAACGCGCTGTGCCATTGGCTGTCTTCGCCATGCTCCACAAGGCTCGAGGCCTTGATGTGGTGCATAGCGTAAATCATCGCCGTTGCCGAACAGGCCTGGCCGAGAATGGAGCAGATATCGGCAAGCTCCAGCATGGTGGCGCCTTCGCCACCCATGTGAACGGGAACTTGAATGCCGAGCAGTTTTTCCTGCCGAAGCGCGTCAACAGCCTCCTTCGGGAAGCGGCCTTCGGTATCCACCACGTCGGCATGTTTTGCGGCAATCGCCGCCACCCGCGCCGCCCTGGCGCTCAGTGCTTCACGGTGAGGCGCGACGGCGAGGTTCATCAGGCGGCCTCTTTCCCGTCGAGGATGGCTTTGACCGTGGTTTCGATGGCGGCGATGCTGGCAAAGGACTTGCGGTTCAGCATGCTGTCGGGAAACTCGATGTCGAAGGCTTCTTCGAGGCCAAGCATCAATTGCACGGAGGCGAAGGAGGAAAGGCCCGCCGCATAAAGATCGGCATCGTCGGCAAGCGTGTCGACGGAAACGGGAAGCTGGCCAAACTTTGCCAGCACGTCACGGATAGTAGAATTCATCTGAGCTCATCTCCCTAAACTAGAGCCATCATAGCGTCATTTGTGGTTACATTTAAAAAAATAACATTGTCATAAGTGGAGCGGTTAATATCCGGTGACATTGCTTTGCGCGCTATTCAGCTTTTTTGGGGCGCCCACGGCCAGCTTGACAATCGGCGTTATCGGGTCTTTGATTGCGGCATTCACCAGGGGGGTCCCGGCAAGGGGCTGAGATACTGCTAGAGCGCGCAGTGACCCGTTGAACCTGATCCAGTTCATACTGGCGTAGGGACGGTGCAAACGCGGGCATTCTGGCAGAACCGGCTTCACGCCGGGGAACCGTCATCACGTCTATCCCCGCGCTTTTCGTCTTCATGCTCGAACTGGGTCTCCACTGTTTTGCTTTGGAGCCTCACGATGAACATTGCCGCTAAAAACCTCACCCCAACCGTTACCACCGGTCCGTTGCCGGCCTCCACCAAGGTGTACAAGCCGGGCGTTCTTCACCCGTATATCCGCGTGCCGATGCGCGAAATTGCGGTCCATCCCACCGCTGGCGAACCGCCGGTCACGGTCTATGATTCCTCCGGTCCCTATACCGATCCCTCGCATCTGGTGAACATCGATGCCGGTCTGCCGCGTCATCGCCAAGAATGGGTTATCGCACGTGGCGATGTCGAAGCCTATGAGGGCCGGCATGTGAAGCCGGAAGACAATGGCTTTGCCACCGGCGAGCGGCTGACGCCGGAATTTCCCGTGCGCAACCAGCCGCTGCGGGCCAAGGGTGGGAAGGCCGTCACCCAGCTGGCCTATGCGCGGGCGGGCATCATCACGCCGGAGATGGAATATATCGCCATCCGCGAAAATCTCGGACGCGAGGCGGCGCGGGAGAAGCTTGTGCGCGATGGCGAAAGCTTCGGCGCGCATATTCCAGATCACGTCACGCCGGAATTCGTCCGTCAGGAAGTGGCCTCCGGTCGCGCCATCATCCCCTCCAATATCAACCACCCGGAAGCCGAGCCGATGATCATCGGGCGGAATTTTCTGGTGAAGATCAACGCCAATATCGGCAACTCCGCCGTCACCTCCTCCATGGCGGAAGAGGTGGAAAAGATGGTCTGGGCCACGCGCTGGGGTGCCGATACGGTGATGGACCTTTCCACCGGGCGCAACATTCACAATATCCGCGAATGGATCATCCGCAATTCTCCGGTGCCGATCGGCACGGTGCCGCTCTATCAGGCGCTGGAGAAGGTCAACGGCATTGCCGAGGATCTGACCTGGGAGGTGTTTCGCGATACGCTGATCGAGCAGGCCGAGCAGGGCGTCGATTACTTCACCATCCATGCGGGCGTTCGCCTGCACTACATTCCGCTGACCGTCAATCGCGTCACCGGCATCGTCTCGCGCGGCGGATCGATCATGGCCAAGTGGTGTCTGCACCACCACAAGGAAAGCTTCCTCTACGAGCATTTCGACGAGATTTGCGACATTTGTCGCGCCTACGACGTGTCGTTTTCACTGGGGGACGGACTGCGTCCGGGCTCGATTGCCGATGCCAATGATGCCGCGCAGTTTGCCGAGCTCGAGACGCTGGGCGAATTGACGCAGATCGCCTGGGCGAAGGATTGCCAGGTGATGATCGAAGGCCCCGGCCATGTGCCGATGCACAAGATCAAGGAAAACATGGACAAGCAGCTGAAGACCTGCGGCGAGGCGCCCTTCTACACGCTGGGGCCGCTGACCAGCGATATCGCCCCCGGCTACGACCATATCACGTCGGGCATCGGGGCGGCGATGATCGGCTGGTTCGGCACGGCGATGCTTTGCTATGTTACGCCGAAGGAGCATCTGGGCCTGCCCGACCGCAACGACGTGAAGGTGGGCGTCATCACCTACAAGATCGCCGCACACGCCGCCGATCTCGCCAAGGGGCATCCGGCAGCGCAGGTGCGTGACGATGCGCTGTCGCGCGCCCGCTTCGAATTCCGCTGGGAAGATCAGTTCAACCTGTCGCTCGATCCGGAAACGGCGCGCTCCTATCACGACGAGACGTTGCCGAAGGAAGCGCACAAGGTCGCGCATTTCTGCTCCATGTGCGGACCCAAATTCTGCTCCATGCGCATTTCCCATGATATCCGCGCAGAAGCCCAGAAGGAGGGGCTGGAGGCCATGGCGGAGAAATTCCGTCAGGGTGGCGATCTCTACATGCCGCTGGAAAAGCCCGTGGCCGGTGAATGAGATGCGCATCCTGATCAAAGGCGCAGGCGTTGCCGGTCTGACGGCTGCTCTTGAGCTGACGCGGCGCGGTCTTGCGGTAACGGTGTTCGACACCGCCGCTCAGATCGGCAAGGGCGCATCCTGGTTTGCCGGCGGCATGCTGGCGCCCTGGTGCGAAAGGGAGAGCGCCGAGCAGGCGGTGCTCGATCTCGGCCAAACTGCACTCGACTGGTGGGAGGAGGCCGCACCCGGCCTCGTCACAAGCCACGGCACGCTGGTGGTCGCATCCGCGCGGGACAAGGCGGAACTCACCCGCTTTGCGTCGCGCACCAGCGGCTACCGGCTGGTGGATGAGGATGATATTGCCACACTCGAGCCGGACCTCGCCGGGCGCTTCCGCCATGGGCTGTTTTTCGAGGGCGAGGGCCATCTCGACCCGAGACTGGCGATGGCGGCGCTGCATCGGCGTTTGCTGGAACACGGTGTCGCCTTCCATCTGGGCGGTGAGCCACCCGATGAAGGCGGGTTCGATCGCATCGTCGATTGCACCGGCCACGCGCAGGTCGGCTCGCTCTCAGAGCTTCGGGGCGTGCGTGGCGAAATGCTCTATCTCGCCACGAGTGAGGTTTCGCTATCGCGCCCGGTGCGGCTCCTGCATCCGCGCATCCCGCTCTACATCGTCCCGCGTGAGCCGGGGCGCTTCATGGTGGGGGCAACGATGATCGAGACGGAGGAGGCGGGGCCGATTTCTGCCCGCTCGATGATGGAGTTCTTGAACGCTGCTTATGCGCTGCATCCGTCTTTCGGCGAAGCGCAGATCATCGAAACCGGAACCGGCATCCGGCCTGCCTTTCCCGACAATCTTCCGCGCATCGTTGAGGATGGCAAGACGCTCTCAATCAATGGCGCGCACCGGCACGGCTTCCTGCTTTCGCCCGCCATGGCGCGGCAGGCTGCCGATTTCATCGAACAAAAGGAGGTGTCCCATGCGGATCCACGTCAACGGCGAAGTGCATGATCTTTCCGCCGCCACGCTGTCTGAACTGCTCTCAATCCTCGATTACGAGGGTGACTGGCTGGCGACTGCGGTCAATGGCGATCTCGTCCATGCGGAGGATCGCCCCAAGTTTCAATTGAAGGATTGCGACCGGATCGAAATCCTTTCCCCGATGCAGGGAGGATGAACCATGCTTCGATTGTATGATCGCGACGTCAGCTCACGGCTGTTGCTGGGTACTGCTCGCTATCCGTCGCCCGCCGTTCTGGCGGATGCCGTTCGCGCCAGCAGGACCGATATCCTCACCATTTCGCTGCGGCGTGAAACGGCAGGCGGCAAAAAGGGCGGGCATTTCTTCGAGATGATCCGCGAACTCGACCGCCTCATCCTGCCCAATACCGCAGGCTGCCATACCGCCAAGGAAGCGGTGCTGACGGCGAAGATGGCGCGCGAGGTGTTCAAGACCAACTGGATCAAGCTGGAGGTGATCGGCCATCACGACACACTGCAACCAGATGTCTTCGCGCTGGTGGAGGCGGCCCGCATTCTCTCAGACGAGGGTTTCGAGGTGTTCCCCTATACGACCGACGATCTGGTGGTGGCGGAAAGGCTGATCGATGCGGGCTGCAAGGTGCTGATGCCCTGGTGCGCACCGATCGGCAGCGCCATGGGCCCGCTGAACCTGACCGCGCTCAAATCCATGCGGGCACATTTTCCCGATGTGCCGATGATCGTCGATGCCGGCCTTGGCCGTCCATCGCATGCGGCAACGGTGATGGAGCTTGGCTATGATGCGGTGCTGCTCAATACGGCGGTGGCCGGTGCCGGCAACCCGGTGATCATGGCCGGTGCGTTTGCGAAAGCGGTGACAGCAGGGCGCGAGGCCTATCTTTCCGGCATGCTGGAGCCGCGCGACATGGCGGTGCCGTCCACGCCGGTGATCGGGACGGCGGTGTTTTCGTGAGGGCTTGGTAAGGGGGTGGCACCCTTGTCATGTTTTGCGCGAGGTCTCCTCCTCTCCTCATTCCTGTGCTTGTCACAGGAATCCAGCTGGCGCGCGTCTGCGCGACGAGAAAAGCCCCTTCAGACCAAAGACTTGGTCTGACTGGATTCCTATGACAAGCACAGGAATGAGGGCGGGTGAGGCTGACCCCCGGCAACAGTGACTATCCCGCAATTGACAACACCGCCCCACAGCGGGATACCGGCAGGACAACAGAAGGAATGCCGCCCTTGCACAATCTGCTGATCGATATTGATGGTGTTGCGGTGGGCCATGCCACCGATCTTACGCTTGGCTCCGGCGTGACAGCCATTGTTTTCGATGAACCTGCGATTGCTTCCGGCTCGGTTCTGGGTGGCGCGCCGGGTGGGCGCGACACGGCGCTTCTCGATCCATCGATGACGGTTGAGGCGGTGGATGCCTTCGTACTCTCCGGCGGATCGGCCTTTGGGCTCGATGCAGCAGGTGGGGTGCAGGCGGGATTGCGCCAGGCCGGGCGCGGCTTTCCGGTGGGCAATACCCGCGTGCCGATCGTGCCGCAGGCGATCCTGATGGATCTCTTGAATGGCGGCAACAAGGATTGGGGGCTGCATTCGCCCTATCGTGACATGGGGTACGAGGCGTTCAAGGCCGCTTCGCACGGGCCCTTTGCGCTTGGCACCGTGGGGGCCGGAACGGGTGCCACGACCGCGACGGTGAAGGGCGGGCTGGGCTCCACCAGTGCCAAGACCTCCACCGGTATCGGGATTGCTGGGATCGTCGCCGTCAATGCCTTGGGCTCGGCAACGGTCGGCACCGCGCAAAACTTCTGGTCCGCCCCCTTTGAACAGAATGGCGAATTTGGCGGGCTTGGCCTGCCAACACAGTTCAGCCAGGCCGATACGGCGCTTCGCATCAAGGGCGTGACGCTGACGGCCACCACCATTGGTGCGGTGATCACCGATGCAGTGCTGACGAAGGCGCAGGCGCATCGCCTTTCGATTCTGGCGCATGATGGGCTGGCGCGCGCCGTGCTGCCTTCGCATCTTTCCAGCGATGGCGACACGATGTTTGCCGCAGCCACCGGCAGGAAGCCTCTCACCCAGCCGAGCGATTTTGCTGAACTCTGCCATCTCGCCACTCTTGTCATGGCGCGTGCCATTGCGCGCGGCGTGTTCGAGGCCACGGCTTTGCCCCATGAGGGCGCGCAACCTTCCTGGCGGGATCGCTTCGGAGCCTCTGAGCCATGAGTAACACGCCATCGCGCCCGCCGCTCAAACCCGTGCTGCGGGTGGATTTTCCACCGGGCGAGCGGCTGGGGCGCGGCAAGATTGAGCTGATGGAGCATATCGTCGCCACCGGCTCTATTTCTGCGGCGGGGCGGGCCATGGACATGTCTTATCGCCGTGCTTGGCTGCTGGTGGATGCGCTGAACCACATGTTCACAGAGCCGGTGATCGAATCGCAGCGCGGCGGCAAGCAGGGTGGCGGCGCGGGGCTGACGCCTTTTGGCGAAGAGCTGCTGGCGCGCTTTCGCGGCATGGAAGCGCGGATGCGCGACACGCTGCAGGCCGATCTCGACTGGCTGGACGCCAACCGCGCAGCCGACGATCGCAAGACGCAGGATGTGCCCTCTCAATAGGGATCAAGTGCCGCCGATTTGACGATGGCGAAGACCGGGCTTCCGGCTTTGAGCGACAGCCGTGCGATGGAAAGGCTTGTTAGCCGCGACTGGATGAGGGTGCCGTGGCAGGCCACCTGCACCAGTGCCATGCCATCGGCAAGCGTAATGCCTGTCACGTGGCCTTCGAGAATGTTGAGCGCACTCAACCCCTCCGGTCGCACCGTTGCCAGCATCACGTCTCTTGCGGGAATATGCACGCGCACCGCCTTGCCGGGCTCGGCACTTTGCGCGGGCACCTGAAGTGTTGTCTGACCCAGCCGGACGGTTGCGAGCCGATGTGCGGCATCGAAGGCCTCCACCGTGCCGGAGAGAATGCTGCCTGCTTCGCGCCGCTCCAGATAGGTGCTGAAGGCGGGCTGGGAGAGGATGTCCGAGGCCGGGCCAGCGGCATCGATCCGGCCATCCTTCATCACCACCACCTGGTCTGCCAGGCGCGAGACTTCGCTCACCGAGTGGCTGACATAAAGGATCGGGATGGTCGTCTCGTCGCGCAGCCGCTCCAGATAGGGGATGATCTCGGCCTTGCGCGCCTCATCGAGGGCGGCCAGCGGCTCGTCCATCAACAGCAGGCGGGGGGAGGAGAGCAGCGCCCGGCCAATCGCCACCCGCTGCTTTTCGCCACCGGAGAGCTTTTCCGGCCGCCGCTGCAACAGCGCGCCGATGCCGAGCATCTCGATGACGCGGGCGGAGGCGGCCGCATCCGCACCCCCACCGGAAAACCAGCGGCCATAATGCAGGTTCTGCTCCACGCTTAAATGCGGAAAAAGCCGTGCTTCCTGAAACACATAGCCGAAGCGCCTTTTATGCGCGGGCGTGAAGATGCGCTTTTGCCGATCCGCCAGCACCGTGCCATCCAGTTCGATCCGCCCTTCATCCGGCTTCACCAGCCCGGCAATGATGCGCATCACCGAGGTCTTGCCGGAGCCGGAGCGGCCGAAAAGCGCGGTCACGCCTTTGTCTGCTCGAAAGGCGGCATCCAGCGTGAAGCTGCCCAGCCTGTGGTGGGCGTTGAAAGACAGCGTCATTGCCCGGCCACCCTTCTGCCGACCATGCGCGCCAGACATTCCGACGCCAGCAGCGCCACCATGGAAATGACGATCGCCACCAGCGTCAGGCGCATGGCGCCCGCATCGCCGCCCGGCACCTGGGTGAGGCTATAGATCGCGGCTGAGAGCGTTTGTGTTTCGCCGGGAATGTTGGAGACGAAGGTGATGGTCGCGCCAAACTCGCCCATCGCCTTGGCAAAGGCGAGGATCATGCCGGCAATGATGCCGGGAAGGGTGAGCGGCAGTGTCACCGTCAGGAACACCCAGAGCGGGCTTGCGCCCAGCGTTCCCGCCGCTTCCTCCAGCTTGCGATCCACCGCCTCGATCGACAGGCGAATGGAGCGCACCATCAGCGGAAAGGCCATCATGGCGCAGGCAAGGGCCGCACCCGTCCAGCGGAAGGAAAAGACGATGCCGAAATGCTGATCGAGAAACGCGCCGATCACGCCCTTGCGCCCAAAGAGGATCAGCAGCAGAAAGCCGGTGACGACCGGCGGCAGGATCAGCGGCAGATGGACGATGCCGTTCAGCAGCGACTTGCCGAAGAACCGCCCGCGCGCCAGCGCCAGCGCAATCAGAATGCCGAAGGGAAGGCTTGCCAGCATGGCAACGGTCGAGACCCACAGGCTCAACCGTATCGCCGTCCATTCTTCCGCACTCAGCGATAACCAGTCCAAACTGCCATTCCTGTTCTTAAGCGCCGGGGCGCGCGACGCGGCTTCCCACCTTTGCGAGACCGGCGCTTGCGATCTCACCGCCTATCGTTCTTGCAAACCGCTGAGCAACTTTGCGCGATTCGCTTTAAGGATTTGTTTTGATGCCCGTTCTGAACCATGATCCACGCAAGACTGTGCAGCGGTTTTGCGATCACGACATGCGACAAAACAAGGGCCTGGAGCATAGGGAGCGAATCGGAAAGATCGCGACACGCTTCTAGCCAAGCCGAGCAGCGTTTCGGCGCGAACGCGGTCAGAGCCGATGCGATGCGGCTCTGACAGCCCGTCGCGCCGTTTCGTACTATGCGCCTCTGCCTTACTTCAGAACCGTAAAGCCCTGGGCCTCGAAGAAGGGTGCCGCCTTGGCCGATTTCAGAAATTCCAGATAGGCGGCCGCTGCCGGGCTTTTGGCATCCTTCAGGATTGCGACGGGATAGATGATCGGCGGATGCGAATCTTGCGGAAAGGTGCCGACGATCTTCACACCGGGATCAGCCGCCGCATCCGTCTGGTAGACGATGCCATAGGGCGCTTCCCCGCGCGAAACCAGGAGCAACGCTGCGCGCACACTTTCCGCCCCCGCCACCTTGCCGGAAACTGCGGACCAAACCCCGAGCTTCTCCAGCGCCGCCTTGCCATATTTGCCCGCCGGCACGGAATCCACCGCTCCCATGGCAAGCTTGCCATTGCCGATAAGAGCCGAAAGATCAAACCCCGGCTTGATCTCCACCGGCTTGGCACTTGCCGCAGGCGCAACCAGAACGAGGCGGTTACCCAGAAGATTGCTCCGCGTGTCCGCCTTGATCAGCCCCTTGCCCGCCAGATAATCCATCCAGGCCAGATCCGCCGAGATGAAAACATCCGCCGGCGCACCCGCCTCCACCTGCTTCGCCAGCGCCGAACTCGCCGCATAGGACACCACAACCTCATCGCCATTCTCCTTGGCGAATTCGGCATTCGCCGCATCCAGCGCATTCTTCATGCTGGCCGCAGCAAAGACAGTGACCTTCTCGGCAGCGAGCGCCGGGGAGGAAAGGACAGGCGCCGCAAGGCATGCGGCGGCGATGGCCCATGCTGCGGCTTTCAGAATGATGCGGCGGTGGAGTGTCATGGATCGGCCCTCAAGCGAGATATCTAGCTGGATATATCGGTGGTAATGGATGAGGGTTATGTTTGCAAGGATATAGCGTTATGAGACTTGTCACTGAGCACTTAGTATATAGGCGCCCTAGACGGCCCTATTGAGAGACAAGTCTTACAATGTGGCTCGTCGAAGTTTCCCTGCGGCGGGCTGCCCTTAGCACGTTCTCGACATCCAGATTGGCACGGGCGGAAAGTTAATCGTTGGATAAACGGCATGTCCCCGGAGGCGCAGTTCTTGATCATGTTGCCAACGCTTCTCAGCCAACCTGAATGCTAATGCAAAAGGATTCCATGGACTAGAGAACGACGTTCCTCTTGCCTATGCTAGGCATTTCGCAAGAATTGCATTACTGAAGGCTAAATACACGATATTGTTTCTCTTTCAGGCAGACAACACTAAGTAGGGAGTGTTGAGTTTCTCCCAATTTTTGATCGCAGCATACGTTGAAGTTTTCAGGAAGTAGGCCCGTTCGTAACCAACTCTCAATAATTTCTCCAGAAGCGAGCAATCTACGTCATATGTGTTTGTGGATCCGATATCTCGTTTAAACGCACGAGCAAGTATCCGAACATAGTCGTGACCGTTGCTTAAGTGCATCGCGTCGTAGCCCAGACTGACTATCGCTTCGCATTCCTGTTGCAGGTCGGTTGGTGTAGGGGCGCCGACGCCTGACCGTGCGAGCACATGCGACCTTATGCGCGATACATCAACCTGAAACCCGGCGTTCGTGACAAAATGGTAGCTCATGTCCTTAAATTTTAGATTCCAACCCCGTCGCTTTGAGGCTAGGCGAACCACGCCTATCTTGGCTGCCTCTAAAGCGATTATGTGCCTCAATGTCGCGCCTCTTGCAGAGCACACCACATTTATCTTCTGGACACTTCCGCAATGAAGAAGCACTTTATCAAGCGCTGGGCTATTTAGGATCATCATTTCGACATCATTGCCGTGAGTCATGACGATGTTCGGAGATGGGGCGTTGTCATTTGAGACCTCTGCGAAATCACCGTCAACGATTCCCACAGCGCCCGAAAAACGCGCGGCATCCAGCAATAAGATAGTGTTTTCAACATTATCCTTGTTGATGCAATTGATAATGGCGCACCGATCATCATCGATGAGTTGAGCGTAAAAACGAGAGTCGGTGTCCCCCTCGACTAAAGCGAAGCTTCCTTTGTGCACCGCGCGTTGGAGTTTGATCTCCGCGAATAATGTTGCAGGCGATATCTCTTGTTTAATTGCGCTCACTGAGACCCCCATCTAACTCAGTCACGAGATCCCACCGCTGATTTATGATCTGCGGAGAGTGGGTGGCAATGACCACGTTCAGTGGCCGCGCCTTTTGTATTCTCTGTAGATCAGTGATGAATTTCTTCTGCCACGCAACATGTAACGATAGCTCAGGTTCGTCTACCAATATAAGAGAGTTGTCAGAGACGCGGAACAGAAGATCATAAATTATGACCAGTTCATGCTGCTCACCTGAGGACAGGGCGTTTAACGGAATTGGCCGCCCTTGATCGTCTTCCACCTTCATCCCAACCTTAGGATCAATCTTCAATTTTTTGAAGGTGAGGTGTTCGGCAATGATAGTCTGAAAAATGTTGATCTTCTCGTAAAGATCGTCAAAAACACTGAGCTTCTGCTGCGTGTCCTCAGAATAGACGCGGAGAAAGTTGCGTATCTCTTTCTCTCCGATCCGATCAAGCTCGGTAATTTGATCAGCATCTGATTTGTCAAGCAAACCAGCCGAAACTAGCTGCGTTCTTTTTTCTTCCAATTCCCGGAGCTTATTTCGAATAATGTCTTCTGGCGGTGCGTTCTTGCCAAATTGTTGTACCATCCGCTTAGGAAAAGATTGATCGAGCTTCTGCGACTGCGCCGCGTACTTTTTAATAGCGTCGCCAATTTTTTGAGCCAAATCTTCAGCGTTGCCCTCAACGACTGACCTGCTCGCTCGTGGCCTACGAGCAGCATGTCGAGATTCGTAGTCTACATCCAGCCGTAGCAATCGCTGGGTCTCAATCATGTGGCATTCGGTTGAATGGATCGCGTTGGTCAGCCATTGCGGCGTCTCTACGAGGCGCTGGAGATTCTTTGGGAGAATGTCGCCAAAGCTGTCTACAACGTCGTCCAACGAGTACATTCGCCCATCGCGGTCATCAATCCATTTGTCGGAGTCAATACGCGTCAAGAACGGAATGTAACGATCAATTATAGACGCCTCTCTATTCAGAGGCTCGTCAGAGCGGGCATAGTGAAACGATTCTGCCGGTCCAAAGCCGTGTCCAGTGAACAATAACTCTCCAACAGAATTAGAAGACTTTGAGCCAGGTTCTAGCTTTCGCCGATTTACAACGACATGCTGCTCATTGGAAAAAACGAAAGTAACGCTGCTGAATTCATAGCGCCTCATCTTCGCGAATTGTTTAGAAAAAAAGAATATAATTAGGCTGAGAAGGGCCGTTTTCCCGTACCCATTTGGAGCAGTCAGAATAGTGATTTGATCGTCTGAGGTCAAATCGAACTCATGATCAAATCGCCCAAACAGGCCCCTTACGGCGACCTTAACCAATTTCATCTCAATACTCCTCAAACGTGCAGCCAGAACGACAACACACTTAACTTGATTACATAAGTTGCCATCAGTCGTCTAGAGGCGTTTAGTAAGATGCATTGGTGACTTTGGTCATGGAGTGTCCGGTTGATATGGTTAGTAGATTTGATGATTGACGCGCCTACCACGCCATCAAAATTGCTGGCTCTGCAAGGTTTGATTGTATCAAATCGAGCTATTAAACTACCTAAACCTTTCCCCCGCAAAATGCGCCACCTGCGCACCTGCCTCATAATAGGCCTCCTTCAGCGCCCGCAAACTCTGCGCCTTGGGCTCTGAGACCGGCAGCGGCAGGTCGCTTTCGCTGATCTCGCCGGCCACATGGGCGGCCAGTGTTTTGCCGAAGGTGGTGCCCGGTGCGATGCCGCGGCCGTTGTAGCCGCAGAAGCCGACGACGTTTTTGGCGAAGCGGTGGAAGCGGGGGACGGCGTTGTCGGTCATGCCGATCTGGCCGTACCACTCGCATTCGAACTCCACATCGCCGAGCTGCGGGAAGAGGCGTTTGAGCGAGCGTTTTGCCCAGGCGCGGTGGACGCTAGCACCCGTGTTGCGCAGTGCGCCCACACTGCCGAAGACGAGGCGGCCGGCCTTGTCCATGCGGAAGGAGGAGAGGATTTCCTTGGTGTCCCAGCAGCCTTCGCGGCCAGGCAGAACGGACTTGGCGAGATTATCGCCGAGCGGCCGGGTGGCGAAGTTGAAATAGGGGAGGTAGACCTGCTCCTCGCGGATGATCTTCCATGGGCCTTGGCTATAGGCTTCCGTTGCCACGATGATCCAGCCTGCCGAGACGGAGCCGCGATCGGTGCGCACCGTCCAGCCTTCGCCATTCTGCTCGGTGGCATGCACCGGGCTTGCCGTGTGGATGATGGCGCCCGCCTTCAGTGCGGCGTTGGCCAGTCCGCGCACATAGGCAAGCGGCTGGAGCGTTCCGGCGCGTTCATCGAGAAGCGCGCCCGTGTATCCGCTCGTGCCGACTCGCCTTGCGGTTTCCTCGGCGCTGAGGATGCGCACCGGCGCGCCGCGGGCGGCCCACTGGTCGCAGCGCTCGCGAATTTCGGTCAGCCCCGATTCGCCGACGGCGCAATGCAGCGTGCCGTTCTTTTCCAGCTCGCAGGCGATCTCGTGCTTCTCGATGATTTCGCGCACCAGGAAGGGTGCGTTGCCCAGAAGGTCGAGCAGGCGGTCGCCATAGACCGGCCCCAGCACATTGGGCAGTTCCTTCGGCATCACCCACATGCCGCCATTGATGAGGCCGACATTGCGGCCCGCACCACCAAAGCCGATCTCCTTGCCTTCCAGCACGATGCATTTGATGCCGCGTTCCGCCAGATGAAGGGCTGCCGAAAGGCCGGTGAAGCCACCGCCCACGATCACCACATCCGTCGTCACATCCCCTTCGAGCGCGCGCGTCTGTGGCGGTGGCGGAGCGGTCTTTTCCCAAAGGCCATGCGAGCGGGGATCGTTATACATCGGGGGCATCCACAATCATGAGGCAGAGTTGCCGGGCAGGCGGTTGGGCGCGAAGAAGCGCCCTTTGGCGAAAACTCTATCGCGGCGCTTCACCGCTGACCATCGACATCTCGTCATCAATTCATGCCGGGCGGGAATAGTAGCGGGCAGCGTTACCATGGGATCGTGCGACGCCAAAGGCTTGAAAGAGCGGGCTGCCTCAGCCAATAGTGTGTCACACACGCGCAGGCGGCGGCTTTTGCCCCACCGCGCCACGCTTACATCAGCCTTTTGGCGAGGAAGACCAGTCATGAAGCCCATCTTCGTTCAGCTCCAATGCGCACCCGGCAAGACCTATGAGGTCGCGGACGCCATCTACAAGACCGAACTGGTGTCGGAGCTTTATTCCACCAGCGGCGAGTATGATCTCATGTTGAAAATCTATCTTGGCCCGGAGCAGGATGTCGGCAAATTCATCAACGACAACATCGTCAGTATTCCGGGCATCGTGCGCTCGCTGACGACGCTGACGTTTACGGCGTTTTGAGACGACACGGGGTTTCCGAGGAGGAGAGAGCGACACCCTCTCGTTCGTCATCCTCGGGCTTGACCCAAGGATCTATCAACCCACCCGTAAGTGACTGAAAACATGGATCCTCGGGTCAGGCCCGAGGATGACGGGGAGGAGGGATTGAACCTCATCGCACGGTCGCGCGGAGGTGAACGTCTCGCGGTTTAGGATGGAGGAAATGGCCGAAGAACTTATTCGGTGTCGTGATTGAAAAATACTGGCTGAAAATCAAAAGGCGATGCCGGGTTGAACGGGCATCGCCTTTATCGTTTTTCAAATGTGGTTTCGTAACAGGCTGAAGATGGGCTCAAACCAGCGCTGCCACGTTGCGGTTGCGCACGAGGTTGCGGATGGCAACGCGCACATCCTCTGCGCTGTCGAAGCGCTGCTCGTCCAGATCATGGACGTGGAACTTGACGGCAATGAACTTCAGCCGGTTGTTATCCGGTACGACGATACCGACCGGTTCGCCTGCGAATTCGATGACTTGCTTTTGCATGGTGCATACTCCCGCTGTGGCTTGATCGCACAGCATAAATGTCGAATTGAATGAATTGAAAATTTGAGGGGACTTAAAAAGTCACCACATTCGACAGCAGCGGGAACACGTGGATTTGTGCCCGGCATTCGAGATCCGATGACCTAGGAGCGCGGCAATGCGCATAAATTTCGACATGACACTCTCCTCTGCTCGTGTTGACCCGGAATACCGAAGAATCACTCTCCAGTTGAATCACTGATATCCCGGTTTTGCCTCGGAATCAATGATTATCAATGTAGGTAGAATATTTTTCTTTATGATGACAGGACGGGGGCGGAAATGTGAAATTTTTGTTTATCCGGCTTGGTTGTATCAAAGCGCCGGAAACGCCGAAGATTTCGTGCCCGTTTAATCTGCCGAGGGCGGGTAGAGGTGATCGTTCCCGTTGAAATCGGAGACGGCGTAACAACCCTCGGCCTGTTTCGTCGCCGCATTCTGACCGATGACGGCTTTTCCGTGGCCGCCTGGAATATCCAGCACGTAAGTCGGCTGGCACAGACCCGACACATGACCGCGCAAGGCGGACACGATCTTCTGGCCTTCCTCTATGCTCAGCCGAAAGTGGCTGGTGCCGGGGGCGAGATCCGGATGGTGCAGGTAATAGGGCTTGATGCGGTTTTCGACGAAGCTGCGCATCAGCTCCGCCAGCACGGCCGGATCGTCATTGATGCCCTTCAGCAGTACCGTCTGGCTGACCATGGCAATGCCGGCATCGACCAGTCTTGCGCAGGCGGCGCGCGCTTCGTCCGTCATCTCGCGCGGGTGGTTGGCATGCAGCGCCACATAGGTCGTCTTGCCGCTGGCCTTCAGCGCTGCAATCAGATCGGCATCGATCTTCTGCGGATCCACCACCGGCACGCGGGTGTGGAAGCGCACGATCTTTACATGCGGGATGGCGCTCAAGCCCTGCATGATCGTCAGCAGACGACGCGGCGAAAGCACCAGCGGATCGCCGCCGGTCAGGATCACTTCCCAGATTTCCGGGCGGGAGCGGATATAGTCGAAGGCAACGGTAAGCTCTTCCGGGCTCATCATGCCATTGCCTCCCGGCCCCACCATTTCGCGGCGGAAGCAGAAGCGGCAATAGACCGGGCAGACATGCACGGCCTTCAACAGCACCCGGTCGGGATAGCGATGGACGATGCCCGGAACGGGGCTATGGGCCTCGTCGCCAATCGGGTCGACGCGTTCCTCGTTTGTCTGGTAGAGCTCGGCCTCATTCGGGATAAATTGCAGGCCGATCGGATCCTTTGGATCGGCAGGCTCTATCAGCGCCGCCACTGTCGGCGTCAGCGCCACGGCGTAGCGTTCCGCCACCGGGCGCACACGCTCAAGTGCCGCCTGGTCGATCAGACCAGCCCCTAGAAGATCATCAGCCGATTTCAGCGCGCGTGTCGTCATGATCCATAGGCCGCGACGGGCGCCCACATCACGAGGTCAATTCTCGGCGCGCCGGTTGCCAGCATCACCAGCCGATCGAAACCAAGCGCGATACCGCTGGCTGGCGGCATGATGGTCAGCGCTGCTAGAAGCTCTTCATCAATCGGGTAGGTCTCGCCATAGATGCGGTTCTTTTCCTGCATCTCGATCTCGAAGCGGCGGCGCTGCTCTCCGGCATCGGTCAGTTCGCCAAAGGCATTGGCAAGCTCCACGCCGCAGCCATAAAGCTCGAAGCGCTCCGCAACGCGAGGCTCGCGCGGCGAGCGGCGGGCAAGGGCGGCTTCGCTCACGGGATATTCGTCCAGTATGGTGGCACGGCCAAAACCGAGTTCCGGCTCCACCTTCTCGACGATGATGCGGCTGAAGATATCGGCCCAGCTATCATCCTGCGCGGTGCGGATGCCCGCAGCCTTCGCCAGCCGGTCCAGATGGTTGCGGTCGTTCTCGCCATTGACCGACACTGTCGCCAGTAGGTCGATTGATGCATAGCGCTGGAAGGCCTCGGCCACGCTGAGCCGCTCCGGCGCCAGAAACGGGTCCATCTCCCGTCCGCGATAGGCAAAGCGTTTGGTCTTTGCCGTGTCTGCGGCCAGCGCCAGAAGCTCGGCGCTGTCGGCCATCAGGCTCTCATAGGTCTCGCCTGCGCGGTACCATTCCAGCATGGTGAATTCGGGGTGGTGCAACGGCCCGCGCTCGCGGTTGCGATAGACATGGGCAAAGCAGGCAATGCGCGTTTCACCGGCGGCCAGCAGTTTTTTGCAGGCAAATTCCGGCGATGTGTGCAGGTAAAGGGGCGCGTTCTCGCCACTCGTGGTGATGCCCGTCGTGGCGAAGGCATGCAGATGCGCCTCGTTTCCGGGCGAAATCTGCAATGTCGCGGTATCGACTTCGATGAAATCGCGATCGGCAAAGAAAGAGCGGAAAGCGCGCTGGATGGCATTGCGGCCCATCAGGAAAGGGCGGCGGTCCATGTGGACGTCCGGTTGCCACCAGGATGAGGTAATGTCTGCGCGCGTGCTCATCTGCCCGTCTGTCCGCTGTCTCTCTTGACCAAGGTGCGTGGCAACGCTGCCTAATCCACCGGTTGAATGTCTGTTTCAGCGCCGCCCGTTTGAAAACCGTATGACAGTTTTCGCTTCGCGTGTCTGAAAGGCTGGCAATTCTCCCGGAATTAAGGTAGTTGCGCCCCAGAAAACAGACAAAACGTCCATCGGGTCAGTGCAGCCGCGCCGTCCTTACGACGCATTTCATTGAGTTACAAGGAAATCATATGGTCAAGGTTATCGCCTCATCCGTCCGCAAGGGCAATGTTCTCGAAGTCGAGGGCAAGCTCTACGTCGTGCTCACGGCCAATAACTTCCACCCCGGCAAGGGCACGCCCGTGACCCAGGTGGACATGCGCCGCATCGTCGACGGCGTGAAGGTATCGGAGCGCTGGCGCACGACCGAGCAGGTCGAACGCGCTTTCGTCGAAGACCTGAACTTCCAGTTCCTCTATGAGGACGGCGAAGGCTTCCACTTCATGAACCCGGAGAACTACGACCAGGTGGTCGTCGATGCCGAGACCATGGGCGACCAGAAGGCCTACCTCCAGGAAGGCATGACCTGCGTTCTGTCCATTCACGAAGGCATTCCGCTCGCCATCGAGCTGCCGCGCCATGTGACGCTGGAAATCGTCGAGACAGAGCCGGTCGTCAAGGGCCAGACGGCCTCGTCCTCCTACAAGCCTGCGATCCTCTCCAACGGTATCCGCGTCATGGTCCCGCCGCATATCGACGCCGGTGTGCGCGTGGTCGTCGCGACCGAAGACAACTCCTACGTCGAGCGCGCCAAGAACTAAGTGCGAGCACGTATTTGAAATCGAAAAGCCTCGGAGCGATCCGGGGCTTTTTTTTGTTTTTGGGGGAGGTGGGGCGACGCCATCGTTGGAAGAGATATATCCTCGGCCCCAGGCAAGTGCTGGCTCGCCTAAAACGAGACATCTGCTTTAGGAAGAGGTTGGCCTGTTGCGTCAGCCCACTTCAACTCTTGAGGTAAAGCCCCGAGAAGAGCCGCAACCCCTCTGCCCCTGCTGCACATGTCCCGCTCAAGGTGGATCGAACCATTGCACCGTCTTGTCCCAAGCTGCGGTCAGAAGTGGCTCTCTAAGAGCCCCTCGTGCGGATCTCCCCTCCTTGAGGGGAGCGGCAGAGCAAGGGGAGTGATCGGCACATCCAGAATACGGAAGAGAGGTCGCGTCCATCCACGGGTTAACGCCTTGGTTCGATCACGAGCCAACCCTCAGCACAAACAAAAATCCCGCAGCCAGGGCCGCGGGATTTTGAAAACACCGGAATGGTGAGATCGTTACATGCCCTTCGGCACGTTGGACGCGACCTTGACGGCTGCGACCGAGTTGGGTGTTCCCACGGCGTAGCCGCCACCGAGTGCGACGCTGAGCGCCACATAATCCTGTGCTGCCTGCTGAACCGCGGTGGCAAGGTTCGCCTGCGCGTCGGAGACGTTGCGCTGTGCATCGAGAACGTCGAGCAGCGAGGAGGCGCCGTCGCGGTAGCTCGCGGTCGCAAGCGAGAGGGCTTCCTTGTAGGAATCGACCGTCTTGCGATAGGCGCTGACGGTCTGCTGGTCGCGGTTG
Source organism: Rhizobium sp. 22-785-1 (assembly GCF_053521965.1). Taxonomy (NCBI): domain Bacteria; kingdom Pseudomonadati; phylum Pseudomonadota; class Alphaproteobacteria; order Hyphomicrobiales; family Rhizobiaceae; genus Rhizobium; species Rhizobium sp. 22-785-1. The sequence continues at coordinate 7,635 of NZ_JBNWDI010000005.1, read as the reverse complement.
AGCGCCGTCAGTGCGTTTTCGACCTCTTCCACGGCGTTCAGCACGGTCTGCTTCCAGGCAAGGTACTGCTCACGGGCAACCGACTTCTGAATGTCAACGCCTGCGCGCAGCGCGCCACCGTCGAGGATCGGCAGCGTGATGGTCGGGCCGAAGCCCCAGCCATTCGATGTGCCGCGTGCGCCACCGCTGATGCGGGTGTAGCTTGGCGTGATCGAGCCGCTCAGCGTGATGCTCGGGTAAAGCTGCGCTTCGGCAACGCCGATATTGGCAACGGCTGCGGCCAGCTGACGCTCGGCTGCGCGAATGTCCGGACGGTTGCGGATCAGGTCCGCAGGGATACCGGTGCGCGGAATAGCGCGGGCCACAGGCTGGCGCGCGCCGCGCTGCAGTTCGACAACCAGCGAATCGGCTGGCATGCCAAGAAGCGTTGCGATGCGGTGGGCGGCACGGCGGTAATTGGTTTCAAGCGTCGGCATCTGCGCCAGCGTCGAGTTCACCAGACCTTCAGACTGGACGACATCGAGACGCGACGCGGCACCCGCTTCCAGCTGCAGCTTGGTCAAGTCGAGAGTTTCGCGGCGCGAGCCAAGGTTCTGGCGGGCAATTGCCAGACGCTCCTGATAGTAGCGCACGTCGATATAGGCGGACGCGACGGAGGAGATCAGCGTCAGGCGCTGGACGTCCGCAGTTGCATAAGCGGCGTCGAGCGAGGCTGCGGCACTTTCCTTTTCGCGGCGGTAACGACCGAAGAGGTCCAGCAGCCAGGACACGTTGAACGCGTTGCTGGTGGTGTTGCTCACCCGTTCATTGGTGCTCGGCAAGCTGCCTTTGCTGCCCTGCGTCTGATGACGGAAGGTGGAACCGAGCTGCGGAAGCGAGCCTGCGCCAGCGACCGTGATGTTCGATTCGGCCTGATTGATGCGCTCGATCGCCTGAAGAACGGTGAGGTTCTGGGAGAGGCCGGTGGATACGTAGGAATTCAGGCGGCTGTCGTTGAATGCCGTCCACCATGCCACCGTCGCAATGTCGCCATTGCTGGTTTTACCGCCTTCGGCGAATTTGGCTGGCAGTTGGGTTTCCGGCGCCTTGTGGTCAGGGCCGACAACGCAGCCTGAAAGCAGGAGCAGTGTCAAAGGAATGGTCGCGCGAAGTGACAGCATGTGGTTATCCCGGTTTGTGCGGCGCACGAGGCGCCTCTCAGTCGAAGCGAGCATGTTTGCTGTGTGCTGACGGAAGAGGCAGCGTTTGCGAATCTGCCATACTTCTTATCAGCCTGTTTCTGCATTGCTAGCATATTTCAAAAGTTGTTAACGTTTAGAAAGCCGCCTGATGATGACGAAGAAGGACGGTACGAAGAAAATTCCGAGCAGTGTTGCAGAAAGCATACCACCCAATACCCCGATACCGATGGCATTCTGCGCCGCCGAGCCTGCGCCGGTTGCAATGGCGAGAGGCACGACGCCCAGAATGAAGGCGAGAGATGTCATAATAATGGGTCGCAGGCGCAGCTTTGCGGCCTCCAGCGTGGCATCCAGCAGGCTCAAACCATGTTCCTGCCGTTCTTTCGCAAACTCCACGATGAGAATGGCGTTCTTGGCGGCAAGGCCGATCGTCGTCAGCAGACCCACCTTGAAATAGACGTCGTTGGACTGGCCGAGGAAGTGGGCTGCGGTAACCGCACCCAGCACGCCGACCGGCACGGCCAGAATGACCGAGAACGGAATCGACCAGCTCTCGTACAGCGCTGCAAGGCACAGGAACACGATCAGAATAGACAGCGCGTAAAGCATAGGCGCTTGCGACCCCGACAGTCGTTCCTGATAGGAAATGCCTTGCCAGGCTACGGTGTAGCCACCGGGTAGGCTGGCAGTCAGCCGTTCCATCTCGTTCATCGCATCACCCGAGGCAACACCGGCACCTGCAGCGCCATCCAGCGAAATGGCGCTCGTGCCGTTGAAGCGTGCAAGGGTGGGAGCGGCGTTTACCCAGGTTACGTTGCTGAAGGAGGAGAATGGCACCATCTCGCCGCTGGCATTGCGGGCATACCAGTGCTTCAGATCGTCGGGCTGCATGCGGTAGGGCGCGTCACCCTGCACATAGACCGGTTTCAGCTCGCCATTGAGGGTGAAGTCATTGACGTCGCGACCGGCGAATATGGTCGAAAGCATGAGGTTGACCGAGGCAAGATCGATGCCCATCGCGCCCATCTTTTCCTTGTCGAGATCGATCTTCATCTGCGATTCGGCATCACGGCTATTGGAGCGTAGCGAGCTGATATTCGGATTGCCGTTGGCAAGCTGGATCAGTTCCTTCGAGGCGTTGGTCAGTGCAGCCGTACCATTTCGTCCGCTATCCACCAGATACATCGAGAAGCCGCTGGAGGTGCCGAGACCCTGGATCGCCGGGGGAAGCAGCGGGAAGACCTGCGCATCGCGGAACGACAGGAAGGTGCCCATGGCGCGCTGCACGATGGCTGCGGCATGTGCTTCCGGTGCGGTGCGCTCGGAGAAGTCCTTCAGCTTGGTGAAGACCATGGCGTTGTTCTGGCCAGAGCCGCCGAAGCTGAAGCCAAGAACGCCGAAGACGGACTCGACATTGCCTGCTTCCTTCTCACGGAAATAGCTCTCCACCTGCTTCACCACCTCATTGGTGCGCTCTGTCGTGGCGCCTGTCGGCAGCTGCACGATGGTCAGGAGCACGCCCTGGTCTTCCTGTGGCAGGAAGGAGCTTGGCAGGCGGGTGAAGAACCAGGCGCAGCCGCCCACCACGATGAGGAAGAGGATCGTGACGCGAACCGGGCGCTTCAGAAGATGGCCGATGCTGCCGACATAACGATCGGTCGTGCGTCCAAAATTACGGTTGAACCAGGCGGCTGGGCCACGCTCCTTCTTGGCATGGACCGGCTTCAACATGGTGGCGCAGAGCGCTGGTGTGAGCACGATGGCGACAACGGCAGACAGCAGCATCGCCGAAACGATGGTGATGGAGAACTGGCGATAGATGATACCGGTCGAACCACCGAAGAAGGCCATGGGAATGAAGACGGCAGTCAGGACCAGCGCAATACCGATGATTGCACCGGTGATTTCGCCCATCGACTTTTCTGTCGCCTCGACCGGGGAGAGACCTTCCTCCGACATGATGCGCTCGACGTTTTCGACGACGACGATCGCGTCATCCACCAGAAGGCCGATTGCCAGAACCATGGCAAACATGGTGAGCGTATTGATCGAATAGCCGGTCAACGCCAGCACACCGAAGGTGCCGAGCAGAACGACGGGCACGGCGATCATCGGAATGAAGGTGGCGCGCAGGTTTTGCAGGAAGACGAGCAGAACGACGAAGACCAGCACGATGGCTTCGATCAGCGTGTGGACGACCTTCTCGATCGAGAGTTTGACGAAGGGTGTGGTGTCGTAAGGATATTCGATCACCACGCCTTCCGGCAGCGAGCTGGCAACGCTCGTCAGAGCGTCCTTGACGCGGGCGGCGGTGTCCAGTGCGTTGGCGCCAGTCGCAAGGTTCACTGCGAAGCCGGCGGAAGGGCGACCGTTGGAGCGGGAATCGCCGCCATAGCTTTCCTGGCCGATTTCCACACGGGCCACATCGCTGAGGCGAACCGTGGCGCCGTCCTTTTCCACCTTCAGGATGATGGACTCGAAATCTGAAACAGTGGTCAGCTGGCTCTGTGCCGTGACCGTGACGTTCAGCTGCTGACCCTTGACGGACGGCTGTGCGCCGAGCGAACCGACCGAAACCTGGGTGTTCTGGCTCTGGATCGCCCCGGTTACATCGGCGGTCGTCAACTGATACTTGTTCAGCTTGTAGGGATCGAGCCAGACACGCATGGCATATTCGGAGCCGAAGACGTTGATGCTGCCGACACCTTCGAGGCGCTTGATCTGGTCTTCGACGCGGGTGGAAAACACGTCGCCGAGATTGGCGGAGTTGCGCTTGCCATCGGTGGAGATCAGCGCGCCGACCATCAGGATCGACGAGGTTGAACGGCTGACTTCGATACCCTGCTGCTGGACCACATCTGGAAGCTGCGACTGAACGAGCTGAAGTTTGTTCTGCACCTGAACCTGGGCAATGTCCGGCAGGATGCTGTTGCCGAAGGTAAGCGTGACGGTGGCGCTGCCGGTCGATGATGTCGACGTCATGTAGGTCAGGTCATCGAGGCCGGTCATTCCGTCTTCGATGACGGTCGTCACCGATTTTTCCACGGTCTCGGCACTCGCGCCATTATAAGACGCGCTGATGCGCACCGTCGTCGGCGCGATATCGGGATATTGCGAAATCGACAGGGTGAAGATCGCCAGGACGCCGCCAAGCATGATGACGATGGCAATGACCCAGGCAAAAACAGGGCGCTTGATAAAGAAATGAGCCATCTGGACTGCGCCTTATCTGAATTGAACAGTTGAACCGGACATTTTGGATAATGCCGGTCTTACTTGGCGGGCGCAGCAGGCTGGGCCTGCTTTTGCGGAACCACGATGCCGCGATCGTCGATAGTGGCTTCGACCGGCGCGATGGTCACGCCCTCGGTGATCCACTGAAAGCCGTCGACGATCAGCTTGTCGCCATCCTTGACGTTCTCCGTCACCAGCCACGAGTTGCCGGACTGGCGGCTGTTGGGGAAGGTGCGGGTTTCGACCTTGTTCTCCGCGCCAACGAACTTTGCCGTCAGTTCGCCATTGGCGTTTCGCATTGCCGCTCTCTGCGGAATGAGGAAGCCCTTTTCCTTGCCGATCGCGAGCGTGGCGCGCACATACATGCCCGGCAGAATGAGATCGTTCGGGTTGTCGAACAGCGCGCGGATGGAAAACGTGCCCGTCGTTTCGCTGACCGCCATGTCGGACATGTCGATCTTGCCGTCCTGCTTATATTCGGTACCGTCTTCCAGCGTCAGGTGAATGCCGGCCTTTTTCTCGCCGCTGCCGATGGTCCCGGCGGCAATCGCATCGCGCAGGCGCAGCAGATTGGCGCTCGATTCGATCAGGTCGATATAGATGGGGTCGATGCGGCGCAGAGTCGTCAACGCCGTCGTCTGGTTGGCCGTCACCACGTTGCCGACGGTGACATTGGTGAAGGAGACGATGCCGTCAAAGGGTGCGCGCACCTTGGTGAGGTCGAGATTGATCTGCGCCGTTTCGAGTGCGGCGCGTGCCTGAGCGACATCGGCCTGCGCCTGCGCAAGCGTGGTTCTGGCATTTTCAAACTCGATCTGGGTGGCGCCGCTATTCACCAGACGCTCATAGCGCGCAAAATTTGCCTGCGCGGCGGGAATGCTTGCTTGCGCCTTGGCAAGGGTCGCCTGTGCCTGCGCGACTTCGGCTCCGTAGGTGTCGTCGTCGATTTGATAGAGAACAGTGCCCTGCTTGACCTCGCTGCCTTCCTTGTAGGGAATTTCGCGGATGATGCCGGAGACGCGCGGGCGGATATCGGCGCTCTGATAGGCGCTGGCGCGACCGGGTAGCACGGTGGTCAGTGGATTTTCGCCCTCTTTCATGGTGATGACGCTGACGGGCGAGGGCGGGCGCTTGGCCTGCTGGGCTCCGGCATCCTTGCCATCGCCGCCATCGCTGCAGCCCGAAAGGACACCCGCCATGAGAACAGTAGCAAAAAGGGCTTGAAGGCGTCGTGTCATCAATTTTCTCATATTGGAGTATGAAGGACTATGGCTGCGGTCGATCGGTCTTTTTAAAAATTGGGCCGCCGGTTTGGAGGCGGCACGTGCACTCATCTTGTCTGAAAGCTTGAACGACGCAAATATCCAGTCAGATCAGGCCAAGCGTTGAAATGTTGTAAGTGACGTAAATTTAAAATCGTCACTTTTCAAGTGCGTATTTCAGTGAACGATCAATCATCATAACGACATCCTCGCATCGTGTTGCCAAAATGCCAACATCTTCGCGGGAAATCAGCAGGGGATGCAGCACGCAGGAGAGCACGGTCAGCGCGAGTGTGGCTTCCTTGATTGGGTCTGCCTCGCGGTAGACACCCTGTTTGATGCCATCGCCGATAATGGTAGCGAATTGCTGCGTTAGCACCTGGTGGTAATGCGCACCGCAGGAAAGCTCGCGCTTGGGCGTTTGCAGGAAGACCTCGATCATATAGGGATTGTCGGTCAGGTCATTGCGATGGTTTTGCATCAACGTGCGCACGAGCGTCAGCATGCGATCATGCGGCGTGTGAGTCTCGTCAAGGAGATGCATCTTCTCTTCGAAGACTTTGATCCGTTGAAGCATGATCGCATCGACCAGCGCGATCTTGGAATGAAAGTGCTTGAAGACATTGGCAGGCGACATGCCGAGTGCGGCAGCGACATCGGCAATCGCGACGCCAGAAAAACCCCGTTCACGGAACAGCCGGTCGGTCATCGCCAGAATATCGCGGCGGGTTTCCTCGCCGGAACGCCGAGGGCGGGTGGTCTTCTTCATCACCGCCTCGCCGCTTTTCGTCAAATTGCTATCGGCAACCTTGGTCACATTCAGGCTCCGGGGAAATAGGGCTCCAGGTTCCGTCTCACTCTGTCGAGCGGCGTTGCGTCGTCATCATTTGGCTTGAAGGCCTGACCGGTAATGCGCTCGTAGGCTTCCATATAGACACGAGATGTCTGCAGAACCAACTCCTCCGGGATGTCAGGAATGTCATCCTTATAGGGATCGCAGCGTTCGGCCACCCAGGCGCGGACGAAATCCTTGTCGAAGCTGGCCGGGCGGGCGCCGCTCTCGAAGGCGTGGTGATAGCTGTCTGCCATCCAGTAACGGCTGCTATCAGGCGTATGGATCTCGTCAGCCAGAATGATCGTGCCGTTTTCATCCGTGCCGAATTCATATTTCGTATCGACGAGGATCAGGCCGCGTTTGGCCGCGATCTCCTGGCCGCGCTTGAAGAGCGCCAGCGCATAGGTGGACAGCGTCTGCCACTGCTCTTCGGTCAAAAGCTTCTTCTCGACGATCTCCGCAGGCGTGAGCGGTTCGTCATGCCCGCCGTCGAATTCCTTGCTGGTGGGGGTGATGATCGGCTCGGGCAGTTCCTGGTTGTCCTTCATGCCATCCGGGAAGGTCACGCCATACATGCTGCGCTCACCCTTCTTATAGAGGGTCAGGATCGATGTGCCGGTGGTGCCGGCCAAATAACCACGAACGACGATTTCCACGGGAAGGATGGTCAAGCGCTTGCCGATAACCACACTGGGGTCAGGATAGGAGACGATATGGTTGGGGCAGATGTCCTTTGTCTCTTCGAACCAGTAGCGCGCGGTCTCAGTCAAAACCTGTCCCTTATAAGGAATGCAGGTGAGGATACGGTCGAATGCACTCAGCCTGTCGGTGGAGATGATGATGCGGTTCCCGTCCGGCAAGTCGTAATTCTCGCGGACCTTGCCACGATAATAGTTGGGAAGTTCAGGGATGACGGCTTCTTTCAGGATACGCACGGGCTTTCCTATCTCTCACAAATATGACTGGACCGGCCTTAGTCGATGGCGCGACGATAAAACAACCCTATCCGATGTTGGGACCGGGGAAAATAGGAAGGTCATGTAGGAGGGATTTGCTGGCTTCCGTAAGGTGAGGTTAAAACTATCTTGCTAAACCAATGATTTACGAGGAAAGTGGAAATTGT
>NZ_JBNWDI010000004.1:0-409456 GCF_053521965.1 Rhizobium sp. 22-785-1 | reverse complement strand
CAGCGTCATCGCCAGCGGCACGATCATCCAGATCAGAAGCAGGAAAACCGAGGGCGCCATCATCACACGCGCCAGGCTCCTGGTGTTTTGCGTTGCCATTCGCTGTCCTCCCAGTATCGCGCGCAGCGTCAAGACCGCATGCAGTGCATTTTTTTTTGATTATAAAGACGATTAAGAATGCCCGCCGCCCGGCTTTTGCCGAACGGCGGGCTTTGGGAGGATTACTTGATGTAACCGGCGCGGGTCATTTCGCGTGTCGCGGTGGACTGGGCACCCGAAAGCGCATCATCAACCGAAGACTGACCTGCAACAACCGCAGAGAAAAGCTGACCGACAGTGGTGCCGAGCGACTGGAACTCAGGGATCGCCACGAACTGACCGCCCGTATAAGGCACAGGCTTGACGGTCGGCTTGGTGATATCGGCTGCGTTCATGGCCGCAAGCGTCGTCTTGGCGAAAGGTGCCGCCTTCTCGTAATCAGCATTCTTGTAGAGCGAGGTGCGCGTGCCCGGAGGAACGTTGGCCCAGCCTTCCTTGGAAGCGACGAGATCGGAGTAGTCCTTGCTGGTTGCCCAGGCGATGAACTTCTCTGCTGATTCAGCCTTTTGCGAGCTCTTCGGGATGGCAAGGTTCCAAGACCACAGCCAGTTGCCATGGTTCTTCAACTCGCCATGCGTCGGAAACAACGCATAGCCAACCTTGTCCGCAACCGTTGAGTCCTTCGGATTCGACACGAAGGATGCAGCAACGGTAGCGTCGATCCACATGCCGCACTTGCCCTGCTGGAAGAGCGTCAGGTTTTCGTTGAAGCCGTTCGAGGCTGCACCCGACGGGCCGGCATCCTTCATCAGATCGACGTAAAACTGCAGCGAATTCTTCCACTCGGGCTGATCGAATTGTGGCTTCCAGTTTTCATCGAACCAGCGGCCACCGAAAGAGTTGGTGAGCGCGGTGATGAAGGCCATGTTCTCGCCCCAACCGGCCTTGCCACGCAGGCAGATGCCGTTGACGTCAGCCTTGCGGTCGGTGATCTTGCGGGCCGCGTCACCGATGAATTCCCAGGTCGGGTTTTCCGGCATCTTCAGACCGGCTTTTTCGAACAGGTCCTTGCGGTACATGATCATGGCGGATTCGCCATAGAAGGGCGCCGCGTAAAGCTTGCCTTCGACCGTGAGACCGCCACGGATGGAGGGCAGCATGTCGTTGACGTCATACTTGTCGCCAAGCTTTTCGAGCGGCAGAAGCCAGCCCTGCTTTGCCCAGATCGGAACCTCGTAGTTACCGATCGTCATGATGTCATACTGGCCACCATTGGTGGCGATATCCGTCGTTACGCGTTCGCGCAGGACGTTTTCTTCCAGCGTGACCCATTCGATCTGAATGTCCGGGTTCTTGTCGGTGAATTCCTTTGTCAGCCCCTGCATGCGGATCATGTCACCGTTGTTGACGGTGGCAATGGTCAGTGTTTCTGCAGACGCGAGGCCGGAAAAGGCGAGAGCCGAGCATGCGCCCAGCAGAAGTGTCTTCAATGTCATGATCTTCCTCCCAGAAGAAAAATGAGCATTCGCTTTGCTCGAGGGCAATTACTCACTTTGAAGCATAGAATGTCAAGCACCATCCTGCGCTGCAGCGCACAAGTGACGGCTAATATGCTGATTTGAAAATAATATTTCTGCTCAGTGTGTGAGCATATATTCGGCAGATTGCTCGTCCGTGATGATCCCGTTCAACAAACCCCCTCGTAAGGCGGCCAGCATGGCGGGGGATTTTTTCCGGCCCTGAGCAATGCCGATGACCGTGCAAGTCTCGCGTGACGGAACGGGGACAGATGCCACACGGTCATTGATGGGATTGGTTATGATCTTTCCATCGCCGTCAAAGAACCAGCCGCAGATTTCCCCCGCAGCCCCTTCGGCGATCAGACGCTTCATGTCTTCGACAGCCAGAAATCCATCGACGCACAGCGGTGCGTTCTCCCCGAGTTCACCCACTCCCACGAAGGTTACGTTCGCGGCGGCTCCAAGCGACAGAGTAGAGCGCACCATCGCCTGGTCGTGCAGAAGTTCTCGCTCTTCGGCAGATGAGCAGAGAACTGGCAAAGGCATCGGAAAATGCCGTGCCTTGATTGCATCTGCCATGGAGAAAATGACGTTGTAATAGGCCGCCGAACCGTCCGGCCCGATGTTGCCGGTTAGCGAGACGATGCGATGCTGCGGACACTCCATCGGCGGCAGCTGATCAACCGCCGCTTTGAGTGTCCGTCCTGTTCCGATCGCAAGGACGATCGGGTCCGGCTGACGCAGCCAACGTTCGATTTCCGCAGCACCGGCCTCGGCAATCCCAACCGTCGACGACGTTCCTGCCGGATCGCTCGGAACGACTTCGACATGCTTCAGAAAAAAGCGCTCGCGCAGAGCTTCGGCCTTTTCCAGGCAGGCAGCAATTGGATGATCGAGCCTGACCTTGATCAGGCGTTCGGCCACCGCCAGCGAGACCAGCCTTTGCGCCGACTGGCGTGAAATTCCCATGGCGGCGGCGATCTCATCCTGGGTACGGCCAGCCACATAATAGAGCCAGCCGGCACGTGCCGCATCGTCTAACCGCCCACCGCTATCGGATCGTCTGGCCATGTCTTTGCCCTAAGCTCTTCGTCACCAAGTGCTGACATTTTTTGCGGCGAAATGTCAAATTCTGAGACACGGCAGGCGAAATACGATCCGTAGTCCCTAAACTTTTCAGCTTGCTTCCTGCACGAGATGACCAGCGGAAACCTCTCGATATTGACGTGGCGGCGGCACATAACCTGCGGGGCGGATTGGGCTTTTGATTTCGTCGGTCGCCATGTTGCGCCGGATATGCCGTCGCGAGGGGTCCGGCACCGGAACGGCAGACATCAGCTTTTTCGTATAAGGATGCTGGGGATTATCGAAAACGGTCGCGCGCGGGCCAATCTCCACGATCTCACCGAGATACATCACCGCTACACGATGACTGACCCGCTCCACCACGGCCATATCGTGTGAGATGAACAGGAAAGCCAGATTGAGGCTCTGTTGCAGATCAAGCAGAAGGTTGCACACCTGCGCCTTGATCGAGACATCAAGCGCCGAGACCGCCTCGTCGGCGACGATGACCTTGGGGTCGAGCATCAAAGAGCGGGCAATGGCGACGCGCTGACGCTGACCGCCTGAAAATTCATGCGGGAAACGCCCCATCATATCCGCGTGAAGGCCAACTTTCTCCAACAGATCCGCAGCCTTTTCACGCGCCTGCTGCTTGTTGCCGAGGCGATGCTCGAGGAAGGGCTCTATGATTGCGGCACCCACGCTCATGCGCGGGTCAAGGCTTGCGAAAGGGTCCTGGAAAATCATCTGCACACTGCGCCGCATGGCGCGCAACGTGACCTTGTCGAGTTGCATCACCTCATAGCCATCGAGCATCACATTGCCGGACGTCGGCTCGATCAGCCGCGTAATCGAGCGACCGGTGGTGGATTTACCGCAACCCGACTCGCCAACGAGCGAAAGCGTTTCTCCTTCGGAAAGATCGAAGGAGACCTTTTCCACCGCGTAGACGGCACCAGATTTACGACCAAGAAGACCGGAGCGGATATCGAAGCGGGTCGTCAGATCTTTGACCGACAGAATGGGCGTCTTGCTACCCGAAACCGTGTCCTTCACCTCCGCTGCGGGCTGGCTTTCTCCCGTCTTGATATCGACGATCGGGAAGCGGGCGGGAAGCACGCGCTCCTTCATCGAACCAAGCTTGGGCACCGCAGAAAGAAGCGCACGCGTATAGGGGTGCTGGCCACGGTGGAAGATATCATCCGTGGTGCCGGTCTCCACCACATCACCGCGAAACATGACGATGGTGCGGTCCGCGACTTCAGCCACGACACCCATATCATGGGTGATGAAGAGGACGGACATGCCCTCCTCTTCCTGCAGCTGCTTGATGAGGTCGAGTATCTGGCCCTGGATCGTCACATCGAGCGCCGTTGTCGGCTCATCGGCGATCAGGAGCTTCGGTCTGGACGCAAGGGCCATGGCGATCATCACGCGCTGGCGCATACCTCCGGAAAACTGATGCGGATAATCGTTAAAGCGGCTCGTCGCATTGGGAATGCGCACCTTTTCCAGAAGCCGGATGACTTCAGCCTTCGCAGCTGACGAAGACATAGGCTGATGGACGGTGAGCGCTTCGGCGATCTGCTTGCCGATCGGAAAGATCGGATTGAGGCTCGTCATCGGCTCCTGGAAGATCATCGAGATCTCCTTGCCACGAACCTTTTGCATTTCCTCTTCCGGCAAGCTCAAAAGATTGCGCCCGCCGAGCATGACTTCCCCTTCGATGCGGCTCATCCTCTTATCGAGAAGACGCATGATGGAAAGCGACGTGACACTCTTGCCCGAACCACTTTCCCCAACGATTGCCACCGTTTCGCGCGGCGCGATCTGGAAACTCATATTTCGAACCACGGACTTCCATCCGTCAGGAGTGCGAAAGGACGTGGTGAGATTTTGAACCGACAGGACGGGGGTCACAGACCCGCCGGTTGCTTCCATGGACGTTCCGGCCAAAAGCATGCTGATCTCCTTAAAGTTCGACCGCACAATCGCATGTCGGCATCATGGTATTTCTCGTTTCGGGTGCCACGGCTCGGCTTGAAGCATCGCCCAGTGCGCTAACGCTTGCAACCTCGGCACACGCGTGATCAGCCTTGCGCTTGTGGCTTCGGCCACTGTTTCACACCCCCGCCCCAGTCCTCGAACGCCTTGGATAACTTCAAGACAAAGAGATCCTCGTATCGCGGGCCGACGATCTGCAGGCCAATAGGCATGCCGGATTTCGAGAAGCCGCAATTGATCGAGGAGGCCGGTTGCTCGGACATGTTCCAGGGGACAGTAAAGCCAATGTGTTCGAAGGGCAGCTGTGGGTCATTGGTAGGAGAGGCCCAGTCTGCCGGATAGGACACGATCGGATTGGTCGGCGAAATGACGGCATCCACCTTCTGCATCAGCCGCCCGCAGCTTTTGCGCATCTCCATGGTCTGGTTGAAGCCGAAGACTGCGCGCGACCCTGACACCTCGGCACCCTTGCTCGCCCAGTCCAGAATATAGGGCAAAATGGTTGCGCGGCGTTCGTCGCTCAAGGCCACCATATCGCCCCAGAATCTGGCCCGCCAGAAATCGTCCAGACCGTCCAGCATGTTGCGCGTCAGCACTGGCTCGACTGGAACGATGATGGCGCCCGCGGCCTCGAAAAGTCTTGCAGCAGACGTGACGGCATCACGGACCTCGTCATCCAGAGGCAGGCCGCAGCCCGCATCCAGCATCAGGCCGATCTTCAGGCCCCTTACGTCGATCTCCAGATCCAGCCAATCGATGGTGTTGGGTGGCAGCGACGTGCCATCGCGCCAATCCGGACGGCTCAATGTCGACATGGCGTAAGCAGCATCGGTGACGGTGCGCGTCATCGGCCCGGCGCAGCGACCGGTGTAAAAGGGATCGACCGGAATACGGCCTTGGCTCGGCTTAAAACCAAAAAGCCCGGTCCATCCGGCGGGAAGACGCACGGAGCCGCCGATATCCGTGCCGACATGGAGCGTGCCATAGCCCGCAGCCCCTGCCGACGCTGCTCCTGCACTAGAGCCACCAGGGTTTCGCGTCGGGTCCCACGGGTTGCGGCTCAGCTTGTGAAAACTGGACAGGCCCGACGAAAGCATGCCGTAATCAGGGCAGGTCGTCTTGGCATAGAGGATCGCCCCATCTTCACGGCAACGGGCCGCCACCGGTGCATCCTCCATGGCCGGAACAAGCTCGACCGCCCTCGTGCCGAGCGGTACAGGCTGTCCCTTCGTGGCGATGAGTTCCTTGAGCGAGACCGGAAGGCCATCGAGGGGCCCGAGCGTTTCTCCCCTGAGCCAGCGCTGCGTCGAGGCTGCCGCCTGCCTGCGTGCATCTTCGGGATCATAGGCGTAAAGCGCGTTCACGATTGGCTCGAATGCCTCGATGCGTGCCTCTACTGCCTGCCAATATTCTGACGGGGACAGCGCCTTGTCGCGGTAAAGCGCCAGAATTTCGAGCGTGTTGAGGTCTATGAGATCGGTCATGGAATCGTCTCGTCAAAATTTCAGGATCTAAGGGTGATATCGGCTTCAGGCGATCATGTCGTATCGCGCGGATCGAGGAGATCGCGAAGGCCATCACCGAGCAGATTGAGACCGAAGACAGCAAGCGCGATGGCAAGCCCCGGCATGATAGCGAGCCATGGAGCGACGCCGAGATAGGTTTGGGCATCGGCGAGCATCCGTCCCCAGGTGGCGGCAGGCGGAGGCATGCCGAGACCAAGGAAGGAGAGGCCGGCTTCCGTAAGGATGGCAAGGCCAAGCTGGATCGTCACCTGCACGATGATCTGGTTGGAGATATTAGGGACGATGTGAAAGAACGTGATCTTGGCGCGGTTCTGACCGATGCTGGTCGCTGCGGTAATATACTCTCTTGCCCATATCTGCAGTGCTGCACCTAGCGTCAGCCGGGCAAAGACAGGCACCATGAAGGTGGCGATAGCGATGATGGCAGTAAAGCGACCGGTACCGATGAACGCACCGAGCATCATCGCCGACAGAATGGGTGGCACGGCGAAGATGATATCGCAGATACGCATCACCACGGTCTCGGTAAATCCGCGCAGAGCGGCGACCGTAACCCCGATTGCAGTGCCGATGAAGGCACCGATGGCGACGGCAGCGATCGCCGTCGACAGCGAGTTCCAGGCTCCCGCCATCAGCATGGAAAGGACATCGCGACCGAAGTGATCGGTGCCGAGCCCACCATAGACGAAGGGCGACTTCAGCTTTTGAACGATCTGCATTTTTGTGGGAGACAGCGGCGTCCAGACCAGGGACAACAATGCGACCGCAATCAGAAAGCTTGTGACGGCAATGCCGATGACGAATGCCGGGCGGCGCCGGAGCAAGTGAATCATAGCGCACCTGTCCGCAATCTTGGATCGATGAAGAGATAGGCAATATCGACCAGGAAATTCATGGTGATGACGAGTGCGGAGAAGAACAGCACGACAGACTGCATGACGACGATATCCCGCTGGGTCAGCGCTTGATAGGCAAGCCGTCCGAGGCCTGGCAAGTTGAACACATTCTCCACCAGCACCGCGCCGGCAATCAGAAAGGTGAATTGCAAACCAATCATGGTAACGACCGGGATCATCGCATTTGGCACCGCGTGCCGCCACAATGCGACACGCTCGCTCAGGCCCTTTGCCCGGGCGGTGCGAACGAAATCCTCATTCATTACTTCGAGTACAGCGGAGCGGCAGACGCGGGTCAGAACACCCGCTTGCGAAAGGGCAAGCGCTATGGCCGGCAGAAGGAGCGAAAGAAGACCGGCGAAAAGGCTCGGCGTCCAGCCGGGAAAACCGCCAGCAGGCATCCAGCCGAGCGTGGTGGAAAAAAGAATGATGAGCAGCAACCCGACCCAGAAGCCAGGCACGGCGATACCCACATGGGAAAACAGACCCGCCGCGAAATCGAGTGCGCCATTGCGGTTTCGTGCCGCCGCCACACCGAGCGGGATGGCGATGGCAACGGACAGGCAGACAGCGAGAAAAGCAAGCGGTAGGGTAACGGCCAACCGCTCGACAATCAGACCTGCCACCGGCACACCGTAAGTATAGGACTGCCCGAGATCGCCATGCAGAACGGCCGTCAGCCAGTGAACATAACGAAGCGGCAGCGGCTGATCGAGGCCCATTTGTTTCTGCAGTGCGGCGAGCGTATCGGGACTGGCAGAGGTGCCGAGCATGATGGCCGCCGGATCTCCCGGCAGCAGGCCCATGACAAAATAGATGATGAGCGACACCGCAAACAAGGTGACGACGAGGCTTACGAGACGCCGGATGAGGACGGCTAACATCTGGCACCTACTCCTTGTGCACCAAGATCGGTTGATTGCAATCGCTCCGTCTCACCGGATCATGCCCGGCGAGACGGAACGTGCTGTCCCTGCGAAGACTTACTCTTCCCAGCGAACGTCCGTCAGCACGTTCGACGGTATAGGTTCATCCTGCCAAAGTCCCTTGACCTTCTTGTCCCAGACACCAAGCTTGGGCATCACAAAGAGAAAGAGCGCCGGCACGTCCTCAGCGAGGATCTTCTGCGCCTCTCCATAAAGCTTTTCCTGCTCACCGGCGTCGGCGGTCTTCTCGACATTGGCAATGATCTCGTTGAAGGCCGGGTTCTTGTAATTGAAGTAGTAGGGGTTACGGGAATAAATATCGATGTCCATCGGCTCGGCATGGGCGACGATGGTCATGTCGTAATTACTACCCTTGAACACATCCGCGACCCACTTGGCCGGAAACTCGGTCGTCTCGATCGTCATCGTCACGCCGATTTCGGCGAGCATGGCCTGGAGAACCTGCGATGTGCGCTGCGCATAGGCCATCTGAGGGGCCTTGATGGTGAAGCTGAAGCCATTCGGGAACCCGGCTTCGGCGAGCAAGGCCTTGGCCTTCTCGACATCATATGGGTAGACGCCCGTTGTATCGATGTAACCGCGGTCATTAGGGGTGTAGTGACTACCGATGGCGGTGCCGAGACCGGACCACGCGCCTTCGATAACGGTCGGACGGTCGACCGCCATCATCAGCGCCTGGCGCACACGCTTGTCGTCGAAGGGCTTGCGGGCATTGTTCATGCCCGCCACGACCTTGAGTTCGGTATTGCCAACGAAGGTACCGAGGCGTGAGTCGCCATCAAAGGAGGACATCAGCTCCGGCGCGCCAAATTCCGGGAATGCGTCGATATCGCCGGCTTTCAGAGCCGCCGCCTGAGCCTGCGCATCGGAGACGAAGCGGAAGGTGGCTTTCTCCAGCTTTACCCCGACGTTCTTGTCCCAATAGGACGGGTTCTTTTCAAGCTCGACCTTGTCACCCTTTGCCCAGCTCACGAATTTGAATGGGCCGGTGCCGATCGGCGTCGTGCGGTTGTTTTCCGCAGTCTTCGGCGCGACCATGACCGAGGCTGGCCAGCCCAACCAATAAATGAGGCTGCCAGCGGGCTGCTTCAGTTTCAACACCAGCGTTTCAGGGCCCGGCGTCTCGATGGTATCGATGGAAGCAAAGAAGCGTTTCTGCGGATTGACCGAGCTCTCGCCACGGGCACGATCCAGCGAAAACTTAGCAACGGAAGAATCAAAGGCCTCACCGTCATGGAAGGTCACGCCCCTGCGCAGCTTGAACGTATAGGTCTTGCCGTCCGGAGAAATCTGCCAGCTCTCGGCGAGCTGCGGCTTGACTTGCCCCTTGCTGTCAATGGTGACAAGGCCTTCGAAAATGTTCTGCCACGTGACCTGACCGATGGCGACAGGGGCTGCGATCGTCGGGTCCAGGCCGGTCGGCTCGATCGCCATACCAAGCGTCAGCGCCGTCTTGGGTGCGGCCTCAGCTTCGACAGCCGAGAACGGCAGCCAGAGTGCCGTCCCCAAGGCAAGGGTCAGGGCGGTACGGCGAGAAAGCTTCGCCGCCTGCGAAAAATAAGTGCGTGGCATCGTTATCCCCTGTCGGACGGCCCGGGCTTTTTGCCCTTTGAAAGACCATCTGTTGCAAAAAGAGTGGCACGGAGACGGCGCACACACAATCTGCATTTTTGTGTGCTCCGCGTAGCGGAAAACGCTACACGGTCTTGGGGAGGAAAATCAACCGACAGACGGTGATCGAATGGACAAAGTTCGATAGAGGAAAAACGTAAAGCATCGAGAACGAACTTGAAGAATCGCGATGCTCCTTACGGAGACGTTGTTGCCTCACGCATGAAACGTTCGATGAAGTCGGCGAGTTTGGAGGCTGCAAAGGAGAGTTGCCGGTCCGGCGCGACGCAGAGGTCGATCTGTGTGTGGATGCCCTTTTTGGCAGCCAGAGGGACGGCAACCATCTGGCCGCTGCGCAACTCGCGCGCCACCGAAAGAGCGGGCAAAAGCGTCGCCGCAGCGTGACCCTGCACCAGTTCCTTTAGCATTTCCAGCGAGCTGGTGATAAAGACCGGATCGAGTTCGATCCCGGCCTCCGCAAAGAGGGCGTCAAACGCCTGTCGTGCGGCAAAGGTTTTGTCCGGCAAAGCAAGCGGAAGCCCGGCAAGTTCCTTCAACGTCACTTCGGGCTGGCCGGCAAGCGCATGCCCCGCCGGGAAGATCGCATCATAGCTGATGCGCCTGCGTGAGCGCACCTTAACGCCGGAAAGCTTCGGCGCAAAGAGGCTGACGACGAGGTCGGCTTCCGCCGTTCCCAACGCCTCTATGGCTTGGCGCGCGCTGGTGATATTGACCTCAAAACGCAGCTTTGGATATTTCAGGCTGAACTGTGCAAGGACGGGGGCCAGCAGATTGGCGACGGTCGCACCATTGGCATAGATCGTGACGCGGCCGCGTTGCAGCCCTTTCAGGTCATCGATCAGCTGGTTGACATGGTCCAGTTCCCGCAGCGTCTTTCCGGCGCGTGCGGCAAGGAGTTCGCCTGCCGCTGTCAGCTTCACCCCACGGCTGGAGCGCTCGACCAGCGGTGTGCCAAAATAATATTCGAGATTTTCGATCTGACGGCTGACCGCGGTGGGTGCAACATTCAGGTTCTCGGCCGCCGCGCGCATGGAATTGGTGCGGACCAGTTCATCGAAATACATCAATGCGCGCAATTGCATGGAGCGATCATCCCCAGTGTTCGATCAAGGCTGCTGGACAGACTTAACCAGCGTCCTCCGCTGTTGCGGTCATACTCCAGGCGTGAGCCGGTCTCAATCTCGCCGGAAACCTTCGCTCGCCACCATCAGCTGACGGGTATAATCGGCGGAAAACTCTCTGGTCTCCAGCTGATGCACCTCCATCGACTCGACGATCTTGCCGCTTTTCATCACCGCCAGCCTGTCGCACATGTGGCTGATGACGCCGAGATCGTGGCTGACCATGACGAAGGTGAGGTTTCTGTCCTTGCGCGCCTGTTCAAGAAGATTGAGAATTTCCGCCTGGATCGACGCATCGAGCGCAGACGTCGGTTCATCGAGAAGGAGGATTTTCGGCTCCAGGATCAGAGCGCGAGCAATCGCGATGCGCTGGCGCTGGCCACCCGAAAGCTGGTGCGAATAGCGGAACCGGAAGCCGGTGCCGAGCCCCACCTCGTCCAGAGCGCGAGTGATGCGCACTTCTTTATCGTCCATGCCATGAATGGCGAGCGGCTCCAGCAGAATGGCATCCACCGTCTGGCGCGGATGGAGCGAACCATAGGGGTCCTGGAATACCATCTGGACATCGCGGTAGAAGCTCTTGTCGCGCGACTTCTTGTTATAGGTCCGTCCGTCCACAGTGAGGGTACCTTCCTCAAAATGGTTGAGACCGGCAATGGCGCGCAGGAGTGTGGACTTACCGGAACCGGATTCGCCAACGAGCCCAAAGGATTCACCTTTGGCGACCTCGATGCTGACCCGATCGAGCGCTAGATAACCGTCGAAGTCCACGACGATATCCTTGGCAGACAGCGCGACCGTCATAGGCGCCACTCCGCTTGACGTTGAAGGACCGGCAGCGGATGCCGGTGCTCGCCGATCTTCGGCAGACAGTTCAGGAGCCCCTGCGTATAGGGGTGTTGCGCATTCTGCAGATTGGCAGATGGCAGCTCTTCCACCACGCGGCCCGCATACATAACGAGCACACGGTCGCAGAAGGATGAGACGAGCCTGAGATCATGTGAGACGAAAATCAGGCCCATGCCGCGCTCACGGACCAGCTTGTCGAGAATATCGAGCACTTCCAGCTGCACCGTCACGTCGAGCGCCGATGTCGGCTCGTCCGCGATCAGAAGCTCAGGCCCGCAGACGAGCATCATGGCAATCATGACGCGCTGCCCCATGCCGCCGGACACTTCGTGCGGATAGAGGCCAAAGACGCGTTCGGGATCACGGATCTGCACCGCCTCAAGCATATCGAGCGCGCGCTTCTTCGCCTCGGCAAAGCCGATTCTCTCGTGCGTCTTCAGCGTCTCGACGATCTGGCGACCGATAGTCATGACCGGGTTCAGCGAATATTTCGGGTCCTGCAAGATCATCGCAATCTGCTTGCCGCGAATGGCGCGGCGCTGCTTAGCAGGCGCTCTCAAAAGATCGATATCGCCGAAGCGAAGTGCATCGGCTTCAATTTTTGCATGACCAGGGGTCAGCCCCATGATGGCGCGACCGGTCTGTGATTTGCCTGAACCGGATTCGCCGACGATGCCGAGACGTTCCCTGCCGAGCGAAAAGGAAACGCCCCGCACGGCTTCAACCAGGCCTGTTCTGGTCGGAAAGCTGACCCGCAGATTGTCGACCGTCAAAAGAGGTGTCGTCGCAGATGTAGTCACTGGCCAGCCTCCTTCGGATCGAGCGCATCGCGAAGCCCGTCGCCCAACAGGTTAAAGCCAAGGCTGACGATGAGGATGGCGGCGCCTGGCATCGCGGCAACCCACCACTGGTCGAGAATGAACCGACGGCCGGATGCAATCATCGCACCCCATTCGGGAAGCGGGGGCTGAGCGCCGAGGCCGAGGAAGCCGAGACCGGCGGCAGTCAAGATTATACCTGCCATATCCAGCGTCACGCGCACGATGAGCGAAGAGAAACACAGCGGGATGACATGTTTCAGCACGATGCGCCAGGGAGATGCCCCCATCAGCTTCACCGCAGCGATGAAATCGGAATTGCGAAACGTCATGGTCTCGGCACGCGCAATACGGGCGTAAGGCGGCCATGAGGTAATGGCGATCGCCAGCACAGCGTTCTCGATGCCGGGACCGAGAGCCGCGACAAGCGCAAGCGCAAGAACGAGCTTCGGGAAAGCTAGGAAGATATCGGTGATGCGCATCAGCACCGCGTCGATCCATCCACCGGCATAGCCTGCGACGGTGCCGACGATCAGCCCGATCGGTGCGGCGATGATTGCCACCAGCACGACGACGAAGAGTGTTAGACGCGAGCCGTGGATTAAACGAGACAGGATATCGCGCCCCTGATCGTCTGTGCCAAGCCAATATCCATCGGTTCCTGGAGGAAGAAGGCGGGCGTTGCGCAAATCCCCCTGGACTGCGGAATGCGGTGCGAGCACATCTGCGAAGATCGCCACCAGGATCAGCGCCAGAATGATGCCGAGGCCAGCGAGCGCCAGACGGTTTTCCGAAAAGCGCCGCCAGATGACGTAGGCCCGTCCGAGCCGCGCCTGCTTTCGCGAGGTCGGGCGGTCGGAGAGAAGCCATTCGCGGCTATAGGGTTTCACGATGGTCATTGTATCCGTCATCGGCTGCGCGTCCTTGGATCGAGCGTCCGGTAGAGCAGATCGGACAGGAGATTGATGCCGATGAAGACGGCGCCGATCACGATCGTGCCGCCGAGCACGGCATTCATATCCGCATTCTGCAGGGAATTGGTGATGTAAAGGCCGAGCCCCGGCCACGAAAAGATCGTTTCTGTCAGAACCGAGCCTTCGAGTAGACCGGCGTAGGACAACACGATGACCGTCAGCAGGGGTACCGCGGCATTGCGCAGCGCATGGAACCAGATGATGCGTGTTTCTGACAGTCCCTTGGCGCGAGCAGCGACGATATATTCCTGAGCCAGTTCATTGAGCATGAAAGAGCGAGTCATGCGGCTGATATAGGCGAGCGAGAAATAACCGAGCAGTCCAGCGGGGAGAATGATGTGGCGGAACAGATCCCAGAACACGTCCCATTGGCCCTGCCACAGCGCGTCGAACAGATAAAATCCGGTCGTAGGCGTGAAGGTGAACTCGTAGACAATATCGATACGACCCGGATAGGCGACCCAGTTCAACTTGGCGTAAAACAAGAGAAGCGCCAGAAGGCCGAGCCAGAAGATTGGCACGGAATAGCCGATAAGCCCAATGACACGCACGATCTGGTCAATGATGCTGCCGCGCTTGACCGCCGCCAGCACGCCAAGCGGAACGCCGAACATAGCACCGATCAACGTACCGAGCGTGGCAAGCTCAATGGTTGCCGGGAAGACGCGCTTGATGTCGTCCATCACCGGATTGGTTGTCAGCACCGACGTGCCGAAATTGCCCGTCAGAGCTTGCTTCAGGTAGATGAAGAACTGCTGCCAAAGCGGCAGGTTAAGACCGAGCTCTTCTCGAACGCGCTCCACCACATGCGCAGGCGCGCGATCGCCGACGATTGCCAGCGCCGGGTCGATCGGGATGACGCGGCCGATAAAGAAAGTTACCGCCAGCAGCCCCAAAAAGGTGGTAACGACGGTAACGACGAAGCCAAGAACGGCGATGAGGCGCCTGTTGGCACGACGTTTGCCGTGCCTCAGGCTTGCGGGGGTTTCAACGATACTCAATGGACCAATCCTGCCGGATCATTCCTTGGAGATCGTGTAGACATAGTTGGTATCGAAGCTTGGGCCGAGCTTCAGGCCCTTGAGCTTGTTGGAGTAACCGGCCACCTCGGTCTGCTGGAATACGATGACGAAAGGTCCGGTTTCCAGAACCTTCTTCTGCAGATCCTCATAGATCTTGGCGCGCTTGGCGCTGTCTTTTTCCAAAAGCGCCGACTGCGTTTCCTTCGTCAGCTCCGGAACGTCCCAGGCATTGCGCCAGGCAAGCGTCTTGTTCTTGCCTTCGTCGGAGTTGTCGTAGTTGATGGTAAACGTTTCGGCATTCGAGTTCGGGTCGAAATAGTCCGAACCCCACTGACCGATATAGATGTCATGCGTGCGCGCACGATACTTGGTCAGCGTCTGCTTGCCATCGCCCGGAATGATTTCCAGCTTGATGCCGGCCTGTGCCAACGTCTGCTGAACATTCTCGGCAATGCCGGTGACAGGCTGCGTGTTGCGCACGTCCATAGTGACTGTAAAGCCGTCCTTCAGACCAGCCTTGGCCAGCAATTCCTTCGCCTTGGCAACATCCAGCTTGTAGGGGTTCTCATCCAGCGCACCCAACTGCCCCTTCGGCAGGAAGGTCTGGTGGATTTCGCCGATGCCCTTGATGAGCGTCGCGCCAATCGCGTCATAATCGACGAGATATTTGAAAGCTTCCACGACTTCAGGCTTCTTCAGGTTCTCATTCTTCTGATTGAGGCTGAAGTAATAGACTGTGCCTTTGGGTGCGGAAGTGATGGAGAGACCTTCCTTTTTGGAAACGGCCTCCATATCGCCGGGCTCAAGGTTACGCGCCACGTCAATATCGCCGTTTTCAAGCGCCAGTCGCTGACCGGAGCTTTCCTTCATGTGGCGATACACGACGCGCTTAAGCTTCGGCTTTTCACCATAATAATTTGGGTTGGCTTCCATGATGACGGCTTCATTGGCCTTCCAGCCAAGGATCTTGTACGGGCCGGAGCCCGCATAGCCGGTCTTCAGGAATTCATTGCCAAAATCGGTGTCGTATTTGTAATCAGCGGTCGGCGTCATCGCCTTGGCCTTTTCCATGACAAGCTTCTTGTCGACGACCGAGGCAACAGTCGCGGTCAGAACGTTCAGGACGAAGCTTGGCGCATAGGGCTTATCGACTGTCAGCGTGAAAGTATCAGGTGCCGTGGCCTTGGCCTTCTCCGTGACGTTGTCGCCCTTCAGGCCGAACTGCGTGAGCAGGAAGGCAGGGGACTTGTCGAGCTTGATGGCGCGCTCGAAGGAGAACGCCACATCGTCTGCCGTGACCGGATTGCCGGAGGCGAATTTGAGGCCGGGCTTCAGCTTGAAGGTATAGGTCATGCCGTCTTCCGACGTCGTCCAGCTCTCGGCCAGATCGCCGATAACCTTGGAGGTGTCGTTGAGGTCGATGGAAACCAGCTTGGAATAGGTGTTGCCGGTGACTTCCGCGGCCGACAGCTCGAATGCCTCACCCGGATCGAGCGTGATGATGTCATCGATGGCGAAGCCTTCCACCAGCGTATCAGCCGGTGTGGCGGCAAAAGCCTGGGGCGCGGACAGCGCAATAAGCGACAGCGCGGCGCTGGTTGCCAGAATGCGGGCCATTTTGTTGAGCGACTTCGTCATTGTTCTCCCCTTTATAGGTTTCATATCACTCTTGTTCAGGTCGGCTCATGCCAGGCTTGAGCCAGTACGCGTAGCCAGTTTTCCCGGCACATTTTAGCAAGTTCTTCTTCAGAGTAGCCAGCAGCTTTGAGCGCAGCAACCAGATTCTGATTGCCTGCAGCATCGGCGATTTCCGCCGGTACTGTTGCGCCATCGAAGTCGGAGCCAAGCGCGACGCAATCGATGCCCATGCGCTCCACCATGTAATCGATGTGGCGGACCATATCGGAGAGCGGTGTGTCGGCATCGTCGCGCGCGTCGGGGCGAAGCATGGTTACGGCGTAATTCAGGCCAGCAAGCCCGCGGCTTTCCTTTATCGCGTCCATCTGTCTGTCGGTCAGGTTACGCGCCACACCCGTCAGTGCGTGAGCATTGGAATGACTGGCGATCAGCGGCTGATCGCTTGTCTTTGCCACATCCCAGAAGCCCTTCTCAGTGATGTGCGCGAGGTCGATCAAAATGCCGAGTTCGTTGCAGCGCTTGACCAGTTCGAAACCGGCATCGGTCAGGCCCGGTGCGGTATCCGGCGACATCGGATAGGCGAAGGGAACGCCATGGCCGAAGGCATTGTGGCGGCTCCAGACGGGCCCGAGCGAGCGCAGACCAGCAGCGTAGAATACTTCAAGCGCGTCGAGATCTTCATCGATCGCCTCACAGCCTTCCATATGAAGGACTGCGGCAAAGATGTTGTCGTATATCGCCTTGCGGATATCGGCCGTGGAGCGGCAGATTTTCCAGCCTCCCGCACGCTCCAGGCGATATGCGATGGCCATTTTTTCCATGGCAATATCGAGTGAGGGCTGGCGCTGAAGGGGGGCCGCCAAGGGCGTGACATAGTGGCCATTTGCGTCCGGCTCCTGCAAAATCAAATCGCCAGAGGGGATATAAATGGCGCAAAAACCACCGGCCAGTCCACCGGCCTTGGCACGCCGCGCATCGATGTGGCCTTGCGAGGTTCCGCCGATGAATTCCTGGACTGGGTCCTGTCCCTTCTTGTCATTGTGCCACAAGCGCAAAAGCACATCATTATGACCGTCGAAAACCAATTGCATTTCAAGTTATTCCAGGATTGAAGCAGAACTTTATCGTTTTAAAACAAAGTCTTATAGATGGATTGAGTGGTCATGACGCAAGAAGACAAAACGCTGTGCCGCAATTCAGCAGATTGTCGTCGCACGCGATCTAGGACCATATTCCGGGTCTTCGCAAGCTTAAAATTGGTGCAAGATGAAATTATCGCCACAGCCCGAGTGGGATTCTCAAAACTATACAAACTGAGCGCGAACTAGTGCGTATTTTGCTCGCGAAAGATTTCACTTTCACCAAGCAGCCAGCGCCGGAACAGCACCACGGGGCCATGATTGATGCGAGAGAGTGGAGCGACCGCATAATAAGAGCTCGGGCTTTTGATCGGATGATCGAAGGCCTGAACCAGTTGTCCCGATTTCAGCTCGCTTTCGATGAGAAAAAGCGGCATCAAGGCAATGCCGAGGCCCGCAATGCAAGCTTGGGCGACACTGGAGAATTGCTCGAAGCGCATGGCCGGCGCCTGATGCGCAACAATGCCGGCGCTCTTGAACCAGTGGTCCCATGCGCCCGGCCTGGAGGCCATGTGTAGTAAAGGGAGCCCGACGATATCTTCGCCATTTCTGATTGGATGGCTCGTCAAAAATGCCGAGCTACAGACTGGCGCCACCATCTCGTTCATGAGAAAAACACTTTCTGCCGCAGGCCAATCCGGCTGGCCGATGTGAATGGCCATATCGAGACCTTCCTTCTCGAAATCGAACTGCCCGATGCGCGTGGCAAAATTCAGGGTGATTTCCGGGTGGGCCGCAACGAATTTCGGGATGCGCGGCAACAGCCAGCGTGTGCCGAAGGTTGGCAGCATGGCAAGGTTCAGCGCATTGGCATGCGTTTTGGTCATGACCTGCAGCGAGGCGGAGCGAATATCGCCAAGGGCGATACCGATGGCTTTCGCGTAAGTCTCTCCCTCCCGCGTTAGCGAAACGCCCCGCGCCCCACGCTCGAACAGCTTCACCCCAAGCTGCTCTTCAAGTGACATGACCTGCCTGCTGATCGCGCCTTGCGTCAGAGAAAGCTCGTCTGCCGCCAGCGAAAAACTGCCCAGCCGCGCGACGGAATCGAAGGCAGCGAGCGCGCTGGTGGACGGCAGCAATTTACGGCTGAGTGAGGTCATGGTGCATTCCTATCGGTAATAGCTGAATGAGTAAACATGGCTTGCCCAGCAATGATGGATTGCCAATAATCGCGGCAACAAAAGTGGAGATTTCATCGTGAGCGACCGCGCATCATTCAACTGGCAGGATCCGTTTCTGCTTGAGGATCAACTGAACGACGACGAGCGGATGATCCGCGATTCTGCCGCCTCCTTCGCCAAAGCTGAGCTTCTCCCCCGCGTCCAGGAAGCCTATCTCTCCGAAACGTCCGAACCGGAACTGTTCCGCCTGATGGGTCAGGCGGGCCTTCTTGGCGTTACGCTGCCGGAAAAATACGGCGCAGCCGATGCCAGCTATGTCGCCTACGGTCTCGTGGCACGTGAAGTTGAGCGCATTGATAGCGGCTATCGCTCGATGATGAGCGTCCAGTCCTCGCTCGTTATTTACCCGATCTTTGCCTATGGCTCGGAAGAGCAAAAGGATAAGTATCTGCCGGGGCTCGTTTCCGGCGAACTGATCGGTTGCTTTGGCCTGACAGAACCCGATGCCGGTTCCGATCCGGGCGGCATGAAGACGCGCGCTGAAAAGATCGAAGGCGGATACCGCCTTCGCGGCTCCAAAATGTGGATTTCCAATGCGCCGATCGCCGATGTCTTCGTCGTCTGGGCGAAGTCGGAAGCGCACAACAACGAAATTCGCGGCTTCGTTTTGGAGAAGGGCATGAAAGGCCTCTCGGCACCGAAGATCGGCGGGAAGTTGTCGCTGCGCGCTTCGATTACTGGCGAGATCGTCATGGATGGCGTGGAAGTGGGCGAAGACGCGCTGCTGCCAAACGTCTCCGGGCTCAAGGGCCCGTTTGGCTGCCTCAATCGGGCGCGTTACGGCATCTCCTGGGGTGTCATGGGTGCGGCGGAAGATTGCTGGTTCCGTGCGCTGCAATATGGTCTCGATCGCAAACAATTTGGCAAGCCTCTCGCCGGCATGCAGCTCTATCAAAAGAAGCTCGCCGACATGCAGACTGAAATCGCGCTTGGCCTCCAGGCATCGCTGCGTGTTGGTCGTCTGTTCGACGAGCACCGCATGGCGCCGGAAATGATTTCGATCATCAAGCGCAACAATTGCGGCAAGGCACTGGAGATTGCGCGCCAGGCGCGGGATATGCATGGCGGCAACGGCATCCAGATCGAATATCACGTGATGCGCCACGCCCAGAACCTGGAGACGGTCAACACCTACGAGGGCACGCATGATGTTCATGCGCTGATCCTTGGGCGGGCCCAGACCGGGATTCAGGCATTCTTCTAAGCCACATCAAGAAACATCCGGACCCGGCCACTGGCCGGGTCTTTTGCATTGCGAAATAAGTCATACTTTTAGATATTGCTGGTTGAAACATGCGACCGGAGAAATAATATAAGAAGCTCACCGCCGTCTTTGGTTTCACCGAAGACATCCCGTTCCGCTTCATGCTGCAATCGACTTGCTGCTTGAACGAAATGCACCGGTGTCCTGCCGGTCGGTAAAAAAACGCGAAGGTCTTTACATGCATAGCTATCCCGACGTTAAACTCTTCATCAATGGCGAGTGGCGCGACGCGCTCTCCGGCAACACCATTGCCGTCTCCGACCCGGCGACCGATGAAATCATTGGCTCGCTTGCACATGCGGAGAAGGAAGATCTGGATCTTGCACTTTCCGCCGCCGACAAGGGCTTTAAGGTCTGGCGCGAAACATCCGCCTTTGAGCGTTCCAAAATCATGCGCAAGGCCGCCGATCTTCTGCGCGAGCGCATCGATTACATCGCCTGGCTGATGACCCGCGAACAGG
Source organism: Rhizobium sp. 22-785-1 (assembly GCF_053521965.1). Classification (NCBI taxonomy): domain Bacteria; kingdom Pseudomonadati; phylum Pseudomonadota; class Alphaproteobacteria; order Hyphomicrobiales; family Rhizobiaceae; genus Rhizobium; species Rhizobium sp. 22-785-1. The sequence continues at coordinate 389,360 of NZ_JBNWDI010000004.1, read as the reverse complement.
GCAAACCGATCGCCCAGTCCAAAGGCGAAATCAATAATGCTGCCGACACCATCGACTGGTTCGCCGAAGAGGCGCGCCGCACATATGGCCAAGTCATTCCGGCTCGCTTCGGCGGCGTCTCCAATCTGGCCATCAAGTTCCCGGTTGGCCCGGTCGCGGCTTTCACGCCCTGGAATTTCCCGATCAACCAAGTGGTGCGCAAGCTTTCGGCTGCAGTCGCAACCGGCTGTTCGATCATCGTAAAGGCACCGGAAGAGACACCAGCATCGCCGGCAGAGCTTATTCGCGCGTTTGCCGATGCGGGCATTCCAGCTGGCGTCGTCAACCTCGTCTATGGCGTCCCGGCCGAGATCTCGGAATATCTCATTCCGCATCCAGTCATCCGTAAAATCTCGTTCACCGGCTCTACTCCCGTCGGCAAGCATCTCGCCGCACTTGCTGGCAAGCACATGAAGCGCGCAACGATGGAGCTCGGCGGTCATGCACCGGTCCTGGTTTTCGGCGATGCCGATCTCGACAAAGCAATCGAAGTTTCCGCTGCCGCCAAGTTCCGCAACGCCGGTCAGGTCTGTGTCGCGCCGACGCGCTTTCTCATTCAGGACAGTGTCGCCGATGAATTCATCGACGGCATTGTGAAATATGCCGAAGGCCTGAAGATCGGCAACGGTCTTGATGCAGACACCGGCATGGGACCTTTGGCCAATGAACGCCGCATTCCTGCGATGGAAGCCCTTATCCAGGACGCCGTTTCCCATGGCGCCACCTTGAAGACTGGTGGCAAGCGCATCGGCAACAAGGGCAACTTCTTCGAGCCCACCGTTCTGACCGACGTGCCGACCAGCGCCAAGATCATGAACGAAGAGCCCTTTGGACCGGTGGCCATCGTCAATCGCTTTTCCACCATGGAAGACGCCATCGAAGAGGCAAACCGCCTGCCCTTCGGCCTGGCATCCTACGCGTTTACCGGTTCGGTGAAGACGGCGCACGCGCTTGGCCAGCGCGTCGAGGCCGGCATGTTGACGATCAACCATAACGGTCTTGCGATCCCGGAGGTGCCCTTCGGCGGCGTCAAGGATTCCGGCTACGGCACGGAAGGCGGTTCGGAAGCGGTCGAGGCCTATCTCGAAACCCGCTTTGTCAGCCAGATGAACTAATCGCTATCGACACAACAGGCCCGGATTGAAACCGGGCCTGTTTCATTTTCCGCCGTGCCATTCCGCCAGTTCGCGCTCGGCTCTTTCCAGCGCACTGTAATTCAAAAGCTTGCGCAGATAGGCGATGGTGATGGCGCGGGTGCGCAGGTTGTATCGTCCTTCCGCGTCGTCCTCGCCCGTCGATTGATGGACGTTCAGCTTCTCATAGAGGCTCTGAAGCCTGTTCTGCACGCTGCGCAGCGAGAGATTTCGGCGTTTTGCGATGGCCTTGTCAGTCAGACCCAGCGCCATGTCGATCAGAATTTCGTACTCCGTGTCGGAGAAGCCATGGGCTTTGCCAAGGCTCTTTTCCTGCAGGCCACGCACTTCGCGGTCAATCACGCATTGTGCTTCAATGAAAATGCTACGCAGCGCCAGTCGTAGGCGATCATCCGAGGCGGATTTCAGCACGTAGCCATAGGCAGCCCCTTCCGGCACGATGCGGGACACGCCGCGCACATAGGCCTCGTCTGAGTAGTTGGACCAGAAGAGAATTCGGGTATCCGGCCTTTCTTTCCAGATGGTGCGGGCGGCTTCGATGCCGTTCCGCTCGTTCATTTGCAGGTCCATGACGATATGAGCGGCACGATTCTCTCGTGCGAGCTTTTCACCCGCGCGACCATTTTCGGCCTCCAGCACGGTGCCGCATTCCGGCAACGCCGCCCTCACCGCTTCATTGAGATAGGCGCGATGCAGAACATCGTCCTCGATGATCAAAACATCCATGTCATGCCTCCTCGGGCTTGTCGGTGATCGCGGCAGGCAGCGTCAGAGTGATGCAGGTGCCTTTGCCCCGCGGGTTGGGGCCGAGATGAAAGCGAGCCGAGATTAGGCGCGCGCGTGTCTTCATGTTGCCGATGCCAAGGCCGCCGCCGGTCGTCTTTTCACCACAACCACAGCCATCGTCTGACACCTTGACCAGCAATGCACCCTGGGCCTCTGACAGCACGACGTCGATCATCGAAGGCTGGGCATGGCGAATGGCATTGTTGACCGCTTCCTGCACGATACGCAAAAGCGACACCGCGACCGAATTATCCAGTTTCTCGACAAGCCCGTTGGTCATATCGGAGACGGACCAATCGATCGGCAGGCCGCTATCGCGCACCGACCGGTCGAGATAGGTTTCAATCGCCTGCACAAGGCCGAAGAGCTGCAGGATGGAGGGCTTGGCCTCTTCGATGATGCCGCGCAGATCCTGCATGCATTGTTGCAGGCTTCGCATCACCGGCTCCAGCATTTCTCCTGACACTTCCGTCGCGTGGCTCATGCGCTCGATCCGTCGCACCAGCCGTGTCAGATCCGCCAAGGTCTGGTCGTGTAGATCCATGCCGATCCGCTGACGCTCGGCTTCCAACGCCTCTGTGAGTTGGAGCGCCCCAAGACGCAAGCCTTCCTCACGGGCGTTGGCCCGTGCCTCTTCGATGGCGGAACGCTTTGCCTGCTCCGCTGCGCGGATCGCATAGAAATAGGGAGCCAGAAGGTCGGCGACAGCGCGGGCATTCGCCACATCGTCCATCGTATAGGCGTTGGACTGATGCGACGAACAGCTGAGCGCGCCGATAATATCGCCATGCACCTTCATTGGCACGTGCAGACGGCTATGCAGATCAAGCTCATGGATCGGGCTGGAAAAAGCGCCCTCGAAATGGAAGCGTGGATCGGCGCAGGCGTCACCGCTCAAGAGATAATCGACATTGCCTGAAAGGACGGCGCGAATGGGGCTACCGGTCAGAAGCGCCGGCGGCTGACGGCTCCAGGCGCTGGCAAGACCGCTTTCGTAGGCGATGTGATATTTGTCATCCAGTTGCTTGATGCAGACATCCATATGGTCATGCGGAATGATGTGGCTGATCTCGGTCGCCACCGCCTGGATGATGGCGTTGAACTCGAGTTGCCCCGCCAAGAGCCGCGAGATGCCCATGTAATGGTGAAACAGCGCGCTTTTTGGTGTATCCAGCATGTGCCGACGCCCTCCCAAGCATCTCCCGTTGCAGGCGACGAGACGTCGGTAGCCTGCGACGGTCCATTCTGCGCCCAGCCGAGCCGTTCGTCTTGCGGGAACCCGCAAGCTTTGTGCGTTGATCCGCACGAAGATTGCCGTGATGCGCCTGTACAAGCCGGCTCTTCTTGGTCATTTTGGTTCTTACTGGGGAAAGGAGCTCCAGTGCAACGGAATTGCGTTTCCGCCGTGGGGAAGGTTTGCGGCGAAACATATTCCAGGCTCCGAAAGAGCAAGCCACAGGGAGGAAAATCAATGGCTTTTAGAAAGATGCTTCTCGCGTCGGCGGCTGTCCTATGCGCCGCGATGCCAATCACCGCTCACGCCGATACCTCGGCGAAGAAAATCGCGCTCTCCAACAATTATGCCGGCAACTCCTGGCGTCAGGCGATGCTGACGAGCTGGGACAAGATCACCAAGCAGGCCGTTGCCGACAAGCAGGTCGCTGCAGCCGACGCCTTCACTACTGCCGAAAACCAGGCAACGGAACAGGCAGCGCAAATCCAGAACCTCATCCTCCAGGGTTATGATGCGATCGTCATCAACGCCGCTTCTCCGACTGCACTAAACGGCGCGATCAAGGAAGCCTGTGATGCCGGCATCATCGTCGTGTCTTTCGATGGCATCGTGACCGAGCCTTGCGCCTGGCGCATCGCCGTGGATTTCAAGGCCATGGGTGAGAGCCAGATCGACTATCTGGCAAAGGCCATGCCGAAGGGCGGCAACCTTCTCGAAATCCGCGGTCTCGCCGGTGTGTCCGTCGATGACGAAATCCATGCAGGCATCGCAGCAGGCGTTGCCAAGAACCCACAATTCAAGATCGTCGGTTCCGTCAATGGTGATTGGGCGCAGGACGTCGCACAGCGCGCCGTCGCGGGTATTTTGCCAAGCCTCCCGGAAATCGCCGCTGTCGTAACGCAGGGCGGTGACGGTTACGGTGCGGCTCAGGCGTTTGCCGCCGCTAAGCGTCCGACCCCGACCATCATCATGGGCAACCGTGAAGATGAGTTGCAGTGGTGGAAGCAGCAGAAGGATGCCAGCGGCTACAAGACCATGTCGGTTTCGATTGCGCCCGGCGTATCGACACTCGCCTTCTGGGTGGCCCAGCAGATTCTCGACGGCAAGGATGTGAAGAAGGACTTGACCGTTCCCTTCCTTCGCATCGATCAGGATAATCTCGAAGAGAACCTGAAAAGCACCCAGAAGGGTGGCGTTGCCAATGTGGATTACTCCCAGGCTGATGCGCAGAAGGTGATTGCCGCCAAGTAAGGCCGGCCTCACCTCCCATCCGCTGCGGTCGACTTGGTCGCCGCAGCGGCCATCTCTTATTTCCATCATTTTCAGATCGTTGGCGTTTTGCTCATGAATGACATCATCGAGACGGAAGAAGTCGTCGCCGCACGCGGCGTCAAGGTCGTCTTCGGCGCTGTAAAGGCGCTTGACGGTGCCGATCTCATCATCCGCGCAGGGGAATGTCTGGGCCTTGTCGGCCATAACGGCGCGGGTAAATCCACCATCGTCAATGTGATCAATGGTGGTCTATCCCCGCATGACGGCACGATTTCCTATGGCGGTGCGCCCGGTCGCCAGGGCATTGCGGCAGCGCGGGCCGGTGGCGTACGTTGCGTTTTCCAAGAATTGTCGCTCTGCCCTAATCTCACAATCGTCGAGAACGTGCGAATCATGCATCCCACGATGAAGGGCCACAATTGGCGCGGTCGTGCTTTGTCAGCCATTCAGAAGACCATCGACGATATCTTTCCGGGCCACGGCATCGATTGCGAAGCGACGATTTCAGAACTCTCCATCGCCGAACGCCAGATGGTCGAAATCGCCATCAATTTTTGCCGCACGCCGGAAGCGCCTCGGCTCGTCATTCTCGATGAACCGACCTCCTCGCTCGACGCGGGTCTTGCCGAACAACTCATGGCTTATGTACGCCGTTTCGTGCGCGAGGGCGGCTCGGTCTTGCTGATCTCCCATATTCTCGGCGAGATCCTCTCGACCGCGACCCGCATCGTGGTCATGAAGGATGGACGCGTCGTGGCAAACCGCGCGGCAAGCGACTTTACCACGCGGACGCTGGTCGAAGCCATGGGCAGCGTCGTGAAGGATCAGGATACGCACAGGAGTGCCCGCGCTCGGTCCAGTGAAAAAGTTCTCTCCATGGCGCCGCGCCGCGGCTCAGAGATCGCATTCGAGGCCTACCGCGGAGAAATCATCGGCCTTGCCGGTCTTGGCGGTCACGGCCAGACGGAAGCACTGCTTGATCTTTATCTGGCGAAAAACAGTAGCTGGCTACCAAGTCGCAAGGCAGACCTGGCCTTCGTGGCGGGAGACAGAAGCCTGAACGGCACCTTCTCGCTCTGGAGCATCCTCAAGAACCTTTCGATCGCATCGCTTCGGGATATCTCATCTGCCGGACTGGTCGATAGATCCAAGGAAAGCGAACTCGGTGCCAATTGGAAGAAACGGATTGAAATCCGCACACCCGACATGGGCAACAAGATCCTCTCCCTGTCCGGCGGCAACCAGCAGAAGGTACTCTTTGCCCGCGCATTGGCGACGACCGCCAGCACCGTGCTGATGGACGATCCGATGCGCGGCGTCGATATCGGCACCAAACAGGAGGTTTACGACATCTTGAGAACCGAAGCGGCACACGGCCGAACCTTTATTTGGTATTCGACGGAAATGGACGAAATTCGCTTGTGCGACCGTGTCTATGTCTTCCGCGATGGCGCCATCCAGGCAGAGCTGGTCGGCGAAGAGATTACCGAACAGAATGTCCTGGCCGCATCCTTCTCAGGCGAGGCGCACGCATGAAGATTTCCGCCAACACACTTCGCCTCGTCATTCCCGCCGCGTCGCTCGCCTTCCTGCTGATAGCCGTCTTCTACATGCAGCCGCGAGCCATGAGCTATACAGGCATGAACCTGTTGTTCAATCTGGCGGTACCGATCGCGCTGGCAACCATTGCGCAGATGCTGATCATGTCCGTCAACGATCTCGACCTGTCGATGGGCACCTTCGTCAGTTTTTGTGCCTGCGTGACCGCAACGTTTCTTCAGGATTCCCCGATCATCGGCGTCGCAATCTTTGCCGCGGCGATTGCCGTCTACGCCGTGCTCGGGGCAATCATTCATCTGCGCGCCCTCCCCTCCATCGTCGTGACACTTGGAATGAGCTTTGTCTGGGGCGGCCTTGCGGTTCTGATCCTGCCCTCCCCCGGCGGACAGGCGCCTGCCTTCGTGCGCGCCTTGATGACCGCCAAGCCTCCCTTCGTCCCGATCGCCATCATCGCCAGCATAGTGATTGCGGTCGTCGCCCATTACATCGTCATGCGATCCTCCTTCGGTGTGCTGATGCGCGGCGTTGGCGGCAATCTGCGCTCCGTCGAGCGGTCCGGCTGGTCGGTGGTCGGCATTCGTGCCGCAACCTTTGCCCTGGCGGGTTTCTTTGCCGTGCTGTCAGGCATTGCGCTCGTCGGGCTGACAACCTCGGCCGATGCCAATATCGCGCTTCGCTACACGCTTCTATCGATTGCAGGCGTCATTCTTGGCGGCGGCGAATTCGTCGGCGGGCGTGTGTCTCCCATCGGCGCGGTGATCGGTGCCTTGACGCTGACACTTGCGGGCTCATTCCTGTCCTTCATGCGTATTTCGCCGGACTGGCAGATCGGTGCGCAGGGCGCGATCCTCATCATCGTGCTCGCCTTGCGTCTTTTGCTCAACCGTCTTGAAAAGCGGGAGAAAATCCAATGAGCCGCCTCGCTGCCTTAGCCAAAAGACCTTGGATCTGGTCCTTCGCCGCAACCGTTGCGGTTTGGATCATCACTGTGATGTTCACTGGCGGCGCAAGCTCGTTCGGGCTGTCACACGCCGCTCTTACCTTCGCCGCTTTTTCGGTCATCGTCGGCATTGGACAGATGTTTGTCATCACGCTCGGTCCCGGCAATATCGATCTTTGCGTCCCGGCCACGATGACGCTATCCGGCACGCTTGCGCTGAAGTTCATGGATGTCTCCGACAGTCTCGTCCTGCCGGGTCTGCTGGTGGCCGTCCTGATCGGAATCGCGATAGGCATCGGTAACTACACATTGATCAAACTCCTGCGCATCCCGCCAATCATCGCGACGCTGTCCATGAGCTTCATCGTCCAATCGATCGCGATCTGGTCCAATCGCGGGCTGCGAATCAAGCCGCCCGAAACGCTGGCGAATTTCGCGATATCAAGCTCGTTCGGCATACCGAATGTCGCGCTCGTTGCGCTTCTCCTTTCGGTCGTCGCATGGGTACTGCTCGACAGGTCGTTCTACGGACGCTGGATATCGGCCATCGGCCAGAGCACTTTCGCTGCCCGCATGACCGGCATTCCCGTCGATGGCGCGCGCTGCATAACCTACATCTTCTGTTCCGTTCTGGCAGCGATCGCCGGATACCTTCTGGCGAGCTTTTCGGGCGGTGCGGCTCTTAATATGGGGTCGGAGTATCTTTTGATGTCGATCGCCGTCGTCGTCATCGGCGGCACGGCAGTTGCTGGAGGTGACTCCAACGTGCCGGGAATCTGGGGCGCATCGCTCTTCATGTTTCTCGTGGTGTCGATGCTGAACACCTATGGCTTCGGTGCCGGTGCGCGACTGATCCTCACTGGCCTCATTATCATCTCCGTGATTTTCCTGGCGAGCGGCCCAAAGGCCACGCGCTGAACGAAACCAACACCTCTCAGGCCGATTGACGCTCATGACCAAAGATCAAAGCTCCGTTTATGACATTCGCGACGAACGCTTCCGTCACCTGATCGTCGGCAACGCCGAACTTGAAGAACTCTATTCCGGCTGCCGCTGGAGCGAAGGCCCAGTCTGGTTTGCGGATCTCAATTGCCTGCTGTTCAGCGACATCCCCAACCAGCGCATTCTTCGCTGGGTGCCGGACGGCGGAATTTCCGTTTTTCGCCAGCCCTCCAATTTCGCCAATGGCAACACTCGCGACCGCCAGGGCCGGCTAATCTCCTGCGAACACGGGGGTCGCCGCGTGACCAGAACCGAAGTCGACGGCTCGATTACAGTGCTGGCCGACAGCTATAACGGCAAGCGATTGAACTCACCCAATGATGTGGTGGTCAAATCCGATGGCAGCATCTGGTTTACCGATCCCACCTACGGAATTCTCTCCGATTACGAGGGCTACAAGTCTGAACCTGAGCAGAAGACCCGGAATGTCTACCGGATTGATCCCACGTCCGGACAGGTCGAGATCGCCGTCGACGACTTCATGCAGCCGAATGGCCTGGCATTCTCCCCTGACGAAACGAAGCTCTATGTCGCCGACAGCTCCTATAGTCACGACGTTTCGCGCCCGCGCCATATCAGAGTGTTTGACGTGATTGATGGCGTAAGGCTGGCAAATGGACGAGAGTTCTGCAATCTTGACAGTGGCCTACCCGACGGCTTCCGCCTCGACACGGCTGGCAACCTCTGGACCAGTGCCGGTGACGGTGTCCATTGTTTTTCGCCTGAAGGCAAGTTGCTGGGCAAGATCAAGGTGCCGCAGACGGTGGCCAACGTGACATTTGGCGGTCCAAAGAAGAACCGGCTCTTCATCACGGCGACCAAATCGCTGTACTCCGTCTATCTCGCAACGACGGGTGCGCAAACGCCGTAACGCCGGAGAGCAGCTTCGGGCTCTGAAAGACGGAATTCGTCGGAAAAATCATCGCTCCCAAACTCGAGGAGCGATCCTGAGACTCATGTCAACGATCGTTATCCGCCAAAAGTAGTAACGTTATTTTTACCATAGACCGATAGATTGATGCCAGACAAGCGCTACCCTTGAATTTCTTCAGGGGTTGTCTTTCTCGCCCGCATGATGCGCCCGGGTCTCGTCTAAAGATGCCGTCTGATACGATAGCGCGGACCATAAAGAATGGTCGATGCGGAGTTTCCAAGTCTCATGCGATGAGAAAATCAACCTGACCGACGCCGGCAGACTCACACGTGTGCGCCTGTTGCTTATGCTGCCAACATGCCAATCAAGCGGCCATTCAGGGCTGTTTTGTAAGTACCCCCACTCCACTTCGATTGACCTGTCCCTCTGGCCTTAGCCGCTGGATGCAGGTTGACGAGCGCGGAGCCCACAACGACCCGCCCCCAAAGCGGTTATCAATAACCCACTCTTTATGCCAATCCTCACCATTTTAGTTTTCATCATCCTCTGTCCAAGCAATGGCTTGGCATTGATGTCTTCTCGACAATTACTACCTCGCGTTCAGGGACGTTTGATATGCGGTTCACCATCAAAGCAAAGCTGGCTCTCACCTTCGGTCTTCTCATTTTTATGTTAGCCGGCACTTCTGGATACGGCATCTATAGCCTCGGCATCGCCAGGGACGCGATGAACGAAGTGGTTGAAGGCACTGTTCCACGTCTCGACAAGGTGCATCAGATTAATGCCTTGTCGCTCGTGACAATCCGGGCGCAAAAAAACATGATCCTGGCGAAGTCGCCTGCCGAAGTGCTTCAGCACAAGAAAGTGGGAGATGAAAGCAAAGCGCATCTCACGGAGCTGTTGAATGAGATGGCTGCCACGGCGAGTCCTGAGACGCGTTCCTATTGGGCGGACTTGCAGTCGATCACCACAGCCTTCGACGCCAGCGACAATCGCGTGCGCGCGCTACTCGACGAAGGAAACACCGCTGCGGCCGAGGCTTACTCCGCCGGAGAAGGACGTAACGCCGCGAATGCCCTTACGAAGAAGCTCGATGAAGGTGTCCAGATGAATAGGACACGACTGCAGGAGTCCAAACAGGTAGCGTCAGACGACTATGATCAGACGCGATTTATGCTGATTTCGTGCTCTGTCGCAGCGATTCTCATCGCCGCCTTCACTGCCTTTTGGATTGCGATGGGTATCAGTTCGGGGTTACGCAAGGTTATGACCGTGGCAGAAGCGATTGCTGTGGGCGACCTTGAGCGGGATGTCCAAATCCGTAGCAACGACGAGATCAAAGACCTTGTCGATCGGGTCAACACAATGACACGTAATCTGCGCGCGACAGCCGATGTTGCTGGCACGATTGCCGCTGGCGATCTTTCAAAGGACGTGAAGCCTCTTTCGGAAAAGGACACGCTTGGCATCGCAATGCTCGAAATGGTGACCAATCTGCGCGAGACAGCGAGCGTCGCGGACAAAATTTCGAACGGCGATCTGACGGTGACACCAAAGCCTCTGTCAGAACGGGACACGCTCGGGATCGCCTTGCAGTCTATGGTTGAACGTCTGCGTGGCGTGGTGGGCGATGCGCTCGCTGCAGCTGACAACGTCTCATCGGGTAGCCAGGAACTGTCCTCGTCTTCCGAGCAGCTGTCGCAGGGCGCGACCGAACAGGCATCCTCTGCCGAAGAAGCCTCCGCCTCGATGGAAGAGATGGCAGCAAACATCAAGCAGAACGCAGATAACGCTGCACAGACCGAGAAGATCGCGCGTCAGTCGTCCAAGGATGCCGAAGCCAGTGGCGAAGCTGTGGGCCGTGCCGTCGTTGCAATGCGCACGATTGCGCAAAAGATATCCATCGTTCAGGAAATCGCCCGTCAGACCGATCTTCTGGCACTCAATGCCGCCGTCGAAGCCGCTCGTGCCGGTGAACACGGCAAGGGCTTTGCCGTCGTCGCCTCCGAAGTCCGAAAGCTTGCAGAACGCAGCCAGGCAGCAGCAGCCGAAATCTCCTCCCTCTCCGGTGAAACCGTTCAGGTCGCAACCGACGCAGGCGAGATGCTGAACCGTCTGGTTCCTGATATCCGCAAGACCGCCGAACTGGTCGCGGAAATCTCTGCTGCCTGCCGTGAGCAGGACATCGGTGCAAGTCAGATCAACGAAGCGATCCAGCAGCTGGACAAGGTAACGCAGCAGAACTCCGGCGCGTCCGAGGAAATGTCTGCCACTTCCGAAGAGCTGGCTGCGCAGGCCGAGGAGCTCCAGGCAAGCATTGCCTTCTTCAAGGTCGAGCGTGCGGATAGCTACTCTCGACAAGTAGCGGTTCGTCAGCCAGCCGCAGCGAAACGTCCTACGGCTAAGCCCGCAGTCCCTGCGCGCCAGTCTTCTGCAAACGGCAGCATCCAAGCTCAACAGGCTCGCGCCAAGGGTTTCGCCATTGACATGTCGATGGGAGGACCGGACGGAGAGGATGAGGAATTCCGGCAGGCCGTCTAATCGAAACCGATCGAGACATCGGCGATCTTTGCGGGAAATACGTGTCTTGATATAGACCGACACTATTGTGCCCGCATCCGACAGTTCCGGATGCGGGCACAATAATTTCCGACCAGAACCAAGTTCGCGAACAGTAGGTCACGACGCGACAGAGCCTCATCTGACACAAAAGCGTGTCGCGATCTTTCAAGCCCGTTCGGCACACTTTAGATCGGTGTTCTGCTGAATGTCGTTTTTTGAAAAACCGCTGCACGCACTTGCTTGAAAAATGCTTTAATCCTGCGCGGTTGGGCGAACGACGATACTGCCGATTTCGACATCCTCAGGCTGGTCGATGGCGAAGGCAATGGCCCGCGCGATAGCATCCGGTGAGATCGCCAACCGTTTCTTCTGTTGGTTGATCATCGCTTTCACGTCCGGATCGGTAATCGATGAATCGGTGAAGCTCGTATCGATGAACCCAGGAGATACTTCTGTAACCCTCAGTCTAGCGCCGGACTCTTGCCTTAGCGCTTCGGTCGCGGTGCGCAGTGCGTTTTTCGTCGCGGCATAAACGCCCATGGTCGGCACGATCTTCAGGCCTGCGGTGGATACCACGTTGATCACATGGCCTGTTCCTTGCTGTGCGAACACCGGAAGCGCAGCAGCAATGCCATAGAGAGCACCTCTGAGATTTACGTCGATCATCGCGTCCCAATCCTCCACGCGCAATGCATCGAAGCGCGAGATCGGGCCAATACCGGCATTGTTGACGAGTACGTCGACCCTGTCGAAACGCTTGCAACCGAGACTGATGAGTGACTGAAGATCAGACCGCCTCGTCACATCTGTGACGCACAGGGCCACTTCACCCCCACCTTTTTCGATCTCCTGAGCAACCTGCACCAGTTCTGTCTCATTGCGCGCCCCAATCACCACGCGGGCGCCGCATAAAGCAAGATGAAGCGCCGTTGCACGTCCTATGCCGCGTCCAGCGCCGGTAATGGCGACGACTTTGCCTTGGATAGTCATAAGGTTCTCCTCTGGTTTCAATACCGCGAGAATAAAGTGGCACTTACGGTCTATCTATGCTTGATAGGCCTGTACTTTGTCGCAATCGGCCAAAATCGAAATGCAAGATCCTTTTTCTGAAGTCCTGTCGGTTTTGGAAACGCAGAGCGTGCGCGGCACCAGTCTAGAGGCAGGTGGCACTTGGTCCTTATCGTTTGATGGAAGGCTGCGCTTAAAATTCATCGCCGTCCTGACCGGGCAATGCTGGCTCATCTTGGCTGATCGTGATCCTGAACCTCTGATTGAAGGAGATGTGATCCTGCTCAGCAACACCTCCTACACGGTGGCAAGCCATCCCAATATTGAACCTTGCGATGGCATGACGCTCTATGCTCCTCCCGGCCACAACACGGTGCGTTTGGGAGATCGTATTGAGACAATGCTGATGGGTGGCGGCAGCGGGTTTGCCAGTGTTAACGCTTCATTCCTCCTCGATGCGCTGCCAACGTTTCTGCGGGTCGATCCGCGTTCAGCGAGCGCTCACTCGATCGCGCGGACCCTCTCCGCTCTCAAAGAGGAATCGGATGCTGACAGAGTTGGGGGAAGCTTGATAGCGGAGAGATTGGCGGAAATCCTCATCGTGGAGGCCATCCGTTCCTACATTTCCACCGACCCCGATGAGAATATCGGTTGGATCGCGGCGCTCGCCGATGCCCGAGTAGCAAAGGCGATGAGGCTCATGCATAATGATGTGGCCCGCCGATGGACAATCGACTCCCTAGCAAAAGAAATCGGCATGTCTCGCTCGTCTCTCACGCTTCGCTTCTCACAGCGCGTCGGCCGCGCTCCGATGGACTATCTGACACGATGGCGGATGATCTTGGCAGAGCGACAACTGGCGAGCGGAAGCAGCATTTCAGATGTCGCACTTTCCGTTGGCTATATGTCGCAAAGCGCTTTCGCCCACGCGTTCAAGCGCGTAACGGGACGCACGCCAAGAGGGCGATAAAGACTGCAGCCCCATAGACTTACGGCGGCGTTACGTGAATGAGGCGATCAGTCTAACGGCGGCTCGTTTATTTGCATGTTAAAGCGTGTCGCGTAAAACCGTACAGAGGTTCTGCAATAACCACGTGCAACAAAACAACAGAAAGAGCGTGAGGGGCCGATCCGGATGATCGAGATGCGCTGGCGGTCTTTCATCGAGGCAGTGACAATGCCGATCAGACCTTTAGCGCGGAAGGCAGGGGGTTTCGTTTTGGCAGGCGAAGTCACTCATGACGGAGGTTAAGTTGAAGACAATCTTGCTGATCGCGGGGGCGCTGCTTTTGTGCCTGACCTTCGTCTGGTTCTTCTTTTTTGTCCCGCTTGGGTGCGGTATGAACCCGACAGGTTGTAAAGAACAGTTTCCCGTCTTCAGCGCAATCGGCCTCCTGCACCTATGGCTGCCGCTCGCGGTCGCGTCCCTTCCCATCATTGTGGGACTTCGCCGCTGAAATTGGGCGTTACAGCCTGATGCGATGACGTCAAGGCGAAGACGGTCGCAACGGGTGTATCATCCCTGAGCGTCGCGCTTGCGCTCGATTGCGTCCCACAGCAAGCTCGCGACATCGGCGCCGCCGAACTTCTTGACTTCGCGAATCCCGGTGGGAGACGTGACGTTGATTTCCGTCATGTAAGTGCCGATGACATCGATGCCAACGAAGAGGAAGCCGCGTTCGCGCAGCGCTGGGCCAATACGCTCGCAGATTTCCTTTTCGCGGGTTGTCAGTTCCGTCGGCTCCGGGCGTCCGCCGGCATGCATGTTGGAGCGTGCGTCGTTTTCCGCGGGCACTCGATTGATCGCCCCCACCGGTTCGCCATCCACCAGCAGAATGCGCTTGTCGCCCTTGCGCACATCCGGCAGATATTGCTGGGCGATATAGGGCTCACGGAACATCTGGCCAAACATTTCCAGAAGCGATGAGAAGTTGCGGTCGTCACGGGTGGAATGAAACACCCCTGCCCCACCGTTTCCATACAGAGGCTTGAGGATGATATCGCCCATTTCCTGACGGAAGCGAGCAATTTCGCCAATGTCCTTGGTGATCAGCGTTGCCGGCATCAGATCCGCAAATTCCGTCACGAAGATCTTTTCAGGCGAATTGCGCACCCAGGCCGGATCGTTCACCACCAGCGTCTTGGGGTGGATGCGCTCCAAGAGATGCGTGGAGGTAATATAGGCCATGTCGAATGGCGGGTCCTGGCGCAGGTGAATGACATCCATGGTCGACAGATCCACCCGCTCTGGCTCGGAGAGCGAATAGTGGTCGCCGTTGATGTCACGCAGCTCCATCTGCTCGACTGTCGCGTAGATCTTTCCATCCCGCATTAAGAGGCGATCAGGCGTATAATGGAACAGACGATATCCACGGGCTTGGGCTTCAAGGCTGATCGCGAAAGTCGAATCCCCAGCAATATTGATGCCGGAAACATGATCCATCTGGATCGCAACATTCTTGATCTTCGCCATAAACCGTTCCTTTTCAAAAGCCAGTCTGATGTAGGACAGAGCTCCTTCAAAGGCAACCAGCGCGTTGAGAGCGATCTGCGAGTTTTATTCACAAGCCTCAGCGGGCAAGGAGAGGCTAACATAGCCTGCTCGCCTCAAGTATCAGTCCATCATCTGTCGGGCGTAATTATGGACCGCGACAAACGCAGCCTCAGCGCCAGACATGACGCGACGTTCCTCATCTCCCGTCAACGAGATATCATCGAGCGCTGCGGTGAATGTGCGCCAGTGGAGCCCTCTGCCTTCGGGGGCACCGGCAAGATGGCGCGCGCCGAACGCCTCGCCAAGACCAAGCTTGGCCGCATCCTTCAACAGGAAAGCGGCACCGAGATTGGATCCCTCGACCACATACAGCCATCCCATCGCTTCCGGCAGATCAAACATATCGTCATCGAGACGAAAACGGTCGCTGCCTTTGCCAGGAACCTCAAGCCCCAGATCCTGCAAGTCCTGCTCGATCAGTCCGATGCGGCGGCGACCCCTCAGGTCCGGCAACAGTTCATCAAGCGCCCGATTGAAGAACAGCGCATCGAGATCCTTGTGAAAGAGATACTGCGCCTTGACGAATTTTCCAAAATTTTCACGGCTCTCGAATGGCTTTGCCGTCATGATGAAGCTGTCCAGCGCGCCATGTGCATCCCGGGTTGCAGCCTTCAAACGCTTCGTACGGCTGGCTTCGATCTCAGTGCCATGCATGGCGGGGCTCGCGCTATTCATTGTCTCAGGTCGTCCTGTCTATCAGCTTGTGCGTTCATCAGTGCGCCATCACATAAAAATCTTTCCTCTCAAGGTCAAATTTAAATGTCGTAGATTCATGGGCAAAAATGCTTTGGATCTCAGCTTGTTGAAGAGATCAGGAACGCCAGCTCGCGCAAAGTCAAGTTGAAGGCTCACCATAGCGAGCCGAACAGGTGTGGAATCGTCCGTCTACAGGCTTACGCTCCACTGGGATGGCCTCTTTCCGACACTGCAACCGGACACCTTCCAAGAAGATGCTTCTTCAGCAAAAGACCACCAGAATACGGGCTTTTACCGCATCATGGTGGTCGAGAGCATCCAAAGGTGCAATATCAGAATTCGGTCCATTCAGCTTTCAGTGCGGCGTTGCCTTGCGGGGCGAACTTCGGCGCCGTGCGGGCCGCAGATGGCTTTGATGCGGCGGACCTTGAATAGGAGTGACCTGCAGCCGGGCGGTAGTCGAAACGAAACTGCCCGAGCAATGCGAAGAGTGCCTTCGCCTCTTCAGCCAGTCCGTGGCTGGCGGCTGTCTGCTCTTCCACCATGGCGGCATTCTGCTGCGTGCTTTGGTCAACGAGATTGATGGCGCGGTTTATATCATTGAGTGCCGTCGACTGCTCGCGGGCGGACTCGATAATGGCGCCGATATCCTCGTTGATGTGCTGAACATCACCCGCAATATGCTGAAGCGCTTCGCCC
Organism: Rhizobium sp. 22-785-1; assembly: GCF_053521965.1. Taxonomy (NCBI): domain Bacteria; kingdom Pseudomonadati; phylum Pseudomonadota; class Alphaproteobacteria; order Hyphomicrobiales; family Rhizobiaceae; genus Rhizobium; species Rhizobium sp. 22-785-1. The sequence goes on along the minus strand of NZ_JBNWDI010000004.1, from coordinate 372,980 downwards.
GCCTTGCTGACCAGGGTCACGCCATTGGCAACCTGTCCTCCGGACGCGGTGATCAGCGTCTTGATTTCTTTTGCCGCAGAGGCCGAACGTTGGGCCAGTTCTCTGACTTCCTGGGCGACGACGGCAAAGCCTTTTCCGGCTTCGCCAGCACGTGCCGCTTCCACACCCGCATTCAGCGCCAGCAAATTGGTCTGGAAGGCGATCTCATCGATCACCCCGATTATGTTGGAGATTTCACTCGAGGACTGATTGATCTTGTCCATCGCCACGATGGCCTCGTTTACGATCTCGCCCGAACGGTCGGCCTGGTTTTTCGCGCGTCCGACCAATTGACCGGATTCTTCGGCTCTATGGCTGGAATCCTTCACCGTCGTTGTAATCTCTTCAAGCGCAGCCGCGGTCTCCTCGACGGAAGCCGCCTGCTGCTCTGTGCGTTTCGCCAGTTCGTCGGCGGATGTACGTATCTGATGGGCTCCCGCAGCGATAGTCTCGGCATTGTTGCGCACGGTTGCCATGGCATCGCGCAGCTTTGCCGAAGCAGCATTGAAGTCGCAGCGCAGCCTATCGAGCGCTGTGATGAAGGGTTTGTCGATGGTCTGGGACAGATCGCCTTCTGCGAGGCTTGTCAGCGAATTGGCCAGTCGTTCAACGTTTTCGACGCGATCGGTCACATCCGTTGCAAATTTGACGACCTTGAGAACCCGGCCCTTAAAATCGAAGACAGGATTGTAGGAGGCCTGGATATGGACAGGACGACCGCCTTTGCCCACTCTCATGAACTCGCCGGCGACAAATTCTCCCGCGTTCAGCTTGCGCCACATATCGGCATATTCCGGGGTCGCGGCAAAAGCAGCGTCGACGAACATACTGTGTTTTCTGCCGATGATTTCCGAAGCTGTGTAGCCCAACGCCTGCAGAAAATTCTGGTTGGCAGCAAGGATCGTACCATCCGTGTCAAACTCGATGACCGCCTGGGCTCTGGATATGGCGTCGATCTTTGCTCCGGTATCGATCGCCTGCATCTTGGTTTGAGTGATATCATTCGCGAATTTGATGATTTTCAATACCTTACCCGCGCTGTTCTTGACCGGGTTGTAGTTGCCGCGAATAAAGATTTCGGCGCCATTCTTAGCGAGCCGGGTGAATTCGCTGCACACGAATTCTCCGCCTTTGAGTTTATTCCAGAACTCGGCGTAATCTGCGGACCGTGCATAATCCTCGTCGAGAAACAATCGGTGGTGCTTTCCGCGAAGTTCTGCCTCGGAGTATCCCATCAAGTCGCAGAAATTCTTGTTGGCCTTGAGAATATTTCCTTCTACGTCAAACTCGATGACCGCAAAGGAGAGATCCAGCGCATCCATGACTTTGGCAGCATAAGAATTGAAGAAGAGTGACATGAGGTGATTTCCCAAAATGCGGTTTGGGTCATCCTCTCATGTCGAAGTTAATAAAGTAGGAAAGACAATAGATTAAGAAGTTAATCTGGTTTCGCCTCTAAGTCGAAATATATGTTTCGTTAGCTTCGATCCCCGGTTGCAGTAACCCCCAAAGAAGGCGCAGATCGACCATCGATTTAAGCGGTTTTTTGTGGTTGTCGCAGACCGTATTTTCACAACCCGATTGATGGTTTCGTGTAAGACGCTTGCAAGTTTGCTCCTACCACCTTTTGTCAGACATCGATTAGCGCAATACCGAGATCTGGCTTCTTCCGTCGGCGCAGCGCCACCGCGCTTTCTCGGATTATGATCTCCATCGTGGGATGAACGATGCCGCTGACGAAATGGCCGCCTTTGGTTGAACCATCTGAGAAGCCGAGAACCGCGTGCATATGAACACTTGCTTGCCCTTCATCATCAATGGCTACATCTCCGATAGCGCTCAAAACTTCCGACTGTGTCTCAACTGGAATGTCGATGTAACTTTTTCGACTGAAATCGAAAAAGCCGAGATTTGCCTGCCGAAATGCGCCGATGGCGGTGAGCGACGCACCTGTGATGTTGTTCTCCTCGCAGAACCGCGTGATCGATGCGAAAGCCTCCTCTCCGTCATCTAGGACCAGAACGAAGTTTCGCTCGCTCCAGGGATCGCTCCTGCCAAGTTCCTTGCTTCGCATCGAACATACCTCGTTGACTTATACCATTCGTCAGCAGAACAAATGATCCGCTTTGGGGTTCCCGTGTGAGGAACGATGTCTCGCTCAAGCTCGTTGTTGGATCATCGATTAGAGGAGGGCCGAATGGCACATATCGAAGACGACACCACCAAGGTTTGGGATCTGGCCGAGAAAATTGGCTTTTGCATGCTGACCACCCAGACAGGTTCAGATCTGCGCGCCCGCCCAATGGCGGCTCAGGCCGAGCGCCTGGAAAACGCATTTTATTTCCTCACCGATGTCGCAAGTCACAAGGATGAAGAGATCGCGCGTTACCCGAACGTGTGCCTTGCCTTTGCCGACTCGAAGGGTCAAAAATACGTTTCAGTATCCGGCACCGCAGAGGTTCAGAACGACCGAGAACGTATTCGAGACCTGTTTTCCACACCGGCCAAAGCCTGGTGGGACAGCGCCGAAGACCCGTCGATCCGAATCTTGAAGGTCTCTCCCTCCGCTGCCGAATACTGGGATAGCCCAGGTACAGTAATCAGCTACATCAAGATGGCCGCGGCGGCGGTCAGCAACACTCGGCCTGATATGGGCGAGAACGCCAAGGTCGAAATGTAACAGATACTGTGGCCAGCTCAACGGCTGGCCATTTTCGTATTCAGGTCTGAATACACTCTCACGCTGGCACGACCTGCATTTGAAGACTGGTTCGCGGTCGTAGCGTCACTCGCATGATCGGTTGCGGCGTCTTGTCTACGGTCCGAAACCGCAGCCTCTGGAGGATGACAGCGAGTATGATGACGGCTTCCGTCATGGCGAAGGCGTTACCAATACAAACTCGTGGACCTGCGCCAAAAGGCATATAAGCATAACGGTGGCGGCTCTTGGCTGCTTCCGGCAAAAACCGGTCGGGATCGAATGTCTCGGGCTCGTTCCAGATCGAGGCGTGATGATGCACGGCGTATATTGGAACGAATATGACAGTTCCCTCGGGTACCAAGAAATCACCCATCGTGAAGTCCTTCAGCGCGGTTCTTGTGATGACGGGAGCTGGCGGATACAACCTCATGGCCTCGGAAAACACCTGTTTTGTGTAGTGAAGGTCTGGAACATGATGTGCCATAACGTCACTGCCCTGCGTGACCTCTTCAATTTCGTCGATGACGCGGGCTTCACATTCCGGGTGTCTAGCCAGCAGATCGAAAGTCCAGGCAAGGCCGAGGGCAGTCGTTTCGTGCCCTGCCGTGATGAAGGTCATAAGATTGTCGATGATTTCGACGTCTGTCATCTCTCGCCCCGTCTCCGGGTCAGCTGCGGAGATCAGCATTGAGACAAGATCCTCTGATCCGGAATTGTTGCGCCTGCGTTTCTCCAGAACTGTCGTCAGGCTCGAACGCAGAAACTCGACAGCCTTCATAGCGCGCCGTCGGCCTGGATAAGGCGTCCATTGAGGAGCGCCGACAACACTTAGGGCAAAGTTCCATCCGCTTGGGCTAAGATAGTCGGTGATGCTACGCTCCACGCGGCCCACATCGATGCCATGTCCCCCGGACATCATCGTCTCTACAATGATGTCGAAGGTAGTTTTCATCATCTCATGCCCGATATCCACCGGCTGATGTGTGTGTTCGAGTAGACGATCGCGCGCGTTGCGTGCGGCACCAAGCATGGCAGGCTGAAGTTCCTTCAATGAGGAAGGTCGGAAAGCGCTCGCGACCGATTGGCGCTGCCATTTCCAGTGTGCGCCATCTGCCGTCAGCAGGCCCGTGCCGAGTGCAGGACCCAAAGCGCGGCGCACTTGATCGCCTTTCCCCAGCGCATCGGCATTCGTTACCAGTGTCTCATGGATCAACGCGGGATCAGATAGATAAATCTTAATGCTTCCAGCCGTTTTCGAAAACACAAAAGGCTCCGAAAAGATCGAGGGAGGCAGTGCATCCAATGGATTGCGGATCAGTGCCAACAAGGCTTTTGCCGTTGGTGTTATGGTCACCGGTGCCATTGGCTTCATGGAAAGGCTCCGTTCGCTCATCGAACTACTCCCGCTGCATGGTTTGCTTAATCCTCCATATAGGAACCAGCCATCGTCTTTCGAACACCAAGCCATAAGGTTAGGCCACCTGGTGCTTGAAGTTGGCTGTCTGTTCTTCCTCGCGAGAGACGTCCTCGATCATGATAATCCTCAGCACAGGAATGGCACGGTTGAGGATTTTCCAGCCATTCTTGATCGCAGAAGAGCCATCAGCATCGGTCGGACTGAGAAATTGCCGTTATTCTTCTTTTTGATCAGGCTTCGCAGATATCCGCCCGCCGAACTGATATGCTCCGATCTTTCCAGTATGCACGCTATGATTGTATAGGTAGCCTGTGGCCCAATCTCTTTCTCCGCTTCCTCATAGGCAGATTTGCTAATGGAAAGCATGGTTTTTACCACATTCGCTGCAGTTTTGAGGTCGATCCAGCTCCTCACTGCACCATTGGGGCCGTAGAGGGCTATCTCCGGGCATGCCTTCAGTACCGTCTGGAGATCATATCGGTCTTCGGCAGGGTTTGCTGTTGTGAAAGTTGGGGATGATGCCTGCCTTTGCTCCCTGCTTGGCGAAACGGCTAGGGTTTGAGCGTTGTGTTTTTCCACAGCGTCATCGTTTTCAAAATAGGATTCGGATTCTGAACTCTGTATAAGCCGCTCATTTTGATAGGCATTGACGCTTATTTTTTCGATTTCTAGCTGGTTTTCCAAAAGCTTAGCGATATCAGAGCGTATTTCGCTCAAATTCTCGAGAATAAGGGAGAGTTGTGGCGCCTTCGTTTTCCGGTCGATGGTTGATGTGATGACACGGTAGCGGCCTTGAAGGATTTCGAGCCGTTCAAAATCCACATTTTCGGACAGAAGTTCGATAAGTTTTACGATGTCTCGCCGGCATAGGCTGACCTTCTCACGAAGGCGCTGTAGTTGCAGACGCTCTTCGGCAAGAGTTTCGGCGATTTGCTCGAATTCGTCGGCACGGGTGATGAGAGGAGATAGCGAGAATCCGAAGGCATCGCTGATGCTGCCGGAGCGGCTCTTTCGAGCGTAGCGTTTTCCGTTTGGACTGTCCTTGCGCAGAATAAGTCCTGCGTCGACTAAAGCGGCAAGATGCCGTCTTAAGGTCTGTTCCGACATTCCATGTGCGCGCAAAGACAGCTGCTCATTGGAAGGAAAGACGATTAGACCGTTTTCTTCGCAGAGCTCGGTTTTTGGATAGAAGCTCAGCAATGCATTGAGGACAGCCAGCGACCGGTCCGAGATACCCAAAACTGTTCGTGCTTCACAGATTCGACGAAACAGCTTCCACTTGTCGATGGACTGCTCCGTATTGATGTTTTCAGACGCAAACTGACGTGCGAGTTGGGCATAAGTCACCCCTCGCCGCCCGAAAGGCGTCGCTATATTAGCGCTATTCATGTCTTTCACCTTCAAAAAGGCAAAAGAAAATCGCTCACCGAAAAGATTTCGATGCCAAGACTCTTGACTATGATTCGCGGAAATGAGATTCTTCGGGTGCTTAAATCAAAGAAAGGCTTCCGCGCGGCAACGTTCGGGGGCTTTTTTCTTTTGGGCCAGATGCTCCTGTTCGTGTTTCGGTTGTTTGGTTTCGTTGAAGCGCAGCGGAATCCTTTAAGATTGCCTCCACGCCTTAGTTAGTGGTTTCACAGGCCGTGCCGCAGAGCCTTCACTAGACCCTGCGATAAGGCTGGTGTCACTGCTTGGAGCGATACTCCTCATACAGAGACTGCAAATGCTCTAGAACGAAGGACGCGAATTCAGGCGCTTCCCTCCGGTCAATCGAAATATCGATCTTTCGGTCCGTTTCGACGATCTTGGCAAGCTTTTGTCCGCTTCTCGATGCCATGACGCCGCTACGCTTGGGTTCGACCTTTGGTTTGAGATGCTCCAACAGAGCTTTGAAACGTTCTTCCGAAGCGAGATTTTCGACGCGACTGTCATCAAGGAACGACCGTGCGGTCTCATTCACGTGCGAGGACGTCAACTGATCGGCAAGATCCATCCAGTTTCTCCGGCCGACACCGGGGGCTGGGCCGATCTTGTCGACAATGTCATCGGGGATCCGTCCAACGACGGACAACATGTTGGAAAGGTCGCTCTTGTAAAGAGACATCGCCGCCATGATCGTATCGCGCGAAAATCGCAGCTGCAGTTTTTGTGCGAAACGCGCTTTTTCGATGTAGCTTAGATCGCGCCGTTCGTTGTTTTCCTGACCCTGCGCGACGACGAGTTGTTCATCTGTCAACTCACGCACGACAGCGCGAACCGGAATGCCGATCTCGGCGACGGCGCGAAGACGGCGGTGTCCGAAAGCAACTTGGTAGCGACCAGGCGTTTCAGGGTGGGGACGAACGAGGATAGGAACCTGTTGCCCCTGCTCTCGGATCGCCTCGACTAACCCCACATCGGCTTCCCGAGAGGCAGGCATGCGATCCGGTATGAAGGAAGGATCGATATCGGCTGGATCGAGCGCTACGATTGCCAGGCCTTCAGCCAGCTTCTTTTCAATTTCTTCGGCACGCTTGCTGCGTTCGGAAACCTCGCTCAGAGACTGCCCGATCATTCCCACCGGAGAATTGACGGTGTCCTTTACGAGGTCAGGTGAACCGAGAATAGGCCGAATGCGCGGACGCGGACGTTCTGCGGCGGGTTCGTTATTATCGGCATTATTGCCGCCGAGATTGGCGAAGATTTGCTTTCTGCTCATGCGGTTCTACCCCACGCTTTTTTTATCAGGCCTTCAATTTCAGCGTTCACGTTGGTCATTGCTTCCAGTGCCCGATCGTAGGTTGATCGGGTGAAAAGGGTACGCTCAACTTCGAACAGGGTTTGATTGGTCAAACCGGCGTCGGAGATGGCCGTACTCTTGAGCATCGGGTGGTTCAGAACGTTTTCACCGAATATGGAACGGAGAAACGCTACCATCTGGTTTTGTGGTCCGTCGCTCGGTTCGAACCGTGTCACGAGATAACGCATCCAATGATAATCGGAGCTCGCGCCGGCACGACCGATTTCGGACAGGAGATCGCCGGTCATGGCAAGGAACTGATTCATGGACATGACGTCCAGCATCTGAGGATGAACCGTCACCAGCACGGATGTTGCAGCAGTAAGCGCCGACAAAGTGAGATAGCCGAGCTGCGGCGGGCAGTCGATCACCACGACGTCATAGAAGTTCTGCACCTGCGCGATTGCTTGACCGATACGGGCGAAAAACAAGGTGTCGCCTGGCGCACGACGCATCAAGGCGCGCGGCGTATCGTGCTCGAACTCCATCAGTTCCAGATTGCCGGGAATGATATGCAGATCCGGAATATAGGTTCCTCTGACGATCTCTGCGACAGGGCGCTGCTCGTCATCATAGCGGATAGCACCGTATAGAGTTTCGTTAGGACCGACATCCAGTTCCGGCTGGTGACCGAACAGAGCAGACAGACTTGCTTGCGGATCGAGGTCGATTGCCAGAACGCGGTAACCGCGCAGCGCCAGGTACTGAGCCAGATGCGCCGATGTCGTGGTCTTGCCGGAGCCGCCTTTGAAATTCATGACGGCGACGACTTGCAGCGCCTCATTGTCACGACGGTGCGGGAGATAGCGTCGCGTGCCGCGCGCGCCCTGATCGAGATGTTTGCGGATTGCATGAATGTCATCGACCGAGTAGCTGCGACGACCGCCGCTCTGTGAAGCGCTGAGGTCAGGCATCTCTGCGGCGATCTGACGAAGATAGGCTTCGCCGATGCCGATGAGCTTGGCGGTTTCGGAGGGAGAAAAGGTGCGCATCGTCTTTTCAGACAGCGGCGCGAAAGTGTGAGCATTATGCGCCTGAAGCTGAGCAGACAAAGCTGCCGAATGCTGTAAGATGAGGCTCGTGAGATCGGGCGCTCTTTCAGCAGTATTTGGGTCGGCACCAGGTGTCATTTCTCTCTTTTCCGCTCGTTTGTTCAGTTGCGGTTTTTTCCGTTGAAATCGAATTTTTCCGCAACTGGGATATAAGCGCCGATTCTCTTTTGGACGCAATAGGCTTTTGTCTCGTCAAACATGAATCTTTTCAGCGGGGTAGGCGGGTCTTTTGAATCAAAAAACCAATGTTTCTTCCCCTGCGGCCGGTGATTGGGAGTGACTTCGCAACGGTCCTCCATCTACGTATGGGTATCAGGTCGCAAAGCGCGGCGCTTATTCCGTGCCAGTCTGCATGTTTGCGTGTGCTCGCCGCTGCCGTTCTGCGGGATACCTTGGGTCGTTAGCCGCGGCTAACTCCAATCTGTAGAAGGAGGGAGCAGTCCTTCACTCAGAATGGATCTGGGTCTTAATTTGATTTCTGAAGTCGTATAGGCTCTTCTGTCTTAGGTAAGCAGAGGAGTCCATTATGATCTATGATGTAGCGGTTGTTGGTTCCGGGTTTTCAGCGATCAGCCTCGTGACTAATCTGTTGCAAGCTTTGCCGGATGGCGCGTCTGTTGCTGTCATTGGCGAGGATTCCAGTTTCGGTCGCGGGACCGCATATCGAACTGAGTTGCATCTCCATCGACTGAATGTGCCTGCGGCGCGCATGAGTGCATTTCCCGACCGGCCAGACGACTTCCTGGCTTGGCTGAAGAGTCGAGGACGGGATGTCGACAATCTTACCTTCGCAAGCCGTAACGATTATGGGCTTTACCTGCGAGATACGCTGGCGGCTCTCTTGCGCGATCATCGCCAGCGCGTGCGCATAGATTTCATCAAGGCAAAGGCGATGTCCTGCGTTGGGCTGAACGGCGACGAGATCACATTCCATCTCAATGACGGCAAAGTGCTTCCCGCATCAAGCGCGGTTCTGTGTCTTGGTGTGGGCACAGCCAGTTTACCGCGGCTAACAAAAGAGGCCGATATGGCGCTCCTGCGACGAGTGGTCAGAAATCCCTGGCGTCTCAACTGGCTTTCCAAGGTTGGAGTCGATGATACGGTTTGCATCCTTGGCTCCGGGCTCACCATGATCGACCAGGTCTTATCCTTGCGCAATAAAGGACACAGAGGGAAAATCCATGTCGTTTCTCGCCGAGGCCTGGTTCCTCATGGCCACAGCATTTCCCCGGTTGCACCGATTGAGCCGGAATTGGATTCGGACGGCGAAATCAGCCAGGTGCTTGCCGGCCTGCGCCGACAGATAAGGGCAGGTGCCAATTGGCGTGGCGTTATGGATGGCTTGCGACCGCATACACAAAAGCTGTGGCAGTCCATGGATGAAGAGAAAAGATCACGCTTTCTAAGGCATGCGCTGGCTTGGTGGAATGTCCATCGCCACCGCGTCGCGCCTCAGGTTCATGAGGTTTTTGCAGGCCTGCTGTCTGAAGGTGTCGTCGAGGTTCACGCGGGGTTCGTTCGAACGATAGCCAGAACCGACGATGGTACTTCGCTGACCTACCGCATGCGAGGACATAGCAAAGAGGTTTTGCTGCCATTCGACTGGCTGGTTAACTGCACCGGAATGGAGCGCGCCGGTATCGCTCATTCTCCACTGCTGCAGAGAATGCTCGAACTGGATATGATTGAAAAAGACCCGCTCGGGCTGGGAATTAAGGTTGATACCGATTCCGTTGTGCTGACGCCTACCAAGCAGGAACGGCGCGGCCTCTTTGCCGTCGGTGCCTTGACAGCGGGGCAGTTTTGGGAAATTACTGCTGTGCCTGACATACGAGTGCAGACCCTCAAGGTGTCTGAGAAGATCGTAGGTATTGTTCAGGATAAGCGGCGAAATAGCGCTGCATACTCATCCAACCCGGCTATACGAAGTGTGGAAAGCAAAGCGTGATTTAGCTTTGGTATCGAGATTTTTCTCGTTAAAAAACAACGGGATGAGTTTATTAAAATTTAGATAAAAAAATGGATCTTTTGACCATCCGGGACGCGATGTCGCCCCGGATGGCAGCCATAGCTTATGTTATGCAGCGCGCTGCAATGCGTCGGAGATTGTCGAGACGATTGTGTCGATCTGTTCTTCCTCGATGATCAAAGGCGGAGATAGTGCGATGATATCTCCCGTGACACGAACGAGGAGGCCTTTCTTGAAGCAGTCGACGAAGACGTCGTAGGCGCGGGTTCCAGGAGCGCCAACGCGCGGGGTAAGCTCGATTGCTCCGACCAGACCGAGGTTGCGGATATCCATGACATGCCGCGTGCCCTTCAATCCATGCAGTGCGTCTTCCCATTTCTGAGCCAGGGATGCCGCGCGAGTGAGAAGACCTTCCTCCTCGTAAATTTCGAGCGTCGCAATGCCCGCAGCGCAAGCGACAGGATGGCCCGAATAGGTATAGCCGTGGAAAAGTTCGATCTGGTTTTCGGGGCCATGCATCAGCGCGTCATAGACATAACGCTTGGCAAAGACCGCACCCATGGGGATCGAGCCGTTGGTAATGCCCTTGGCAGTCGTTACCAGGTCAGGGACGACGCCGAAGTAATCCGTGGCAAATGGCTGCCCGAGACGGCCAAATCCGGTAATAACTTCGTCAAAGATCACCAGTATGCCATGCTTGTCGGCAATGGCGCGCAATCGCTCGAGATATCCCTTCGGGGGAAGGACCACACCCGCCGAACCGGACATAGGTTCGACGATCACTGCGGCAATGGTTTCGGCCCCATGCAGAGCGACAAGACGCTCCAGATCTTCGGCAAGTTCCAGGCCGTGCTGGGGAAGTCCCTTGCTGAAGGCGTTGCGCTCGACATCGAGCGTATGACGCATATGATCTGCCGGAATTTGCGGAAAGACCCGGCGGTTGTTGACAAGACCGCCCACGGAAATACCGCCGAAGCCCACGCCGTGATAGCCCTTTTCGCGACCGATGATCCGTGTCCGAGTACCCTGTCCGATGGCACGCTGATAGGCGATGGCAATTTTCAGCGCTGTATCGACGGATTCCGATCCGGAACCGGTGAAGAAAACGCGATCCAGTTCCGCTGCGGCACCGCCTGGCGCATGGGCTGCGAGTTTTTCTGCGAACTCAAAGGCAATCGGATGACCCATCTGGAAGGTGGGCGCAAAGTCCATCGTTGAGAGCTGACGTTCGACGGCTGTTGAAATCCGCTTGCGTCCGTGTCCTGCATTGACGCACCACAAACCTGCGGTTCCATCGAGAATCCGATTGCCGTCAATATCGGTGTAGTACATGCCTTCAGCGCTTGCCAGCAGACGAGGTGACGCCTTGAACTGGCGGTTCGCCGTGAATGGCATCCAGAAATTGGAAAGGTTTGGCATGTTGGATTTGCTTTGATGGTCCATAAGGGTCCCCTTGACTTGGATGATGCATCCATCCGCGACTTTATGGCTGCAAACAAGTCCTTTTCTGTTTGTCTCTAAACTATTGTTTTCGCAGGCAGGAAGGAACTATGTTTGCGCTATACCGAACATGTGAAACGCGGAGATTTCAATGAGCGTCGATATTGGCAACAGATTGCGTCATCTTCGGTCAATGCACAAGTTGTCGCAGCGGGAATTGGCGCGACGAGCAGGGGTGACGAACTCGACGATTTCTCTCATCGAGTCCAATTCGGCCAACCCGTCGGTGGGCGCCTTGAAACGGATACTGGACGGTATCCCGATCGGTCTGGCGGAGTTCTTCGCCTTCGAGCCAGACAAGCCCCGGAAGGCCTTTTATGCTGCCGAGGAACTAGTTGAGATTGGCAAAGGTCCGATTTCCTATCGGCAGATTGGCGACAACCTGTTTGGAAGGAGCCTGCAGATACTCAAAGAGTGCTACCAGCCTGGCGCCAGTACCGGCCGTGTGCCTCTGGTGCATGATGGGGAGGAGGGTGGCATCGTGCTTTCAGGCCGACTCGAGGTCACTGTGGATGACGAGCGTCGTATTCTTGGGCCGGGTGATGCCTATTATTTCGAGAGTAGACGGCCGCATATTTTCCGGTGCGTCGGGCCTGTGCCATGTGAGGTGATCAGTGCGTGTACGCCACCAAGCTTCTGACACCTTTTCCGTAACAGTTCCATAATGGCATACAGCAATTGCTTGGCCTGGATCTCTGAGTTTCAGGTTATTTTTTTGTCAGACCGTCATGGTAAGACGCTCTGGGCATTTATCCGCGATACATGATTTAGCCGGCTAATTTACCATTGTGTCTGGCGCCTTGCGACACCGTCGCGAGGCGCCAAAACTGCGATCATTTCGACTGTGGAACGATGTTGATCATCTCGTCTTCCGATGGCTGTTCAGCAGGAGCGAGATGAAGAGCTTGGTCTGCTGCGACGCGTCGCGATCGTGAAGCGGCGGGCAAGGTTATCGTCTCGCCAGTTTCGAGCGATTTCTCGACAGCGGCCAGAACACGCATATCCATCAGACCTTCTTCACCGTCGGCTTCAGGGTTTGTGTCGTTGAGGATGCAATTGGAGAAATACTGCGTCTCATTACCGAATTGGTCTACGGGCTCGAAAGTGTGTTCCTGCTCGCCATCCTCGGTGATTTCCCGATAGGCGATTCCAATAGAAGGACCGAACATATAGCAGGGTGAGGCTTCTATGGTAGATTTCGTTCCTACCAGGGTAAAGTTCTCGGCCGAAGCAGTGGCATAGCTCACGGTAAACTGGGCAGTGCGCTCCTGCGGAAAGAGCAATGTGACTGCGACAGTATCATGGAAGTTGAAGCCGCGATCGCGAGTCTTTGTCCCGACCGCGTGAACTGCGATTGGTTCGTCACCAAAAAGGTTGCGCACGGCATTAAGCGGATAGGCGCCCATATCCGGCACCGGCCCACACCAGTAACCATTGTGACCACGGGAATTCTCTTCGGCAACATTCTGCGCGAAGGTCGAGGAAAAGCTGCGCAGCTCACCGAAATCGCCCCGACCGGCCCGTGTGAAGAGCTCGACGTTTCCGGGTTCATGATGAAGACGGTATGCGATCATGAGCTTGGCGCCACTTTTCTTCTGTGCCGCCAGAATTTGCTCTGCCTCTTCTATGCTCGACGCCATCGGCTTTTCCAGCAGGACGTGAATGCCGGCCTCAAGAGCGGCAACGGCGAATGGGGCGTGGAGGAAGTTCGGGGTTGCCACGTAAACCGCGTCGATATCTCCGGATCTCAACAATTCGTCATATTGCTCATAGGACCAGGCCTTTATGCCGTAGAGCCCGGCAAGCTTGTCTGCTTTCACCGGATCGCCGGTGACGAGCGCTACGAGCTCTGAATTATCGGTCTGCTTGATGCCGGGCATGAATGCTTGTTGCGATATCTGGCCTCCGGCGACCACTGCGTAACGGATTTTCTGTTCTGATGTCGGCATTGCACTCTCGGAATTTTATGATGGAGACTCAACACAGCTGAATGCGGCATTGCTTAACAGGGAATGCCGGACAGTGAGCAATGTTCCGACCGATCGTCATTGGTGCTACGCTGGGCTCGCCTTCACGGGACATCGTTGGCCTAACCCGGATGCTCGACTTAAAATCGCGGGGCATGTCGATGGTCGCTCAGCCGGCGTGATGTTTCCGTTGCCGATTGCGGATCCGTTGTCATTTCAAAAGGTCATGAAAGTGGATGCCGTGTTACGACAGGCATTGAACAAGCCCGCTCCTGACTGAGCGAAAACCACATTTAGAATTATTCTAAAACCCCTTGAAGAAAGTTTTCAATCGCAGTAATTAGAACCATTCTAAAAGGATGGTCCCATGTTTCGTAGCCTCTTCTCCTCCTCCAAGCGCCCTTTTTCATCCCTCAACGAGCAGGAAATCCTAGCACTCGCTATTTCTTCCGAGGAGGACGATTCAAGAATCTACCGCTCTTATGCGGACCATCTGCGGGCGCAATATCCGCAATCCGCCAAGATTTTCGACGATATGGCCGAGGTGGAGCATGCGCATCGCAATGTCCTGATCGACATGCACAAGCAACGCTTTGGCGATGTCATTCCGCTGATCCGGCGTGAACATGTCCGTGGTTTTTACGAACGTAAACCGGACTGGCTGGTGAAGACTTTGACGGTTGAGCATGTCCGCGAGCAGGCCGAAGAGATGGAGCAGCAGGCTATCCGTTTCTACGACGAGGCTATCCGTCACGTCACGGACGCGCAGACGCGAAAGCTCCTTGGCGATCTGGCCGAGGCTGAGCGGGGGCATGAGGACATTGCCAGTATGCTCGGAGAAAAGCATCTGCCGGAAGATGCACGTGCGGACGAAGAGGAAACCGCCAAGCGACAGTTCCTGCTGACCTATGTGCAACCGGGTCTTGCGGGCCTGATGGACGGTTCGGTTTCGACGCTTGCGCCAATCTTCGCCGCAGCTTTTGCCACGCAGGATACATGGCAGACGTTTCTGATCGGCCTGTCCGCGTCCGTCGGTGCTGGCATCTCCATGGGCTTTACGGAGGCGGCGCATGATGATGGCAAGCTTTCGGGGCGCGGATCGCCGTTAAAGCGCGGCCTCGCATCCGGCATCATGACCGCTGTCGGCGGTCTCGGGCACGCGCTTCCCTACCTCATTCCGCATTTTTGGACCGCAACCGCGATTGCCGCCATCGTTGTGTTCATTGAATTGTGGGCAATCGCCTTCATCCAGAACAGGTTCATGGAAACCCCGTTCTTGCGCGCCGTGTTTCAGGTGGTGCTTGGTGGCTCTCTGGTCTTGGCGGCCGGCATTATCATCGGTCACGGGTGACGTTCATCCGAGAGGAAGCAGCCGGCGTTTGACCGGCTGCAACTTTACGATCGACGTGTTGGTCTCCGCCTTATCGGCGATCCGGTCGAGGATCGTGTCCAACTCTTCGATAGACCGGACGTGCAGACGCGCAATAAAGCAATCGTCTCCCGTCACCTTGTCACATTCGGAAATCTCAGGGATTTGCTCGATGAGTTGCTGAACAACATGCAGCTTGCCGGGTAAAGGGCGGACACGAATGATGGCTTGAAGCGTGAACCCGATACTCTCCGGGTCGACTTCCACGGTAAAGCCCCGAATAACGCCCCGCTCTTCCAGGCGTCTGATCCGGTCGGACGTGCTCGGCGCAGATAGCCCCACATTCTGCGCGAGATCCTTGACCGACATTCTCCCGTCGCGTGACAGAAGCTCAAGAATGCGCTTATCGACATTGTCGAGCACTGGATTTTCCTTTCAAAGCACGGGTCGCCAAAAACCTTCTTTTGATAGGACATATCCAGGTTTTGCCTCTTAAGAATAGAGGCAATATCCGATCGGGTCCATTAAAATCCTCGCATTGGCAATGAGGGGCTCACAATGACTGAAAAGATGCGCGGCGTTCTTGAGATGGCAAGCGCTATGGTGATTTCGGGAACGATCGGGTTATTCGTGGTCTTGTCCGGTCAGCCCGTTACAAGCGTCGTGTTTTGGCGCTGCGTGTTCGGCGCGGCGGTCCTGCTGCCGATTTGTGCGGGGATGGGATTTCTTCGGCTTGGCCTCATATCACGTCGGCAAGCTGGTCTGGCAGTGCTCGGTGGTGTCGCGATTGTCACGAACTGGCTGCTTTTGTTCGCCGCCTATCCACGCGCATCGATTTCGATCGCGACCGCGGTCTACAACACTCAGCCCTTTATGCTGGTTGCCTTGGGCGCACTCGTTCTCTCTGAGAAGCTGACGCTCAATAAACTGCTGTGGCTCGTCATTTCGTTTCTCGGCACACTTGCGATTATCTATGCGAAGCCCGGTGCGGGATATTCCGGCGAAAACTATGTCGCGGGAATTGTACTTGCCCTTGCAGCGGCGTTCTTCTACGCCGTGGCCGCCATCATCGCCAAGACGCTGAAAGGCGTTCCGCCGCAATTGATCGCGCTCATTCAGGTGGCAACCGGTATTTTTCTCCTCCTGCCATTTTCGGCACATGGGCCTCGCATCGAGGCGCAAGCATGGACAATTTTGCTGACGCTGGGCGTCGTTCATACCGGGCTGATGTATATTCTGCTCTACGGCGCAATCCAGAAATTGCCGACCAACCTGACCGGCTCCCTGTCCTTCATATACCCGGTGGCGGCGATCATCATCGATCGTATCGCCTTTGGGCATCATCTTCAGCCACTACAGATCGCCGGTGTGGTCGCCATTCTTGTGGCCGCTGCTGGTTCGACATTGGGCTGGTCAGCCGTGCCGCATCTCAAAGCAAAACGCGACGCCTCAGAGAGGACATCGCGTTCTATGCGTCGATGATCGTGCTTTCAGGTTTTTGTCGATGCGATCTCTTTAGCGCAGTGCGCCGACCAGAACATCGCGCCCATCTTCGATCGAAACCCAGCGACCCGTGTTGAAGGAGGCCTGGCGCTTCAGATAGGTGTAATTGGTGTCCGTCCAAAGCTTCACCTCATTCGACAGATTGTCGAGAATGAAGTCGCCATTGTTGGTTCGAACGGTCAACACCGCATGACCTTCACCATCCGGCTTGCGAACCACGGTGATCAGAAGGTCGGAAACGGCAAAGCCCTTTTCGATCAGCTTCTTGCGCTTGAGAAGTACGAAATCTTCGCAGTCGCCCGCGGTCTTGGGATATTCCCAGTACTCGTCCTTGCCATAGACTTCCTGGTCGGTCATGGCGACGATGGTGGTGTTCACCTCGGTATTGATATCACGAATGACGGTCCAGCCATATTCAGTGACGCGCGGTGGCGGTGTGAGTTTGCTGCGAATGTCGCACTCCGCTGCGTATCTCTGGCAGAACTCATAATGACCAATGGGCTGGGACGTAATGCCACCCGTTACCATGGCAGGGCTGCCCTTGTTCTCGGCCTGCACCGAGGCAGCAGAAAGTAGTCCGGCCGCAACTGCAAAAAGCAGCGCCCGTGCCTGCGATGCATTCATCATCAAACCCGTCCCTTGAAGTCTTAATAAAGTGTTAAGAGAGATCAGGGGTGAGTGTCAATCGGGAGCAGGGCTTCCATGAATGCAAGATGAATAATATGGTTAAGAGCGTTGCCAAAATGCTCAATGTTCAATGCTCACGGCGCAGTCCCGAAAACCGACATCGATCTTTGGAGAACGGGCGTCGGTCCAAACCCGTGCAGCGGCTGTGGCCTTTGGGGCGCTCGGCGCCCTAGGCTACAAGGCTTTTGACCGCCGCGAGCATCCGCTCGATATCCTGAGGCCGGGACAGCCTGTGGTCGCCGTCGCGGATGAGGCTGAGCACAACATCATCTGCGGGAAGGTGCTCCATCAGCCGCAGCGCATGTTGATACGGCACGTCTTCATCGCGCATACCTTGAAGAATGTGGACTGGGCAACCCGTATCGATCACGCCCTTTAAAACCAGATTTTTGCGACCATCCGTCATCAGATCGCGCGTGAAGATGTTGGGTTCGGGGCTGTATTCCGATGGCTCCTCGAAGTAACCGTTTTCGATAAGCGATGCCTTTTCAGCCTCGGTCAAGTTTGGCTCTATCAGTTCAGCGGTGAAATCCGGTGCGGGAGCGATGAGGACGAGGCCTGCGACCTTCGGTCCATCCTGGCGCTTGCGGAACTCTTCGATCAGACGCAGCGCAATCCATCCGCCCATGGACGAGCCGATGAGAATGACGCTTTCGGGTGTCTTATCATTGAGAACGGCAAGCGATTCCTCCAGCCATCGGGAAATAGTGCCCTTTTTGAAGTCGCCCTTCGAAACACCGTGGCCCGAATAATCGAAGCGGATGCAGGCAAGCTGCTCCTGCTCGGCAAAGCGATCGAGCTCGACGGCTTTTGTACCGGTCATGTCGGAGCGATAGCCACCCAGCCAGACGAGGGCAGGGCGGTGATCCGACGTTGACGCCGACCGGGACACGATCGCAATTTCGCGTGCGGCGTCGCCATGGCCAACGACAATATAGTGTGGGGCTTGGTGTGCGTCGCTCATCTCAATCTCCTGTCGTTTCTTTCTCCCCTGTAGAACAGATTCGTAAAAACCACGAGAGGAGGTGATTTTTTTGCAAAGGCATGCTATTGACTTCGCGGCGGCATTCACGACATTTCCGCCATTTGCACCGACAAGCTGTTTTTGCCGACGCGATCCCGAAACAGATCAGGAGAATACGACCATTCGCAGACCGTTCAAAGCCGATGCCCCCGTCAAGGAAGGCCCGCGCTCAAACAGGGAAATTCGAATTCCCAAAATTCAGCTGATTGATGAAGAAGGCCAGAATCTCGGCGTGATGCCGACGGATCAGGCGTTGAAGATGGCGGAAGAGGCCGGTCTTGATCTTGTCGAGATTTCGCCGAACGCCGAACCGCCTGTATGCAAGATTCTCGATCTCGGTAAGCTGAAATATTCGACCCAGAAGAAAGCGGCCGAAGCGCGTAAGAAGCAAAAGATCGTCGAGGTCAAGGAAATCAAGATGCGTCCGAACATCGACACCCATGACTATGAGGTGAAGATGAAGGCGATCAGCCGTTTCTTTGAAGAAGGCGACAAGGTTAAGGTAACGCTGAAATTCCGTGGCCGCGAAATGGCCCACCAGGAGCTCGGCATGAAGCTGCTTCAGCAGGTCAAGGAAGACACCGTGGCAATTGCCAAGGTGGAAGCTGAGCCGAAGCTCGAAGGCCGCCAGATGATGATGGTGCTTGCACCGAAGTAATGCCTGGGCGCGCTGGTATCGAAGCTGGCGTTTTCCACCCTCGCAGGGGAAGTTCTGCTTCCCCGTTGCGCTTTTTCATAACTGCGGTTATAAGCGCGCGTCCGAACGGTCCGGCAGGGCATGCCGTGGCCGTTCCTGAATAGCTTGAAGCGGGCTTCGTCTGCCTGTTTCGATACAAAATAACGGAGTAGCAAAATGCCCAAGATGAAGACGAAATCCGCTGCTAAGAAGCGGTTCAAGATCACTGGCACCGGCAAGGTTCTCGCAGCCGCCGCCGGTAAGCGCCACGGCATGATCAAGCGTTCCAACAAGTTCATTCGCGACGCGCGCGGAACCATGGTTCTGGCCGAAGCTGACGGCAAAAAGGTCGTCAAGAACTACCTGCCGAACGGTCTCTAAGACTTTTCCGCATTTTTGGACACTTTAAGGAGATCATGACATGGCACGCGTAAAACGTGGCGTAACTTCCCGCGCCAAGCACACCAAGACACTCAAGGCTGCGAAGGGCTTCTACGGCCGTCGCAAGAACACCATCCGCGCAGCAAAGGCGGCGGTTGATCGTTCCAAGCAGTACGCTTACCGCGACCGCAAGGTCAACAAGCGCAACTTCCGCGCTCTGTGGATCCAGCGTATCAATGCTGCTGTTCGCGAATTCGGCCTGACCTACGGCCGCTTCATCGACGGCCTGAACAAGGCTGGCATCGAAGTCGACCGTAAGGTTCTGTCCGACATGGCTATCCATGAGCCGGCCGCTTTCGGCGCGCTCGTCGACGCTGCGAAGAAGGCTCTTGAGTACCTCAAGGATGCCGGTACGGCCAACGAGTTTGAATCCGCTGTAAAGTAATTACGGCGCGGACAAATTGTTGTTCATTCGAAACCCGCGCCGGGCAACCGGGGCGGGTTTTACTTTTGGACTGGCTTCCGTCCATAGGGAGCGCTCTGGGGCGCCGCGATGCGCCAACGGGAACATTATGCTTCAGGCTGCCACTGCCAGCGAGAGAGAACAGGGCTTCCACGTTCACCTGGAGGACGCCGACATTGCTGCGCTCATGCAGGCCCTGTTGATGAGCGAAAGACGCATCCAGAGACTGGAGCTGAGTTCTGGCGCCGTCTGGATCAAGCGCCAAGGCACGGAAGAACCGCGATGGTGGGGCAAGTTACAGGGTTTGGCCGGTCGCCTTCTGCCCTATGCTTTCCTGAGGCCGTCGCCGATCCTGTCACCCGTCGAGATGATGGGGCGCGAGAAGCGCCGGATGATCGAGTTCCGCGACGCAGGCTTTACCGTTCCTGCCATCATCTACTCCTCCGACACGGCAATCGTTCTGGAAGATGTGGGAGAGACGATACAGGGCATCATCGCGCACAAGGCAGTAGCGGGCGATCCCGACCAGCTTCTGGTTCAATCGGCCAAGACGCTCGGACAACTCCATGCTGCCGGCCTGTGTCATGGGCGGCCGCATATTCGTGACTTTTTCCTTAAAGAGGGCCGTATCGGCTTTATGGATTTCGAAGAAGAGCCGCAGGCCGTCATGCCACTTGCCAGCGCCCAGGCACGCGATCTCTGGCTGTTGTTTTTGCCGCTTAGCGCCTTTGCCGAAAAGCGCGAAGAAACGCTTGGTGCAGCCTATCGCGGATGGGCAGCCAATGCGCCGCAGGCCACGATCGATGAATTGCGCCGTCTGGTGCGTGTGCTCAGCCGATTTTTGCCTCTCGCCCGGTTGATCGGGCGCGTCCAGATGGGTAGTGATCTGCGACGCTTTATCGTGGCGACCGACTTTCTAAAGAATGCTGTTGAAACCGATGCCGAGGCTAAGACCTTTGGCAAGGCAGGAAAAGATGACTGAACTGGACACTTTGAAATCGCAACTGATGTCGGACATCGCCTCGGCCGCAGACGAGGCGGCCATCGAGGCTGTGCGCCTGTCGGCGCTTGGCAAGAAAGGTTCGGTTTCCGAGCTGCTGAAGACGCTGGGCACCATGACGCCGGAGGAACGCCAGACGCGTGGTGCCGCCATCAATCAGTTGAAGACGGAAGTGACGGATTTCCTGAGCGCCCGCAAGAGCGAGTTGAAGGACGCAGCGATCGAAGCGCGGTTGAAAGCCGAAACGCTCGACGTGAGCTTGCCAGTCCGTCAGTCTCCGGCCGAGCGCGGTCGCATCCATCCGATCAGCCAGATCGTCGATGAGATTACCGCAATCTTTGCAGATATGGGATTTTCCATTGCCGAAGGTCCGGATATCGAAACCGACTATTATAACTTCACGGCCCTGAATTTCCCGGAAGGCCATCCGGCGCGCGAAATGCACGACACGTTCTTCTTCCAACCGGATGAAAAGGGTGAACGCAAGGTGCTGCGCACGCACACCTCGCCGGTGCAGGTGCGCACCATGGAAGCGCAGAAGCCGCCGATCCGCATCGTCATTCCCGGCAAGACCTACCGCCAGGATTCGGACGCGACCCACTCGCCGATGTTCCATCAGGTCGAAGGCCTGGTGGTCGACAAGAAGGCGCATGTCGGAAACCTGCGTTGGATCCTCGAGGAGTTCTGCAAGACCTTCTTCGAGGTCGACAGTGTCGTCATGCGCTTCCGCCCGTCCTTCTTCCCCTTCACCGAGCCGAGCTTCGAGGTCGATATCCAGTGCGACCGTTCCGGGCCGATCGTCAAGTTCGGCGAAGGCAAGGACTGGATGGAAATCCTTGGCTGCGGCATGGTGCACCCGAATGTGCTGCGCGCCGGCGGTCTCGATCCGGATGAGTATCAGGGCTTTGCCTGGGGCATGGGTCTCGATCGCATCGCCATGCTGAAATACGGCATGCCGGACCTGCGCGATTTCTTCAACGCCGATGTTCGCTGGATGAACCATTACGGCTTCCGCCCGCTCGACATGCCGACGCTGTTCGGCGGTCTGAGCGTCTGATCGGCCAAGTCGAGGAGTAATAGATTATGAAATTCACACTCTCCTGGCTGAAAGAGCATCTCGATACCGATGCCTCTCTGGAGCAGATCTGCGAACGCCTGACGGCCATCGGTCTTGAAGTCGAAGACGTTGACGACAAGGCCGCTTACAAGCCTTTTGTCATCGCCAAGATCCTGTCGGCGGAAAAGCATCCCGAGGCAGATCGCCTGAAGGTGTTGTCGGTGGATGCCGGTGACGGCAAGCCTGTGCAGATCGTCTGCGGCGCGCCGAATGCGCGGGCCGGTCTCGTCGGCGCTCTGGCGCGTCCTGGCACCTATGTTCCGGGAATCGATGTAACGTTGTCTGTCGGAAAGATCCGTGGTGTCGAAAGTCACGGCATGATGTGCTCCGAGAAGGAGCTCAACATGTCCGACAATCACGACGGCATTATCGACCTGCCGGACGATGCGCCGGTCGGCACATCCTTCGCCTCCTATGCGGGGCTGGATGATCCGGTCATCGAGATCAATCTCACGCCGAACCGCCCGGACTGCACCTCGATTTACGGCATCGCCCGCGATCTGGCGGCATCCGGTCTCGGCACGCTGAAGACACGGCCTGCGCCGAGCTTCAAGGTCGAGGGTTCGACGCCGGTCGACGTCAAACTCGAGCTGGATGATGCAGCACTTTGCCCTGGCTTTTCGCTTCGTATCGTGCGCGGCGTGAAGAATGGTCCGAGCCCAAAATGGATGCAGCAGCGTTTGCTTGCCATCGGTCTTCGCCCCATCAATGCGCTGGTGGATATCACCAACTACATGACTTTCGATCAGGGCCGTCCGATGCATGTCTTCGACGCCGCCAAGGTGAAGGGTGATCTGGTCGTGCGTCGCGCAAAGGAAGGCGAAACCATTCTCGCTCTCGACCAGCGCGAATATAAGCTTGGTCCGAACAATGTGGTGATTGCTGACGACAATGGGCTTGAATCCATCGGTGGCATCATGGGCGGCGAGCATTCCGGCTGCGACGAGAACACTGTGGACGTGCTGATCGAGTCGGCGCTCTGGGATCCGATCAATATTGCCAAGACGGGCCGTTCTCTCGGCATCATCACCGATGCGCGCTATCGTTTCGAACGCGGCGTCGATCCGGAATATATGGTGCCGGGCCTCGAGCGCACGACGGAGCTGGTGCTCGAGCTTTGCGGTGGTTCGGCTGGAGAAGCAAAGGTCGTCGGCTACAAGGGCTTCGAGCCGAAGTGGATTGATTTCCCACTCTCCGAGGTAAAGCGCCTGACGGGTCTCGAGGTTTCGGCGGAAGAAAGTCTTGCTATCCTCAAAGGTCTCGGTTTCGGCATCGAAGGCTCCGGCGAGCGTGTTTCCGTGTCGGTGCCATCATGGCGTCCGGACGTCGATGGCAAGGCGGATCTGGTGGAAGAGGTCATGCGTATCCATGGCGTGGATAACATCAAGCCGGAACCGCTTGAGAACCTTGGTGCCGTCAACGGTCGCATTCTAACGACGTTGCAAAACCGCACGCGCACCGCACGCCGCGCGCTTGCCAGCCGCGGTATGCTGGAGGCTGTCACATGGTCCTTCATTCCGGAAGCGCAGGCCAAGCTCTTCGGTGGCGGTTCGCCCGCGTTGAAGCTTGCCAACCCGATCGCGGCCGACATGTCGGACATGCGGCCATCTTTGCTTCCCGGTCTTTTGACTGCTGCACAGCGTAATTCCGACAAGGGATATGGCGATGTCGCCATCTTCGAAGTGTCAGGCACCTATGAAAGCGATACGCCGGAAGGACAGCGTCGCGTTGCTGGCGGTGTTCGCCGCGGTACGGCCTCGCTTGCCGGTGCAGGCCGTATGTGGTCGAACGCTACAAGGGGCGGCGGCAAGGCTGTCGACGTCTATGATGCCAAGGCAGATGCGCTGGCAGTGATCGAGGCGTGCGGTCTGCCGATGGCCAATGTTCAGACAGAGGCTGGTGCCCCTTCCTGGTATCACCCCGGCCGTTCCGGCACGATCAAGATGGGCCCGAAGGTCGTTCTTGGTTACTTCGGCGAGTTCCATCCGAAGACGCTCGGCGCTCTTGATGTCTCCGGTGCCTATTGCGGCTTCGAGATTTATCTCGACGCCATGGCCGAACCGAAGAAGAAGGCGACACGTACCAAGCCAGCCTTGGATCTTTCACCGTTCCAGGTCGTGAAGCGCGATTTCGCCTTCGTGGTCGACAAGTCTGTCGAAGCGGGCGCCATCATCAAGGCAGCTACCAGCGCTGATCGCAAGCTCGTCACCGGAGTCAATGTCTTTGACGTCTTCGAAGGCGCGTCGCTTGGTGATAACAAGAAGTCGATCGCGATCGAAGTTCAGATCCAGCCGGTGGACAAGACATTGACCGACGAAGACTTCGAGGCCTTGACCGCGAAGATCGTCGGAAATGTCGAAAAGACAACGGGCGGCGTGCTTCGCGCATAACTCGCCCTCAATACTGTGGCACTGAAAACCCGCTTCACGGCGGGTTTTTTGTTTCCGGGCACGGTCACTCAAGACTTCAAAGACGCGCAGTGCGTGTATTCTGTTGCAATTTGAAGCGAGACTCTTCGCCCAACGCATGTACAGGTTGATGCGGACGTTGCTTTCAGTACTATGCGTGCCAGGCCAGTGGGCCGTGTGGAGGAGATTTTATGGCAATTGGATTTTTGAAACGGCGTGCAGCTTTGATGCTTGCTGCATCTGCGGCAGCTTTGTTGACGTTTAACACGGCTGTTTATGCTGAAGGCTTTCCTGAGCGCGCGATCACGCTCGTCGTGCCTTTTGCGGCAGGCGGCTCGACCGATGTCGTTGCACGTGTGATTGCGCAGAAAATGGGCGATGCTCTTGGTCAGCAGATCGTCGTGGAAAATGTCGGCGGGGCAGGTGGAAATCTCGGTGCCGACCGCGTCGCACGTGCCGAGCCGGATGGCTATACGATCCTGATGGGCACGGTTGCGACACATGCGCTCAACCCGTTGATCCTCAAGACAAAGCCATATGATCCTGAAAAAGATTTCGCGCCGATTTCTCTTCTGGTTGTCGTGCCTAACGTGCTCGTGGTCAATCCGCAGCTGCCCGTCAACAACGTGGCCGAACTGATCGCGCTTCTGAAAAAGGAACCAGATAAACACGCTTATGCCTCTTCCGGCAACGGCACGCCGCTTCACCTTTCCGGCGAACTGTTCAAGAGCATGGCCGGTGTTGAGATGCAGCACGTGCCTTACAAGGGTTCCGGTCCGGCCTTGAATGACCTTCTCGGTAACCAGATCTCGATCATGTTCGACAATTTACCGTCCTCTTCCGCCCATATCAAATCTGGAACTTTGAAGGCTCTGGGTGTGACGACGGCGGAGCGAGCTTCCTCCTTCCCAGACGTGCCGACAATTGCCGAAACCGTGCCGGGTTACGAAACCTACAGTTGGAACGCGCTTTTCGCACCGGCGGGGACGCCGCCTGATGCAATCGCCAAGCTGAATGAGGCTGCCAAAACGGCACTGTCCGATCCGGATGTGGCAAAGCGCATGGCGGATTTCAGCGCCAAGATCGTGGGTTCGTCACCGGAGGAGCTGAAGACCCACGTTTCAGAAGAGATTGCCAAATGGGGTCCGGTGGTGAAGGAAGCCAACGTCCAGATGGACTAAGGCCAGTGCAGCCTCGCGATGGATCGTCTTCCCCAGTATCTCCGCAGGGGAAGACACCTTCAATCCTTACCTGTTGGTTAAGCCATGAAAAATGTGATCAACTGCTGTTACACCTGATCATCATTTAGGCAATTAAACTCATAATAAATTATTTTATCCTATTACCTTCATCCATGACAAAAGTCGTCGCAGGCGTTCAAGCGCCGTCGAAGAGTCTTCAGATGAATCGAGGCAAAAGTGAATTTTTTCAGGAACTTGAAAATCAGCACCCGCATCGTCGTGGTTGCCGCTATCCCAACAATCGCCCTCCTAGGCGCTGTGGTCCAAGATAATTTCCGAAGGCTAGACGTTGCCTCTCAAGCCAGTTCCGTCTCTGAGATCTCAGCCATGGCACCTCTGATCGGTAGTATGGTCCACGAAATTCAGAAGGAGCGCGGTGCCTCTGCCGGCTTTGTGGGTGCGAAGGGGCAGGGCGAGTTCGGACCTCTTCTCGAAAAACAGCGCCTCGTCACCGATGCCGCGATTGCGAGATTTCGAAAGCTTAATCTGACGACTGAAGAAGCCGCCGGCTCTCCTGCTTTCATGCAGCTCGCCATTACCGCGCAAGCAAAGCTCGACAAGCTTGACGCCATGCGGCAGGACATTACCTCGCTAAAGGCATCTGTTGCCGATATCGGTGCTTATTTCGCCGATACGATCGGCAGCCAGATCAAGCTCATCGAATCGATGAGTTCTCTGACGTCGGACAGCCGCATTTCCAATCGGATCATCGCTTATTCTGCCCTCCTGCAAGGGAAGGAACGGGCGGGCCAGGAACGAACCGTCGGAACCGCGGCCTTTACCACCGGAAGCATCAATCCTGAAAGCTATCAGAAATTCGTTCGCCTCGGTGCCATGCAGGGCGTCTATTTCTCGATCTTCGATTCCTATGCGGGTGCTGCTGAAAAATCAGCGCTGGAGGCTGCACTTGGCAGCGATGCCGCCAAGCTTGTCGATACGCAGCGCTCTGTCCTTCTCCAGGCGCCGTTTGGTGGCCAGTTGAGTGGCATCAGCGGAGAGGCTTGGTACAAAGCGACCACGGACCGCATCAACGTTCTCAAGACGGTCGAAGACAAAGTCGGTGCGGAACTGAGTGACTATGCCACTGGCGTTGCGACGTCTGAACAACGTGGCCTTACTGTATCAATTCTAACATCCTTAGGTGTCCTTGCCGTCGTGGCTGTTCTTGCCGCAATCATTACCCGCTCGATCACGGGCCCTATCGGCAGCGTGGTTGGCACCATGCGTGAACTCGCAGCAGGTCGCGCCGATGCGGCATTGGATGTTGAACCGGACCGCAGCGAGATCGGCGAAATGGTTCGCTCCGTTGCAGTCTTCAAAACCAACGCCCAGGAGCGTCTCAAGCTCGAGGCCGAAGCCGAGGCCAACCGATCGCTCACAGAACGTGAACGGCTGGAGCGCGAAGCGCGGCAGGCCCAGGACGCAGCGGAAGTGCAGCACGTGGTCGATACGCTCGGTGCGGGTCTCGGCGCTCTTGCAAATGGCAAGCTGAACTACCGCATCCAAGACAGCTTCGCCGACCGTCTCGACAAGATCCGCGTGGACTTCAATGGTGCTATAGAGCGGCTTGAGGATACGATCATAAAGGTCAGCGGAAACGCGCAAGGGATCGCGGCGGGTTCCAACCAGATCAGAGCATCTGCCGACGATTTGGCACGACGCACAGAACAGCAGGCAGCGTCGGTCGAAGAAACCGCCGCGGCGCTGGAGCAGATCACGACCACGGTGGCGGATACGACGCGCCGGGCAGAGGAAGCCGGCCGCCTTGTGAGCGAAACGCGTGAAAACGCAGAACGCTCAGGCGTTGTCGTGACAAAGGCCATCGGCGCCATGAACGAGATCGAAGCGTCTTCAAGAGAGATTTCCAATATCATCGGAGTCATCGACGAGATTGCGTTTCAGACCAATCTGCTAGCACTCAATGCTGGCGTCGAAGCCGCACGGGCCGGCGAGGCCGGTAAGGGGTTCGCTGTCGTCGCCCAGGAAGTGCGCGAGCTTGCCCAACGATCGGCCAGTGCTGCAAAGGACATCAAGGTACTGATTGCCAAATCAGGCGATCATGTCAAAAACGGTGTTGGTCTGGTCGGTGAGACGGGTGAGGCTCTCACCCACATCGTCGCGCAGGTGAAGGACATCAGCGTCAACGTGCTGTCAATCGTTGAGGCATCGCGTGAGCAGTCCACCGGTATCAAGGAAATCAATAACGCGGTTTCCCAAATGGACCAGGGCACGCAGCAGAACGCTGCCATGGTGGAAGAGTCGACGGCAGCCAGCCACTCGCTCGCCAGAGAGGCGGATTCGCTGTTTTCCCTCGTGGGCGCGTTCGAAACGGGTTCGCAGCGCAGCGCTCAAACCGCGGCCTCGGCACGTACCGTCGTTCCATCTGCGGCAACTCAGCGTTCTCCAGTCCGTAGCCTCGTCAATCGCGTTGCGTCTTCCTTCAACGGGAACGCGGCGCTGAAGGCAAACAGCTGGGAAGAGTTCTGAAACTGCGCGATCAGCATCGCTGATGAAAGGCTCCGGACGTCGTCCGGGGCTTTTTTCCGTCACCAATAGCGGTGCAAAAATCAGGCTTGAAATTTCGCAATAATCACGATGCGCGTCTTCAAGAAGGTAAGGCTTTGTTTGTGCATCCAACAAGACGACGTAAGGCGCTCTGGGGGATAGCGAATTGAGGCCGGTCCGCATTTATTCGCTGCGGGGAGAATTTTCGATTCCCTTGCGGCCTCGAGACGTTAATGTGGAGCGGAACAGACGTCCGGTATCTGACGACTTTTTTGGAACAGTCGCTTGAGATGCTTATGTCAGATGGTGAGAAGGAAGCCGCAATGGGGATTAAGACTGCGGAAGAGCGCAGCCTGGACTACAGAGACGCGATGGCGCAGCTTGCCGGCGCAGTCAATATCGTCACGACGGATGGGCCTGCGGGCAGGGCGGGTTTTTCCGCCACCGCTGTCTGCAGCGTCTCCGACAATCCCCCGACCCTCCTTGTCTGCATCAATCGCAGCTCGTCCGCTCACAGGATGTTGTTTGAAAATGCCGTGGTCTGCGTCAACACGCTTTCTGCCGATCAGGAACATTTGAGCCGTCTCTTCGGCGGCAAGACCCCGAGCGAACAACGATTTGCAGGCGGTGAGTGGACTTTTCTTCAAACCGGCGCGCCGGTTCTGAAGGGCGCGCTTGCGTCCTTCGATTGTCGCGTCCGCGCCATCCACGATGGCAGCACGCACGACATCATCATTTGCGATGTCGTCGATACTGCCATTGGTGACGGCGAAGAGGCGTTGATCTACTTCAAGCGCGGGTATCGCTCGCTCTGATCCCGCGCAACGCGGCTCACCCTATGCTTTTGCCAAAGCGGGCGAAGCTTTCTTCCAGCACGGTCGTACCCGCACCGGGGCGCTGCGGCAGATTGTAGATTCCGCCCTGAACATCTGCCGGCTCCTCAAAATGGTCCTTGATCCATGGGATATATTCGAGGATCGTCGAGGCGGGATGCCAGTAGCTCAAGTGAACATGCACTTGGCTCATTTCGCCGGCATGCGGCACCACCGGCAGTCGGTAGGCAAGTGCCAGATCAGCCACCTGAATATATTCGGTAATGCCGCCGAGGCGGGTTACGTCGGGCTGAACATAGGCAACCGCACCTGCCGCTATGAAGGAACGGAAGGCATCGACGGTGTAAAGCTGTTCACCGAGTGCGATCGGAATTGCGGTGTTACGAGCAAGTGTGGCATGACTGCCGACATCGTCATACCAGAGCGGTTCTTCAAACCAGTATATGTCAAGATCACGGGCGAGAGCACAGAAGCGCTGGCATGTAGGCAGATCCCATTTGCCGTTTCCATCAATGGCAATTCTCACCGAACCGCCCAGACGCGCGCGAACTGCCGTCAGCCTTTCGATATCCACATTCGGATCGTCGTGGCCAACCTTGATCTTTAGCCGGGTAAATCCATCCTGCTCCACAGCTCGTGTAGATCCTTCCAGAAGAGCGTCCTTGGAGAAAGACAGCCATCCAATGTCGGTATTATAGGCTTCGAGCTTGTCGGTGCGCGCGCCACCGAGATAGCTCCAGAGCGGTACACCTGCCTTCTTCGCCTTCAAATCCCAGAGTGCGACATCGACGGCGGCGAGCGCCAGATGGGTGATCCCGGCGCGACCGACCCATTGAAGAGACGGATAACGTGCAAGTTTGGTCCACAGCCTTGAATGGTCGTTGGCATCCTCGCCGATCAGCAGCGGCGCGTAGCAATCACGAATGCAAGATGTGATCAGTCGATCCGATGCGAGGTGGGCATGCGTGCCTGTGAAGCCGTAGCCTTCCAGTCCGTCCGTTGTCACGATCTTGGCGCCAACGACGCCCCAGTGGGTGATGGAATGGGTCGAGTCCGAAATGGAATCTGAGGTGAGTGGCAGGTGCAGAATGAACGGGTGGACAGATGCTATTTTCATGATGGATAACCCTCCTCCGGTTATCGGGTAGTATGTGTTTTGTCGAAATGCCCTGCCCTCAATCGCTCTCCAGCTTTTCGAGATACGGCAATTCGTCGGGTGATATGACTTCAGCGACAGCCTTGATGCGCATCATCGCGCGGCTTCTGGAAATTTGCAGATGGCGCACCAGCCCGGATTTCGCACCGTCGATATCGCCTGCCAGAAGGCTATCGAAAATCGCCAGGTGTTCGGGCAAGAAAGGTTCGCTATCGAATAGCCCCATTGTCCAGTGATAGAGGAAATGATGTGCGACAAGCAGCGCCTGCGGCAGACTGATCGCGCGCATCAGCGACGTATTTCCACAGTAGCCCAGAAGCTCGACATGGAGTTGCTGTTCCAGCGCGTCCAGCGTTTCGCCATCGATCTTGTCCGCCGACTGGATAGTGTCCGCGACGTTCTTGCGCAGTGAAAGCAACAGCCCGTTGGGGAGATTTGCCGCTGCCTTTTCCAATGCGATCGGTTCGAGAAGCCAGCGCAGCTCATAAAGCTCGCCGATATGTTTTGCGGTCAGTGCCGGGGCATACCATCGCCCACTGTCATCCTTGCGGACGATGCCGCGTTCTTGCAGGCGAGCGACCACATCGCGTGCCACCGTCCGGCTGACGCCATAATGTTTAGCCAGAACCGCCTCGTTGATCCGCCAGTCGGCAAGCGATGTGCGCGACACGATTTCAATTTCGATATTATCGTAGATGAGTTCCCAGCTGGATCGCGCCTGAATGCGCGTCGTATCGGCAAGAATTGGGGAATCACCATCCGTTGCCCCCATTGCGACTGAGACTCGGCTTTTTGCCACGACATCATAGCCGCGGCTCTCCGATTTTCGCACAAGATGCAGTCGCTCAAGTTCTGCAAGCGCCTGGCGTGCGGGAGCGCGGCTAATACCAAAGCGATTGGCGACCATGGTTTCCGTCAAGCGGGAGCCGTGCGATATGACGCCGTTGGCAATATCGGCTGCCATAATCTCGCAGGCCCGCCGGTAAAGGCGGGGCGCAATGCCGGTCGTCACACGTTTCATTTGATTAATGCCATCCCTTAGCTTGTCCTGATCGACAGTCAGGATTTTGCCGTCACAGGGATTGCATGTCTCTTATTTGATGTCTAGTGTATGCATAAGACATTTTTAGAAAGGGAACCGCAATGCTGCAGGATGAGGCGCAGGCTCATGTTCCTTTGACACTGCTCGACCAGTTTTGTCGGGCCGTCTTTGGCGCCTGTGGCGCCGATGTGGCAACTGCGGATGCCGCTACCCGCGCCATGATGCACGGTACGCGATACGGCGTGGACAGCCATGGCGTCCGTCTGCTTGATCATTATGTTACGGCTCTTCAGGGAGGACGCATCAACCGCGCTCCGCAGTTGAAGACGGCGACGAGTTTTGGTGCGGTGGAGACGCTGGATGCGGACGACGCGCACGGTGCGCTAGCCGCATACACTGCGATGAACCGCGCTATCGAGCTGGCGTCGAGGTTCGGGATTGGCGCTGTGGCCATTCGCAATACCTCGCACTTCGGTCCAGCTGGAGCCTATTCGTTAGAGGCGGCGCGGCAAGGGTTTATCGGAATAACGTTCTGCAATTCCGATAGCTTCGTTCGCCTGCACGATGGCGCCCAGCGCTTCCACGGCACCAATCCAATAGCAGTGGGGGTTCCGTCTGGTGGATCTGATCCCTGGCTGCTCGACATGGCAACGAGTTCCATCCCCTATAATCGCGTGCTCCTGTACCGAAGCCTCGGCCAGCCTTTGCCGCATGCGACAGCATCGGACGAAAAGGGTCTCGATACCAGCGATGCCGATGCGGCGGCGATGCTTGCGCCGCTCGGCGGCGAGTTCGGATTCAAAGGAGCAGCGCTTGCCGGCGTCGCGGAAATATTCAGTGCTGTTTTGACCGGCATGAAACTGAGTTTCGATATCGCGTCCATGGGAGGACCGGATTTCTCCACGCCGCGCGGCATGGGAGCTTTCGTTCTGGCGCTGAAGCCCGAGGCATTTCTGGAGCGCGCCAACTTTGATGATGCGATGAGGCGTTACGTCGATACGTTGCGGGGATCGGCTGCCCGCGCTGGTGCGCGTGTGATGGCGCCGGGAGATCGCGAATGGCAGGTGGCAGCACAAAGAGTGCGCGATGGCGTTGCTCTCGATCCTGCGACCCGCAAGTCCTTCGCTGAGTTGTCCAATCGCTTCGGTGTCGAGTGGTCCTTTGCCTAAGGCGCCATGTTCGGACGGCTTCGGGCAAAGCTTTGCCTGTTGACTTTTGTAATGGTTCCACCTTAATGAAGATGATTGGTAAGACCACTTGACCAATATTGATCCTTGGTGGAGGAGACAGCATGTTTGTGGCGCTGGAGCCGCGTCGCCTCTACAGGCAGGTGGCAGATCAGATCAGGACATTGATCGAGACGGGTGAAATTTCCGAGGGCGCCAAGCTTCCGGCAGAGCGCGATCTCGCCGAACGCTTTTCCGTTTCGCGACCCACCGTTCGAGAGGCGCTGATCGTTCTCGAGGTGGAGGGCTATATTCAGATCAGAATGGGCTCCGGGGTCTATGTCAGCCAGCGCCCGAAATCGACTTCAGCTCTCCCCGCGGATGAAGGCGATGGTCCTTTCGAGATCCTTCAGGCACGCAGCATCATCGAAGGCGCTATCGCCGAAGAGGCGGCGAGGCAGGCGACGCCATCGCACGTCGCGCTTCTCGACGACAATCTGCGGCGCATGGAAGACGCCATTGGCGATGCCGTAAAGATGCTGGTCAATGACCGGGCATTTCATCTCGCTATTGCCGACATAATCGGGAATGGAACACTGCATCGCTTCACCGGCCACATTTTCGATCGAAGGATGACGCCCTATTTTGAGCGTCTTGCCAGCCATTTCGAGGGACCGCGCACATGGCGCCTGGCGCTTGAAGAGCATGTCGTGATCCGCGATGCGATTGCAGCCAATGATCCGGACGCTGCCAAGGCTGCAATGCAGCGCCATCTCAGCCAATCGCAAAAGAGATTTTCTCAAAGCTTCGGAGAGGAGGCTTGAGGGAGGGACGATGCCGCTTGGTTTATCCGCGCGGTAGAGAATGAAACATCTGACACTGTTTCGGGAGGAGACAAGAAATGACGTTCAGATTGAAAACCTTGCTGGGTGCCACAGCGATCATCATGGCTTCCGCACTATCTGCGCAGGCGCAGACCGTGCTGAAATGGGCCCACGTCTATGAAACGACGGAGCCATTCCACACTGAATCTGTCTGGGCTGCCAAGGAAATCGAAAAGCGCACCGAAGGTCGATACAAGATCGACGTATTCCCAGCCTCGCAGCTCGGCAAAGAGGCCGACATCAACCAGGGCCTGAAACTCGGCACCGTCGATATCATCATTTCCGGCTCAAGCTTTGCCGCACGCGATTCCAAGCCGATCGGCGTCACCTATTTCCCTTACATTTTTCGCAATCCAGAACACCTGATCGCATACACCAAGAGCGACGTCTTCAAGCGCCTGGCCAAGGGCTATGAGGACAAGACTGGCAACGTTATTGCGGCGGTCAGCTATTACGGAACGCGTCACACGACCTCCAATAAGCCGATTGAAAAGTGCAGCGACCTGAACGGGGTTAAGATGCGCGTTCCCGACGTGCCTGCCTATCTCGCCATGCCACGCGCATGCGGCGCCAACACCACGCCAATTGCTTTCGCCGAGGTCTACCTCGCGCTGCAGAACGGCACCGTCGATGCGCAGGAAAACCCGCTGACGACCATCGAGGCGAAGAAGTTCTTTGAAGTGCAGAAGAACATCGTTCTGACCGGCCACATTGTTGACCACCTCAACACGGTCATCTCCAAGTCGCGCTGGGCAAGTCTCTCTGACGAAGACAAGAAAATCTTCGTCGACGTGATGCAGGAAGCCGCCACCAAGACGACGAAAATCATCGAGGAAAGGGAAGTGGCGCTTGTTGACGACTTCAAGAAGCGTGGCTTGACCGTGACGGAAGTCGACAAGGCCGACTTCGAAAAGAACGTGCTCGACAAGGTGAAGTTCGAAGACTTCGGATACAACAAGGCCGATTGGGAAGCGATCCGCGCCATCCAGTAAATCGCGCATGGCGCGGGGCTTGCTCCGCGCCATCCTTCTCGTTTTCAGCACCGGCAGATGAGCGCATCTTGAACCTGCTGCTTGCGCCGATGCTCCAACCGGATCATTTCAATGACGCAGGAAATTCATACTCAGGTCACGCCCGAGGAACTTGCCCATACGTTCGACGAGGCCCCGCCGGATGCCGACCTTTCCGTTTACGCCTTTGAAGACTGGCTGACGCTCGCCCTTTTCTGGATGATGACGGGTTGCGTGTTCCTCCAGTTCTTCACGCGCTATGTTCTCAACGACAGCTATGCGTGGACGGAAGAAATCGCCGTCAACTGCCTGATCGGCGTCGTCTTCCTCGGCTCGGTCATGTGCGTTCGCATGTCGCGCCACATCCAGGTCGACGTGCTTTATCACTACCTGCCGCCAAATCTGACGCGCATCATGGCGATCCTCGTCGATGTCATCCGCATCGGTTTTTTCGCCTACGGCTCTTGGCTGATGTGGCGTTATCTGGAGATCGTAGCGGACGAGGAAATGGTCACGGTGGCGCTGCCGCGCAACATTGTCTTCTACACCGTCTTCGGCGCATTCGTGCTGATGTTCGTGCGCTCGGTCCAGGTTTTCGTGGCCAATCAGCGTCGCGGCTACTCCGTTCTGGAGCGGCCGGAAGAATTCCAGACGAGCGAGGAGATTTGAGATGCTGCTGCTGATCGGTTCTTTCCTCGTTTTGATGGTCGTCGGCCTTCCTGTCGCCATCTCCATGGCAGTGTCGTCACTGCTCTATATTGTCTCTTACAATGTCGCGCCGGATATCATCGCAGCCCAACGCATGATCGCGGGCGTCGAAAGCTTTCCGCTTCTTGCGGTGCCCTTCTTCATTCTGGCTGGCAACCTGATGAACTCGGCTGGTGTTACGGGCCGCATCTATTCCTTTGCCGTGGCGCTTGTCGGCTGGATGAAGGGTGGTCTCGCTCAGGTCAACATCATTGGCTCGGTGATCTTCTCCGGCATGTCCGGCACAGCCCTGGCAGACGCAGCCGGCATCGGCACAATCGAAATCAAGGCCATGAAGGATCACGGCTACCCGGTAGAAGCTGCGGTCGGGGTCACCGCCGCTTCGGCAACGCTTGGTCCTATCTTTCCGCCGTCCCTGCCTTTTGTCATCTATGGCATGATGGCCAACGTCTCGATCGGCGCGCTGTTCATGGCGGGCATCCTTCCGGGCGTCGTCATGACGCTATTGATGATGATCACGGTTGCTGTCTTCGCCTATGTCAAACAGTGGGGGTCGGACACGCCCTTTAGCCTGCGCACCATCTTCGGCGCGTCTTTCGAAGTCTTCATCGTCATGCTCGTGCCGGTCAGCATCTATGTCATGACGATGTTCGGCCTGTCTCTGAACCTTGCCATTCTGATTGCTCTCGTGGTGCTGATCTTTTGCGACTGGTACTTCGATTTCTCCGCCGTGATGGCGCTGATGACGCCTGTCATTCTGATCGGTGGCATGACGATGGGCTGGTTTACGCCCACGGAAGCGGCAGTTGCAGCGGTTCTCTGGTCGCTCTTCCTCGGTCTCGTTCGTTACCGCACGATGACCCTCAAGACACTGGCGAAGGCAACCTTCGACACGATCGAAACCACGGCATCGGTTCTGTTTATCGTGGCGGCAGCTTCGGTCTTCGCATGGCTTCTGACTGTCAGCCAGGCAGCGCAGGTGCTGTCGTCGGCAATTTTGACGCTAACGGACAGCAAGTGGATTTTCCTCGTGCTGGTCAACCTGCTTATGCTGTTTGTCGGCTGCTTCCTCGATACGATTGCCGCTATCACCATTCTGGTGCCGATCCTGTTGCCGCTGGTCTTGCAGTTTCACATCGATCCGGTGCATTTCGGGATCATCATGACGCTGAACCTTATGATCGGCCTGCTTCATCCGCCGCTTGGCATGGTGCTCTTCGTTCTCTCACGCGTTGCGAAGCTCTCGGTGGAGCGAACGACCATAGCAATCCTGCCGTGGCTGGTTCCGCTTTTTGTGGCGCTGATACTGATCACCTTCATTCCGGCGATCACACTTTGGTTGCCGCAGGAAATGGGGCTGATCCGATAGGTCACACTCTTCGGTCCGCGCGGCACTTGCCGCGCGGACCTCGTCTAACACCACAAAGAAAGTCGACAGGAAATGCTGACACGCGTGGCGCGTCTTTACGGCAAAAGAGACCTCAAGGTCGAAACGCAGGACTATTCGCAGCCAAGGAAAGGCGAAGTCCTTCTTCGCATGGCATCCGGCGGTATCTGTGGATCGGACCTCCATTATTATCAGGATGGCGGTTTTGGGCCGGTACAGGTGTGCGAGCCGATCATTTCCGGACATGAAGCTTCGGGCTATGTCGAGCAACTCGGTGCCGGTGTCAGTCATCTTGCGATCGGCGCGCTGGTCGCGGTCAATCCATCGCAGCCCTGCGGTGCTTGCGATTATTGCCTCAAGGGTATGCCTATTCATTGCCTCGACATGCGTTTCATGGGAAGCGCCATGCGGCTGCCGCACGAACAGGGCATGTTTCGCGACCATCTTGTCGTACCCGCCAAACAGTGCTTCGCCTTTACCGAAGGCGTAACCCCGCATGAGGCAGCTTGCGCCGAACCGCTTGCCGTTTGCCTGCACGCCGTCGCACAGGCCGGTGATCTTTCCGGCAAGAGCGTGCTCGTCACCGGAGCAGGGCCGATCGGGCTCTTGACGGTTGCCGCCGCAAGACATGCCGGCGCGGCCGAGATTATTGTGACGGACCTCACGGACGCGGCGGTCGCCCGCGCACCCGCAATGGGCGCAACAGGAACGATCAACGTCGCCACCAACCCGCAGGCGCTTGCGCCTTATCAGGAGAACAAGGGAAGCTTCGACGTCGTTTTCGATTGTTCGGCGGCGGCACCTGCGCTTCGCTCAGCCTTCAGCGCCATCAAGCCGCGCGGCACGCTGGTACAGGTCGGGGTCACGGGAGACATCGCGATCCCGCTCAACCTCTTGGTAGGCAAGGAGATCGTCTGGCGTGGGTCACAACGTTTCCACGCGGAATTTGCCGAGGCCGTCTCGCTGATCTCCTCTCGCGCCATCGATGTGCGGCCGATCATTTCGCATCATTTTCCGCTTGAACGGGCGGTCGAGGCCTTTGAACAGGCCGGTGACCGCCAGGTGGCCTGCAAGGTGCAGATCACCTTCAGCGACCAGCACTAAATTCAGAGGATAATATCATGAGACATACATGGCGCTGGTTCGGACCAGTGGACAGGGTAACGGTTCAGGATGCCGCACAGGCCGGTGCTGTCGGCATTGTCAGCGCGTTGCACCACATTCCGACCGGCGACGTCTGGCCCGTCGAGGAAATCGAGAAGCGTCATGCCGAAATCAAGGCGGGCGGACTTTACTGGGACGTGGTGGAAAGTGTGTGGATGTCGGAAGACATCAAGACACAGACCGGCGACTGGAAGCAGCATATTACCAACTGGCAGGAAACACTTCGCCGGCTCTCCGCCAGCGGTATTCGCACGGTCTGCTATAACTTCATGCCGGTGCTGGATTGGACCCGGACGGATCTCAGATGGGAGACCCGTCATGGTGCAAAGGCAATGCGCTTTGACCTGACCGATTTTGCGGCCTTCGATGTTCATATTCTCAAGCGCCCGAATGCCGCTGCCGATTATCCCGATTGGCTGGTGGACGAGGCAGCACGCCGCTTCGCTGAGATGGCGGACGCGAAGATTGCCGCGCTTGGCAGAAATATCGGCGCAGGGCTTCCCGGCTCAGCCGACGGCTACACGCTCGATCAACTTCTGGAAAAGCTGCGCAGCTATCACGGGATCGACCGGGCAAGGTTGCAGCAAAACCTCGTCGATTTCCTCTCCGAGGTCGTGCCGGTGGCCGAAGATGTCGGCATCAATCTTTGCGCTCATGGCGACGATCCGCCGTGGCCGCTGCTCGGTCTGCCGCGTATCCTTTCGACGCAAGACGATTACGCGCATATGCTGAAGGCGGTCGATAGCCGTGCCAATGGTGTGACCCTCTGCACCGGCTCATTGGGAGCGCGACAGGATAACGATCTTCCTTTCATCGCCAAGCGCTTTGCCGATCGCATCCACTTTGTTCATCTGCGCAATGTCACGCGTGATACGGACACTGTGCCGTGCTCCTTCTTCGAGGACGAGCATCTCGAAGGTGGCACGGATATGGTTGCCGTCATCGCTGCCCTCCTCGCCGAAGAAAAGCGTCGCCTCGATGCCGGTCTCTCCGACCATCAAATCCCCATGCGACCGGATCACGGACAGGAAATTCTGGATGACGCGACGCGTGGCGCACAGCCCGGTTATCCGGCTATCGGCCGCCTTAAGGGCCTTGCAGAGCTGCGTGGCATCGAGCGTACTCTTTCTCATCCCATTCACGGAATTATTTGATCATGAGCAGATTGTCTTCTTCAACGATATTGCCTGACGGTGTTGCTTTGCCTTCCTATGACAGAGCAGATCTGCAGCCCGGCATCATACACATGGGTCTTGGCGCCTTCCACCGCGCCCACCAGGCCGTCTATACGCAACGCGCTCTGTCAGAGCAGTTCGGCCCCTGGGGCATCGTTGCCGTCAACCTTCGTTCACCCGATCCGGTGGAGGCGCTTGCCGAACAGGATGGTCTCTACTCCGTCATCGTGCGCAATGCCGAGGGCGATACGGCGGAAGTCATTGGTGCGACGGTGGATTGGCTTTGTGCCGCAGAACGCGGCGCGGATGTGCTCGATTATCTCGCCAGCGAAACCATTAAAATTGTTACCCTGACGGTCAGTGAGAAGGCCTACGGTCTTGATCCTGTGTCAGGAGGCCTTGATCTGAAACATCCGTCCGTTGCCGCCGATCTAGCCAATCCGCATGAACCGATCGGTGCGATCGGTTTCCTCGTCGAAGGTCTCGCCAAGCGCCGCGAAAAGGGGATCGCTCCTTACACGGTGCTTTGCTGTGATAACCTGCCCTCCAACGGCCATGTGGTTCGCCGCCTCGTGCTGGAAATGGCAGAGCGACGCGACCCCGAATTGGCGCGTTGGATTGCTGAGAACGGTGCGTTCCCCTGCAGCATGGTCGATCGTATCGTGCCTGCGGCGACGGGCGAGAGCCGTGCGCGTGCGCAAGCTCTTCTCGGTGTTGAAGACAAGCTTTCGATCGAGACCGAGCCATTCATGCAATGGGTCATCGAAGAGAATTTCGTTTCAGGTCGCCCCGCCTGGGAGGCGGGCGGCGCCGTCTTCGCAAAGGCCGTCGAGCCCTATGAGAAGATGAAGCTTCGTCTTCTCAACGGCCCGCACACCATGATTGCTCATCTCGGCATCCTGAATGATCTGGAGTTCGTGCGTGACGTGATGGCCGTTCCTGAATTCGTCGAGAAGGTCAGACGGCACATGCAGGCAGCGGTCAAGACGCTTGATCCAGTGCCGGGCATCGATCTTCCGGCCTATATGGACGAGCTTATCGAGCGTTTCGCCAATCCGACCATTGCGCACAAGAATGTCCAGATTGCCATGGACACCAGCCAGAAGCTGCCACAGCGCGCTCTCGCAGCAACGGTGGAGACGCTGGAGGCGGGCCGTGATGCGGCAGAATTTGCCTATGTGATCGCGCTCTGGATTGCTTCGATCCACAAGCGCGGAACTCTCGACGATCCGCGTCGAGAGGAAATCCTTGCCGCGGCCCGCGCCGTCGATCCGAGCGATCCCTCGGCCTCCTTCTTCGCTATCGACGGACTGTTTCCGCCGGCATTGGTCCAGAACCGGGCCTGGCGCGATCGCGTCAACGCAGAACTGAAGGACCTCAAGGCCTGAGTTCCCAAAGTTTTCCCAACAAAAAACCCGGCGGTCGTCTCGCCGGGTTTTCTTTTGAATATGAGGGGGATGCTTAATCCATCTTATGGATGTCGCGATCCTTTGTTTCCGGCAGAAAGAGCAGGCCGATCACGAGCGTGATGCCGGCAAAGACGATCGGGTACCAGAGACCATAGTAGATATCGCCCTTGGCCGCACTCATCGCAAAAGCCGTTGCCGGGAGAAGACCGCCGAACCAGCCGTTACCGATATGGTAGGGCAGGGACATGCCAGAGTAGCGGATGCGGGTGGGGAAGAGTTCGACCAGCAAAGCTGCAATCGGGCCGTAGACCATCGTCACATAGATGACGAGGACGGTCAGGACCGCGATAATCACCACCCAGTTCACCGCAGCCGGATCGGCAACCATGGTGAATGCGCCGCCGCCTGGAACCGTATAGACGGCCATCTCGGTTGCACCATTGGCTTCAGCCGGTGTCAGCAGCTTGTCGGCAACCAGCTTGTCGACTGGAACGGTTTTGGCAGGTGTGGCGCGCACTGCATCTGCGTTGAGCGCCAGTTCCGGATTTGCAGCGACGAATGCATCGAGCTTTGCTGCAGGAACTTGAGCGGCACCACGGACCAGCGGATAACCCCCGTCATGCAGAGCAATGTTGATCTGCTTCTGGAAAGCGCGATCCTTCGCGGCTGCATCGGCACCCGCGGAGACGGCGTCATAGCTGGTGACGGTAGCGTCAGCGATTTTCACCACTGCTGGCTGTCCGGCTGGACCTTCGACCACATCATAAGGCACTGAGTTGCGGGTGAGGAACGCGGTTGCGATATCGCAGGATGTCGTAAACTTCGCGGTACCCGTGGGGTTGAACTGGAATTTGCAGTCACCGGGTGCTGCGGTCACCGTTGCGCGAACCGAAGCCTGGGCCTGTGCAAGCGCAGGGTTGCCTGCCCAAGTCAGCGCTTTAAACAGCGGGAAATAGGTAAGCATCGCCAGAACGAGGCCTGCCATGATGATCGGTTTGCGACCGACCTTGTCGGAAAGCCAACCGAAGAGAACGAAGAAGCCGGTGCCGAGTAGCAGGGCGCAGGCGACCATGATGTTTGCCGATTGGCCATCAACCTTCAGAATGCTCTGGAGGAAGAAGAGCGCGTAGAACTGACCCGTGTACCACACGACGGCCTGGCCAACGACAGCGCCGAGGAGCGCAATGATGGCGATCTTGGCGTTTTTCCATTGGCCGAAGGCTTCGCTCAGCGGCGCCTTGGAGGTCTTGCCTTCTGCCTTCATCTTCTTGAAAGCGGGAGATTCGTTCATTTTCAGACGAATCCAGACCGAGACACCAAGAAGGATAACGGACAGCATGAAGGGAATGCGCCAGCCCCAGGCAGCAAATGCTTCCTTGCCGACGCTAAACTGAACACCGAGAATGACGACCAGCGACAGGAAAAGTCCGAGCGTCGCCGTGGTCTGAATCCATGACGTATAATAGCCGCGACGGCCGTTGGGTGCATGTTCAGCCACATAGGTTGCCGCCCCGCCATACTCGCCACCGAGTGCCAGACCCTGAAGCATGCGCAGGAGGATAAGGATGATGGGAGCCGCAATGCCGATCTGCGCGGCACCTGGCAGAATGCCGACCACGAAGGTCGAGAAACCCATGATCAGAATGGTCACGAGGAAGGTGTATTTACGTCCGACGATATCGCCAAGACGGCCGAAGACCAGAGCGCCGAATGGCCGAACGAGGAAGCCTGCCGCAAAGGCCAGGAGCGCGAAGATGTTGCGCGTCGTTTCCGGATACTGGCTGAAGAAGTTCGCGCCGATATAGATGGCGAGCGAACCATAGAGATAAAAGTCGTACCACTCGAACACCGTGCCGAGAGAAGAGGCGAAAATGACCTTCTTCTCCTCCGCTGTCATGGGGCGCGCTTTTTCTGCGCCCGTCGCTGCTACATGTGCCATTGTCTGTCCTCCACAGAAATCAAGAAGACGCATCGCACCAGTTCGACTCCCCTCGAACTTCCCTTTTGGGGCGCGATGCACCTGACTGCAAAGTGACAGAATTTTAACGAAAGGAAGAGCGATCCTTTCGACTTATGACTTTAGTCTAAGAAGCGGCTCTTCTTTGACGAGCATAGGTTCTTAGATGACAGACATTGCGAAAAAATGCCGGCCCCTTCGCAGGAGCCGGCGGACTTTGCCGGGGTTCTCTCGCGGGTTCACGCGAAGGCCTGAAGAATTCCTAAGCCCATTCACCTTTGCGCATGACTGGCACGACGGAGCCATCCGGTTTGATGCCGTCGATATCGACCTTGTCGGAGCCGATCATCCAGTCGATATGGATGAGGCTCGAATTGCCGCCCTGAGACTTGATCTGATCCTGGCTGAGCGAGGCGCCATCGATAAAGCACTTGGAGTAGCACTGGCCGAGCGCGATATGGCAGGAGGCGTTTTCGTCGAAGAGTGTGTTGTAGAAGAGGATGCCGCTTGCCGAGATCGGCGAGGAATGCGGCACAAGCGCCACTTCGCCGAGACGGCGCGCGCCCTCGTCGGTATCGAGCACCTTGTTCAGGACGGATTCACCCTTCGAAGCCTTGGCCTCGACAATGCGGCCTGCCTCAAACTTCACCTGTATGTCGTCGATCAGCGTGCCCTGGTGCGACAAGGGCTTGGTGCTGGAGACATAGCCATCGACACGCAGCGCATGCGGAGTGGTGAAGACTTCCTCGGTGGGGATATTCGGATTGCAGGTCACGCCATTCTTTGCCATCGACGCACCGCCGTGCCATTCATGGCCGTCGGCTAGACCGATTGTAACGTCGGTGCCTGGACCTTTGAAGTGCAGCGACGCGAAGCGCTCGCCATTCAACCACTTGGACCGCTTGGCGAGATTGGCATTGTGCTCCGCCCAGGCAGCCACCGGATCGGCGACATCGACACGCGAGGCGGCGAAGATCGCGTCGGCCAGCTTGCGGACTGCCTCTTCCTCGCTCACACCCGGGAAAACCTGTTTTGCCCAGGATGGGTTTGGATAGGAGATGATATTCCAGTTGATATCGAAGTTGGAAATCTTCTCAAGCGCTGGCTTGTAGGCCGTGGAGTTGGCTTTGTTGGCGCGTGCCACTTTTGACGGATCTTGCTCGGACAGCAGCATGGGGTTGTCCCCGGAAATGGCCAGTCGTGCTGCGCCATTCGCGTATGCCTTGGCCATGCCTTCATAAAGCCAGCTGGACGCCTTGTCGAAATTGGCGTCGCTTGCATGGCGGTAACGCGCCAGCGTCGTCTCTTCATCGGAATAGAAGGTCGTCACCAGACCGCTGCCTGCCATGTAGGCGTGCTTGGTCAACTGGCGCACCAGCGGCAAGGCCGCAAGCGGCGCCGTGATCACCAGATCCTGATCCTTCTGAAGCTGAAGTCCGACCTTGACGGCGACTTCGGCCAGTTTCTCGAGTTTGACGGGATCGATAGGGGAAACGCTCATGATCTGCCTTCACATGTCTGCTTGAACGGGTGGACAATAGACCATCCATGGGGAAAGCCAACCACCTTCCGGCTGGCGTGGCTCACTCGGCGATGAGCGGCACAGCTGAGGCCTTTAAAGCTGTCAGCGCATCTTTTGGCGAAAGGCGGATTTGAAGTCCGCGTTGCCCGCCATTCATGTAAACATAGGCGTGGTCCATGGACT
This sequence comes from Rhizobium sp. 22-785-1, assembly GCF_053521965.1. NCBI lineage: Bacteria > Pseudomonadati > Pseudomonadota > Alphaproteobacteria > Hyphomicrobiales > Rhizobiaceae > Rhizobium > Rhizobium sp. 22-785-1. The sequence goes on along the minus strand of NZ_JBNWDI010000004.1, from coordinate 329,586 downwards.
GGACCTCGATGGCTGTTGGCACCAGCTTTTTCTGCCCGAAAGGACTGATGCCGCCGACATGGAAGCCCGTCGCTCGCTCGGCATCGGCAGGTTTCATCATATTGGCGGATTTGCCGCCAAAGGCTGCCGCCAGCTTCTTCATGCTGACTTCGCGGTCCGACGGTACGACGACGCACACAGCTCTGCCATCCACTTCGGCCATCAGTGTCTTCAACACCAGATGCGGCGGCTCGCCAATGGATTCGGCTGCCTGAAGACCGATACGCTCGGCATAGGGGTCGTATTCGTAGGATACGGTGGTGAAAGCCACGCCCGCTTTCGTCAGCATCTGGGTTGCACGCGTTGTCTTGGACATGGATTACTGGCCGAAGAGGTTGGCATAGATGTCGGGCTTGAAACCGACGACGATCTTATCTTCTGCTTCCAGCACCGGCCGCTTGATCATCGAAGGCTGTTGCAACATCAGCGCTATGGCCTTTTCACGTGTCAGGTCAGCTTTCTGTTCGTCATCGAGCTTCTTGAAAGTCGTGCCAGCGCGGTTCAGCACCGTCTCCCATCCCGCCGCATCGCACCATGCCTCCAGATGCTCGCGATCGATGCCCTTCACCTTGTAATCGTGAAATGCAGTTTCGATACCGTTCTCGTCCAGCCAACTACGCGCCTTCTTCATCGTGTCGCAGTTCTTGATGCCGTAAATCGCGGTCGCCATGGTGTCCGTCTCCCTTGTGATGTCTGACTTAACAAAAATTGGAGAGTAGGCAAAGCATCGTGTCTTGGCGCGCTGTGCCATCCTTTAGGACCCAAAACGGACGTTCTAACGTCTTGAACTTACGCATCACGCTCTGCGAAAATTGATTCCGATTTTCGGGCCATTGATGTAGCCATGCAAATTTGCTTTGGCTGACATCCAAAGGAGTTCGAGCTCCGTCGCATGGCTCCCTCTCTATATCATGAGTTGTAGATCCGCGTGGTTTTGCCCATATTCTGGGCAGTTCAAAAGGAGAAAGAAATGCGTTCGGTTGCAAAGACATCGCGTAAGTTTTTCAGTGAAACCCTTGCCGTTTTCGGCGCCGCCGTTTCGGTCTCCGCCGCTGTGCGTGCCCACCGCAAGCCTGCCGGTTCCGATCTCGATGCGCTTGGTATCGATCCCAAGGCTTTCGATAAGGTTCAGCTGTAACAGCTGGCTGCGCGCCTCGCTGGTCTGCGCAAAGTGTAATGTCAAAGAGCCGGGCGCTGTTGCAGCGCCCGGCTTTTGCTTGTGACCGTTGTCGCGGGCAATTATCTCCGCTGATAGAGTGGCTCAGCCATAATATTCTGGAGCTTTCTTGAAAGTCGACCAAGCGTCGGGATCATGTCCTGTCACCACGATCGCATCTGCCTTCTCTGCAATGGTTCTGAGCTTTTGCACGGAGCGCACTGTATCCACCGTGGAAGCGAGGAAGCCTGGCAGCGCCTTTTCTTCCCAGTGATCCAGTGTGTAGGCGGCGTCGATGGTGAGCAGTAGCGGCTTGCTGTCCGGCACTCGCACCAGGAAGGACTGGTGGCCCGGCGCGTGACCAGGAGTGAAGATCGTCGTCAGAGTGCCATCGCCGTAGATGTCATAGAGATCGTCGTCCGCTCCGTTGAGGAACTGCCATTTCAAGCCCGGCTTGTCGAAATCCTTGCGGATGTAACCGCCTGCCGCAAACCAGTCCGGCGTAAAGGCGTACTCATATTCCCGGCGCTGGACGATGTGGGTCGCATTCGGGAAACGTCCGATGGCGCCGGTGTGGTCGAGATGCAAGTGGGACTGGACCACGTATTTGACATCCGCGGGGTCAAAGCCAAGCGCCTTGATCTGGTCGACGCAGCCCTGATCTTTATCTAGAACCGGCCAGTAGACATCGCAGACGCCACCCCAATGGCCGCGTGGATCGGTGGCCACTTCGATTGCATTACCGCCGTCGATGACGGTATGCCCGTCCGGGTGGGTAATCAGGAAGAATGGAACGGGGATTTCGTAATCTGCGCCGTCTCCCTGGTTCATCTTGATGTTGTGGACCTTGCATTTCAAGGTTCCGGATTGAAGCATATACAGCCTGATATCAGTCATAAAGGTTTCCTCCCTGAGAATAGATTTCTGAATGGGTTCGGTAGTCAGAATGCTTCCCGATAAAGCGCCAGCGCATCTTCTTCGCGGACCTCGACGGGGTTGTTGACGAGCAGACGCGTCTGCTTCATTGCGTCGGACGCCAGCATCGTGAGGCTGTTGTCGGTCACGCCTACATCGCGCAGGCGCCGAGGCGCCCCGCTCTCATCCATCAGCTTTTCCATGTGCTGAACGAAGGCTGCCGAGCGCGTGGCGGCGTCACCGGTTCCCGGAACCTTCAAGACGTCGGCAAGCTCGGCGTAAAGCGGCGCGGCAGCGGCGGCGTTGAAACGGAGGATCGGGCCGAGCATCAGCGCGTTGGAAAGCCCGTGCGGAATGTGGTAATGGCCTCCGAGCGGGTAGGCGAGGGCATGCACTGCCGCAACCGGCGAGTTGGCAAAGGCCTGGCCTGCCAGCGTGGCGCCCAGTAGCATGGCCTCTCGCGCCTGCCGGTTCGTCCCATCCTTACAGGCGGCCACCAGATTGTCTCCGAGAAGACGCAAGGCTTCGCGTGCCAGGCAGTCGGAGAGCGGGTTCTTCTTGTGCTTGCTGGTATAGGCTTCGATCGCGTGAACCATCGCATCGATCCCGGTGGCAGCGGTGTGGACCTGCGGCAGGCCGACAGTCAACTCAGCGTCGAGGAGCACGAAGTCCGCGTAAAGCTGGGGCGAAACGACGCCCATTTTCGTGGTTTCGCCGGTCGTGATGATCGAGATGTTGGTGACTTCCGAGCCCGTGCCGGCAGTCGTCGGTATCAGCACCAAAGGTGCGCGTGATCCCTTGACGTTGCCTATGCCGTACATCTCGGCAAGCGACTGATCGGAGACGAGGAGCACGGCCACGAGCTTGGCGATGTCGAGCGACGATCCGCCGCCCAGACCGATCACGATATCCGCACCAAAGGCTTTTGCGGATGTGACGCATTCAGCCACTACATGTTCCGGCGGATCGGCGACCACCTTGTCGAATATCTCGACGGAAAAGCCGCTGGAAGACAGCGTGTCGGCGATCGGTTGAATAAGCCCTGCTTTCACGAGGCCGCTGTCGGTAATCAGGAGCGCCTTGCGCTGCGCGAACCGGCCAGCCAGTATTTCACCAAGCTTTGCAGCTCCGCCCCACGCGATTTGCATGGAGGGAACGGTTCGAAACTCGAAGGGATTGATCGTCATAGTGTCCTCCCGATCATGTCTCAGCTGAGAGCCGAGCAGAGATATTTGATTTCAAGATATTCATCGATGCCGAAGTGGGAGCCCTCGCGGCCAAGACCGGATTGCTTGACGCCACCGAATGGGGCAACCTCATTGGAGATCATGCCGGTGTTGTGGCCGACCATGCCATATTCCAGAGCCTCCGCGACGCGCCATGTGCGGCTGAAGTTCTCGGTGTAAAAATAAGCAGCCAAGCCGAACTCTGTGTCGTTGGCCATGGCAATCACCTCATCTTCCGTCTCGAAACGAAAGAGAGGGGCGACGGGCCCAAAAGTTTCCTCGCGCGCCACCTTCATCGTCTGTGTCGCACCGGTAATGACAGTCGGCTCGAAAAAGGTACCGCCAAGTGCGTGTCGTCCACCGCCGGTAAGGATGCTGGCGCCTTTCGCCACAGCGTCGGCGACGTGCTCCTCGACCTTCTTGACGGCGTCCTCATCGATCAATGGACCGATGGTGACGCCCTCCTCGACGCCGGCTCCGACCTTCATCGCCTTCACCTTCGCGGCAAGTTTCTCCGCAAAGGCATCAAAAATTCCAGCCTGAACGTAAATTCGATTGCTGCAGACACATGTCTGTCCGGCATTGCGATACTTCGATGCGACAGCGCCCTCGACTGCGGCGTCGATATTGGCATCGTCAAAGACGATGAAGGGTGCATTGCCGCCGAGTTCAAGCGAAAGCTTCTTTATTGTCGGGGCTGATTGCGCCATCAGCACGCGCCCGACTTCTGTCGACCCGGTGAAGGAAATCTTGCGCACCGTGTCACGCTCGGTGAACACCTTGCCGATCTCCCGTGCCTTGCCGATCACCACCTGCAGCACGCCAGCGGGAATGCCAGCCTCTTCGGCAAGCACGCCGAGAGCGAGCGCTGTAAGCGGTGTTTGCTCGGCAGGTTTGACGATCATCGTGCAGCCTGCGGCAAGTGCCGGCGCGGCCTTGCGAGTGATCATCGCAGCCGGGAAATTCCACGGCGTGATGGCTGCGCAGACACCGATCGGCTGCTTCAAAATGGTGATGCGTTTGTCGGTCGTCGGTGCGGGGATAGTGTCGCCATAGACCCGCTTCGCCTCCTCGGAAAACCACTCCACGAAGGAAGCAGCATAGAGCGCTTCACCCTTGGCTTCGGCGAGCGGCTTACCCTGTTCTGCCGTCATCAACGCAGCGAGATCGTCGGCATGTGCGACCATCAGCTCGAACCAGCGTCTCAAGACAGACGCGCGCTCCTTTGCAGAACGGCTTCGCCAGCCCACTAAGGCTTTCTCCGCTGCTTCGACCGCATGCTCCACCTGAATTGGCGTCAGCGAGGGGACTTCAGTGATAACCTCACCGGTTGCCGGATTTTCAACCTTGATCGTTTCAGAACTATCCGATTGAATCCACTTTCCGTTGATCAGACATGCATCTGTAAGAAGGCGAGGATTCCTCAACTTGAGCACCGTACGATCTCCTATTAAGTTCAGCTAATTGAACCGCGATCCATGTATTGAACTATGCCGACTGCCGCCGACCCTGTCAAGGAGATGATATGCAAAATGACGAGCCCGACTCATCGTCCGCTCAAACCGTGCCGGCGCTACGTCGAGCGGTCGCAATTCTCGATATTCTCGCATCGGGTAAAAATCTGACAGCCGCTGAAATTGCGCGCACTCTCAGCCTTCCGAAGAGCACGGCACATGGGCTGCTGGCGGTGATGGGCGAGTTGGACCTGGTAGGCAAGTCGCCCGATGGCACGTTGAAGATCGGGCCTCACCCGCTTCGATGGGCCAACGCCTTTCTGTCGCAGCTCGATATCGTCACCACATTTCAGGAAGTGCTTGCGCGGGACCGTAAGCTCGACCCTTATACCGTAACGCTCACAGTTCGCGAGGGAGCGGAAGTGGTCTATGTCGGCTGTCGCAATTCGGATCAGCCGCTGGGGCAGACCTTCCGTATCGGCATGAGATTGCCAGCGCCGTTTACGGCAACGGGCAAGATACTTCTATCGGATCTCAAGCCTGCTGAACTCGATCGTCTGCTGACCGATTTTCCCAAGCCGCTGACACCGCGCAGTGTAGGCAGCGTTGAGGAGCTTAAGCGTGAGCTCGAGGTCACACGAAAACGAGGCTTTTCCATTGATGACGGGCAGATCCGCGAAGGAATGATTTGTATCGGGGCCCCACTTCGTGACCATTCCGGCGCGGCCGTTGCCGGGATCGCGATCAGTATTTTACGCAGCGAAGGGAGCGATGATAAAATAGCGGAACTGGGAGCGCAGTTGCAGGCGATCGCACAAGGCATGTCGGAGGGATTGGGGGGAGGCTGATGCCCGTCCATACCTGCACGGGCGGGGAGTGTTCAGGTAACATCTGCAATCCGCTCTCCGCCCCCACCATATCACTTACAACTCGATTGCTCCGTTCTCCTCACCGTCCCAATATTGCACGCGCACGCCGCGCACCCTAATCAGGACCAAGCCAGGGGTATCGACGCCTTCGGTGAACCAACGATCTAGATCTGAAACCCAATGGCGTTCGAAAGCGGACTTATCCTCGATGAGTTCTGCTGCGCCTTCGATCGAGATGAACATGCCGGGCTTGCCAAGCAGGCTTGGCGGCTCAGTGAAGGAAAGAGTCACCTGGGGATTGCGATTGATATGGGAGACCTTGTGCGTGTCCTTCAGCGAGAAGAACCAGGAATCGCCATCATAGTCTACGTCGCCATTGTTGCTCATGGGGCGGTTGGTGATTGCACCGGAGGAGCCGTGTGTCGCCATCATGCAGAAGTCGATCTTCTTCATCGTTGAGGCGATGTCTTCGATTGTTTTACTTGTCATGGAGGGCTTCCTTTTTAAACGTTGAACCGCCGGAAAGTGGTACGTCTCTTGTTACCGGCCAGGGAGCGCAGATCGTACTGACCGAGTGACCGCGCTCAAGGACGGGCTTGGGATCGTGCGGTAGCGGGCTTCGATGAGATTGTAGATGCCAAAGGCCGCGAGCCCCGCGGCTACGCAGATGTAGAGTGCGCTGCCGAACGGCATCTGTCTTAGCCATTGCATCGCGTCGCCCATGCTGCCGGCCTCCTGTGGATCGACCTTCATTCCGGCCGTGATGAAAAGGATGCCGATGATCGCAAACACCAGACCGCGTGCTACGAGCCCGTAGATGCAAATCCAGGTAGCGACCGCATTCTTGTCCGGGATGCGCAGATAGCGCTCGAACTTTCGCGTCAGTCCCTTGGCTGCAGTGACACCGCCGCCGATGACGAATCCAGCGCCGACCGCAATCAGAAGATAGGATCCGAAGGGCTGCGACATGATCCATTGGGCGAGATCTTTCTCACCCGAGCCTTCATCGCCGCCACCGGCAAGGAAGCTGTGGCCGAGCGCGAAGCCGGCAAGACCAAAATATGTGACAGCACTTCCCACTAGCGCCGCTCGAATGACCAGGCCTTTGGCACTGGTGCCATGATCGTCCGTATCGGCAATAGCTTGCGCCAGACGCCAGCAGACGAAGCCGAGAAGGCTGATGCCGATCGCGCCCACCCAGATGCGTCCGAACGGCTGGCTCAACAGCGTCGAGATCGCCGATTTCGTTTCGGCTTTCTCGCCTGCCACGCCGGACAGGAGTGCCAGCCCGCCAACGAGCATGAAGACGATGCCGCGTGCGGCGTAACCGCTCTTGGCGAGTAGATCGAATCGGAAGGTTGAAGGCATGGCGGGTCCGCGGTGCTGGGAACTTTGGGTCCCTAACGCGCCGTGCGATTGAAAGGTTGAGCTGTGGGTGAGAAAAAGTGTCCACGGCATCGTTGCCACTTCGCGTCGATGCACGCTTCGCGACTGGTTTCAACAAGGATCGACGGCTAACCGCTCGAGCGCTGTGCTAGTCGTCCTGCCGCGTAGTCTCGTGCCAGTGCGATGAAGGCTTGGAAGGCTGCTGAGGAATTGCGCCGATTATAATAATAAAGGCAGAGCGGCACGAGCGGTGGGGTCCAGTCTTCGAGGATGCGAACGAGCCGTCCTGCGGTTATGTCTTCGCGGACATCGGCCTCCATAAAATAGCCGATCCCAACACTGTTGATTGCCGCGATCCGGGCCAATGAGGCTTCATCCAGCGTGATTGGTCCTTCGACATCAAGATGCAGCTCTTCTCCGCCCTTCTCAAATCGCCATCGCAGCAGGGCTCCATCTGGGAGGCGTCCGCGAATGCATGGGTAGGCCAGCAGATCCTGCGGCACTCGGGGAACATTTCGTTCTTCGAAAAAGGCGGGGGACGCAACGACCGCCATGCGTTGCATTTTCCCCAGCGGTATGGCGATCGCGTCATTGGGCACAAGGTCCGCGCTGCGCAATCCTAGATCGAAGCCCGCCGCCACGACGTCGACAAGCCGACCCTCGGTGACAAGGTCGATGTGGACTTGGGGAAAGCGCTGAAGATAGCTCAACACCAGCGGCACCATGATCTCGCGCGCCGCGGTGGCGAACGCATTGATACGCAAGGTGCCTGACGGCGTTTCCTGTTGAGCCCGTGCCGTGTTCATCGCATTTTGAATATTTTCCAGCGCGGGCTTGATTTGCGCGACAAAGATGCGCCCCGCATAGGTGAGCGAGACACTGCGCGTGGTGCGATTGAAGAGACGCACGGCGAGCTCCCGCTCAAGCTTGCCCACGGCGCTGCTGATAGCAGTGTTCGACATGCCGAGCTCCAAGGCCGCGGCTCGGAACGAGCCGCACCGGACGATGGCTAAGACTGCCTCGAGTTCAATGAGAGAGTGTCGCGTCATTGTCCCGATTTTCGTTACGCCCGATGCCGATCTATCTCGCTTATCGGGAGAAAAGTCCATGGCTAAATTAGCGTCATCATCAACAAGGAGATGGCCATGTCACTGAACATACCCAAACCAATCGCCGAGTATATCAAGGCAAATGCCCGCCTCGATCTTGAGGGCATGATGAAGCATTTCGCCAAAGATGCCGTCTTCATCGATAACGGCAAACACTATGTCGGGCTTTCCAAAATCCGCCAGCTCCTTGAGGAAGAAGCGATCGCGGTGAAGGCGATCTTCGAGCCCGATACCGCTCGGGAAGAAAATGGCGAATTCATCCTAGAAGGCCCCGCTCACGGTGACTTCCCCGGCAGCCCGCTTCGCTTCACCTATCGTTTCACCATGGCGCAGGATGTCATCAAGACGTTGGAGACCAGGATATGATCATCCAGGCAAACCCCGATGAATTTGCGGGCAAGCGCGTGCTCGTCAGCGGCGGTACGAAGGGTCTCGGCCGCGCCACGGTAAAACGCTTTCTCGCCGGCGGCGCTCGCGTTGTCACAACCGCGCGCACAATCCAGGATCCCATTGAGGGTGTGGACTATGTTCAGGCAGACCTGACGACCGCCAAAGGCAGCGAAACGGTCGCCAAGGCGGCAATCGAGCGGCTTGGCGGTATCGACATTCTTGCTCATGTCATCGGCGGTTCCAATTCACCGGCAGGCGGCTTTGTGGCCTTGACGGACGAGCACTGGCTTGCCGAGCTGAACCTCAACCTGTTGGCAACGGTCCGGCTTGACCGGCTGTTGATTCCGCAGATGCTCGAGCGCAGTCAAGGCATCGTCGTGCATGTCACGTCCATTCAGTCGGTGTTGCCGCTGCCGGAATCCACGACAGGCTATGCCGCCGCGAAAGCTGCGCTGAGGACCTACAGCAAGTCGATCTCGAAGGAGCTTGGTCCCAAAGGCGTGCGGGTTAATTCCGTTTCTCCAGGCTGGATCATGACGCAGGGCGCCGGAGACTTTCTCGATATGCTGCGGAACGCCAATGGCGGTACGATCGAGGATGCGCGCCAGTTCGTTCTCGACGCCTTGGGCGGGATATCGATCGGCCGCGGAGCCGAGCCGGAAGAGGTCGCGGATCTCATCGCCTACCTCGCCTCCGACCGCGCTGGCGCAATCCACGGGGCCGAGTTCGTCATCGATGGCGGTACGATCAAGACAGTCTGAGGCGGATCGCCAACCTGTCTACGACTGGACTGTGGTCATAACGATGGTCGACTGCAAGGCAATGATCATGAGCGCAAAGAGAGCGCAGGATATCCGCTATATCCCACCATGTCTCCCTCAATCGGCCAGATCTGCAAAGACAAAAGCCCGCAATATGCGGGCTTTTGGTATTCATTCAAGCTTGCTCCAGTCTAAAACCGGATGCGAGATCATTCCCACTCGATGGTGCCTGGCGGCTTCGACGTCACGTCGTAGACCACCCGGTTGATGCCCTTGACCTCATTGATGATGCGGGTGGCCGCACGACCGAGGAAGTTCATGTCGTAGGGGTAGAAGTCCGCCGTCATGCCATCCACCGAAGTGACCGCACGCAGTGCGCAGACGAAATCATAGGTGCGATAGTCGCCCATGACGCCGACGGTCTGAACCGGAAGCAGCACTGCAAAGGCCTGCCAGATGGTGTCGTAGAGGCCAGCCTTGCGGATTTCGTCGAGATAGATCGCATCTGCCTTGCGCAGAATATCCAGCTTCTCGCGGGTGACGACGCCGGGGCAACGGATCGCAAGGCCGGGACCGGGGAAGGGGTGACGGCCGATGAAGCTTTCCGGCAGGCCGAGTTCGCGGCCAAGAGCGCGGACTTCGTCCTTGAAGAGTTCACGAAGCGGTTCGACCAGCTTCATGTTCATGCGTTCAGGTAGACCGCCAACATTGTGGTGGCTCTTGATCGTGACGGACGGGCCGCCCGAGAAGGATACGCTTTCGATGACGTCCGGATAGAGCGTACCCTGTGCCAGGAAAGCTGGCGCACCCTTGCCATCCGCTGCAATCTTGGCAGCTTCGGCTTCAAAGGTCTCGATGAAAAGACGGCCGATAGTCTTCCGCTTGACCTCAGGATCGGAAACACCGGCCAGTTCCGTCAGGAACAAGTCGGAGGCATCTACGTGGACGAGCGGAATGTTGTAATGGTCGCGGAACATGCCGACGACCTGCTCGCTTTCGGCAAGGCGCATCAGACCGTGGTCGACATAGACGCAGGTCAGCTGGTCGCCGATCGCTTCATGGATGAGGATCGCCGCAACCGAGGAATCGACGCCGCCTGAGAGCGCACAGAGCACACGGCCATCGCCGACCTGCTCGCGGATCTTGCGGATCATCTCAGCGCGATAGGCCGCCATCGTCCAATCGGATTTCAGGCCGACGATCTTGTGGACGAAGTTGGAAAGCAGCTTCGCGCCGTCGGGCGTGTGGACAACTTCCGGGTGGAACATCGTGGTGTAGTAGCGGCGCTCTTCATTGACTGCGATGGCGAAAGGTGCGTTCTCCGACGTCGCTGCCACTTCGAAACCGGCCGGCAATTGCGTGACGCGGTCGCCATGGCTCATCCAGACCGGATAACGGCCACCAAGTTCCCAGAAGCCATCAAAGAGCGGGCTCGCCTTTTTGATTTCGATATCGGCTCTGCCAAATTCCGCTGCATGGCCGCCTTCTACGGTACCGCCGAGCTGGGTGCAGAGCGTCTGCTGGCCATAGCAAATGCCGAGGATCGGGATACCTGCATCAAACACTGCCTGTGGTGCGCGCGGGCTTCCCTCGGCCGTGACAGATGCCGGGCCACCGGAGAAGATGACGCCCTTCGGCTGCAGTTTCTCAAACGCCTCTGCAGCGCTCTGGAACGGGTGGATTTCGCAATAAACCCCGGCTTCGCGGATGCGGCGCGCAATCAGCTGCGTCACCTGGCTGCCGAAATCGATGATGAGGATGCTGTCGGGATGGGCTATCTGGGTCATGGCGAGCCTTTAAAGAATTGCCGGGCGTAAGGCAACCCGGCGCATGCCCTGAAAAGCCAGAAAATGTGCCGCCTTGCAAGCATCAGAGCGTAATCGCCCCGACCTTTATCGCGTCTTTCAGCCTGTCGACGGCCTCTGCCAGTTTCTCGTCGATAATGTGGAGATAGTCCGTCCAGTCATCGATATGGTGAACATCCGCCTTACCATCGGAAATGCCACGCAAGGCGATCAGCGGAATGCCGAAGCGATGGCAGGCGCGCAGGATTGCGAATGTCTCCATCTCCACCATGTCTGCGTCGATACTGTCATAGGCGCTGCCGGACACCACATTGGCGCCGGTGGAAAGACGCGCGGTCGCAACGCCTGGTATGGAATATGGAAGCGGAACCTCTGCGGGCAAATCCAGAAATGGCGTGCGTCCTTTTTCAAAGCCGAAGGCTGAGGCATCCATATCCCGGTAGGATACACTGACAGCCTGATAGACTTTGGTCGGTTCCAACAGGCGCGAGCCGGCGGACCCTAGCGAAACCACGAGATGGGGCAGGCGCGCCTGAGCGTTCAGATCGCTCAATGTGGCAGTCAAGGAAATGGCAGCTTCAACAGGACCGACGCCCGTCATCAGCGGTCGAAAACGAGCTTTCAGATGCGGACCGTATTCCGCCTCGGCTGCCATGACGAAGAGAAGGCGCTTGCCGTTGATCTCGACCAGCTCATAGCTCATTTTCGCTGAACCCTTCGCGTCCTTTCAGAACCATCATCGTTCCCGTCATCGAAGCGATCAGCTTCGCAGGGCCGTCGGAAATGGCATAGGCGCGACCGTCGGCCACGATGATGTTGCTGCCGGGTTTGGTGATCTCGCCACGAAACAAAAAGCGCTCGCCTCGCCCGGGCGACATGAGGTTGACCTTGAACTCGATTGTCAGCAGAGACGCTTCCGGCTCGACGATCGTATAGGCTGCATAGGTGCAGGCGGTGTCGAGCGCGGCGGCTATGACGCCGGCATGAAGAATGCCATGCTGCTGCGTCAGCTTGGGATGAAAAGGCAGCTCTATTTCGACCAGCCGGTGCTCGATACGCGTCAGCTCCGCCTTGATTGCCTGGACCACACCCTGGCGCGCGAAGCTCTTTTCAATACGCTGGCGAAAATCGCCAGGATCGGTGAATGTCATTCCCCTGCCTTTCATTTTTATTGAAAAATGACATGGCCTCGGTCCAGGCGCAAGACAAGGGTGGTTGATCCGCCGGTTCTGTCCAACCGGCGGATCAATGTCATTTTCGCCTCATGCGAGATGATGCGGCTTTTGGAGACCATAGACCGGTGTTTCCAGTCCGACCTGCCGCGCTTTTAATTGCAGCGAGAGATATTGCGAGTAATGACGGGATTGATGCAGATTGCCGCCATGGAACCAGAGGGCTTGCTGCTGCGTCGGTTTCCACATGTTGCGTTGTTCTCCCTCCCAAGGACCCGGGTCCTTGGTCGTATTGGAGCCTAGTCCCCAGCATTTGCCGACCTTGTCCGCCACCTCGCGCGAGATCAGATCCGCTGCCCAGCCGTTCATCGAACCATAGCCGGTCGCATAGACCACCAGATCGGCGGGTAACTGTGTGCCATCTTTCAGCACAACGGCATCCTCTGTCAGGTGAGACACATCCACCCCGGATTTCAGCCTGATCGAGCCGTCAATCACTAGATCGCAGGCGCCGACGTCGATGTAGTAACCGGAGCCGCGACGCAGATACTTCATGAAGAGACCGGACTCGTCATCGCCGAAGTCCAGCATGAAGCCGGCTTTCTTAAGGGCTGCGTAGAAGTCAGCATCTTTCTCCCGGATACGGTTGTAAATCGGAACCTGGAATTCATGCATGATCCTGTAGGGGAGCGAGGCGAAGATGAGATCGGCTTTTCGCGTGGTCATCCCACTGGCGACGGCGCGTTCCGAATAGAGATCGCCCAGCCCGATTTCCATCAAGGAATCCGACTTGACGATATGGGTCGAGGAACGCTGCAGCATGGTCACATCGGCACCTGCCTCCCACAGCGCAGCGCAAATATCATGGGCCGAATTGTTTGAGCCGACGACGACGACCTTTTTTCCGGAATAGGCGTCCGGGCCCGGATGCTGTGAGGAGTGCTGCTGCTCTCCCTTGAAGATATTCTGGCCTGGGAATTTCGGAATGTTGGGTTTGCCTGACATGCCGGTTGCTAACACCAGTTGCTTGGGCCGCAAGACGACCTCTTTCCCGGCGCGGTCGACAATTACGGTCCACTCTCCGGAAGTCTCGTCATATTGGGCCGATTTACAGGTGGTGGAACCCCAGTAGTTCAGCTCCATGACCTTGGTGTACATCTCCAGCCAGTCGCCCACCTTGTCTTTGGGGGTAAAGACCGGCCAGTTTTCCGGGAAGGGAATGTAGGGCAGATGATCGTACCAGACGGGGTCGTGCAGGCAGAGCGATTTGTAGCGCTTGCGCCAACTGTCGCCCGGCCGCTCGTTCTTTTCGATGATGATTGTCGGAACTCCGAGCTGGCGCAGTCTTGCACCAAGCGCAATGCCACCCTGTCCACCGCCGATGATGACGACATAGGGTTGCTCCGTGTAGCCGAGCTCGACGGCCTCTGCTTCACGTTTTTCCTTCCAGGTTCTGCGGTTGCGGTCGTGCCCATGTTCGGCTCCCATTGGGCGTTTTGCACCTTTAGGCTCCTCATGTCCTTTCAGTTCACTCATGGTGGTGAGGAGCGTCCAGATCAGGCCATCCTTCAGCCGGACGTGACCATAGCCGCGGGCGGTAGCGGTCTCGAATTCGAACCAGCCCTCGGTTACGCCGCCACTTTCAGAGGCCTGCTCGTTCACATCCTGCCTGAAGCCGGACGGCTTGATGGCCGAGAGCTGGTTCGTCAACATGTCGCGGATGGCGTGATGGCCCTCCATGGTGTTGAGGTTCCAGGTGAAGGTTACGAGATCTCGCCAGTAGCAATCTGCCTGGAACAGGTTGACGGCGGCATCTATGTCTTGGGCTGCGAGCGCCTTGCCGAATTTGGCTAGGACCGTGTCGATTTTGGTTTTCGGACTGACATCAAGCATATTCATCTCCTCCATGGTTTTGCTTGGGTCTAATGACGAAGCAGCGGCCCGCTGCTTCGTGGAGTTCATTCGCATTCGCGTATCGGGCTCCTCTCCCTCACGCGGATGCGGGCATTTACCGGGAAAGATCGATCAGGATTTTCAGATGTGTGCCGGCAGGATCGAGCAGAGTATCGAAACCCTCCGACACGGCCTCATCCAGCGCGATGCGCTTCGTGACAATCTTCGTTGCCGGCAATTGGCCCGACGCAATGAGCCGTATGACCCGAGGCCAATAATGCGTCGGATATGCCCATGAGCCCTTGATCTCCAGGTCCTTGAAGGTGACCTGGAACCAGTCGATCGGATTTTCATGCGGGTGCAGCCCGGTCTGGACGACGACGCCTTGTTTGCGCACCGCATCGACGCAGGCCTTGAGGGCGTGTTCGTTGCCAACGCACTCGATTGCAACATCGCATCCGACCTGGCCCTCGGTGGCCGAACGAACGACATCGCCCGGATGGTCACGCTTCGGGTTGATGGTGATCACATCTGGAATAACATTTCGGGCAAGCTCAAGACGGGCATCATTGAGGTCTGACACGAAGAGCTGCGCGGCACCTGCTGCGCGCGCCGCCAGGAGCGTCAACATGCCGATCGGTCCGGCCCCTGTCACCAGGACGCTGTTGCCTGCGGTCACGCCGCCGCGATCGCAGGCATAGACGGCAACTGCCGATGGTTCGACCAGAGCCGCCTCCTCGTCGGTCATCTCGTCCGGAATTTTCTGCACGTTGTATTCATTGACAAGCGCTGCTTCCGCCATGCCGCCGCCTTCCCAGCTCAAACCGACAAGTGCCAGCTGGGTGCTGAGATGGAAAAGGCCTCGATCCGAAAAATAATCGCCTGACCGTGGCATGACGAGCGGTTGAATCGACACCCGGTCGCCGACACTGACCGAGGTCACACCTTGTCCGATGGCTTCAACCATACCGCCGAACTCGTGTCCCAGAATTTGCGGTCCGTGAGCGCCAGTAAATGGGTGGGGCTCGGTGGGAATAAAGATCGGGCCGTAGCTGTACTCGTGCAGGTCGGTGCCGCAAATGCCGACAAAGCGGTTCCGCACGAGAACCTGTCCGGGTCCCGGTTGCCTTGGCTCTGGAACAGTATCGATCCGCAAATCCTTGGCTGCATGAAATCTGAGCGCGCGCATATTTTGTCCTCAGTGGCTTGTGATGCCAGACGAGGTGCAATGAGCGTGCCAGTCGATCTTGTTTGCTCAATGCCTGAAAATGCGGGAGTCGCTTGAAGCAGGACTGTCGCAATCGCAACAGGTGTGGCGCAACAGCTGTGGCACGTCCTCACACTCAGTGCGGTTTCCGTGCGCCAAGGCGGCGTAAGCGGCGGTGGAGCGTGGTGCGATCGACGCCCAGCTTGCGAGCCGCTTCGGATATATTGCCGTTGCATGCTGCGAGGATGGCGTGAAGATCGCCGTCGCGGCCGTCTGTCGCTGTCGTGGCTGTGGTGCCGAGGAGCTCTGGAAGGTCGTCGAGCATAATCGTTCCACCGTCGCACAGCGCGGTAGCATAGGCGATGGTGTTGTCTAGCTCCCGGATATTGCCCGGCCATGTGTGGCGCAGAAGTGCCAGACGCGCCGCGTCGGACAGTATGAGAGGCCGACCGGCTACCGCGTGTCTTTCGAGAATCCTGTCGAGAAGCCAGATAAAATCATCGCGGTCCTTCAATGCGGGCAGGGTGAGCACAGCAGCGTTCAGCCGGTAGTACAGATCCTCCCGGAATGCCCCGCTACGCACCATCTCACCCAGCGGACGATGAGATGCAGAGATTACTCTGAAACTGACCTTTTGCGGTGTGGAGCCACCAACGGGGAGAACTTCTCCTTCCGCCAGGACGCGCAGGAGCCGGCTTTGCGCTGCAAACGGCATGTCGCCAATTTCATCGAGGAAAAGCGTACCTTCATGCGCCTCCTCGACCAGCCCTTTGCGTCCTTTCGGCAAGGCGCCAGTAAAGGCTCCCGGCAAATGCCCAAACAATTCGCTTTCGATCAGCTGCTCCGGAATGGCCGCGCAGTTGACGGGAACGAAGCGACCGGGAACGCCGCTAGTCTCGTGAATGATGCGAGCGAGATGCTCCTTGCCGGTCCCTGTCTGGCCCTGCAGCAAGATCGGCAATCTGGCGGGTGCCAGTTTTTCGATTTTGCGCCGAAGATTGAGGACGGATGGATTATCGCCGCCGATCCCGTCGATTGCTCGCTGGTGTTTCAAACGTCCTTTCAAGCCAGACAAGCGACGCTGTTGTGGTTCGATTGCGTGGCCGTAAAGGACTGAGCCGTTTTTTGAAACAATCCGCCGATCCTGCGGGAGACTGGAGCGTGTGAGGGAGGAAAGCTCGTCAAAATCGGCCTCGAAGAATTCTTCCAGGCGCTGTCCGAGGAGCTCTTCGGGGGCGTGCCAATCCAACCCACGCGACGCCGCGAGAATGCGCGCGGCACCATGGGTCATTCCCGTGATCCGGCCAGCCCCATCGACGGAAAGCGCAGCTTCGGGATCGACATCCAGAAATTCCGGTGCAGCCGCAAACCGTAGCACAAGATCATGACGGCTGCTGGCCATCAGATTTGCCAGTTCGATCCGGCGCACGGTTGAGGACACCAGATGCCGTGCCATGTTCTGGCTGGCCTTCAGGATGGGCGAGCTTAATAGTGATATATCCAGAACAGCAGCCAACGATCCCTGCGTGTCGTAGATCGGCGCTGCGGTGCAGGAAAGCGGGGTATGGGTGACATCGAAATGGTCTGTCTGGTGAATGGTCAGCGCTTCACCGGTCGCTATACAGGCACCCACCGCACAAGTGCCCGCGCGGGGTTCTGACCATTCCGAACCGAGATAGAGCCCCGCCTTTCGAAGATTGTTGTTAAATGAAGGATCACCCAGAAAATCCACCGTAACGCCCTGCCGGTCGGACAGCAGAAGCACATAGTTCTGCTCGGCTACTTGGCGATAAAGATTCTCCAGTGCAGAACGGGCAATGTGGATCAAATCTTCAGCCCGCTGGCGATGCTCACGCAGGCGACTTTCGGATACGATGACAGCCTCGCGGGCCTTGGTCGGATCCATTTGGTAGGTGTCGAGGCAGCGCCGCCAGGACGCTACCACCACGGCATCTCGCCCGGTATTGCGACCGACGCCGACATGTTCAATTTCCTGGATATGATCCGAAATGTTCATGGTCCACCGGCCGTGGATCGCCGCCTCCCGCAATTTTGCAGCGATCATATCCGGTTTTGCGCGGCGTTATCTACTTATGATTTCCAGAGCCGCGCGAAGTCTGAAGCGCTTTTGCGACTAATTCAGATAAAGAAGGCTCGCATTTAGCAGAGTCGCAAAGCTTACCCACGCTGCATAAGGCACGAAAAGCCACATGGACAGGCGGTCACGGCTGAACGTCATGAAGATGAATGCGATGATGCAGATTAGCATCGGCACGATGACGATTAGACCAGCTGCGAGGCTCTCCATGCCGAAGAACATTGGCGACCAGAGGAAGTTGAGCAGCATCTGGCTGCCCCAGAGCTGCATCCGACCACCCATGCGACTTTGCAACCAGGTACGGGCTCCGGCGATGGCGATCATGACATAAAGTGTGGTCCAGACCGGGCCGAAAATCCAGTTTGGCGGATTGAATGGCGGCTTGGTGAGCGACTGGTACCATTCACCGGGCACATTGTTGATTCCGATCAACGCGCCACAGGTTACCACGACAGCAATAAAGATGAGATAGATCAGCGCGTTCTTCATGCCCGAAAGAATGACGGCACGATGCTTTGGTTCCTCCATCTTTTTCACAAAAGACAGCATTGGCACGCAAATCGAAATCGATATTTGCGAAATCGCGATGCGTGAGCGCAAAGAGGTAAGGCGTTCAATGGAAGAAGAGCGCTTTAGCGCAAAATCCGAACGATGTGCTGGTCCCAGGCGACGTCGGAAACCTTCCCTGCAAAGTGACCGTCATAGGAGGATGCAATAGTGCCGTTCGTCGATGCGGCAACTCCTGCTGCCTCTCGCACGGTCGTTTCGCTCAGCACCGCGCCACTCCTTTCATCCAGCGTGACGAAGGCGTTGCCATTGGGGGACGTCAACCCTACAACGCCCGCCTTCCGGTTGACGGCAATCGCTCCGACGTAATTTGCCAATCTGCTGGTCGTTTCATCGGGTAGCGCGATAAAACGAACATCGTCCCCTTTGGAGAAATAGCCGGCAAGCGGGGGAAGGTCGTTACGCGGGCCTTCATATTGACAGGCAAACCAGATACGCCCGTCATTTCCCAGGTCGACATGGCGGGTAGAAAGCTGTCTCAGCCGTTCCGGCACACTGTGCTTCTGGATAAGGTCTCCTGTGGTGGCATCCAGAAGGACGAGCGATGGCTCCATCCGGTCTATGTTGAGCTTGGTCCGGCCGAAATCCGGATGGGTTTCGATGCCCCCATTGGCGATCACGATCATCGTGCCATCGGGGCTCACGGTCATGTCGTGGGTGCCGATGCCGTGCGCGTCATATTCGCCGAGGCGGCGAAATCCGTTGCGCGCATCGTAGAGACCGATCACGCCGCGATTTCCGTCGAAATCGTTCTCGCTGGCGTAGAGGATCGTGCCATCCGGAGAAAATTGTCCGTGCCCGTAAAAGTGTCGGCCTTCCGGCGTGCTAATGACGGCGGGCGCTTTGTGGCCTTGAGGGTCGAAGGCGACGAAGAATGTGCCGGGCCTGCGAGCGAAAGCGACGGTCACTCCGGTTGCTGGACTGGAGGCCATGCCGTGTGCCCTTGCGGGCAAGGCCACCCTGTCGATGATCTCGCCCGCCTCGCTCAATGTCGCAACACCGTAGGCACCATCGCGACTACGAAAAGCGGATGCAAAGACAGCGTCGGTTCGCTGCAGGGCAAAAAGGGACCGTGGCGCAAGTGAGGCCAGAAACGGAGCGCCCGCAGCCTTGATGAAGCTGCGCCGGTCGATCAGAAGCCGCCGATCTGTCGCCACGTCAGTCTCCGTCCGAGAAGGAGAAGCCGGAGCTTAAGCCAATGGCGCCGCCATATTGATCGTTGATGCGGTAGATCAGGTCCTTACCGTTCAACAGCAGGTAATCGACCTTGGCGCGTTCCTTCTCGTCGGCAAGGGCTTTTTCGATATCAGGACCGATGGTACCGGTGACGCGCACCATGGATTTAGCGATGAAATCTATAGAGCCGATGATCGAACGCTGATCGGGCGGCAGGAGGTCGCCCATATGCGCTGTGTGGAGCAGATCTTGAATGGCGGCGATATTGTCGCCAATGCTCTTCCAGGTAAGATCGGAGCGCCAATAGATGGCTGTGCGCGGAAATTTGGCATTGTCCGGCCCCTTGTAGAAGGTCTCTACTCGCTGATCGCGGACCGCTTCGGAGGCGTGGACGAGAATGCCGAGCAGCGCTACCAATGCCTCTCGTTCATCGCGAAAGACGGGATTGTCCGCCGCGGGCTCTTTCCAGTTTTTCGCCGTTCCATTCGGTTCGGTCCAGCTCGTCACCAACTCGTCTCCGATTTTGGCGAGATTGCCGGCGATTGCCGCTCCGTAGCGGCAGCGGAAATCTTTCTTCTGCGACGTCAGCGTCTCGGCACCCGTGCCATAAAGAACGAACTCCAGAGCACCGAGGCCCTGCGCGGCAACACTTTTACCTTTCAGACCCTCCGCCGTCGTTACGCTTTCGTCCTTTTCTGCAAGGTAGCGCTGGACCTGCTTCAAGCCCAACCCCTTCTTGTCAGGATAATAGAGAATGCGCTCGAACCGGTTCTGCTCGATGACCGGCCCGACGCGAACGATTTCGATATGGGACCATGCATCGACCGTGGCGGCAAAGCCCTCTTTGGCATCTTGCATTTTCCGGTCTGAAGGCTCGGTACAAAGCGCCTGCATGCGGCTTTCCAGCATGCGGGCCTTGTCGCGAAAATTCTCGTAGCCGGGGCGAATGAAACCATCCACGGCCTTCTCCATCGTCGCGCGCACCTTGACTGGGTCAAGCGGTGGCGGAGGCATCAGTTCGACGTCCTGAGCCTTGGCCACGTTTAACCCGAGAAAGATTGTCAGCGGCAGGATGGCGAGAAGTTTGCGCATCGAAATGTCCATCAAAGAGACTCCAGAAATGTCAGCAATGCCTGCCTGTCGGATTTTTGCAAGGCGGCAAAAGCGTCACGCGCTTTTTGCGCTTCGCCTCCGTGCCAGAGAACGGCTTCGGTCAGGCTGCGCGCCCGCCCGTCATGCATGTAGAATTCGTTGCCATTGACGGCGCCTGTCAGGCCGATACCCCAGAGCGGCGGCGTGCGCCATTCCTTGCCAGTCGCACCCCCCACCTGCTGCCCGTCCGCCAGAACATCGCCCATGTCGTGCAGCAGAAAATCCGAATAGGGCCATATCAGCTGAAAGGAATGAAGCGGATCGCCCGCATTTCGTGTCGTGACGAATTTCGGCGTATGACAGGTGGTACAGCCGCTTTCATAAAACATTCGTTTGCCGCGCAAGACACTAGGAGCATCGACATTGCGTCTAGCGGGAACGCCTAAGTTTTCGGTGTAGAAGGTCACGAGATCGAGAACCGGCGAGGGTGCTTCGGTGTTGCCTAGCCGTGTTTGCACGCCCGTCGGCATGGCTAGACAGTCCGTCTGTCTCTCTGTGCAGTCCCCATAAGCATTAGGGGCATCAGGTGTCGATATGCCGAGATCATGAGAGAACGCCATGGCGGCCTGATCCCGCACGGTGGCATTCTGTGCTTTCCAGCCGAAACGACCGAGAGAGATTTTACCTGTCCGATGGTCGCGTACCCAGGCGGCTTTGCCGGAAATACCATCGCCGTTTTTATCATCGGGATCGGCATTGGCCAGAATGTCTTCCGCGGCAATAGCCTCGATCAGGCCAAGCCCGAGCGTCGGCTGCGCGATCCGTGGTGAAACGGTGGTTGCCGTTTCAAGTGGTCCTTCGGTCAGCCCGTTTATGCTGTAGCTAGGCCTGCGCAATGACACGACCTCGCCGTCACTCAGTGTGACGTGATTGTCCTCATAGGAAACCGCCAGCTTGCCTTCGGCCTTAAGGCCCGGTACGGCGAGATTTTGCAATTGAGCCCCATAGGTCACATCCGGGAAGTTCAAGGCCTGATGATCTTGGACCAGGTTCTCTTCCGCAGGTGTGCGTGCCGATCGGGCAAGACGCGCAATCATCGAGACGGCATCCTCCCCATTGCGCGGCGGGCGGCCGCGCCCGTCATTGATATGGCAAGTCTGACAGGAGCGGGCATTGTAAAGCGGGCCCAAGCCATCGGAGGCTTGGGTCGAAGAGGGTGCGGAAACCCACAGCTTCTGGAACAGCGCATGACCGAGCTTGAAGGTCTGGCCCTGGTCCAAGGTGATGTTGGCGGATGGCTGGGAGAAAGAGGCTGTGTCTGAAGCGGCTGTCGTTGTTGTGGCACCGGCAGACATGGCCTCGAAGGCCTCGGCTTTGGAGAAATCGCTGGCGGGTCTGGTAACGGCAAGAACGCGGGCGAGATCGCTTCCGGAGATATCGGAGCGTTTCAGGTCGGCAGCCAATGATGGGATGCCGCATAAAGCGATTGCCAAGGCTGGCGATGAAAACCGGATCAGATCAGTGTGCTTCATGTCCTCGGCTCACGGTGATCCGGCTTTGACAGTTGATAAAGCGTTGAATGAGGCCGTCTGCAGGAGCGGCCGCATTCGATATGGTGTAGCACGATCTTACTTGAAGACGGCGTTGGGATTGTCGAGGCTTTCGGAACCTTCCAGCTCGATCTTGCCAAGATCGAGAGCAGCAATGACGCGCTCGACGGTCTTGGTCTGGTCCAGCAAACCATCGATGGCTGCCTGAACCACGGCGTTGCCCTCCTTATTGCCTTCGGCGATCATCTGGTCATAGGCCTCCACCGTTTGAGCACGCTTCTCCATGGCGTGCATGGCATCGAGCGTCTTGTTCAGCTTCGCCTTCATCTCGTCATCCAGCGCCTTGTCGCCGGCGGCAACGAGTTCGGATAGCGAAGGGCCGGTCATCTTGGTGCCGTCGGCCCGGGTGTATTCGCCCGTATAGGCCGAGGCGATACCGATCGCGTCATTGAGGTGCGAGTTGTAGGTGTTGTCGGAGAAGCAATCGTGCTCCTCTTCCGGATCGTGCAGCAAAAGGCCAAGCTTCATGCGCTCGCCGGCGAGCTCGCCATAGGACAGGGAGCCCATGCCGGTCAGGATGGCAGTGAGACCCTTCTTGGGGTCGGCTTCGACATTCTTCGTCGCCTCACCGTCGGGTGCCCAGTTTGCGGCCATTTCCTTCAGGTCGGCAACCAGAAGCGTCGAGGCAGCCTTAAGATATTCGGCGCGGCGGTCGCAATTTCCGCCCGTGCAGTTCTTTGTATCATAATCTGTGTAAGGCCGATTGCCCGCACCTCGGCCTGTGCCATTGAGATCCTGGCCCCAGAGCAGAAATTCGATGGCATGATAGCCGGTGGTGACGTTGGCTTCCACCTCGCCAGCTTCCGCAAGGCTGCGGATCAGTTCGGGTGTGATTTTCGATGCGTCAACCGTTTCGCCACCGATGGTCAGCTTTTTATTGGCAATGATGTTGGCGGTGTAGAGCTCGTTCTCATCACTTTCCGTACCGTATGAGCTGTCGACATAGTCGATAAGGCCTTCATCCAGCGGCCATGCATTGACCTTGCCTTCCCACTCATCGACGATCGGATTGCCGAAGCGGTAGACTTCCGACTGCTGGTAGGGAACGCGCGCCTTGATCCAGGCCTCACGCGCTGCCTTTAGCGTTGCTTCGCTCGGCGTGGCGATCAACGCGTCGATCGCTTTGTCCAGCACTTGAGCTGTCGTCAGCGAATCCTGATATTTCGCCTGCGCCAGTTCGGCATAATGCTTGACCACGGCGGCGGGATCGGTGGCGGCTCTCGCGGGAGCCGCGGTGAAGGCTGACGATGCAGCAAAAAGCGCCATGCTGGCGCTCAGAATTGTTTTGCGGAACATGCTCTCTCCTGTCCAGCACTGCGGTAACGAGGCTGTGAAGGCGAGTTCTGAACCAATCATAAACTTGTGTCAAATATTCTAGTTTAGAAGCTTTCCAACTAGCAAGTTGCCACCATCATGTTGCGTGCCAGCAGGTTATGCCCGACGGGTCATGGCGCAGAAGAAGAAACCGTCAGTATCAGTCGTCGCAGGCGTCAGTGTAACTGTCTCGCCATCTGCCGAGTGAGGCTTGGCAGCGGTCTGTCCGAAGGTTTCCGTCCATCTGTCCAGTGCGGATTTAATGGAGAATTCCGGGTTTTCAGTACAGAATCGACGGACCTGACGCTCGTTTTCTTCCGGAAGCACGGAGCAGGTGACATAGAGCAGTTCACCGCCGGGGCGGACGAAGGTCTTTGCCTGATCCAATGCATCTGCCTGCTGGCCAACGCGCTCTTCAAGATTGCGCTGTGTGAGACGCCATTTGGTATCGGGGCGTCTGCGCCATGTTCCGGTGCCCGTGCAGGGAGCATCAACGAGAACGCGGTCGAACTTTTCTCGGAATGCATTCAGTCCGGCGGGTCTATCATGCACCTGAACGTTTCGGGTGCCAGCGCGTTTCAAGCGCTCGATGATCGGCGCCAACCGCTTGCGATCAGCGTCGAAAGCGTGAACCTGCCCCTTGTTGTTCATGCTGGCCGCTATCGCCAGCGTCTTACCACCGCCGCCAGCGCAATAATCAAGGATCTGCTCGCCCTCGCGGGCCGCTGCCAGATCGGCGACGATTTGCGATCCTTCGTCTTGCACCTCGAACCAGCCCTTCTGGAATGAAAGCTCGGCTGTTACGTTGGGCAGACGCGATGGACCTTCTCCTGCCGGAATACGCACGCCTTGGCGAGCAATCCTCGTCGCGATGGCGCCTGACTCTTCCAAAGCCCTCAGGACCTTGTCGCGGCCTGCCTTCAGCGTATTCGCACGAAGATCGAGTGTTGGGCGCTCATTCAGCGCCTGGGCCTGTCGAAGCCAGTCGTTCGGGAATGCGGCTTCAAATGAAGGCTGGACCCACTCGGGAATATCGCCCTGGATGTGCAAAGGCGCGTCGGAGAGTGAACGTGAGGTGAGAGCACTTACGCACGTTTCCGAAAGAGACGGGGGCGCGAATTTGTCGCCGTCGAATTCCTGCGCCAGTTGCTCCGGCGTTTTTCCCCACTGGCGCAGCATGACGGCATAACCGAGCGCCGTGGCGCTGTCGTCATCCATCGACCATGCGTGGGAGAGTTTCATGCGAAGAGCATCGTAGACAATGTTGCCGATGGCGGCCCTGTCGCCGGAACCAGCGAAACGATGCGCCAGTCCCCAGTCTTTCAGTGCGTCGGCAACCGGGCGTCTGCGCGCCTCAATATCCGCCAACACTTCGATTGCTCCGGCCAAACGCCCGCCCAAACGCATTGTCTACCTCTTTTCATGGATTGCCAGGTTGGTAGACGCGAATGGCGGCGAGGGCAAGGCTTAGGCAGGAATTCCCGAAAAACCTCTTCGGAAAGTCAGAGCTTGGTCCACGTTAAAACCGTAACGCGGTCTTGCGAAACACAAACCTTAATTGGAGGCCATGACTTCGTAGCAAACCTTGGCGGTGCCGGAGCTTACCATGCCGAGGTTTTTGGCTGCCGCCTTGGACAGGTCGAGAACGCGACCCTTGATGAAGGGGCCTCGGTCATTGATGCGAACCACGACAGCCTTGCCATTGCGTGCATTGGTGACCTTGACCTTGGTGCCGAACCGCAAGGAGCGATGGGCTGCCGTCAGATTGGAAGGATTCATCCTCTCGCCGGAAGCAGTCTTGGAGGTCAGAGCATACCAAGATGCGCCGCCGCAACCATTGCCGGCATTGGCTTGAAGAGGAGCGATAAAACAGCAGGCGGCAATAGTTGCTGCCGCGATAGTCATGCGTCGGATAGTCGTCAAACTGTGCTTCCCTGATACTCGGCCCCGCGCCGAATGAATTGCGAGGAGTGTAGGGCCGCGCAAAAATGGCAAAAACTTGCCTTCTTCCAATCACGAAGTGTTACAGGCTGTAACATTTGTGATCATCGCGCTGTTTGACGATTTTAGATAGCCGTCTATGATTCCGGAAAAATTTCTTTAGAATCAACTCGCAAGCAGAACGCCTTTGCGACAACGGGGATTTACTGCACAGTTCACAAAAGACGTGTGAAATAATTTTCTAAAAGCTGAAAAATTCTCTTAAATTTGCAGATTAATAAAAGGTTAAATATGAATTCGGCGATGATAAACTTCCCCGAAAGGGCTTCAGGATGAATTTTTCACCTTATTAAAGATGAACGTTTATTCATCTTTCCAGCTGTCGCTTTCCCATAATTGGCGAAGCGCCAGACGGTAATCGGGGTAGTGAAACACGTAACCCATGTCGCGAAGTTTCCTGTTCGATACCCGCTTGTTCTCACCGTAGAAAGAGCGCGCCATGGCGCTCAGTTCAGCAGTTTCGAAGGCTTGCTCGGGCGGCGGGGCAATCCCCATCATCTTGGCGGCAAAGGTTACGACATCCTGCGGCGGAGCCGGTTCGTCGTCCGTCACGTTAAAGATGCCACCCACATTTTGCGAAATGAGGAATGCCGTCGCTGCGCCGATATCCTCGACACGGATGCGATTGAAGACCTGTCCAGGCTTGATCAGACGTCGGGCAGTGCCTTTCTCCAGATTGATAAAGCCGTTGCGACCTGGGCCGTAGATGCCAGACAGGCGAAGAATGCTGAGAGGCGCGTCTGCACCATCGCTTGCCATTTGCCACGCCTGCTCTGCCTGCACGCGCTCCAGCGACCGTGCCGACACCGGTTTGCACGGAGTTTCCTCATCGACCCAGGCGCCATCGTGGTTGCCGTAAACCCCAACGGTTGAAAGATAGGCCACCCATTGGAGTTGCGGCATGAGGGATTTCAGGTCACCGGAACATATCCGCAGGAGCGGATCACCCGTCTTGCCAGGAGCAATGGATTGGACAAGGTGGGTAACTGTCGCGAGTTCCCTGCGCAAAGTCTCGCTCAGTGTGTCGCCGTCGAAAATGAATGGCGAGATGCCAAGGGACAGAAGCTTCTGGGCGTGTTCTGCGCTACGGGTGGTGCCGCAAATACGGCCAATGGTATCCTGAAGACTTTTCGCGATGGCTTTGCCGGAATATCCGGCTCCGAAAATCATCAGCTGCGACATCTATGCTCCTGCCATGCGCCATTCATCCCGCACGTCCGAATCGTCTTCGGTTGCGCGCGCCGCAGCGTAAGCGTGGAAACTTTGCGTGTCCATCAACTGCGAGAGCGCCCATACCGCCATGCCTCGTACCTCGGGCGACGCATCTGCGCTCAGCCTCTGGCATTGCTCGATGAAGCGTGGATCTTTTGAATTTCCAGCGGCGATCAGAACGTTGCGGATGAAGCGGTTGCGGCCGATACGCTTGACCGGCGATCCGCTGAAAAAGGTCCGAAACGCGGCGTCGTCCAATTCCAGGAGAAAGCCAATCGACGGTTCTTTCAGATCGTTCCGGGCCTGCAGCTTCATTTCGGAGGCACTGGCGGCAAATTTGTTCCAGGGACAGGCGGCCAGACAGTCGTCGCAGCCGTAGATGCGATTTCCGATCATCGGCCTGAATTTGTGAGCGATCGGCCCCTTATGTTCGATGGTCAGATAGGAGATACAGCGCCGCGCATCCAGTTTGTAGGGCGCCGGAAAGGCGTTTGTCGGGCAGGAGTCGAGACAGGCACGGCAGGAGCCGCAGTGATCCTTTTCAGGATCATCCAGACAGAGCCGTGCCGTGGTGAACATGCTGCCGAGAAACAACCAGGAGCCGAATGCGCGGCTGACGAGATTGGTGTGCTTACCCTGCCAGCCAAGCCCGGCCGCAGCCGCCAACGGCTTTTCCATCACCGGTGCGGTATCGACGAACACCTTAACATCCTCGCCAGCGCGGGCCGCAAAGCGCGTGGCGATCTCCTTTAACCGGCCTTTGATCACATCGTGATAATCGCGATTGCGGGCGTAGACGGAAATTGCGGCCTTGTCCGGCTTTTCGAGGATGCCGCGCGGGTCTTCATTCGGTCCATAATTCAAACCGAACATAACAACGGAGCGGACATCGCCCCAAAGCGTCCTGGGAGAAGCACGGCGCTCTTCCGTCTCGGCCATCCAGCCCATCGTGCCGTGGAAACCGCTCTCCAGGAATTCGCGCAGCCGATCAGGGGCGAGCGGAATGGCATCTGGCGAGGTTATCCGACAGAGGTCGAAGCCGAGCGCCGTCGCTTCCGCGCGAACGAAATCCGTCAGCTTGCGGGCGCGCAGTTCCTGCTTCTGCAAGACCGTGTCGATTGCTTCTCTCCTGCGAAAGATGCCGGCGCAACGCCGGCGTCCACGTCATATATAATGTGTGGTGGCAGGATTAGAAATCGAGATCGGCATAATGGGAAGAGGGTGCAAGACGCGGTACCCGCTCTGCCAGCAGAGGACGGAAGGATGGGCGCGACTTGACCCGCTGGTACCATTCCTTGGCTATCGGTGCTTCGAGCCAGTTGATCTCGCCGAGATAGTCGAGAATGGAAACCGATGCGGCGGCGGCGAGATCGCCGTAGCTCAGCCGATCACCGGCGATCCATGTGCGCGAACCGGCAAGCCACTCAAGATATTTCATATGCTGGCGAATGTTCGAGCGCGCAGTACGCAGCAGTTTCGAGTCTGGCGGCCCGCCGCCTTGGGCCGCTGTCATCTGCAGTTTATAAACGCGCTCCCGCACGAGAGGCTTCGTCACGTCGTTTTCCATCTTCTGAAGAAACCATTCCGTTAGCCGTCGAATTTCGGCGCGCTGAAAAGGCTCTTCCGCAAGCAGTCGTCTATCGCGCTTGAGCACTCCGTGGGCTTCATCCAGGAACTCCGCCAGCACGTAAGGGCCACAGAGCGAGCGCATATTGTCGTCTAGGTAAACTGGTAAAGTGCCAGCCGGGTTGAGCGCCAGAAACTCCCTCCTCTTCTCCCAAGGTTGTTCCTCGACAAGATCGATCTGAAAGCCATATTCTGCGAGGATCAGCCGGACGAAGCGTGATGCCGTCGACATGGAAGAGTGATAAAGAGTTGGCATTTGCGCTCAGGGTTTGTGTTTCTTGTGGTTGCTTGTTTGTGGCCGAAAAAAGCTCAAAGTGCGGCCCCTGCTTGAAATAATAGTCGCAGCCATTTTAACGGAACTTTAATGCTGCATTGCAGGGATAACTTTCGAGCGTTTTTGAGCGACTGCAATAAAAAAGCGCCCTGGATTCGCCTCCGGGCGCTTGGTCATTTTTGTCGTATGGCCTTGGGGCCATCAAATATCACTGGGCCGAGATGGAGCTCGTTGCGCATGGGTCAACCCCATAGGCCGGCGAGCAACCGGTCTTGCCTGCGGCCACCGTGCCCGGCGCCATGAATGAACCTGCCAGAACAACCAATGCCGCACACGCAAAAAAGAGTGCGATAGACCTGCCCATTTCTCATTGCCTTTCAAAATTAAAATACGAGCGGTCGTGCCGCCGTTTGGTTGTTCGATGGAGGATGTGTCGTGAGTGTGGCGTGTACCAATAACTCAGCTTGCTGAACACCGGGTTAATGTGAAGAGTTTTTCACCGTTGCCCTTGTGCCACGCTTGCGGCGTTCCCCACGCGTTGTCGCGACATTCCCCCAATCAATAAACGCGACTGCGGTTGTCACGCCGCCGCGCCATTGGGATCATAACGGTCAGGGTAATCTTTGGTTGCAGTACGCCGAAAAAAGACCTCAGGCAGCCTTTCCGGCATTGCTGAATTGGCCGTGAGGGCGGTAGCTGACCAGATAGGTAGAGAGCACCGAGGTGATGCGAACAGGCGTGATGCCCATTCCTTCCAGAGTGAGCCCGGCTTTTTCCGCCTCAGCGGACACGACATTGTCGTTCTTCAACAGAGCAATCTGATCGGAGGTGAAGGGAGGCTTGATGAGCGGAATGAGGGAGGCCACCGAGCCCATCATGGATGCAATGCCAAAGGGCAGGTTGATCATCGGGCGTTCGCGGTAGGTTGCTTGCAGCACTGCCTCAAGACATTGACGGAAGGTCAATACGTCCTGGCCGCCAAGCTCGTAAGTAGCGCCGGACTTCAATTGACCATCGACGCTGCGGGCCACGGCTTCGGCCACATCCTCGACATAGACCGGCTGGAACCTGGTCTTGCCGCCACCGATCAGGGGCAGGAAGGGCAGAGTGCGCGCCATACCGGCGAACTTGTTGAAAAAGTCGTCTTCGGGACCGAAGACGATGGATGGGCGCAGAACGATGGCATTCGGAAGAACAGAGCGGATTGCGGCTTCCGCGCGGCCTTTGGTGCGGGCGTAGCCAATAGAGGACTCCGCGTCGGCGCCGATCGCCGAGATATGAGTGAGCGTCGCACCTGCGGCCTTTGCCGCTTCTGCAACGGCGCGCGCACCGAATTCCTGAACGGCATCAAATGTATTGCGACCGCTTTCGAACAACAGACCAACGCAATTGACGACGTGATCGGCATCTTCGACGGCGCGAACGATGGAGTCCTTGTAGCGCAGGTTCGCCTGGGCAAAGGAAATCTGACCGACATTACCAAGCGGCTGCAAAAACCCTGCAAGATCCGGGCGGCGAACGGCAACGCGGATCCGATAACCGCGCTTTGCCAGCGTGCGAACCACATGCCGCCCGACAAAGCCCGAGCCGCCAAAAACGGTGACGAGTGGAGGAAGGTTGGCCAAGGGCATGGGACGGCTCCTGCGAAGCGTTAATGGATATATTCTGGTGTCTTAGCCGAAAGCCGGGCGTACGGGAAGAGAGAACAGCGTCGAGCAGAAAGGGACCTGCGTGCGATCGTGGAATACGTCAAATTCCCTCGACGACGACCATTTCCGCATCCGCCACTTCCTGGCGAATCTTGGCTGCGGCTTGGTATTCCTCGGAGTTGTAGCAATCGACCGCGTGCTGCATGGACGGAAATTCTATCACCACATTGCGGGCGCGAGCCTGTCCTTCAAGTTCCGTGAATGCGCCGCCACGAGCAATGAACTTTGCACCGTAACGTTCGAAGGCGGGCTTGGCTGTCGAAACATAATCCTTATAGCGTTCGGCGTCGCGAACATCCACACGGGCGATCCAGTAGGCTTTGGTCATGACTCAATCCTTCAAACGCTGCTGGTTGGCTTTATCGATTGGCCGGAAAGCTGGCTCGCAGCATTTCGTCCAGAATGGCCCGTGCGGCAGCCTTCGGATCGGCCGCCTTGACGATAGGACGTCCAACGACCAAGTGGCTCGATCCGCCCTGGATGGCGTCGAACGGCGTGACGACACGCTTCTGGTCTCCGGCGTCTGCACCGCTTGGGCGAATGCCTGGCGTTACGACCGCCATGTCAGGCCCAAGGATGTCGCGAACGGCTGACGATTCCTCGGCGGAGCAGACGATGCCGCCCATCCCGGCTTCTCTTGCCTGTTTGGCACGTGTGAGAACGAGCGACCGGGCGTCACCCTGATAACCTGCCTCCGTCAGATCGGCATCGTCCATGGATGTCAGAACCGTAACGCCGAGAAGCGTGAGATCCGAGCCCTTGGCGGCAGCGACAGCCGCGCGCATGGCCTTCGGATAGGCGTGCAGGGTCAACATGGACATGCCCATCTTGGCAATGTTTTCGACGCCGGAGGCGACCGTGTTGTCGATATCCAGGAGCTTCATGTCGAGGAAGATTTTCTTGCCGCTTTGGGCAAGTTCGCGGGCAAAATCCAGTCCACCGGCAAAGACCAGCTGATAGCCAATCTTGTAGAAAATGACGTCGTCGCCGATGGCGGTGACGATCGATTCAGCCTCCTTGACGGTTGGAACATCCAGGCCAACGATCAGGCGCTCGTTCGTGGTCATCATCTTTACCCCTGCCAGTTTTCGATGGGCGTCCAGTCGCATGTCACTTTCCGGTCCGCAAGATCGAATCTGAAAAGATTGCCGCCGCCGGGCGGCTGGTCGCCGTTGCGTCGGATGACGTCATGGCTAAGGTGACTTTTCAGCAGTGTTCCGACCGCGCCATGGCCGATAAAGGCGATGGGCTGGCTGGGGTCGTGATCGGCCAGCACCGTCTCGACAGCTTTTACGATGCGGGCCTGCGCGTCAGCCGCGGTTTCCCAGCCTTTGTAGCTAGCATGCGGGTGGGCGAAGAACCAATCGGCGGCCTTCTCGAAGAGGTCGGGCGGAAGAAAACCGGTCGCGCTGCGATCGTTTTCGTGCATCGCCTCAACGTGTTCAACGTCAAGACCGCTGGTGCGGCCAAGATATTGTGCAGTCTCGATCGCTTTGGTTTCGGTGCTGCTGACAATTCGGCGCAAGTCTCGGACCCAAGGCTGCGAGAAAGCTCTTCGGGCTCGCTCTGCTCCTATGTCCGATAGTCCCCATTGCGGAACGGGAACTTTCGGATCGATGCGGACCTGCGGATGGGTGATATAAAGTGCGTACATCCCACCGACGTTAGACTAGGTGCGAGTGTAGGTCCACAATTGCGCTGGCGGAATGTTACGCACGACGAAGTCAAAATGGCGGATATGGTAGAGGTGTGGCTGTGCGACGATCGGCGAAACCGGGCCGTAGGAGATTTGCACGACGGGGCGACCGGGTGGAATGCGGTTCAGCAGCTCGTCCAGAAGCTTGATTCTGGCGGCCATGGGAAAGTTCAACATGGGAACGGCGGAAATCACGCAGTCGAACATCTGGTCCTTCTGGTCGCCTAGTGTCTTGTCCAGGTCAAAGGCGTCGCCATTGATGAAATTCACGCCGGGATAGCTGCGCAAAAGCTGCTGATAAAAATCCGTTGAATATTCGATCGCCGTAACCTGATCGGGCCTGAGACCACGACCGAGGATGGCTTTGGTGATGACGCCGGTTCCGGGTCCAAGTTCAAGAACGGGTAGACCTGAGTGAGGGTTGACGACACTTGCCATCCTCCGTGCGGTGATGCCGGAGGTCGGGACGATCGCGCCGACTTTTTTCGGCTGATTGACCATCCCCTTGAAGAACCGGATTTCTTCCTCGAATTTCCGGCCAAAGCGTTCTTTCAGGCTCAGTCCCATGTCTTGTCCCCTTATTTGTCGTCAAACACCATTTGTTGAAACTATGGCGACATCTTGTCTCGCATGGCGCAGATCAAAACGGAAATGTCGCTTATGGAAAAATACTTCGTGTCGATAGAGCCAAAAAAAGCCGGAGGAAAGTTCCGCCGGCTTCATTCAAGGATTGTCGTCTTAGACGCGCATCGGCATCAAAACATAGAGCGCGTCATCTCCCGCAGTGTCTCGCACCAGCGTGGGAGAGCCAGCGTCGGCCAGCAGGAAAATCGCATCTTCGCCCGATAATTGCGCTGTGATATCAAGGAGATACTTGGCGTTGAAGCCAATTTCCATCGGGTCGTTTTCGTAGCCCACTGCCACTTCTTCCGTAGCACTGCCGGAGTCCGGGTTGTTGACGGTCAACGTCAACTGCCCGTCATTCAAGGCGAGCTTGACCGCACGTCCACGTTCCGACGAAATGGTCGAGACGCGGTCGACAGCCTTGGCAAAACTGCTGCAATCGACGCGCATTTCCTTGTCGTTTCCGGTCGGAATCACGCGCTGGTAGTCCGGGAAGGTACCGTCGATGAGCTTCGAGGTCATGACGATATCGCCGATGGTCAGGCGGATCTTGGCGTCGGACACTTCGACTGCGACTTCAAGCTCAGGATTGTCGACGAGCTTTTGCAACTCGCCCACGGTCTTGCGCGGAATGATGATGCCCGGCATGCCTTCAGAACCCGAAGGTGCATCCACGTCTGCACGCGCCAGGCGGTGGCCGTCCGTCGCGACTGCGCGCAGCTTCAGATCGCCGCCGCTTTCGATCGTGTGAAAGAAGATGCCGTTGAGATAGTAGCGTGTTTCTTCGGTCGAAATGGCAAACTGCGTGCGATCGATCAGCATCTTGAGATCGGTCGCCTTCAGCTTGAAGCTATGTGTGAACGTACCGGCGGTCAGGTCTGGGAAATCCGCCTCCGGCAGGCACTGAAGCGAGAACTTCGAGCGTCCTGACGCCACCGTCATCGACGAGCCATCGGGGTTGGTAGCCAAAAGCACCTCCGAACCGTCCGGAAGTTTGCGGACGATCTCATAAAGCAGATGCGCCGGGACCGTTGTGGCACCCGCCTGCTCCACCATGGCGGGCGTTGCCTCCGTGACTTCGAGGTCAAGGTCGGTCGCCTTCATGTCCAGATTGGCGCCGGATGCGCGCAGCAGAACGTTTGACAGGATCGGGATGGTGTTGCGCCGTTCAACCACACGATGCACGTGGTTCAGCGACTTCAAAAGGTTTGACCGCTCGAGAGTAATACGCATGGACGCTACCGCTTTCAACCGTTGCGATCCGGCGGCGCCGGATCGGCAAGATAGTCTTTCCCGGTCTGATGCCGGACAATGGGACAGGCAAAATGGCAGAGTTATCGTGCAAAATGCAAGAGGCGAGGATGCGCGCGCAGTTCCAATTCAGCGCTATCGCTCGTGATCCACAGATAAGAGTGACATCTTGAGCTTGTTCCGCCGCCGCCTATTGCCCATAAGTGCTTCAAGAGAATACCGGAATGGATTGGAACTGGCCGTGGCAGACGAAACGATAGATGACCAGACGGACATGCCTTCGGGCAAGAGCTTCCGTATCGCCGGCGTTTCGGTTCCGGCGCGGCCTTTGGAGAATGCCCTCTATCTCGTTGCCACGCCTATTGGCAATTTGGGTGACATTACTCTGCGTGCGCTGGAAACCCTGAGTGCGGCCGACGTTCTCGCCTGCGAAGACACGCGCGTCACCCGCATTCTTCTGGAACGGTATGGAATCCGCAATCGGCCCTATGCCTATCATGAGCATAATGCGCAAGAGGCGGGGCCGAAGCTGATCGCGGCTCTGGAGGCCGGAAAGTCGGTGGCGCTGGTGTCGGATGCTGGAACGCCGCTCGTTTCAGATCCCGGATATCGGCTTGGACAGTTGGCGCTCGAAGCCGGTTATCGCGTCGTGCCGATCCCTGGCGCGTCTGCGCCGCTTGCTGCTCTCGTCGGATCGGGCATGCCGAGCGATTCCTTCTTGTTCGCTGGCTTCCTGCCGGTCAAGGATCGCGGCAAGCGCGACCGCTTGGCCGAGCTTTCAAAAATTCCGGCAACCTTGATCTTCTTCGAATCTCCGCACCGCATCGGCGCATCCGTTCGTGTCGCGGCGGAGGTGCTTGGTCGCGAGCGTCGCGCAGTCGTTTGTCGCGAACTGACCAAGACATTCGAGGAGTTTCGTCGCGGGACTTTGGGCGAGCTTGCGGAATATTATGACGAAGACCGCACCGTGAAGGGTGAGATCGTGCTCCTCGTTGAGCCGCCATCCTATGACGAGATACCCGATATTGAGGATGTCGAAAAACTGTTGAAGGATCTGGTGTCCACCATGCCGGCGGCCAGGGCTGCAGCCGAGGCGTCGAAGCTGACCGGCTTGCCGCGCAAGGAACTCTATCAGCGGCTCCTGGACATGAAGGACAGCAATGGCGGCTGATGCGCGGCATGTGAAGCGACGCCGGGCCGAAAAGCGCGGTCATGCCGCCGAGTATTGGGCAGCACTCTATCTCATGCTGAAAGGCTATCGCATTCTGGCGCTTCGCTATCGCACCCCGCTCGGCGAGATCGATCTGATCGCCCGGCGAAAGGATGTGATCGCCTTCATCGAGGTGAAGGCCCGCAAGCTGGAAAAGGGTGCGGTGGATGCTGTCGGTGCGAGCTCGCAGAGGCGGATTCGGGCCGCCGCGGATCTTTGGCTGAGCCGACGCCGCGATTCCCATCGTCTTTCTCTTCGCTTCGATATTGTTGCTGTTCTTCCACGGCGGCTACCGGTTCATTTCATCGATGCCTTTTAGAGGATACGTCCATGTCGAGTGAACGCGAAAAGATGGCGGCTGGTGATTGGTACAGCTGTCTCGACAGTGCATTAGGGAACTTGCGCATGAAAGCCCGCGTCGCCGTTCATCAGCACAACACCCTGCCACCCGACGAGCGCGGGGCAATAGCGCCCATGCTGCTTGCGCTTTTGCAGTCCGCTGGCGGAAGTGCCTTCATCGAAGCGCCATTTCATTGCAGCTACGGTTTCAATATCAGCCTCGGGGAGAGGGTCTATCTCAACGCAGGCTGTACAATCCTAGATTCCGCTTCCGTCGACATCGGCACCGGCTCGATGCTCGGTCCCGGCGTCCACATCTACTGCGCGGATCACCACCGCGATGTCACTCTGCGCGGGCAGGGTATCGAGAGAGCAAGGCCGGTCACGATCGGCAAGGATGTCTGGATCGGCGGCGGCGCCATCATTCTGCCCGGTATAACCATTGGCGAGGGTGCGATTGTCGGGGCGGGCGCGGTCGTGACGAAGAGCGTGGCAGCCGGTGACATCGTTGTCGGCAACCCCGCTCGCCCGACAGGTCGGCAATGATCTACCACAGGTGGCTGCTGGTTGCTGAAGCACAATCATCATCGGCTTTTCGTAACAAATCTGAAATGAAACTGTAAAATTCGCGTCATGGAAGGCCCCTATTCGCATCCTCACCCAGCAAGGGCGGTAGAGGATCGAAAAGATGATCAAGAAAATTTCAATGGCCGTTATGGCCTTCAGCGTTTCCGCAACGTCTTCCATGGCGGCAACCAACATCACCTTCTGGCATGGCATGGGCGGCCGTAATGGCGAAGTCATCAATGAGGTCGCGCAGAAGTTCAATGCCGCACAGAGCGCCTGCTCGTTGACGCCCGTTTCCAAAGGATCTTACGAAGAAGCGCTGGCCAGCGGCATCGCTGCCTTCCGCTCCGGCGAACAGCCGAACATTCTTCAGGTTTTCGATGCCGGTGCTGCAACCATCATCAACGCCAAGGGCGCTGTAGTCCCGGCGGAAGACATCATCACCAAGGCAGGCTACACGTTTGATCGCGAAGCCTTCATCCCTGGCGTTCGTTATTTCTACGCAGCAACCGACGGAAAGTTCGTCGGCATGCCGTTCAACTCTTCTGCTCCGATCATGTACATCAACACCGACGCCCTGAAGAAGGCCGGTGTCGAAGCGCCAAAGACCTGGGAAGAGTTCGAAGCGATTGCGCCAAAGCTCAAGGAGGCCGGCTTCATCCCGCTCGTCCAGTCGCAGCTGACCTGGGAGTTCACCGAAAACTTCTTCTCGCGCAACAACATCCAGTTCGCCACCAACAACAATGGCTATGACAGCGTCGTCGATACCAAGCTCAAGGTCACCGACCCAAACCTGATCATGATGTTCGAAAAGCTGAAGTCCTGGAAGGATCAGGGTTACTTCGCTTATTACGGTGCCGGCTGGAACGACAACCAGAAGCCGTTCGAAGAAAACAAGGTCGCTCTCTGGATCGGTTCGTCCGGTTCCTTTGGCGGTCTGCAGAAGACAGCGCAGATGCCTTTCTCGGCAACGTTCCTGCCCTACTGGGGCGCAATCAAGGGCGCTGGCACCAACTCCTTCATCGGCGGCGCAGCCCTGTTTGCCATGTCCGGCAAGCCTGAAGCTGAAAATAAGTGCGTGGCCGACTTCTTCCAGTTCCTGACTTCGCCTGAAATTCAGAAGTTCTACCATGAAGCAACCGGCTACGTAGCCATCACCAAGGCAGCTTATGAGCTGGCAAAGAAGGAAGGCTATTACGAGAAGCAGCCTGTTGCCGAAGTCGGCATCAAGCAGCTGTCGCTTCCAGGCGGCGAGTGGTCCAAGGGTTATCGCCTCGGCTTTTACCCGCAGATCCGCGCCATCATGGAACGTGAATATGGCCGTATCTTCTCCGGCGAAGTTTCCGTGAAGGACGCCTTCAACATCATTGAGAAGGAAGGCAACGACCTTCTGGCCCGTTTCGCCAAAACTGCTGGCTGATCACTCAAGCCATGCGCTGGATGGGCCTTTCCTCATCGCGAGGAGAGGCCCGTTCCAGTGTTTTAAAAAGCGTCAAAACCTCAGTTATTCGGGGACCTGACCCGAGCACCGATCGGCACACTCGTTATCGCGGGTGGGATGGAGGTGACGGAAACCCGAGACTACAGCGCTTTTTGCCAAATTCGCGGGCCGACCTGTTTGTTGAAGTCCGGCCATAAACAAAGAAGGTTTGCGAACGTGACCTACGCTCCCATCCAACCGAGCGCTACACAGGCGCTCCCCGGTCCTGTTGCAAAAGCAAAAAGGCCGGTCGTAGCGACCGAGACGGCCAAGCGCGTCCAGTTTTCCTCGTCGCTACTGCCTTACCTCTTTTTGGCGCCGCAACTCCTGGTCATTTTCGTTTTCTTCTATTGGCCGTCCGTGCAAGCGGTGCAGTCCTCTTTTTATATCGAGGACCCGTTCGGTTTCGGATCGACATTCGTCGGGCTTTCGAACTACTCCGACGCGCTGTTCAGCGCGGAGTATCTGAACATCGCCAAATTCACCGGCATCTTTACCATCCTCGTCACTGTGTTTTCACTCGCCATTGGACTGTTGCTCGCGGTCAAGGCGGATACGGTGATCCGCGGGGCGTCGGCCTACAAGACGTTGCTGATTTCTGTATATGCCATCGCGCCTCCGGTCGCGGGCCTGATCGGCATGATGTTCTTCGATCAGCATATCGGCCCCTTCGTCAAAATTGCAGCCTTCTTCGGCTGGCACATGCAGGTGGGCGTCAACTATTTCGACACGGCCTTCGCTATGGTGTTCGTCTCCGTGTGGAAGCAGATCCCGTATAACTTCATCTTCTTTCTGTCTGGTCTCCAGAGTGTTCCAGTCTCCGTGCGCGAAGCGGCCTATCTCGATTGCCGCTCCGGCTTTCGCCGCTTCTGGACCGTGATCATGCCTCTTCTTGCGCCCACGGCCTTCTTCCTGCTGATCATCAACGTCACCTATGCCCTGTTCGACACCTTCGGCGTGATCGACGTGATGGTGAAGGACAAGGCGGCCAATAACCCGATCACCCTTGTCTATAAGGTGTTTCTCGATGGTTTCCGCGGCAACGATATCGGCGGATCATCTGCGCAGTCCGTTATCCTGATGGTCGTCGTTTTCGTTCTGACCGTCCTGCAATTCCGCTTCCTCGAAAAACGCATTCATTACGGTTGAGGTGTTGACCCATGTATAAGACCAAGCCTCTCGACCATCTGGTGCTGATCCTCGGCTCGCTGTTTCTGGTTCTGCCGGTCATCGTTGCCTTCATGACATCCACCCATACCGCAGCCGAAATCCACATGAACGGATTGGCGCTAACGCCTGGCGATAATTTCGTCGGTACTTATGAAAAGGTGCTGACACAGAAAGGCGGCTTCACCGGCCAGGTGACCGGGTTCAACATGGTGATGAACTCGTTGATCCTCGGTATAGGCTTTGCAGTCGGCAAGATCGTTCTGTCGATGATGGCGGCCTATGCTATCGTCTACTTCCGCTTCCGCTTTGCAACGCTCGCCTTCTGGATCATCTTCACCACGCTGCTCTTGCCGCTCGAGGTCCGCATTATGCCGTCCTACGAGGTGATGAGCAAACTGGGGCTGCTCAATTCCTACACTGGCCTGATCGTGCCTCTTCTGGCCTCTGCCACCGGTACTTTCTACTTCCGCCAGTTCTTCAAGTCGGTGCCCGACGAGTTGCTGGAGGCTGCCCGCATCGATGGTGCCGGGCCGATCAAGTTCTTCATCGACGTGTTGATCCCTCTGTCGCGCACGATGGTGGCGGCCATCTTCATCATCATGTTCGTTTATGGCTGGAACCAGTATCTCTGGCCCATGCTGATGACCAATGATGAGAGGTTCTTCACGCTGATGCGTGGCATCAAGTCGATCCTGCAAGTCTGGGTCGGTTCGCAAATTCCCGATTACAACGAGGCTTTCGCGCTCGCAGTTCTCGCCATGCTGCCTCCGGTGATGATCGTCGTCATCTTCCAGAGCTGGTTCATCAAGGGCCTCACCGAAAGCGACAAATAAAGGATACCGACAATGGCCGAGATCGACATCCGTCAGGTCTGCAAGGATTATTCAAACGGCACGCGCGCCGTCCACGATGTGGATATCGCAATCAAGGATGGGGAGTTCATTGTGCTGGTCGGCCCGTCCGGCTGTGGCAAATCCACACTTCTGCGCATGGTAGCGGGCTTGGAAGAAATCTCCGAGGGGACGGTTAGCATCGGAAGCCGGGTCGTCAACAATGTGGAGCCTGCCGATCGTGACATCGCCATGGTGTTCCAGAACTACGCGCTCTACCCGCATATGTCGGTGCGCGAAAATCTCGAATACGGTCTGAAGAACCGGAAGACGCCGAAGGCGGAGATCGATGCTCGCGTGGCGGAAGCAGCGCGGATGCTGCAACTGGAGCCTTATCTGGAGCGCAAACCGCGGGCTCTCTCCGGCGGGCAGCGTCAACGTGTTGCCATGGGTCGTGCCATTGTGCGCAAGCCTGCGGCCTTTCTCTTCGATGAACCGCTCTCGAACCTCGATGCCAAGCTGCGCGTCTCGATGCGCGGGGAAATCAAGCGCTTGCAACGTCGCCTCGGCACAACTTCCATTTATGTCACGCATGACCAGTTGGAAGCGATGACGCTGGCGGATCGTCTCGTGGTTCTGAATGCGGGACGCATCGAACAGATCGGCGCGCCGCTCGATGTCTACCACACGCCTGCCTCCACCTTTGTCGCAAGCTTCATTGGCTCGCCAGCCATGAACCTCCTGTCTGGCGAACTGCATGGTGATCGTCTGGCGATCGGTCCTGCTGTCTTGTCATTGAATGGTGTTGCGCCGACCTCCGGCCCGGTCACGGTCGGTATACGGGCGGAAGATTTGCGCATTGCAAATGGTGATGAGCCAGCCTTGCCGTTCCGTCTCGATTATGTCGAGGAACTCGGCTCGCAGCGGCTGGTGCATGGCGTCGTTGGAGATCAGCCGCTGACGGTGTCGCTTTCCGCCGAACTGGAGCTTCCGGAAATCTTCGCGCTCACCATCAACCCCGGAAGGCTGCATTTCTTCGACAAGGAGACCGGCAAGCGGATCGATGTCAGGCTCAATGAGCAGAGTGCGCAGCCGCAAGTCGAACGGGCAAGCGTCTGATCAACAGTAAGGAAGCCGGAGTGCGCGATGCGCCCCGGCTTCATTTTTGTCCATTGACTCCATTATAAGATCGAATATTCTCTTATCATGGAAAATCAAAGTGACCCGCTTGAACCGGTAATCGCCGCAAGGCTCAGGCTTCTGCGAGAGCAAAGTGGACTGACGCTCGATGGACTTGCGACGGCGTCCGGCGTGAGCCGCGCCATGATATCCCGCATCGAAAGAGGCGAGGCGAGCCCTACGGCATCATTGCTTGCGCGCATCTGCGCCGCACTCGGCCTGTCTCTGTCGCAGTTTTTCGCCGAAGGCGAGGCGCCGCCATCACCGCTGGTAAAAAGAAGCGATCAGCCGACGTGGAAAGATCCGGAAACCGGTTATGTCCGCCGCGCCATCTCGCCGCCCCGTACTGGCTCGGATGTCGATATCGTCGAAGTTTCGTTGCCCGCATCCGCGCGCGTCAGCTTCCCACCCCACCCGGCCAGCAAGGGCATGACCCAATACGTCTGGCTGTTCGAGGGCGCACTCCACATGACGCTTGGAGAGCAGACCTACCGGCTAGAGCCGGGTGACTGCCTCTTCATGCCCGTTGGGGAGGGCCACATTTTTCACAATCGGTCCGGTAGTCCCACTCGCTATGCCGTCGTGCTGGACCAGAGAAAGCGCATATGATGGAAGAGAATATTATAAACATCCGGCTTTTAGACCGCCAGGAGACACTCGATGCACTGCCGGATCTTTGCGAAGTCCTGTCGGACTGCGTCAATGGCGGAGCCTCTATCGGCTTCATGCTGCCATTCGGGCCGGACGACGCGTGCAGCTTCTGGCAGGATGTTGCAGAAGCGGTGGGCCGTGGCACGACACTCCATGCGGTGGCAGAACGCGGTGGGAAAGTGGTTGGCACGGTTCAGGTGGGTCTTGCCACCAAGCCCAACCAGCCTCACCGGGGTGACGTGATGAAGCTGCTGATCCATCGAACAGCCCGTGGTCTTGGTCTGTCACGCCAATTGATGGCGCATGTGGAAGCGGAGGCGGCAGGCCTTGGTCGGACGCTTCTCGTGCTGGATACGGCAACAGGCAGCGAGGCCGAAGCCATCTATCCGCGCTTCGGCTGGCAACGCGTCGGCGGCATCCCCGATTTCGCACTCTTCCCCGATGGGCGTTACTGCGACACGACCTTCTTCTACAAACGCATAGGTCCGGCCGAATGACCGGACCTGTCGTAGAAGGCCTGCTCTGTTGGAATCAGGCTGCGTAACGGGTTGCAGCACTGTCCTTCGTCAGGCGGAACTGCTGCAGCAATTGCAGCAACTGGTCGGTCTCGGTATTGAGTTGCTGCGTTGCGGCGCTCGTTTCTTCCACCATGGCCGCATTCTGCTGGGTCAGGACATCTACCTCTCCAACGGAGCCGTTGATTTGCTGGAGCACCACCGCCTGGTCCTGTGTGGACTGAGTGATCTGATGCATCTGATCGGCGACTTCCGAAATCCGGACGCCGATTTTTGCCAGGGCTTCACCCGTCTGATTGACAAGGTTGGAGCCCGCCGAGACTTCCTGCGTCGAAACGGCCACGAGCTGGCGAATTTCTTTCGCAGCAGAGGCCGAGCGTTGCGCCAGTTCACGCACCTCATGTGCCACGACGGCAAAGCCCTTGCCGGCCTCTCCAGCGCGCGCGGCCTCCACGCCTGCATTCAACGCCAGCAGATTGGTCTGGAAGGAGATGGAATCGATGACCTCGATGATGTTGCCGATCGTCTGCGACGCTGCCTCGATCCGCTCCATCGCGGCCACCGCACTTTGGACGATTGTCAGGGAATCATCCGTATGGCGGCGGGTGTCGTCTACGATGCCGTTTGCCTGGCGGGCGCGTTCCACCGCGTTACGCATATTGGAGTTGAGCTCATCCACTGCCGCAGCGGTTTCTTCCAGCGAGGCGGCCTGCCGTTCGGTACGTCTAGAAAGGTCGAGCGTTGAGGCCGACATCTGCTGTACGTTGATCTGGATGGTTCCGACATTGTCCTGGATGCCGCCAATGGTCTGGCGCAGCCTTTGCATGGACTGGTTGAAGTCGAGACGCAATTGCTCTAGATGGCCGGAAAAGGGCGTGTCGATCATGGTGGAGATGTCGCCAGCCGAAAGCCGCTTCAGTCCCTCTGCGAGTGCAGACACCGCGACCTGGATCTGACGGTCGAGCTCTTTACGCTCGGCATCGTTCATCTGCCGCTCCGCCTCTGCAGCAGCTCGTTGTTCTTCTGTCTGGGCTTCAAGCCGCATACGTTGCGTCGCATTTTCCTTAAAGACTTCCAGGGCACGGGCCATCTCGCCGATTTCGTCATGGCGATTATTGCCGTTTACAGCGACATTCACGTCGCCGGTGGCAAGACGTTTCATGGCGTTGACAATGGTTAGGATCGGCCCCTTGAAAGTCAGCACCAGACCGATGCCGGCGAAGATGGCAACCAGAATGCCAGTCACCATGGCCGAAATCGAAATGCCGTTTGCCTTGTTGCGCTCTGTGTCAGCGGCCAGACGCTGGGCTTCGGCAAATCCAGTCAGTTGTTGCCAGATATGGCCAATCTCACTGCTTGCCTTGGCAAAAGCAGCTTTGCGCTTGTCGACCATGGTCAACAGCTCGCCGGCATTTTTGTCGAGCTGCCCTGAGAGCGCGTCGATCCGTGTCGCGCTTTTGCGTGCGCTTTCCGACATGGTCGTATCAGAAATCATGGTCCCCGCGGACACGCTGAGGCGAAACGCCATATCGCGGACCCGTTCCAATCCATCCTTTGTGGGCGCTGCGGTAAAGCCTGCCATATCAAGCTGCATGTTCTTCGCGTCTTCGCCGATCTGGCGCGCTGCATCCAGAAATTTGGCGGCAGCTTCCATCTTGCCATCCAACTGGCCGAACATTTCGGTTGCCTGACGAGACTTGACGGTTGCAAAGCCCTGGAGACGGATCGTTGAGGGGCGCATCATGTTGATGGCCTGATCGATCGTTCCAAGCGTTGCGTCATTCACGACACCGATATCCACTTGCTGGCGGATCTGTTTCACATTGTCGGCGATCTGATCGATGACGAGCTTCTGATCTGCGACCGCGATTGTGGACAGGGCCTTTGCCGTCGCTTCCAGCTGGTCGATTGCGTCGCGTATGACGGCAATCTTTTCCTCCGGTACGGTCCGCTTGTTGAACTCGGTGACCATCGCGGCAATGAAAGTCGCGCCGCGAACGAGCTTGTCCGCCTCTCGCAACATGTTTTTCGCTTTGGTTTCGTCCGTTTCCAGCGTGCTGCGCATATTGGTCGCATTGGCCAGAAGCCCGGAAAGCTCCTTCGTTACGGCTGCCATATCGGCGTTCATTTGCGATCGGAGCGCCTCTTCCTTCTGGTGAAAGGTCCAGAGTTCGTCCACCTGGACACCGACAAGGGAGGTTCTGCTAATTGCATCGAGGATGGCCGGATCGTTGCCATCACCGGTCATTTTGAGAAAGGCAATCTGTTCATCAACTTGGCGGTGAAGCCCTTTCCGCGTTTCTTCCGTTGTGTTGTGAAGAAAAGAGGTCATGCTTTCATAAACGTTCTTGAAACCCGTCAAGGATTGCAGGGTCGTATTCGAGATATCCATGCGCCCTTGAAGCAGCTTGGATGTGTAAAGACCTGAAAGACCGACTGCGAGAATACTTAGAATAAACGGCGCGATGAAGACGATAACTTTAGTCTGGATTTTGAATCGCGCCAGAACTCTATCGATGAACATGTGTTTATGAAAC
Organism: Rhizobium sp. 22-785-1; assembly: GCF_053521965.1. Taxonomy (NCBI): domain Bacteria; kingdom Pseudomonadati; phylum Pseudomonadota; class Alphaproteobacteria; order Hyphomicrobiales; family Rhizobiaceae; genus Rhizobium; species Rhizobium sp. 22-785-1. The sequence continues at coordinate 285,476 of NZ_JBNWDI010000004.1, read as the reverse complement.
CTTTTCTCGAATTATGTATTTGTTTCACTTCGGTTTTCCTCAGTTGCGACTTTTGCAAGCAAGTTCTGAAAAAAGGTTAAATAAAACGAGATATTTCTCACCACTCATGCATGAGTCGTGAGCTGCTGCTCGTCAAAATGATGCCCGATACGAGGTCGAACTGTTGCCGGGTAGTGATTGGGAAAAAAGGGCACTTCTGCTTGAGGCACTCTTTTTTAGGTAGAGGTGCGGTCAACCGGAACCGGGATTGACGCTATCGTCTTCTTCCGGCAAAGACCCCGCGCCCGGTGTCTTGCTTTTATCCGTCAGGTGCTTTTTGGCGTGTGGACCCGCGGTCGGGAGATCATTGTTCTTCCCGCTCGGTGTGTCTTTTTCTTCAATTGTCTCGCGTGCTTTTTTGTCTTCCATTTTAGAGGCTCCTCATCTTTGGGCAGCGCCATGTGTCCTCGATCGAACGCGTGGGGAATATGAGAGTTCCTTCCGCCACATCCCGATGAAGTCCGATAATCTGCCGCGGCTCGTCTATCGCTTTGGCGCTCGCGCCAGCTCAGTCGCTATCGCCTGCCGCGATCTTCGCCTCCGCCAGGCCGCGACTATTCGATACGGAAAAGACGATAAGGCCTCAGAGCAGGGCACTCGGAATATTACCTCTAATGAAAACGCCTGCCAAAACAGCCTCTTAGCCGCTATTCGTTTACGTGTCTGGCGGGGTATCCGAAACCGAAATAGTGCAGGAAGGGGCCATGCGTATAAGCCGCTAAAACAAGGAGAACGACGGCATGAGTCATCTGACGCCGCGCCTGCGGGCAGAAAGCGTCAGTCCTCGATCTTGCGGGCTTCTGAAATCAACATGATCGGCACGCCGTCGCGAATTGGGTATGCAAGCTTGGCGCTTTCGGAGATCAGTTCGTGGTGCTCGCGGTCATAGGCCAGTCTGCCTTTGGTGAGAGGGCAGACCAGCAGATCAAGGAGTTTCGGATCGACCTTGCTCAGCTTCTCATCCATGCGCAGGGCTCATTGCAAAACGGTCCCGCCGTCCATGCCGCCTTGAGCGAGAACGATTTCCATAATTGCGATCAGCGCATCTGCGCGCGATTTAAGATCGGGCGCTTCGAGCAGCGCTTGTTTTTCCGCCGGTCCAAATGGAGACATCATCGAAAGGGAGTTGACCAGCACCTGATTTCCGGCGCGTTCGACACTGTCCCAATCCGCTTCCAATTGGTTCGATTCCAGAAAATTGCGGAAGACACGTAAGAGATTGGCGCGATCGATGTCTCCCTCGCCATCCTCACCGGACAGGTCTGCAATGAAGGGAGCCTGCTTGAAAACACGGTAGGGCAAACCCTTATCCACCTCATCAATAAGCCTGAAGCGGCAGACGCCGGTAAGCGAAACGATATAGCGCCCGTCGCCGGTTTCGGAGAAGGAGGTGATGCGCCCGATACAGCCGATGGGGCTCAATGCGCTGCCGTCTGCTCCCGGGTCCTGCGACTGAAGGGCTGGTTGAACCATTCCGATCAGCCTATGGCTCGCAATGGCAGCGTCGAACATCGCCAGATAGCGCGGCTCGAAAATGTTCAGCGGCAGATGTCCTTCCGGCAATAACAGAACACCGGACAGGGGAAAAACAGGAATAGTATCAGGTAGGTCGCTGGCTTTCAGATATCTCGCATTTCCGACATGCATCGGAGGCTTCCTTGTGTCTTATCGTTCCCGCTCCCCTGTAGATGAGGAGCGGTTGGTTAAAGCGCAAGACGTAGTTAGGAAAAGAGTATCGAGGACAGTTTCCTGCGGCCGGAAATGCTCGCCGGGTCCTTGAACCCCCATATCTCGAAAAATTCGACAAGCTGCTTGCGTGCCGCATCGTCCTCAAATGTACGATCCTTGCGCATAATGGTCAGCAGTTCCTCGACGGCCTCTTCACGCTTACCCTGGGCATTCAAAATCTTGGCAAGCTTCAATCGCGATGCATGGTCATCTGGGTTCAGCTGGAGTGCCTGTTGCAAAGCGTTGGGATCACCAAGTTTGCGAGCTTCGTCGAACTGCGCCAGCTTTTTCGAAGCAGCCTGCACCGCAGCATCTTTGGCGAGTTCTTCCGGTAACGAGGACAAAAGTTCGCCCGCGCGCTCGTACTGACCGACGGCGATCATGCATTCGGCAATGCCTGCGACAGCGGCGGCGTTCTCGGGGTCGGCCTGCATCACGGCGCCGAACAACTGCGCCGCATTCTGGTAATCCTGGGCTTCCAGCAATTCCCTCGCCTCTGTGAGCGCTGCTTCGATCTCGGCCTTCTGATCATCACCCGCAGGGCCTGCGAGCTTCTCGATGAATTGCAGGATCTGGCTTTCAGGCACCGCACCCATGAAGCCATCGACGGGTCTTCCATCGACGAAGGCGACAATGGCTGGAATCGACTGAATGCCCAATTGACCCGGAATGGTCGGATGGTCGTCTATGTTGAGCTTCACCAGCTTGACGCGCCCACCGGCCTCATTGACCACTTTTTCAAGCACGGGGGTCAATTGCTTGCACGGTCCGCACCACGGCGCCCAGAAATCCACCAGGACTGGCTGCCGTCGCGATTCGTCCATCACATCCTTGGAGAAATTCGCCGTCGTCGTATCTTTGACATGGGAGCCTTGAGAGCCGGATGAGCCACCGCCGAAATTTGCCGAAGCGGTCATATGTCCTCCAAGAGAGGCTCCGTAAGGGTTATCCGTTCCGCTCATATCTCGTCTCCAATATCATCTCGTTCCGGTGCGATCATACCGCACAGATCGTGGTTTATTCCGTGACTTTCAAGATCAGCGGCGTGTGCCTGGTCGCCTCCAGAAAGCGCACAAGATCGTCGCGGCCAACGGTCGTCGTTGCATCGTTGCTGAGTGGGTGACCGTTGATAAGGTCATGCTTCATCAATTCGCTGTCGAGCACGAAGGTCACCTGCTGCCCGGTGTCGTTGATGGCGCCGAACACGGTAACCGAACCTGGAATGACGCCGAGATACTCCAGCATCTTTTCCGGCTTGCCGAAGGAGACCTTGCTTGCGGCCCCGATAGTCTTGTGAACAGTTTTGAGGTCTACCGCCGCGTTCTCTTCGACGGTGAGCACGAAATACTGATCCTTCTTGTCTTTGACGAAGAGGTTCTTGGTATGGCCGCCTGGAATAAGATCGCGCAGCGATTCCGATTCAGCGACGGTGAAGACCGGCGCATGCTGCGTGGTGCTATGTTTAATGCCAAGGCCATCGAGAAAGCTGAAAAGATCCTGCGCCGTCTTTGGAGAATTCTCTGCAACCATCACTCAGTGCCTCTGCTCGTTTTCCTGCTCTTGACGAAAATGCATAGGCCCGCCGGTGCTCTTTTGCAATCCACTGCGCTACAAAGCACCGAAAAGACGAGCTTTTACCGATGCTTGCAGCATTTCAAAAAAAATCGTGCCGGTTTTTGTCATTTCCCTGTTGCATTTGAAAATTTGTTGAGCGATATAGCGCCCGTCGCCGCAAGACGGCGCCCGCGGTTCAGCGATCTACCCCGAACCGTCGGATATTTGAGCGGGTGTAGCTCAGGGGTAGAGCACAACCTTGCCAAGGTTGGGGTCGAGGGTTCAAATCCCTTCGCCCGCTCCAAATTTCTCAAGTCACTACAGGTCACACCGACACACGCTCTGCTCGTTGAGCAATATGTCTTGGCCTGACGTGGGCATTCAAACCCAGTCAATATATCGAACGACAACTGCATTTATCGCTTGCATTTGAAACTCGGTTGAGCGATATAGCGCTCGTTGTCGCAAGACGGCGCCCACGGTTCAGCGATCTACCCCGAACCGTCGGATATTCGAGCGGGTGTAGCTCAGGGGTAGAGCACAACCTTGCCAAGGTTGGGGTCGAGGGTTCAAATCCCTTCGCCCGCTCCAAATTATCCAGAAATCAGTTGTCGCTTTCTTGCATAGCAGGTTACGCTCTCGTTACCCCTGCTTATGTGGCATCCCGGCCGTTTAGCTGATAAGGGAGCCGTCTTTGGATGACCACTGGAAAGCATGAAGATGAAAAGACTGATTGGCTCCGCCTTATTGGTATCGTTGCTCGCCGCACCATTTGCTGCAAGCGCCACACCAGTGCTTGTGCTTGATGCCGATAGCCATGAGGTCCTGGCTCAGGAAGACGCAGGCGTTCCCTGGTACCCGGCATCCACCACGAAATTGATGACTGCCTTTTTGACCTTTGAGGCATTGCGTGAGGGGCGCATCACGCTGTCGACGCCCGTCACTATGACGAAGAAATCGGTCAGCGAGGCATTTTTGGAGTCTGGCCTGTCCCAAAGCCAGGCCATGACGCTCGAAGACGCGCTTTATGCCATGATCGTCGCCTCCGCCAATGACGTTGCCATGGCCGTCGCGGAGACAGTCGGTCACGGCGAGGCGCCCTTTGTGGAAAAGATGAATGAAGCGGCCAGGCGTCTGGGCATGACGGGAACACATTTTTCCAACCCTAACGGGTTGTTCGACAAAAACAATTACACGACAGCGCGTGATCTCGCGATCCTGGGTCTGGCGATCGAGCAGCAGTTTCCGCAGTTTCAGAACTTCTTTCAGGTTTCGGCCGTATCGATCAACGGTAAGGAAATTCCTTCCAACAATCTTCTTCTCACCCGTTATCGCGGCACGACCGGTTTGAAGACCGGGTTCTTGTGTGCCTCTGGGCGCAACTTCGTCGGCGTGGCCCAGCGCGACAACCGCCGCCTGATGGTCGTGGTGCTGGGGGCTACGACGGAACGTGAACGCAACGAGCGTTCGGCAAAGTATCTGACTGAAGGATTTGAAGGGCGCCTGTCGCCGAGCTTGGGTCGCGTCGAAGCCATTGCCAACCGTCCTGACGTCAAGCCGGAAGATATGCGACTGCGCCTTTGTACCAAGCAGAGCGAGCAGTATGAGGCGACGCGCGAGGCAATGTACCCGATGGGGCTACCGGGCCAGCCAAGTTATCTCAATGATGAAATACCCGGCATCGTTCACCGTGTAACGACGTGGCAAAATGAGGCTGCTGCCGCTGATATGCCTGTACCGTCACCGCGACCGATCGAAAACCCGGTACCGCGCAATTGAGGCGTGAGCGGTAAACGGCAGCTAAGCTTTTTTACCCGAGCGCTGTCCTCATATGCCCTGTCTGCCGGTCTATGATTGGCTCAACGTCGATATCTGTCAGATGACGAGAGTAGATGTAGACCTGAATGAGGTTGCGTCCCATATCGGTAAGCATCTGGGACGGACGGGCGGTTTCCACGCCCTCAGTGACGCAATCGAGAGAGAGATCACGCGAAAGCAACTGACAGATCGCACGATCTTCTGACTGGCTTCCCTGTCGGTCAGGTTGCGGATGAAGCTGGCGTCGACTTTATTTTTGTCCAGCGGCGACCGCTGGAGCTGGCTTAGGCTGGAGTAACCTGTTCCGACCGGTTATGAGGCATACGCCCGCCGGTCGATGAGCGCTTTCATTTTGCGGCCCTTGGATACATTCCACTGGTGCGAAATTCGCTCGGGTTGGTGCCATAAAGCCTGCGGAAAACCTTCGAAAAATAGTTCGGGTCATCAAAGCCGCAGAGAACCGAGACTTCCTTGATCGGAATGTTCGCCGCCGTGGTCAGCAACTTCGCAGCCCGCCTCAAGCGCCGCTGCAGCACGAATTCTGCCGGCGGAACGCCCTCATTGGCAGTGAATATCCGTGAGAAATGGGCACGGCTGAGCCCTGCCACGGCAGCCAGATCGCTGACGGACAAGCGCTCGTTAAGGTGTCCGTCGATATAGCTCAGCACCTGCTGCATGGTGCGGTACTCGCCGCCAAACGAGGCATGTGACCCGAAGACATCATCATAGAGTGTCATCGCGGCCTCATAGGCGACTGCGGAGGCAGCCCCAGGTGTTTCGGCGCCATTGACTAAACGGGAGCAGCATTCTGACAAGTGATTGATCGTCTGCGGCTGAAGTTTGAGGATCGGCCCAGTGACTGCGAGGATATTGCGATGAATTCGCAGAGCCTCTTCCCCGTTCATGGAAATCCAGAAGAACTCCCACTCCTTATCCTGATCGAGCCAGTAACGATGATTGTGAGGAACGAGGACAAGCAGGGTTTCGCCTGGCTTGACGACGTAATGGCGGTTTTCATAACGCAGATTTCCAGCGCCGCTGATACAGTGTTGCAGGACCGTAAACGGCGTCTGTCCGCGCTTTCTTCCATCCCAGTCATAATTGCCATTTCGACGAACCTCATAACCACTGCTCGTCGGCATCGTGTGCAGCGTCTGACGACCGCGCGGCAAGGACACCGTGCGCATGCACGGGCCTTGATCGATCAAATCTCGCAGCACAAAATTACCCATGAAAGCATAATCCTTCTCTGGTCTAGCCAATCTTTATACGCATAATCGCCCGCAGAGGAGACGGCCAGCAGGATTTTTTCGGGATAGTTCGGTCAAGAATCTCGATTTTCCAGCGTGATGGAAGATATGGGGAGTTTTTGTAATCCAGCTGTTCTTTGGCCAGTTTTGCCATTCAAATTCAGGGAAGAGGTGGCGTTATGAGTTTCAAAATTGCTATAATCGGTGCTGGAAGCGTCGGCTTCACAAAAAAACTATTTACCGATGTGCTGTGCGTTCCGGAATTTCACGACATCGAGGTAGCACTTACCGATGTCAGTCAACATAATCTGGATATGATAAAGGCAATTCTGGACAAGATTGTCGAAGCCAATCGCCTGAACGTCAAGGTGACTGCGCATACGGATCGCAAACGCGCACTGGAAGGCGCGAAATACATCATCAGCTGCGTTCGCGTCGGCGGTCTGGAAGCCTATGCCGACGACATCCGCATTCCGCTGAAATACGGCATTGACCAGTGCGTTGGCGATACGATCTGCGCAGGCGGCATTCTGTATGGTCAGCGCAACATTCCAGTCATCCTGGATTTCTGCCGCGATATTCGCGAGGTCGCCGCGCCGGGTGCGAAGTTCCTCAACTACGCCAATCCAATGGCCATGAACACTTGGGCTGCCATCGAATACGGGAAGGTCGATACCGTCGGCCTCTGCCACGGCGTTCAGCATGGCGCCGAACAGATTGCCGAAGTTCTGGGTGCGAAGTCACCTTCCGAACTGGATTACGTCTGCTCCGGCATCAACCACCAGACTTGGTTCGTCGATCTGCGGCTCAACGGACGCAAGATTGGCAAGGAAGAACTGATTGCCGCCTTCGAAGCCCATCCGGTCTTCTCGCAGCAGGAAAAGCTCCGCATCGATGTGCTGAAGCGTTTCGGCGTCTATTCCACCGAAAGCAATGGCCACCTGTCGGAATACCTGCCTTGGTATCGCAAGCGGCCGGAAGAAATTTCCCGCTGGATCGATATGTCGGACTGGATTCACGGCGAAACCGGCGGCTACCTCCGCTATTCGACCGAAACGCGCAACTGGTTCGAAACCGAGTTCCCGCAGTTTCTCGCCGCCGCCGACAAGCCAATCGATCCGGCCAAACGCTCCAACGAACATGCCAGCCATATTCTGGAGGCGCTGGAAACCGGACGCGTTTATCGCGGTCACTTCAACGTCAAGAACAATGGTGTCATCAGCAATCTACCGTCCGATGCGATCATTGAATCGCCAGGCTTCGTCGATCGCTTTGGCATCAACATGGTTTCCGGCATCACCCTGCCGGAAGCCTGTGCGGCAACCTGTATGGCGTCCATCAACGTGCAACGCATGTCGGTCCATGCCGCAGTAACGGGCGATATAGACCTGTTGAAGCTTGCCGTCCTGCATGATCCGCTGGTCGGAGCTGTCTCCACGCCGGAAGAGGTATGGCAGATGGTCGACGAGATGGTGGTGGCGCAGGCGCAGTGGCTGCCGCAATATGCCGATGCTGTTCCGGCGGCGCGCGAGCGGTTGAAAAATGCAACCGTGAAGACCCGCGAATGGGAAGGGTCTGCGCGTCGCGCCGTGCGCTCAATCGAAGAATTACGTGCCATCAAGCAGGCGAGCTGATCGCGAGGAAAAGGCTCGGCGGCCCTGAACGGGGCCGTCTGTGAAGCCGGGCGGGAGGTCCGGTTTCGATTAAATATGGCGGCGCGCCGCTGTTAAAAATGGGGAGTGAGGATGACTAACCGATATCTTGCAAAGACGGCTGCCCTTCTCGTTGGCGTATCCGCCCTGGCATATGGCGCGATGGCCTCGGAACTGACGGTCGTACCGCAGCCGCCAAATTTCCCGGCGCAGACCAAGGTGCAATATGTGGATGGCTTGGCCATCCTCGAATATAAGGCACTGCCGGAATATCATGAGCCTGACTGGGTGACGAAGCAGTTCGTCGACCAGAAGAAGCTGCCGCCGGTCAAGGATCGTCTTCCGAAAGAGCCGATGGTCTACAAGACCGGAAACATGCCCGATGGTGTTGGCGTCTACGGCGACACCTTGCGCCACGTCATTGGCGGTCGCCCGGAAGGCTGGAACTATTGGGCAGGTCAGAACCAGGGCTGGGGCGGCATCGATATCGGTCTCTTCGAGTGCCTGACGCGCACCGGCCCGCTCTTCCAGGTCAAGGCCGACGACCTTCAGCCGCTTCCAAATCTCGCCAAGAGCTGGGAATGGTCCAATGACGGTCACACGCTGACGATGAAGCTCATCGAGGGTGCCAAGTGGTCCGACGGCCAGGACTTCACATCCGACGACGTGATGTTCTACTGGGACGACAACGTCCTTGATCCAAACGTTTCGCCGCTGAACGGCGCCACGCAGGAAACCTTCGGCGCTGGAACGACGCTGAAAGCCATCGACAAATACACGATCGAATGGACATTCAAGGACGCGTTCCCGAAGCAGTTCATCTACAACATGGCTTATGGCACCTTCTGCCCGGGTCCCGCCCATATGCTGAAGCCGCAGCATCCGAAATATTCCAAGAACACCTACGATCAGTACAAGAACGCGTTCCCGCCGAGCTACATGAACTTCCCGGTCATGGGCGCGTGGGTACCGGTCGAATATCGCCCTGACGACATCATCGTCATGCGTCGCAACCCCTACTACTGGAAGGTGGACGAGAAGGGCAATCAGCTCCCCTACCTGGATGAAACGCACTACAAGCTCTCGACCTGGGCTGACCGCGACGTCCAGGCCGTTGCGGGCTCCGGCGACATATCAAACTTGGAACAGCCGGAAAATTTCGTCGAATCGCTGAAGCGGTCTGCGCAGAAGGATGCGCCAGCACGACTTGTTTTCGGACCGCGTCTGATTGGTTACAATATCGAGATGAACTTCTCCGCCAATGGCTGGGGTGATCCGGATGCCCGCCAGCAGGCCATTCGCGAGCTGAACCGAAACGAGCACTTCCGTCGAGCCATCACCATGGCGACCAACCGCAAGGAGCTTGGGGATTCGCTCGTGAAAGGCCCCTTCGTCGCAACCTATCCAGGCGGTATTCTGTCCGGCTCGAACTTCTACGATCGTCAGTCGACCTTCTTCTATCCTTTCGATCTCGAAGGCGCAAAGAACGAGCTTGCTGCAGCTGGCCTGAAAGACACCGACGGCAATGGCATCGTCAACTTTCCCGCAGGCACCGCTGGCGGCAAGGATGTCGAGATCTCGATGCTGGTCAGCAATGACTACACGACCGACAAGAGCCTCGCCGAAGGCGTTATTGCCCAGATGCAGAAGCTCGGAATTCGGGTGGTTCTGAACGCTCAGGCCGCTAAGGATCGCGATGCGGCAAACTTCTCGGGCAGGTTCGACTGGTCGCTTCACCGCACTCAAGCCGAAGTGGCGTCCGTGGTGCAGAATACGCCACAGTTGGCTCCCACCGGTCCGCGGACCAGCTTTTTTCACCGCGCCAATAACAAGAATGAGATCGACCTGATGCCGTTTGAAAAGGAGCTTGTCGATACCATCAACAAGTTCACGCTCTCAAGCGACCCGAAGGAACAGGCCGAGCTGATCAAGCAATATCAGAAGATCGCCACGACCAATGTCAACACCGTCGGCCTTGTGCAGTATCCCGGTGCTTTGATCATCAACAAGCGTTTCAAGAACGTGCCGAACGGTACGCCGATCTACATGTTCAACTGGGCCGAAGACTCGATCATCCGCGAACGCCTCTATGTGCCTGCGGCCGATCAGGGTGACTACCAGCTCTTCAAAGACATGCTGCCTGGCAAGCCTGGCGGCGATGGTCCGCAGAAGTAAGCGATCCTCCCGGATCCGCGTCCCGCAGCATCAGGCGGGGCGTGGAACCCAAATGGTGGCGGTTTAGCGGCTTATAGCCCTGGACCGCCACCGTCCCCTCGAGGAGAAGTTCGAATGTTGAGGTTTCTGGTTACCCGCCTCCTGTCGGCAATTCCGTTGCTTCTGATCCTGAGCATCGTGACATTTGCGATCATCCAGGCGCCGCCCGGCAACTATGCAGATTATATCCGTTTGCAACTCATGAATCTCGGAGGCGCGTCCTTCGAGCAGGCGGATGCTCAGGCGAAGGCCTACGCCGTTGCGCATGGTCTCGATAAGCCGCTTGTCATCCAGTATTTCAACTGGATCTGGAACATGGTGGCCAAGGGCGATTTCGGTTACAGCATGTATTATAATCGGCCCGTCGGCGAAATCGTCGCCGAGCGCCTGCCACGAACGCTGATTCTGGCGCTCGTCTGCCACATCTTCGCGTCCATACTCGGCATCACCTTCGGCATCCTAGCCGCCACTAGGCAATACAGTTGGGTCGATACGATCCTTTCCGGCATCGCCTTTCTCGGCATGACCATTCCGCGCTTCCTGATGGCCCTGATCATGGTCTATCTCCTGGTCTTCCATTTCAATATCAGCGAAATCGGTAACTTCTTCTCGCCGCGATACGGCGGAGCGCCCTGGTCTTGGGACAAGTTCGTCGACCTGGTAAAACATGTCTGGCCGGTGGTCGCCATCGCGACGTTCGGCGGGCTCGCCTACAATATGCGCGTGATGCGCGGCAATCTGCTCGATACGTTGAACGCCCAATACATCGAAACGGCCCGCGCCAAAGGCTTGCGCGAGAGCGCGGTCGTCATGCGCCATGCGGTGCCAAACGCCTTGCATCCGCTCATCATGTATCAAGGTGTGGTTCTGCCCTACATGCTGACCGGCGAAATCGAGGTCGCAATCATCTTCGCGCTGCCAACCGTTGGACCGGCCATCGTTGGCTCCATGCATGTGGGCGACGTCTATGTGACAGCAACCTTCATGCTGGTGCTGGCCGCGACGCTGATCATCGGTAACATCATCGCCGACATGCTGCTGGCAGCCCTTGATCCACGTGTCAGACTGGGAGGAGCGTGACCATGTTGGTTCCAGCCGAAACCACAATCGAGCCGACCTTAAAGAGCATATCTTCCGGTAACGAAAGCTACCAGGCCCTGGTATGGCGTCGCTTCCGTCGCTCCTTCACCGGCATGCTCGGCCTGGTGCTGGTTTGCACTCTTCTGATCATGGCGGTCTTCGCAGGCTTCTTCGCCCCCGTCGATCCGATGGCATCGGAAGATTCCTTCATGCCGCCGGAATCGATCTCCATTCACGACAAGGACGGCAACCTGGCGATGCCCCGCGTCTATCCGATGGTCGATTCGGAAAAGCTCGATCCCATTACGTTCCAGCCCATCAGCGGCCCGGATTTCGACAATCCTCGCATGCTCGGCTTCTTCGTCACCGGTTTCGAATACAAGCTCTTTGGCTTCATTCCTTCCACGATCCATTTCTTCGGATCTACCGATGGCAAGCCGGTCCATTTTCTTGGCACGGACAAGCTGGGCCGCGACATTCTCTCCCGCGCAATCTACGGCTCGCGCATTTCGCTGATGATTGCGTTGACCGTGGTCACAATCGTTACCGCGATCGGAACGACTGTCGGCATGGTCTCCGGCTATCTTGGCGGTGCATTCGACACGTGGACACAGCGCTTCGTCGAACTCGTGCTCGCCTTTCCACAGTTGCCGCTTTATCTGGCGCTGACATCACTGATTCCGGTTACTGCGCCGACAAACGTCTTCCTGGGCTTTGTAATCATCGTCATGTCGGCGCTTGGTTGGGCGCAGATGTCGCGCGAAGTGCGGGGCAAGACGCTGGCGCTAGCCCGTATCGAATATGTGAAGGCGGCAATCGCCATTGGGGCGACGGACCGGCGCATCATCTTCCAGCACATTTTCCCGAATGTGATGAGCCATGTGATCGTAGCCGTGACGCTGAACATCCCGACCATCGTTCTTCTTGAATCCTTTCTCGGCTTCCTCGGATTTGCGGTGAAGCCGCCGCTGATCTCCTGGGGCCTGATGCTGCAGGATACGGCCAATTATTCGGTCATCGGCTCCTATCCCTGGATTCTCGCGCCCGTCGGCTTCGTGCTGGTCACCGTGTTCGCCTTCAACGCGCTGGGCGATGGTCTGCGCGATGCGATCGATCCCTATTGAGCCCGAGAAAGAGATCACGATGACACAAAACCTCATTCCTGAACTTCGTCTCGACGCAACGCTTCACACGGACGAACCGCTTCTCGATGTTCGTCATGCCGGCGTGAACTTCAAGACAGAGCATGGCGAAGTCTCGGCCGTCCAGGATATTTCCTTCCAGCTATACCGCGGGGAGACGATTGCCATCGTTGGCGAATCCGGGTCGGGAAAATCGGTCACTGCACGTCTGGTCATGGGGCTCTTGTCCAAGCGTGCCACGGTCAATCCCAATACGCGGGTGAAGTTTTGCGGCGAAGAGATTTTAAAATATTCGCGTGAGAAACGCCGTTTACTGCGTGGTAGCCGGATATCGATGATCTTCCAGGAGCCGATGAGTTCGCTCAATCCGCTCTATTCGATCGGCACGCAGATTGCCGAAGCGATCCGCGCACATCGCAGGGTCGGCAAATCTGAAGCACGTAAACAGGCTATCGCGCTTCTCGCTGAAGTGCGTATTCCCGATCCCGAATTGAAGATCGACCAATATCCGCACCAACTGTCCGGCGGCCAGCGGCAGCGTGTGATGATTGCCATGGCGCTTGCCAACAATCCCGACCTCTTGATAGCCGATGAGCCGACAACTGCGCTCGATGTCACGGTTCAGGCGCAGATCCTCAATCTTCTGCGCGACTTGCAGCGCAAGCACGGTATGGCCGTGATTTTGATTACCCATGACCTGACTGTGGTGCGCCGCTTCTCGGATTATGTCTATGTCATGCAGAAGGGCCTGCTGCAGGAACACAACACAACGGCCGCACTCTTCGAGGCGCCGCAGCATCCCTACACGCGACATCTCTTGGGCTCTGAGCCTCGCGGCCGTGCGAAGCCGCTGTCGGATAACCAACCCATCCTGCTGGAAGGCAAGAATGTCCGTGTGTCCTTCGGCCTTCGCAGTGGCGGTCTTTTCCGTCCGGTGTTTCACGATCTCGTTGCGGTCGCCGGCTTGTCGCTAGATCTGAGGCGACATGAAACGCTTGGGCTCGTTGGCGAGTCCGGCTCCGGCAAGACAACCTTCGGGCAGGCGCTTGTGCGGCTGATCAGCAATGAGGGCGGGGAAATCTTCTTCGACAAGCAGGCGATCCATGACAAGGACCGAGACGGGATGCGCCCGCTGCGTTCACGCATGCAGGTGGTGTTTCAGGACCCGTTCTCCTCGCTCAATCCGCGCATGACGGTTGGCCAGATCATCGGGGAGGGGCTGGTCGTCAACAACATCGGCACGACCAGCGCCGAGCGGCTGGATCGGGTGCGCACGGCACTGAGAGACGCAGGTCTGCCCGACAATGTTATCAACCGCTTCCCGCATGAGTTTTCCGGTGGTCAGCGGCAGCGCATCGCCATTGCCCGCGCGATCGCGCTTGAGCCCGAGTTTCTGCTGCTGGACGAGCCGACATCGGCGCTCGACCTCTCTGTGCAGGCACAGATCATTGACCTGTTGCGCAAGCTGCAGGACGAAAAGGGATTGAGCTATCTCTTCATCTCGCATGACCTGAAGGTCGTGCGCGCTCTTTGCCACCGCGTCATCGTGATGCAGCGCGGGCAGATCGTGGAGCAGGGCTCCGTCGAAGAGGTGCTGTCCAATCCCAAGACCGAATACACGCAGCGGCTGGTCCGGGCCGCGTTTGAAATCGCATAATTTCCAGACTGGAGAGAGAAATGGCAAGAAATCCCAAGATCGCTTTTATCGGGGCAGGGTCCACGGTGTTCATGAAGAACATAATTGGCGACGTGTTGCAGCGCCCAGCCCTGTCCGGTGCCCGCATTGCGCTGATGGACATCAACCAGCAGCGGCTGGATGAAAGCGCCATCGTCGTCAACAAGCTGATCTCGACGCTCGGCGTCAGCGCCACGGCGGAAACCTTCACCGATCAGCGGGCAGCGCTGACCGATGCGGATTTCGTCGTCGTCGCCTTCCAGATCGGCGGCTATGAGCCCTGCACGGTCACCGACTTCGAGATACCGCGCAAATATGGCCTGCGCCAGACGATTGCCGATACGCTCGGCGTGGGCGGCATCATGCGCGGTCTTCGCACCGTGCCGCATCTGTGGAAGATCTGCGAGGACATGCTGGCCGTCTGCCCCAATGCCATCATGCTGCAATATGTGAACCCGATGGCGATCAACACCTGGGCGATTGCGGAAAAGTATCCGACGATCCGCCAGGTCGGTCTCTGCCACTCCGTTCAGGGAACGGCGATGGAATTGGCGCATGATCTCGATATTCCCTATGAGGAAATCCGCTATCGTTCCGCCGGCATCAACCACATGGCGTTCTTCCTTGAGTTTGAACATCGCCTGCCGGATGGCAGCTACAAGAACCTTTATCCTGATCTGGTGCGTGGCTATCGCGAGGGCCGTGCGCCAAAACCCGGCTGGAACCCTCGCTGCCCGAACAAGGTGCGCTACGAGATGCTGACACGTCTCGGTTACTTCGTCACCGAAAGCTCCGAGCATTTTGCAGAATATACGCCCTACTTCATCAAGGAGGGCCGCGAAGACCTGATCGAGAAATTCGGCATTCCGCTGGATGAATATCCGAAGCGCTGCATCGAGCAGATCGAACGCTGGAAGGGAGAGGCGGATGCCTATCGCTCGGCGGACAAGATCGAGGTCAAACAGTCGAAGGAATATGCCTCCTCGATCATCAACTCCGTCTGGACCGGCGAGCCATCGGTGATCTATGGCAACCAGCGCAACAATGGCTGCATCACCTCGCTGCCATATAACTGCGCGGCGGAAGTGCCCTGCCTGGTCGATCATAACGGCGTGCAGCCAACCTTCATTGGCGAGTTGCCGCCGCAATTGACGGCGCTGATGCGCACCAACATCAACGTCCAGGAACTGACGGTGCGGGCGATGATGAGCGAGAACCGTGAGCACATTTACCACGCCGCCATGATGGACCCACACACGGCGGCCGAACTTGACCTCGATCAGATATGGTCGCTGGTCGACGATCTTCTCGTCGCACACCGCGACTGGCTGCCGGAGTGGACGCAGGCGCGTTGATGAAACAAGGCGCGGCGGCGCCAGGATGCCGCCGCCAATGCTTCAATATCTTAGATGAAGAAGCTGCACCTCTTCAGGTTGCGCGGCACATTATTGCCATTTTGACGCCTATGTTCTCACACGAGCCACTGCTTCCTGTGCGCATTTAGCTGGAGGCTCGGCGCTGTAGGGGATTTTGAGGAGAGCATATGCTTCGGATCGTGTCACTCACGCTTGCCTTGTCTATTGCGGGTATCGCGCAGGCGCAGGAACGCAACATCACCATCACTGGAGGCCAGGTCAGTGTGCCGGTCGGCCTGACGGTTCAGGTCAAGTCCGTCTTTATCGGTCCCGATGCCACCAAAATCCGCCTTCTGGCAAGCTTCGATAATCCCGGCACTAACTTCGTTAATATGAATGATAGTGAAAACGCCTATCTCGCCTGGGGGGAGGGCGAGCAGGAACGTCTGCACATGCGCCAAATCCCCGACAATCGGTGGATGCGGATTGCCAATGGTAAGACGATGGAGGGGGATATCATCTTCCCTGGCACCATCCCCGTCAATGTCGAGAAGGTGTCTCTCGTTTTCAATCCCGGCAATAGCGGCGATGATCGCAGCGGCCCAGGTGTCACCATCCCATTGGACCTCAAGCAATGAGAGCGCTTGCGCTGGTCGGGCTTCTTCTCGCCTCACCCGTGAACGCCGCAGATTATCAGGTGACCACGAATGCCGCGCCCTTTGGCGAGCAACCGTCGAGCTTTCGTGAAATCGACTTTCCGGCCTCGCATTTCATCGAGAAAAGCCAGGAGAGCTCGGGTTCGTTTTCCAGCGAGGCCTCGTCCTTCGATTTGAAGCCGATGGATGAAGAGACGCGTCTGAAAACCGAGAACAGCCTTACGGCACTTGGCGCGCGACAAGAAGGCAAGCATATCATCGTCAACCTGCCGGCGGACGTTCTTTTCGATTTTGACAAGTCGGATATCAGGCCAGATGCGAGACGCGTGCTCTCACAATTGTCCGAGACACTGGTCGCAATGGAGCCGAAGAAAGTCCTGATCGTCGGCCATACGGATTCCAAAGGCAGCGATGATTATAATGACAAACTGTCAAAACGCAGGGCTGCTTCGGTCAAGAGCTGGCTGTCGAAAAATGGCGTCACATCGTCCATGGTGACGGAAGGGAAGGGGGAGCGCTTTCCCGTCGCGCCAAACCAGACTGCGCAAGGCGCGGATAATCCTGAAGGCCGGCAGAAGAACCGCCGCGTCGAGTTCGTGATCGGAGAAGATTGATATGGCACTCACCGTCTGCCCGGAATGCGAGGGCAAAGTATCCGACAAGGCCTTTGCTTGTCCTTCCTGTGGCTATGCGATGGCGCAGGGGCAAGGCACGAGCCCATGGCCGCGTGTACTTGGCGGCGTTGCAGGGACTTACATATCCACCCAAGCATTGATCACCATCATCGTCGGTAGCGTCATGTTCCTCACCTTTGCTGCCATCATGATCGCTGCGATCCTCCGCAGCTAGCGACGCGCCGTCTTGAGGCAAATCAGGCATTCGGCTTTAGAGGGTATGACACGCGCCCTATTTATCTCCGCGTCTGATTGGCGAGCTGTAGATAGAGCGAAATTGAGATTGTCCCGTCTGCCGACCGTCGTGCAGACTGCACGCGCTTGCGCATTTTAGGTCTGGAAGTACGGCTTCGCAAAAATATGAAGTAAAAGGTCTTGTTTTGTGCGGGCAGAGGTGATTATAGGCGCATACATTCGCGGCATTTGCCGCCCTCAAAAGGATTTTTGATGATGATGAAGCGTCTTTTTGCGACCGTTGGATTTTGCGCATTGGCCAGTCTTGCAGCCACCTCCTCGATAGCTGCTCCCACGACCTATCCCCTGACGATCGAAAATTGCGGCGCGACCGTCACCTTCAACAAGGCGCCTGAACGCGCCGTTGCGCTTGGACAGAACAGCGCGGAAATCATGCTGCTTCTGGGTCTCCAGGACAAGATGGTCGGCACAGCTTTCTGGCCGAACAAGGTCCTGCCGCAGGTTGCCGAAGCAAATGCCAAGGTAAAAGTTCTGACCGTTGAATTTCCGACTTTCGAATCCATTCTGGCGCAGAACCCGGACTTCGTTACCGCCGCTTTGCCGACGCTCGTCGGTCCCACCAGCAAAGTGGCAAAGCGCGAGGATTTCGATAAGCTCGGTATCTCGACCTATCTCTCCCCCAGCATGTGCGCACTGGATGATGTTTCCAAGGACAAGTCCGGTTACGGCAATCGCGCGAAGCTGTGGAACATGGACACTCTTTACAAGGAAATCGACGACCTCTCGCAGATTTTCGACGTGGCAGACAAAGGCCAGGCCGTTATTGCAGATCTGAAGAAGCGCGAAGCGGCGCTGCGCGCCGATGCGCCGAAAGACGGCAAGAAGCTGTCTTACGTCTTCTGGTTCTCCAGCCCGTCGCCCTCGGCCGACGCTTATCTCGGAGGTAAGAACAGCCCTTCAGGATACATTGCCGATTTGCTCGGCGGCACGAACGCCATCACGACCGAAACCGAATCTCCTGCTATTGGCTGGGAAACGATCATCGCGGCCAATCCTGATGTCATCGTGGTGACGCAGGTTGATCGCAATCGCTGGGAACTCGACAAGGCAGAGGCCAAGATCAAGTTCCTAAACACCGATCCGGCTACCAGCCAGATGAATGCCGTCAAGAACAAGGCGCTCGTCATCATGCCGGCGCAGGCCATGAACCCGAGCGTCCAGACGATCTACGGTGCCGAGCAGATCGCTCAGCAATTGAAGACTCTCGGCCTCAAGTGAGTTCGTTGGCGGCACACGATCAGCGGGGAAAAGCGATGCGGCGTTTCATAGCCTCCGCAGCGCTCTATCTCGCCTGCTTCGTGACGATTGCCTTCGTGGTCGGTATCAGTGTCGGGATTGGCGATCTACCGATCCCGCTTTCAACCACCTATGCCGCCATCACCAACAAGCTCGGTTGGACCTCAGTGGAAATTAGCCGCATTCAAGAGGCGGTAATCTGGGAATACAGGCTGAGCCGCGCGCTGGTCGCGGTCTTTTGTGGCGCGGGTCTCGCCATATGCGGAGCGATCATGCAAGCGATGCTGCGCAACCCACTGGCTGAACCCTATGTGCTTGGCATTTCCGCCGGTGCCTCGACAGGGGCGGTGGCAGTGGTCATCCTGGGGCTCGGTGCGGGAGCGGTTTCACTTTCCGCTGGCGCTTTCGCCGGCGCTTTCGCCGCTTTCTTTCTTGTGGCTCTTTTGTCGAATGGCGCACGCGGCGGTGCTGATAGAACGATTCTGGCCGGTGTTGCTGCCGCGCAGCTCTTCAATGCCGCGACATCCTATGTGGTGACCACATCCGGCAACGCGCAGCAGGCGCGCGATGTCATGTTCTGGCTTCTCGGCAGCTTTGGCGGCGTGCGGTGGCCGGATGTCGGCCTCGTTTCCATCGTTGTCGGTCTCGGCCTCGTCTGCTGTCTGTTTTATGCCCGCGTGCTGGATGCCTTTGCCTTCGGTGATGAGGCGGCAGCTTCGCTCGGTGTCAGCGTTGGACGCACGCGTCTCATCCTGTTCGCGCTGACCGCTGTGATCACCGCCACCATCGTCAGCATGGTTGGAACCATCGGCTTCGTCGGCCTTGTGGTTCCGCATGCCGCACGTTTCGTTGTGGGTCCTCTGCATGCGCGGTTGCTACCAGCCTGTGCCATTACGGGCGCAATTTTTATGGTTCTGGCCGATATTGCTTCACGCACGCTGGTGCCACAGCAGGTTCTGCCCATCGGCGTTGTGACAGCGCTTGTGGGTGTGCCGTTCTTTTCCGTCATTCTCTACAGGCTGCAACGCGCGTCATGAGTATCACTGCGGATAATCTGGTCTGGAAGGTTGGAACGAAGACGATCGTCAACGGCGTTTCCCTGACAGTGGAGCCGGGCAAGGTCCTCGGTCTTCTCGGACCGAACGGTTCTGGCAAGACGTCCCTCCTGCGCTTGCTCAGCGGTTTGAAGCAACCGCACTCCGGTCGTGTGCTGCTGGATGGCAAGGACATCAAGACCCTTCGGCGCAAAAGTCTGGCGCAGCGTATTGCCTTCATCGAACAGCACGCCACTACGAATGTGAATCTGAGAGTCATCGACGTCGTGAAGCTCGGGCGCTTTCCGCACAGATCGATGTTTTCTGCCTGGACGCATGAGGACGACGCTGCGGTCGATCATGCGCTCGAACGCACAGAAATGGCCGCCAAGCGTAACGATGCCTGGCAGAACCTTTCCGGCGGTGAGAAGCAGCGCGCCCATCTCGCCCGCGCCTTGGCGCAGGCGCCCAAAGAACTCATTCTCGACGAGCCGACCAACCATCTGGATGTCCACCACCAGATCAGTCTTCTCCGACTTGTGTCAGAACTGTCGGTCACCAGCATTATTGCGCTGCATGATCTCAACCACGCCGCCATGTATTGCGACCAGTTGCTTGTCTTACAATCCGGTCAGGTGGTTGCATCCGGAGAACCCGAACAGGTACTGACGCAAGAGTTTTTGAAAGAGGTCTTTTCAGTCGAGGCGTTTGTCGAGATCTCACGTCACTGCGAAAGGCCTCACATTCATTTCGTCCGCTAGGACTCCATTCTGCAACATGTGCCAGCGGGCAGATTTCTGAGGCTCTTGGCACAGAGGACTGTTTTTGAAAACAATGAGCGAAAATCAGACGCTTGGCATTGGACTTCGGGTTCTCTCGGGTTTCCTCTTCGCAGCCATGTCGATCTGCATCAAGGCCACATCCGGGCTCATCCCTGTCGGTGAGATCGTTTTCTTTCGGTCGGCCTTCGCGCTCATTCCGCTCGTCATCTTTCTGTGGTGGCGCAACGAATTTCCGCGAGGTCTCGCCACGAGACGTCCAGCAGGTCATCTGTTGCGCTCCAGCCTCGGTGCGGCTGCGATGTTTGCATCCTTCGCTTCCATTGCCCGGCTGCCCCTGGCTGAGGCGACGCTTCTCACCTACCTCTCGCCGACATTTACCAGCATTGCCGGTGTCGTGCTTCTCTCCGAGCGGCTGACAAAATGGCGTGTCGGGGGCGTGGTTTTCGGGCTCGCCGGCGTCGTGACATTGGTATGGCCTGAGATCGGTCATGGCGTCATGGATGACGCGCGTTTGTGGGGTTACATCCTCGGCCTTTTAATGGGCGTGCTGACGTCTTTCGCCCTGATTATGGTTCGGAGTCTCAGCAAAACGGAAAATCCCGGCGCGATCGCCTTCTATTTCGTGATTGCATCGATGATCGGCGGTCTTTTCACCTTGCCATTCGGCTGGGTCATGCCCGACCACGCACAATTGGTGCTTCTTGTCCTTTCGGGCCTCTTCGGTGGCTTCGCTCACATCGCCATGACATTGGCTTTCCGGCACGCTGAGGCATCGTTGCTTGCGCCCTTCGAATATCTCGCAATCCTCTGGCCGGTGCTTGCCGACCTGCTGATCTTCAACTCACCGCTCTCCAGCACCTTTGTGACGGCGCTTCCTCTGATCCTTATCGGTGCAGCATTGGCGGCAATGGAAGGCAGAAGACGGCGCTCGGTCTAGCTGTTTGAGACAGTGTTACAGGTCAGTCGCGAAAATGCCTTCGGTTCTTTCCCGAACTGCTTTATTCCCCTTATGTTCTATTAGATTTAACTCATTCAACTAGAGTATGTACGCTGGCGTACGGCAACAAAGCGTGGATCAGGACATTTCCCTTACATCAACGGAGGGGAATATGGACAAGGTAGACGCCAGCGCCACAACCGACGTGGCCATGAGAGAACAACAGCTTGCGGATCTTAGGATGGGCATCGCCAATCTAACCCCCGCGCTATCGGCCTTTGCACGCCGCTTCGTCCGTGCCGAAGAAGAAGTGGACGATCTCGTTCAGGAGACGATCTTGAGAGCCCTTCGCGCCGTCCACCGCTTCACGCCGGGAACGGCGTTGAAGTCATGGCTCTTTACCATCCTGCGAAATACCTTCTGTACGCGCTACAAGGTCGCCCAGCGAGAGCAGGTCGGCTTACCGGCTGGCATCGAAGCCACCATCTCGACCCCTCCCGGTCAAGAGTGGCGGCTACAACATCAACAGGTCATGCGCGCCATTGGCGATCTGGATGTCGATCAGAAAAAGGCTTTGCTTCTGATTGCCGACGGTACGAGCTACGCGGATGCCGCTGACCTGTGCGGTTGCCGCATAGGCACGATAAAGAGCCGTGTCAGTCGCGCCCGAGAAGTATTGCGACGCGATCTGGCGTTTTAGAACCACCGCGGATGCCGCTACCCGCCATAGGGCGTACGTCCTACTCCGCACCACCAGGCCCCGTGCATCAAGACTGACTACTGCTGTGGCGAAACGCGACAGGAGTGTGATCATCCACGCAAGTTGCGCTTCGCCGTCGGCTTCATCAATGGCTCTCGACTCATTCTGGAGAGGCATGAGGCGCGGGGTTTAGGGGGGTCAAACCATGCGGTATTATGCCACCAATGGCGGGCTGACCTTTGTACGATATATGACAGTGCATTGCTCAAAGTTTTCAAGTGTTTAGTTTCCCTCAAACGTCCGCTGGACGATCGAAGGGAATGAAGACTTCAAATGGATACTGATCAGCACGCCGTGCGCAATAAACTATTGAGATCGCTCAGTCCGGCCGATTTCGAGATTCTGCGGCCAGCCATGCGGGTCGTTAAGTTCGACGTTCACGAGGTGATAGAGCGACCCGACGTCACGATAGAACGGGTCATCTTTTTCGAGACAGGTCTAGCCTCCATTATCGGACATCTGTCCAATGGTAAAAGCATCGAGGTCGGGTTGACCGGCAGGGAGGGAATGACCGGCTCAGCCGTCATCCTGGGCAACGCCCGGACCGCGCATCGCACCCTGGTTCAAGTTAGCGGCTACGGAATCGCTCTGCCTTCGGCCGCCGTGGTCGATGCCATGCGTTCGAGCGATACGATCCGTGACATTTTCCTGACGTACATTCACACATTGCTTGTTCAGACTGCATCCACCGTCATCGCCAACGGTTTATCCAGACTGGATAAGAGACTCGCGCGTTGGTTGCTGATGCTTCACGACCGGATCGACGGAGCAACGGTCGCCATGACACATGAATTCCTCGCCGTTGTTCTTGGCGTCCGGCGTCCTGGCGTGACAGTTGCGCTTCACATTCTTGAAGGAAAAGGACTGATACGAGCTTCCAGAGGCCAGATTACGATTATCAATCGGCAGGGTTTGGAAATCGAAGCCGGTGGGTCATATGGTCGAGCAGAGACTGAATACAATCGTCTCATGGCAGAGATACTAGAGAAGCAAGTATCTTAATACCACATTTCTTTCCAAAAGCCCTCTGTACTTGTTTCAATTTGATACAGTCTGTCGATATCACACCAATGTGACCGTTTCTCGCGCCATATATTAGACATTATGCACGTAAGAATATTTCAAATT
The DNA here is from genome assembly GCF_053521965.1 of Rhizobium sp. 22-785-1. NCBI lineage: Bacteria > Pseudomonadati > Pseudomonadota > Alphaproteobacteria > Hyphomicrobiales > Rhizobiaceae > Rhizobium > Rhizobium sp. 22-785-1. The sequence continues at coordinate 262,507 of NZ_JBNWDI010000004.1, read as the reverse complement.
ATAATCCTCTAATATACACTCTAAAATGGCATCTTAGATGCTGATATGGAGTGAGTATCGTGTGTGAGGAGAGAAGAATCATGACAAGACTAAGCAATGTTTTGTTTGTGAGCGCCTGTCTGGCGCTTCCTATGAATGCGCATGCCCTGGATGTCAGTGTGGGAGGAGTAAGCGCCAGCGTCGGCGGTAATGGCAGCGGAGGCTTGAGTGCCGGCGCGTCCATTGGCGGAAGTGGCGGCGTCAATGCTGGAGCAAGCGTTGGAGGCCGATCGGGAGGTGGCCTTGGCGCGGACGTGAATGCCTCGGTTGGTGGCAGCAAAGGCATCAATGCCAACACCAGCGCGACATTGGGAGGAGGTAGTCTGACCAATGTCGACGTCGACGCGTCGGTCGGCGGTAGTCGTGGCCTCAACGTGAATGCCAATGTCAATGTCGGCGGCACGAAAGGCGTTGGTGTGGACGTTGGCGTTGGGACCGGACCAGGTGCCACCAATCCTGGTTCCAACCCTTCATTTCCGAGCAAGGGCGTCATAAGAGCCTATAACGAGATGTCGCGCACCGAGCAGCTACGGCTGGCAAAACGTTGCGTCGACATTATGAATGGTGGCTATGAGGCAGATCTGGTGAAACTCTGCCGCATGATCCGCACCGCTTCCCGTTAATTGAGAGGGTTCGGAGCCGCTTCATAGGAGCGGCTCCCGCCTTCATCCGGTTGAACGCGTTTCGTCGGCGGATGGACGCAAAACTGCTGACGCGCGAAATCTTGCAAAGATCCTGTCTCGCTCCTGTTCCGCCAGCCCGTAAATATCCCCGGCATAGTCTTCGAGTGCGTGGCGGTTACGGATGATGATCTTTGCTCTTTCGGAACGGATAAAGCCCCTTCCTTCGAGGAAATGCAGGGCATCCGTAACGCTCGGTCTTCTCACGGCGAGCATCAGCGACAGAAACTCATGTGTGAGGTGAAGCTGATTGCCGTCGACGCGGTCGTGGCAAACCAGGACCCAGCGGGCCAGCCGCTGGCTCACCGTCTGCGTTGTGTTGGACAGTAGCGTACACTCGATTTGGGTCTTCAACGCATGCGATGCGCATGTCATGAGCTGTTCCAGAATCCGATGCTTGTTGCGCATAGCCTGGACGGCGCCAATATCCAGGACCAGCGCCTGTCCTGAAACCTGCATGATCACGTCGGTGAAGCTGGTTTCCGCATCGACAAGTGCTCCAGAGGGAACGAACCCCTCCCGTCCCACAATTCCGGACTCCGTCACCTTGCCGGATCGCGAGGAGACGAGGACCGACGCAATGCCGCTGCATATAAAGAAGACTTTGTCGATCCGTTGTCCGGCTTTTATGAACGTGTCACCGGCCATCAAATCGGCGATGGTGGAGCGTTTCAGCAATTCGGCCCGAACGTCGTCCGGCAGAAATGCGACCAGCTGGTTCTGTTGTCCAAGCTTTTCCGGATCATCCATCTTTCTGCATCCTCTCTTTGCGCGTTCATTGAGATCAGCGCAGATGTGTCAGCATCGGTGGAACGTTCGAGCGGAGCAAAAGTTCTAAATGCGGCATGAGCCACACATATCAAACCTAGAACCCAACAGGCGGGCGTCTATTGACGTCAGCAGCAAGGGTTGGTCTGTTTGACCATGTGACGAAATCCGGAGCGGAGAAATTTGCACCCCTCCGCCGTGCATGTGTTGGTGAACATGATCGTATGGGTTACGCTTGGCCGCCTCTGTGAGAAGGCTGCTCCTGCCTGCTTCCGCCTGGCTTGACGTGAGCGGAATGATCTTTCTGACCGTGGCGCGCGCGTCGTGCGGTTTCGTCTTGAAGCTTCTGCAATGCAAGGTGTCGACTGGGGTAAACCTTTGTCAGCATGCCATTGCGCAAAACGGCCCAGCCGCGTTCGTGGGGCATCAATACGGTGTCGTTGTTCATTGTGTTTTCCTCCCGCTCGCCGCCTGTAAATGTTTTTCGATGGGGCTTGCGGCCCGCCTAACAATGTTCGATCAACTGGGTTCCAACAATTGTGTCTGCCCGAGGCGGCGAGGGCGCGATATATCTGAAACGGAACAAATATTTCATCGTTCTATATAATGGAATTTCTCTTTGATTTCATTGCCTGTTGAGATAGGGTCTGCTCATCGTCATCAGCGAGAGATCGGGCGGTGACAGGACTGCGGCCTACTCCTGCGGTGGAGCAGGCCCGAGGAGGAATCTAGCGTGGAGCAAATAAGATGATCAGGTTCGGTGTGCTGGGCGCAGGCCGTATTGGTAAAGTGCATGCGGCAACGATTGCCGCCAATCCCAAGGCGAAACTTTCCTATGTTGCGGATGCCTTTCCTGCGGCGGCTGAGCAACTGGCGCAGCAGACGGGCGCTAGGGTTGCTTCTGTTGAGGATATTATCGCCGCCTCGGATGTCGATGCCGTGTTGATCGCAACCCCCACTCCCAGCCATGCCGATCTCATCGAAGCTGCGGCCAAGGCCGGCAAGCACATTCTCTGCGAAAAGCCGGTGTCGCTCTCGGTCGACCGCATCAACCAGTGCCTGGATGTGGTAGAGAAGAACAAGTCGACACTGATGATCGGCTTCAACCGCCGCTTCGACCCGAACTTTGCGACTGTCGAAAAGCGCCTGCGCAATGGCGATGTCGGCGAGATCGAGATCGTGACGATCATTAGCCGCGATCCCAATCCGCCACCGGCAAGCTATGTGAAATCGTCAGGCGGTCTTTTCCGCGACATGATGATTCATGATTTCGATATGGCTCGCTACCTGATGGGAGAAGAGTTCGTGGTCGTCAATGCGCTCGGCTCCGCTCTGGTGGACAAGGCGATTGGCGAAGAGGGTGACGTTGATACCGCAGCCGTGCAGATGCAGACGGCATCGGGGCGGATCGCTGTCATCACCAATTCCCGCCGCGCCACATACGGCTATGACCAGCGCATCGAAGTGCATGGCTCGACCGGCATGCTTTCGGCGCGCAACATCCAGAACTCCAGCGTCGAATTGTGGAATGCCAACGGCATTGCCGGGGATCCGGTGCAGAACTTCTTCATCGAGCGCTACGCCCAAGCCTATGCCAACGAGATCAACACGTTCATCGACGCCGTAGATGCTGGTAACACCTCGCCGCGCCCGAGCGGCTTCGATGGTCTCCAAGCCCAAAAGCTGGCCGATGCCGCCACAGAAAGCTGGCAGACCGGCAGACCAGTTCAGATCGGCTGATCGGTTTTTTCAACGTAAAGCTCACACTTCCGTTGGGAGTGTGAGCGCGCCTGTTGATAGCGGCCAAGGCTCAGTTTGTTGCCGTTCTTCTTGCTCGCAGGACCGCACCAAAAGCTGCGGACCGTAAGATCGGAGCCACCTTGCGTCACGGTCTTCTGCTGCAGCGGCCACGTTCCATCACGCACCATACATTCAACTAGATACGTGGACTTTGAGAAGGGTCATGCACGTTGATCATATCGTGGCGAAGGACCTTGCGTGACGTCAGCAGGGAGAAAGTCATGGCTCTTTGTCTTCTGCCCTACATACAACATCGTCAGAATTTTTATTCTAAAAAATATTATGATGGAATTATCGCTTGATTTTCGTCGGGGCTGCGCTAGGCTCGACCCCGTTCACCCAAGCGTAAGAGGAGTTGCGTTTGGGTTGTGAGGGCGCCATCGCCTGAACATTTCACGCTCCACGACGTGGAGATGTTTTTCATCGGGAGGAAGACATGAAATTCGGATTCAAAGCTCTCTTGGCGGGGGCTGCGCTTCTTGGTGCGGCTGCCGGATTCGCATCGGGTGCTGTTGCGGCGGATGTGAAGCTCGTTGCGGTGACACACGGTCAGGCAAATGATCCTTTCTGGTCCGTCGTCAAGAATGGTGTGACCGCTGCAGCCAAAGACATGAACATCACGGTCGATTACCGCGCGCCTGAAACCTTCGACATGGTGGCCATGAGCCAGTTGATCGACGCGGCGGTCAACCAGAAGCCGGCCGGCCTCATCGTCTCCATTCCAGACGCCTCTGCTCTCGCTCCGGCAATCAAGAAAGCCGTCGCCGCTGGCATTCCGGTAATTTCCATCAATTCGGGCTCGGATGTGTCCAAGGAGCTCGGTGCGCTTCTCCATGTCGGTCAGGATGAGTATTCGGCCGGTAAGGCCGCAGGCGAGAAGCTGAAGCAACTCGGCGGAAAAAAGGGTATCTGCGTCAACCAGGAAGTTGGCAACGTCTCGCTTGACCTTCGTTGCAAGGGCTTTGCGGATGGCTTTGGTGGCTCCAGCACCGTTGTTCCCGTCAGCAACGACCCCACCGAAATTCGCGCCAAGGTGAAGGCATCTCTGAGTTCTGACAGTGCGATCGACACGATCATGGCGCTTGGAGCAGGCACTGCGGGTGAGCCGTCGGTCGCCGCCGTCAACGATGTCGGTAAAACCGGCAAGATCCACGTCGCGACCTTCGACCTTTCGGCGGACTTCCTCAAGGCCGTCTCTGAAGGCAAGGCCGATTTCGCGATCGACCAGCAGCAATTCCTGCAGGGCTATCTGCCGGTCGTCTTCCTCGCCAACTACGCTAAGTACGGCCTGATCCCCGGTGGCAACGTTCCCTCCGGTCCAAACCTCATTACCAAGGACAAGGCAGCGCAGGTCGTCGAACTGTCTGCAAAGGGCATCCGCTAAGCGGAAATCTCTGACCTCTTTTCATATCCTCCCCGAGAGATCGGGGAGGCCGAAAGCGGGCAAGTCATGAGATGGACGGGGAGGAACAATGGCCAGTCTCGAACAGAACAATCCGGCAGGCGCGAAGCCTCCGGTCCCTGCTGCGGCGTCAGCAGATGAACGTTTGCGCAAGGTAGGCGTCATCACTCAAATCATGCGGCGCCCTGAGCTCGGTGCCGTTGCCGGTCTGATCCTGGTCATGGTCTTCTTCTTCATGACCGCCGACCGGTCGATGTTCACGCTTGCCGGAGCAATGACAATCCTTGCACCGGCGTCGCAGCTTGGCATTCTCGCGATTGCCGCAGCACTCTTGATGATTGGCGGCGAGTTCGATCTCTCCATCGGCTCCATGGTCGCCTTCGCCGGTCTTATCTTCGGCGTTCTTGTGACGAATTATGACCAGCCGCTCTCCATCGCCATTCTGCTGACATTCCTCTTTTCTGGCATTGTTGGCGCCATAAACGGCCAGATCGTCATCCGCACGCGGTTGCCATCCTTCATCGTCACGCTCGCCTTCCTCTTCATTCTGCGCGGGCTCACGCTCGTCGGCCTCAAATGGGCAACCGGCGGTTCGACGCAGCTGCGTGGGATCAGCTCTGCGGTGGAGGGGAGCCCGCTTCTCAAGATCTTTTCGGGTCAGGCTTTCGAAGGACTGTTTCTCTGGCTAGGCCAGAAAGGCATCATCGAGACATTCGACAACGGCCTTCCAAAGGTCACGGGTGTGCCCGTATCGGTGATTTGGTTCGTTGCGATTGCTATAGTCGCGACTTGGGTATTGCTGCGGACCAGAACCGGAAACTGGATTTTTGCCGCTGGTGGTGATCCGAATGCTGCCCGCAATTCGGGTGTTCCGGTCAATCGCGTCAAGACCAGCCTCTTCGCTCTGACGGCCTGTGCAGCCGCACTTGTTGCCATTATCACTGTTCTGGATGCAGGCTCCACGGATGCGCGACGCGGCTTTCAGAAGGAGTTCGAAGCGATCATCGCTGCGGTCATCGGCGGCTGTTTGTTGACCGGCGGTTATGGCTCAGCCATCGGCGCCTTCTTCGGCGCGGTCATCTTCGGCATGGTTTCCATCGGTCTCACCTATACCCAGTTCGATTCGGATTGGTTTCAGGTGTTCCTTGGCTCGATGCTGCTGCTGGCCGTCCTCTTCAACAATTTCATTCGTCGGCGTGTGACAGGGGAGCGTTGAACCATGATAGAGTCCCTACAAACCCCGATCATCGACGTTCGCAACATCGTCAAGCATTACGGTTCCATAATTGCACTCAACGGCGTCTCGATGACCGTATCGGCTGGCGAAGTCCTTTGTCTTCTGGGCGACAATGGTGCCGGTAAATCCACCCTGATCAAGATGCTTTCCGGTGCGGTTCGCCCGACCAGCGGCGAATTCCTGGTCGAAGGCCGACCAGTGGATTTCACGGCACCACGCGATGCGCTTGATGCCGGCATTGCCACCGTCTTCCAGGATCTTGCCATGATCCCGCTGATGTCGGTCACGCGCAACTTCTTCATGGGGCGAGAACCGGTGCGCGGCGTCTGGCCGTTCCGTTACATCGATATGAAGCATTGCAACGAGGTCACGCGCGATGAGATGCGCAAGATCGGTATCGACATCCGTGATCCGAACCAGGCGGTCGGAACGCTTTCTGGCGGCGAGCGGCAATGCGTGGCGATTGCCCGCGCGGTTTATTTCGGCGCAAAGGTGCTGATCCTCGACGAGCCGACGTCGGCGCTTGGTGTCGCGCAGACCTCGATGGTGCTGAAATACATCAATCAGGTCCAGCAAAAGGGCTTGGCCGTCATCTTCATCACGCACAATGTCAGACATGCTTATGCGGTGGGGAGCCGGTTCACCGTTCTCAACCGCGGACAGACGCTCGGCACATTCGGAAAGTCGGAGATTTCGATGGAGGAAGTCCAAAATTTGATGGCTGGCGGGAAGGAATTGCAGACACTTTCCGCCGATCTCAACGGCACGATCTGAGGCGTTCGGCGACTCATCCAGCGTAGGCTTCAGCTGCAAGATAGACGATGGCCCGACAACCTTATCTGTCTTGCAGCCGCATATACGACGCGCTGATCTGTGAGTTCGCACGAACACGGTCTCTGTCGCTGCTAACGCTTGCCGATGCCAGCACAGATCCAGCCCAAGTTCTAAAAGAAACGCCCGCTTCGAGAAGGAGCGGGCGTTTGCTATTGGGGAGGAGGTTCGGTTTTCAGGCGCCGATTTCGCTCGTTTCGATCCAGCGCTTGTCTTTGAAGGACTGCGCCATGGCATGCACACTTCGCTCGATGCCGACGCCCTGCTCGAAGGTGATGATATTCGCCTCCTGGCCATCCGTCGCTGCTATCAGCTCCCGGCATTCTATGACTTTCAGGTCGTTGAAGCCCAGACCGTGACCGGGTGCTGGAATGAAGCGGTCATAGGGGCGGTGGTGCGGCGCAGTCAGGATCGTGCGGAAACCCTGCTCTTCAGCCCGGCCATCGATGGTGTAGAGTTGGAACTCGTTCATCCGTTCCTGATCGTAAAGAATCGAACCCTTCGAGCCGTAAATCTGAACCGCGATCCGTCCCTTGCGCCCCCAGGCGGCGCGATTGGTCATCAAGACACCGGAAATTCCGCTTTCGAGCGTGAAGAGCACGCTCGCCAGATCGTGGTTTTCCACCTCGCGCGCGGTTCCGTCTTTCAACGGCCTAGTTGGGTACGGCTTCTTCATGTCGGCAATGACCCTGCTCACATGACCGAAGAGGTTGAAGATCAAGGACAATGGATGAACGCCGAAATCGTCGAGCGCACCGTAGCCTGAAGAGGCTTCGCTCTTCCAGTAGAAGAGTGCCTGAGGATCGGCCATGAAGTCTTCGTCCATCTCGAGGCGGATGTGGTTGACCTCGCCGATAGTGTCTTCTGCAAGCAGCTTGCGAATGTGGCGGATGACGGGATTTTGAATGTAGTTGTAGCCCAGCACTGCCACGCGGCCGGAACGGCGAGCAGCATCACGCATGTTTAGAGCGTCTTTGAAAGCCGGTGCCATCGGCTTTTCGCACCAGACATGCTTACCCGCTTCGAGTGCTGCGATCGCCATTTCCGGATGAAAAGCGTTGGGCGTCGTCACCGAAATGACGTCGATTTCCGGATCATCGAGGAGATCATGCCAATTGCCGGTGGACTTGGCAAATCCGAACTCTTCTGCCTTTCTTGCGGCAAGTTCGTTGTTCACCTCAGCCAGCGTGACCAGGCGCGGACGAGGCACATCGCCGAAGACACTGGTCACGTTATTCCATGCGAGTGCATGGCACTTGCCCATGTAGCCAGTGCCAATCAGTCCAATGCCTAGGCTCTTCATGATTCCCTCCCAAGAATCGACGGATGAGGATATGCAAGGATCAAGGATTGTCGCGTTTGAAAATCCAGTCGTGATCCGGGTGGTTCTGGAAACGCCATTTGCGCATCGGGCCAGCCATGACGTTGAGATAGTACATCTCATAGCCATAGGGAGAGCCGCAGGGGTGATGCCCCTTCGGTACCAGCACCACATCGCCGCTTGAGACGGCCATGGTCTCGTCCAGCGAGCCATCTTCGGTGAAGACGCGCTGGAAGCCGAAGCCCTGCTCCGGATTGAGGCGGTGGTAGTAGGTCTCCTCCAGATAGGTCATTTCCGGATAGTTGTCCTCGTCGTGCCGGTGCGGCGGATAGGACGACCAGTGACCGGATGGGGTGAAGACTTCTGTCACCAGCAGGCTATCGGCAACGTCGCGATCTTCCATGGCAATCGGGAAGATGTAACGCATGTTGCCGCCCTTGCCGCGCTCAGCCAGAGTAATTCCCGCCGGTCCAATGACTTGCGCTTCACGACCGGGCTTTGCCGGTGCGGTGCACACACCAAGCGTGCAGTCGGTGGTTGCCGTAACGGTCCAGGAAGAGCCCGCCGGGATATAGACGCAATGCGGCGGCTTGCGCTCGAAGACATTCATGCGGTCGCCGAGTTCGCCGAAATGTTTGTCTTCCGACGAGATTTCCGCCTTGCCCTCGACGAGGACGAGAATCACCTCCGTCTCGCCAGTTTGTTCGGTTGCAGTTTCGCCAGGCTTCAGATGGTAGAGCCCGAAGCCGACATAGCCCCAATTGGCGCTTTCCGGCGTGATCTCATGAACTTTGCCGGATGTGCCGGTGGGTTTGCGCAGCAGATCTGCCATGTCTTGACCTTTCTTTTCAGCCTTTGTCCAGGCCGGCTTCGCGGGCGAAGGCGCGCAACGATTTCAGGCCGAGGCTCTGATACTCGAAAGGATTGCGGACATCCGGATCCTGCTCCGCCTCGATTACCAGCCAGCCGCTATAGCCATGCTCTGCGGCAATCTTGAGAACGGGAAGGAAATCGACGCCGCCCTCGCTATCGCCAGGAACGGTGAAGACGCCACGGCGCACGCCTTCGAGGAAGGAGAGGCTTTCGTCGCGAACCTGCTTGGCAATGACCGGACGCACGTTCTTGGCGTGGATATGGCCGACGCGACCCATATGCTTCTTCGCCAGTCGCTCCGGGTTGCCGCCACCAAAAAGGCAATGGCCGGTATCGAGCAGCAGCTTGGCATGCGGGCCAGTGTTCTCCATCAGCCGGTCGATCTCGTCTTCGCTCTCGACGATCGTGCCCATGTGATGGTGATAGACGAGCGCGACGCCCTGATCGGCCGCATGTTTCGCCAGCGCTTCGACGCCTTCGCCAAAGCGCTTCCATTCACTGTCGGCGAGCTTCGGGCGGTCGTTAACCGGCTTTGCATCCTCGCCGTGGATGGCGTTGGAGGTTTCGCACACGATGATGACCTTGGAGCCCATCGCCTTCAGGAGATCGAGGGCGGGCTGCATGGCGGCCATCTCATCTTCGATGGAGTTGGTCAGAAGGTTGAGCGAATGCCAGCCGGAGACGTAGCGCAGCTTGCGGGGCTCCAGCACCGCCTTGAGGGCTTCCGGTTCCTGCGGGAACTTGTGGCCTTTCTCGATGCCGTCGAAGCCGATCTTGGAGGTTTCGTCCAGGCACTGCTCGAGGCCGATATGGGCGCCGAGCGTGCGGTCGTCGTCATTGCTCCAGGCGATGGGGTTTGTACCGTAAAGAATCATGATCAGCGTCTTTCTTTCAGTGCGGATTCATAGGCTGCACGGGCCTGTTTGACTTCATGGCGTTCAGAGACTTCCGGCACGGCGACATCCCACCAGTATCCCCCGGCATCCGGTGTCGGATAGGGATCGGTATCAATGACGATCACGGTCGGAACATCCGCGCTGCGGGCTGCATCGAGTGCTGTTTCGAGCTCGGCGATTGTCGAGACCTTGTGCGCATCCGCGCCCATGCTGGCTGCATGCGCGGTGAAATCGATGGCGATCGGGTTCTTCTGGTTGGTGTGGGCGTAGAGATTGTTGAACTCCGCCCCGCCGGTGCCCATCTGCAGCCGGTTGATGCAGCCATAGCCGCGATTGTCGGTGATGACGACAGTGATCTTCACGCCCATGGCAACGGCAGTGGCAAGCTCCGAATTCATCATCATGTAGGAGCCATCGCCCACCATGACGATCACGTCGCGCTCGGGCTCTGCCATCTTGATGCCGAGGCCACCGGCAATCTCGTAGCCCATGCAGGAGAAGCCATATTCCATGTGGTAGGAAAGCGGCAGCTTCGCCTTCCACAACTGGTGCAGCTCTCCAGGCATGGTGCCTGCGGCACACATGACGACGGTATTGTCGCGCGAAGCGCGCTGTACCGCGCCGATCACCTGCATGTCCGTGGGCAGGCTGTTGGCCTCCTTCGGTGCCGCGGTCACGGCGTCGGCCTTGGCGAACCAGTCCTGTTTCAGGCTGGCATCCGGTTCGGCATAACGATGGCTTCCCAAGGCTTCGGTCAGTTTTTCAAGGCCGACTTTCGCATCGGCCGTCAGGCTGATGGCATCGTGCTTGGCGCTGTCATAAGGCTGCACGTTGAGCGCCAGAAGTTTGCGCGCCGGGTTCTTGAACAGCGCCCAGGAGCCGGTGGTGAAATCCTGAAAACGGGTTCCGACACCGAAGACGAGATCGGCCTTTTCTGCAATCGCATTGGCGCTCGATGCACCCGTCACACCAGCGGGACCGAAATTCATCTCGTGATCCCAGGCCAGCGCGGATTTGCCTGCCTGAGTCTCGATGACGGGTATGGAGTGGCGCTCGGCGAAGCTCTTCAGCGTTTCGGTCGCGCCGGAAAAATGCACGCCGCCGCCTGCGACGATGATCGGGTGCTTCGCGGCTTTGAGGGCTGCGATCGCCTCTTCGAGCTCCGCTTTGTCGGGCTCGGGGCGGCGCTGGCGCCAGACCTTTTTGTCGAAGAAGGTTTCCGGGTAATCATAGGCTTCCGCCTGCACATCCTGGCAGAAAGAGAGTGTTACAGGACCGCAATCGGCGGGGTCAGTCATGGTGCGGAAGGCGCGGGGCAGGGCCGTCAGGAGCTGTTCGGGGCGCATGATCCGGTCGAAATAGCGGCTCACCGGCTTGAAGCAGTCATTGGCCGAGATCGTGCCGTCGTTGAAGTCTTCGATCTGCTGAAGCACCGGATCCGGCCCACGGTTGGCGAAGACATCGCCGGGGATCAGCAGGACGGGCAGGCGGTTGACATGCGCAAGGGCGGCAGCCGTTACCATGTTCAGTGCGCCGGGACCGATGGAGGACGTCACCGCCATCGTCCGGCGGCGGCCAAGTTGCTTGGTGTAGGCAATCGCCGCATGCGCCATGGATTGCTCGTTCTGGCCGCGATAGGTCGGCAGTTCCTCGCGGATGCCGTAAAGCGCCTCGCCCATGCCGGCCACGTTACCGTGGCCGAAGATCGCCCAGACGCCGGCGATGTAAGGCTCGCCATCCTCATTTATCTGGGCTGCCAAATAACGCACCAGCGCCTGTGCTGCCGTCAGTCGTACCGTCTTCACGCTGCCTCTCCCTTTACATGCGCGGCGCGCGCCTTGTCCCAAATCTGGCAAAGCGCATCATAACGGGCTGCCATATCGACAACCGCCTCCTCGTCGCTCACCTTGCCCGCAAGCCAGTTGCGTGCGGCCTCGACAAAAATCGTGCGACCCACGGCAAATCCCTTCACCAGATCGAAACCTGCCGCCAGCCTGAAACTCTCCTCCAACTCGCTCTGCGGTGCCTCCAAGCCGAGAACCACGATACCACGAACGTAAGGGTCATGACGCTTGACCGCATCGGTCGCCTGACGCCAGGCTTCCACGCTCTTCAAAGGCTCAAGCTTCCACCAGTCTGGATAGACGCCAATCTCGTAGAAGCGGTCTATAATGCGGGCCGTCGTGTTATCATCGATCGGCGCCACCTTAGAGGGGATCACCTCCAGCAGAAATTCCAGCCGGTTGCGGCGCGCAGCGGTGAAGAGACGCGAGACTGTCTCTTCCTGTTCGGCGCGCATCGCGGCGTCATCGTCCGGATGATAGAAGCAGAGCACCTTGACCACATGTTCGGCCGGCCATTCGTTCAGTCCGCCGCAATCCGGCCCAAGATCCGGCTCGAGCGTGAGCGGGCGCGAGCCCGGCCATTCGGCGGGACGACCGATCCACAGGCCCGAACCTGCCGCCTGATAAAGCGCGTCGCGGCCAAGCCGTCCGTCGCAGAGAATGCCGTAACCAGCCTCCCCACCGGCAACCTGATGGGCGGCCTTCAGACACAGTTCCTTGAAAGAGCCGATCTTTTTGTCGTCGACGCCGACGTCCCTTGCGATGGCCTCCAGCTGCATGCGGTGGTCGAAGGCAAAGACGCGCATGGTGCTCCAGTCGCCTTTGCGATTGGTGGCCCAATGCACCTGTTCCAGCGCGTCGTCCTTGCGCAGCGCCTTGTTGCGAATGCCCGTGCGGAAGAAATATTGCAGCTCTTCCCAGCTTGGATAGGCCGGCGTGCAGCCATGACGCGACACGGCGAAAGCGCCGCAGGCATTGGCGTATTTGAGTGTCGTTGGCCAGTCTTCGCCGCGCAGCCATCCGCGGAAGAGGCCTGCCATGAAGCCATCGCCGGCGCCCAGCACGTTGAAGACTTCGATGGGGAAGCCTTCGCCGCTTTCGCCATCGTCGAGACTGCCTGGAATGTCGCCTGGAAAGACCACTGCGCCCATCGGTCCGCGCTTGCAGACGAGCGTGGCGTTGGAAACAGCCCGCACAGCGCGCAGCGCTTCCAGAGTATCGGTGGAGCCACCGGCGATGTGAAACTCTTCCTCGGTGCCGACGATGAGGTCGAAGAGGTTGAGGGTGGATTGCAGCTTCTGCGTGACCTTGGCCGATTCTACAAAACGGCTTTCACCGTCACCATGGCCAGCCACACCCCAGAGGTTCGGGCGGTAGTCGATATCGAGCGCCGTCTTAGCGCCGCTTTCTCTCGCCAGGCGTAACGCCTTCAAAACAGCTGCTTCGGTGCGGGGATGGGAAAGATGCGTGCCGGTGGCGCAAACACAGCCCGCTTCGCCAATAAAGGCCGGATCGATGTCGTCTTCGCTTAGCGCCATGTCAGCGCAATTCTCGCGATAAAAGATCAAGGGAAATTGCTGTTGATCGCGGATGCCAAGAATGACGAGCGCCGTCAGACGCTCCTTGTCCGTCTGTACGCCGCGAATATCGACGCCCTCGCGCACAAGCTGTTCGCGAATGAAACGCCCCATATGTTCGTCACCGACGCGGGTGATGACGGCACTCTTCAGACCAAGTCGTGCAGCGCCTGCCGCGATATTGGTGGGCGAGCCACCGATATACTTGTTGAAGGACGACATGTCCTCCAGACGTCCGCCAATCTGCGCGCCGTAAAGATCGACCGACGAGCGGCCAATCGTGATGAGATCGAGTGTCTTCACGATCTGTCTCCTCCGCGCCGTGATGCGCTACAAAGGACGGAACTGGACGCCCGTCGCTCTTCTCCCTAATTCATATTTGGATCATAAATTCTATTTTTTCTATTTTCAACACGAATATTCAATTTTGTCTGTGTGTTCCCACACCCACTGCAAGCGCAATCGCAATGCAGAGGGTCGCCGACAGAGAACGGAATGCACCGAAATCGACCTCTGACACAGTCAGCACTGTGGCATCGAATTGGCGCAGCGGATTGACTGCGGTATCGGTGATCGCCACCACTGGTATCTTGCGGGCACGACTTGAGGAAACAATATCGATCGTCTCTGCGGAATAGGGCGCAAAGGTGATGGCGAGGACGACATCGCCCTGACGGATTGCGCTTGCGCTCTGCAACTGGCCGACGGAGGCATGCAGCATGGAGGGCACCTGCATTTTCTCAAACGCGTAGGCAAGATAGCTTGCGACAGGAAAGGAGCGACGCAAACCGACGATATGGATCATTTGTGCGCCAGCCAGCACCTGGATCGCGGTCTCGAAAGCAGCCTGATCGACGGTTTTCAGCAGGTTTTCCAGCGATGCACGCCCGGCCTCGACGAATTCCGCCAGAAGCCGACCGCCGCTGTCTTCTCCCTTGTCGCGCAGGTTCGTGAGCCGCGTGTCGTAATCCGGCCAGCGACCGGAATAGCTTTCCTTGAACAGCCGCTGCATCTCCGAAAAACCGGAGAAACCGAGAATCTGGCAAAAACGCATGAAGGCAGAGGGCTGGACACCGGCGGCATCGGCCATCTCGGCTACAGTGGAAACGGCGATGCGGTCGGTATTGGCTGCCACATAGTCCGCGCACTGCCGCAATCTCTTCGGCAGTTTCGGCGCCACCTCAACGAGTCTTTCCTCAAACTCCTTCACCGTTGCCGGTGCGGCAAGATCCTGCATCTCGTTTCACTCCCCCAAAAATGAAATCGTCTCTCCTGGATTGGAATATCTATTCCAGAAAAGGCGTGACAGGGAAGCGGAATTTCTCAATCCTCAAATAGGCTCACTCGAATTCCAGGATCACCTCATCGACGGCAAGGCTGTCGCCAGCCTTCACCGCCACCTTCACGACCCGCCCCTTGCGCTCTGCCCGCAGGATGTTTTCCATCTTCATGGCTTCCACCGTCGCAAGCGCCTGTCCGGCTTCAATCGCGTCACCCTCCGCGACCGAAATCGATGTAATGACGCCGGGCATGGGGCAAAGCAGCATCTTCGATGTGTCTGGCGGCAGCTTCTGGGGCATGAGACGCGCAAGCGCGGCGACGCGGGGGCTGCGCACGCGGGCGATGACATCCACGCCATGCCAACGTAATCGGATGGAGGATGGCGACAGATCGACCTTTACCGCCAAAACCGCATCGCCGAGCCGGAAAGTCCCAAGGCTACGGCCCGGCAGCCAGTCCGTTTCGACAGCCAGCCTCTTGCCGCCCTCGACTTGAGTCACGGTATGATCGCCCTCGAGATCAACGGAAATCCGGTGCTCGGTTTTACCGAGTTGAACCACCCAGTCTTGGCCTACGACGCGCCGATGATTGCCGATGGTGCCGGAGATCTGCGCTGCGCGGCTCTGTACTTGGTGGTGAATGAGCGCAGCAATGGCTGCGAGGTTCTCATAGGCTTCCGTTTCGAGCTCCACTCCGGAAAAACCATCTGGAAACTCCTCTGCGATGAAGCCTGTCGTCAGATTGCCCGAACGGAAACGAGGATGCTGCATGACCGCGGAGAGAAAGGGAAGATTGTGCCCGATGCCCTCTACCTCAAACCGATCCAGCGCCTCCCCCATGGCATCGATGGCAGAGAGCCGCGTCTCGCCCCAGCTACAGAGCTTGGCGATCATAGGATCGTAATACATCGAGATTTCGCCACCCTCGAAAACGCCGGTATCATTGCGAAGGATCGTACCATCCTCCTTTCGGCCCTCTTCCGGTGGGCGGTAGCGGGTTAACCGACCGATAGAGGGCAGAAAGTTGCGATAAGGATCTTCCGCATAAAGTCGGCTTTCGATGGCCCAACCATTGAGCTTGATGTCCGCTTGAGAGAGAGACAGCTTTTCGCCCGCTGCGACCCGGATCATCTGCTCTACCAGATCGATGCCGGTTACGAGTTCGGTCACAGGGTGCTCCACCTGAAGCCGGGTGTTCATTTCCAGGAAGTAGAAGTTGCGGTCGCCGTCGACGATGAATTCCACCGTACCGGCAGAGAAATAACCGACCGCTTTGGCAAGTGCGACAGCCTGCTCGCCCATCGCTTTGCGCGTTGCCTCGTCGAGAAAAGGAGAGGGAGCCTCTTCGATCACCTTCTGATTTCGGCGTTGAATGGAGCATTCCCGCTCACCGAGATAAAGCACAGTGCCGTGCTGGTCGCCGAGAACCTGAATTTCGATGTGACGCGGTTGTGTGACGAATTTTTCGATGAAAATCCGATCGTCGCCGAAGAATGCTTTTGCTTCGTTGCGTGATGACTGGAAGCCCTCGCGGGCCTCGCTGTCATTCCAGGCGATCCGCATACCCTTGCCGCCGCCGCCGGCCGATGCCTTGATCATCACGGGATAGCCGATCTCGGATGCAATGCGGACGGCCTCATCCGCAGTCTCGATCAATCCCATATGCCCGGGAACGGTCGAGACCCCCGCCTCGGCTGCGAGCTTCTTGGAGGTGATCTTGTCGCCCATCGCTTCGATGGCTTTGACCGGCGGGCCAATGAAGGCAACGCCTTCCTTTTCCAGAGCCGCTGCGAAAGCCGGATTCTCAGAGAGGAAGCCATAGCCCGGATGCACCGCGTCAGCACCCGTTTTGCGAATGGCCTCGAGGATCTTGTCGATGACGATATAGGACTTGTTGGACGGGGCCGGGCCGATATGCACGGCCTCGTCAGCCTCGCGTACATGCAGCGCATTGGCATCCGCATCGGAATAAACTGCGACTGTTACGATGCCCAACTTCTTAGCGGTGCGAATGACGCGGCAGGCGATTTCGCCGCGATTGGCAATGAGGATTTTCTTGAACATAGGCTTCATCCTCACAACGGAATCGTATTGTGTTTCTTCCAATGCGTCGTCACCTGCTTGTTGCGCAGGGACGCAAAAGCGCGGGCGATGCGGCGCCGCGATGAATGCGGCATGATCACTTCATCGATGAAGCCGCGTTCGGCAGCGACGAAGGGGTTGGCGAAGCGCTTTTCATATTCGCGCGTCCGTTCCGCGATCTTGTCGGGGTCGGACAGTTCGGAACGGTAAAGAATCTCAGCCGCACCCTTGGCGCCCATGACGGCAATCTCCGCCGTTGGCCAAGCGTAATTGACGTCGGCGCCGATATGTTTCGACGCCATCACATCGTAAGCGCCGCCATAGGCCTTGCGGGTGATTAGCGTCACCATCGGCACGGTCGCTTCCGAATAAGCAAAGAGCAGCTTGGCCCCATGCTTGATGACGCCGCCATATTCCTGCGCGACGCCGGGCAGGAAACCTGGCACATCCACCAAGGTCAGGATCGGAATATTGAAGGCGTCGCAGAAGCGCACGAACTTCGCCGCCTTGCGGGAGCTGTCGATATCAAGGCATCCGGCCAGCACCATGGGCTGATTGGCGACGACGCCGACCGTCTCTCCTTCAAGGCGGATAAAGCCGGTGATGATGTTTTTGGCAAAGGCCTCCTGCAACTCGAAGAAATCGCCCTCATCCGCAATCGCGTGGATCAGCTCCTTCATGTCATAGGGCTTGTTGGAACTGTCAGGGATCAGTGTGTCGAGCCTAGCCTCAAGCCGGGCAGGATCGTCATGGAACGGTCGGGTTGGCGGCTTCTCCCGGTTGTTCGTAGGGAGGAAATCGAAGAGCGCCCGCACCGCTTCAAGTGCCTCGATATCGTTCTCATAGGCGCCATCGGCAACGGAGGATTTTTTGGTGTGGGTGGTGGCGCCACCCAGCTCTTCGGCGGTGACGATCTCGTTGGTGACGGTCTTCACAACGTCCGGACCGGTCACGAACATGTAGGAGGTATCGCGCACCATGAAGATGAAGTCGGTCATGGCGGGCGAATAGACCGCACCGCCGGCGCAAGGGCCCATGATGACGGAGATCTGTGGAACGACGCCAGAGACTTCGGCATTGCGGCGGAAGACCTCCGCGTAACCTGCAAGCGAGGACACGCCTTCCTGAATACGTGCGCCACCGGAATCGTTGAGGCCGATGACGGGTGCGCCGACCCGCACCGCCATGTCCATGATCTTGCAAATCTTTTGCGCATGGGTTTCCGATAGCGAGCCGCCGAGCACGGTGAAGTCTTGAGAGAAGACATAGACCTGCCGTCCGTTGATCGTTCCCCAGCCAGTCACAACGCCATCGCCAGCCACCTTCTGTTCCGCCATGCCGAAGTCAACCGCCCGGTGGGTGACATACATGTCGTATTCTTCGAAGGAGCCTTCATCGAGCAGGACGTCGAGGCGCTCGCGGGCAGTCAACTTGCCTTTGGCGTGCTGCGTATCGACGCGTTTTTGCCCGCCGCCAAGACGAGCTTCGGCGCGGCGGCTTTCCAGTTCTTTAAGGACTGAACGCATGAGACCTCCCTGTCGCATTCGCCGAACAGTCTTAAAGCCTTATTCGATAAATGGAAATGCCGCCTTGGTCGCAGATGAAACGTCCAGTCGGCTAGCCCCGATAGGCGACAAGAACCGCTCCGCAGGCGATCAGGATCACACCGAGCCAGTTCGGAAGAGAAAGCCGTTCGCCGAGAAAGAGGACCGCAAACACTGCGACAAAGACGACGCTGAGCTTGTCGATCGGCGCAACACGCGCCGCATCGCCAATCTTCAGCGCACGGAAATAGCAGATCCAGGATGCGCCGGTTGCAAGCCCCGAGAGAATAAGGAAAAGCCACGTGCGTGGCGTGACCGTCGCCGGGCTCTGCCAGTTTCCGGTGATGTAGAGCATCAGCGCCGCCGCCAGGAGAATGACGATGGTTCGGATGAAGGTGGCGAAATCGGAATTGACGTTTTCGATGCCGATCTTCGTAAAGATGGCAGTCAACGCGGCAAAGCCCGCTGAAAGAAGCGCCCAGAATTGCCAGGACAGAAACAGATTTTTCATGATCGAGCGCCGGTGAGGATTGGATGGACCCATCATGACCGACCTTTGGCCATAAAAGAAGAGGCCCGCCTCGATGGAGCGAAGCGGGCCTCTGCATGACGTGCGTCAATGATGTGGCTTACTCTGCCGGAACGACCGTTGCCGGAACGTCTGGAAGCATTTTCGGCTCGTCGCCTCTCAACGCCGCGGCCAGTTGCTCCTGATCCAGCTCGCCTTCCCAGCGTGCCACAACGATGGTTGCGACGGCATTGCCGACGAAGTTGGTGAGTGCGCGGCACTCCGACATGAAACGGTCGATGCCGAGGATCAGCGCCATGCCGGCGACCGGCACGGACGGTACGACCGAGAGCGTGGCAGCCAGCGTAATGAAGCCCGCACCGGTGATGCCTGCAGCGCCCTTGGAGCTCAACATAGCAACGAGCAATAGCAGAACCTGCTCACCGAAGGACAGGTGGATACCGGTTGCCTGTGCGATGAAGAGGGCAGCGAGCGTCATGTAGATGTTCGTGCCATCGAGGTTGAAGGAATAGCCGGTTGGAATGACGAGACCGACGACGGAGCGCTTGCAGCCTGCTCGTTCCATCTTGCTCATCAGGCCCGGAAGAGCGGCTTCCGAAGAAGAGGTGCCGAGAACCAGCAGCAGTTCTTCCTTGATGTAGCGGATCAGTGCCAGGATGGAGAAGCCGTTATAACGGCAGACGGCACCCAGAATGACGAGAACGAAGACGAGCGACGTGAAATAGAAGGTGCCGATCAGCATCGCGAGATTGGTAACCGATGAAATGCCATATTTACCGATGGTAAACGCCATGGCGCCAAACGCGCCGATCGGGGCGGCCTTCATCAGGATCGCGACCAGCTTGAAGATCGGATACATCAGGGCGTGCATGAAATCGACGACTGGCTTACCACGCTCTCCGACGACGCCAAGCGAAATGCCGAACAGGACGGAGAAGAACAGAACCTGAAGAATATCGCCCTCTGCGAAAGCGCCGACGATCGTCGTCGGGATGATGTTCATCAGGAAGCCGGTAATGGACTGCTCATGCGCCTTGGCGGCATAGGTGGCAACGGCCTTGCCGTCCAGCGTGGACGGATCGATATTCATGCCAGCACCCGGCTGAACGACGTTGGCAACGATCATGCCGACGATGAGCGCCAGCGTGGAAAAGGTCAGGAAGTAGATCATCGCCTTGCCAGCAACGCGACCGACCTTCTTCATGTCGTTCATGCCGGCGATGCCGGTTGCGACTGTGAGGAAGATCACGGGTGCGATGATCATCTTGACCAGACGGATGAAGCCATCACCGAGCGGCTTCAGCTGTTCGCCAATAGCCGGGTAAAAGTGACCGAGTGCGATACCTGCGGCGATAGCGACGATGACCTGGAAATAAAGGTGCCGGTAAAACGGCAGTTTGGCGTGGCTTTCAGCCACAGCTGTGCTGTCAATCATTGTAGTTCCTCCTCAGCTTAACCCTGCCCTGACGGCCTCCCGGGTTTGCCTTTACGTTTCGCCCGGCCCTCTGCCGTTCGAAACTACATGAGCAAATAGCGTGCCAGTTTGCTTGAGTGCGGATAAGGTATTGTTATAAATCATCTTTATTTTCCGAGGATGCCGGAACTCTTTTTGAGTGTGCATTTTCCCGCTCGCCATCTCTTGTCTTTTGTGTGGAATTCCGCACAGTGAAGTCATGGTATTTCGAGCGATCAATGTCAGTATTCGTCAATAGCACCCGCTTCCGCTGGATGGCCTTCGCACTGATGTGGCTCATCATCGCCTTTGGCGCGTTTGTCGCGGCCGATAAGCTCGGTCGTGTCCAGGCCACCAAGCGGTTGATTGCCGATGCCACCACCGACGCTGAATTGAAAACGGCGTTGCTGAACGTGGCCCTGGAGCGCCCGCGCGTTTTGCCGCTCGTGCTTTCCCGCGACCGAGATATCACCGAGGCGCTCGAAAATGGCGGCGCTGCCATCCAGCGGCTGGATGAAAAGCTGGAAGGACTGATCGAGGGCACGCAGGCCTCGGTCATCTATGTGACGGATGCGAGCGGCGTCACAATAGCATCCAGCAACTGGCGCACCTCGGAGAGCTTCGTCGGCTCCAATTATGCCTTCCGTGACTATTTCCGACGGGCGATGGATGCCGGCATGGCGGAGCATTACGCGCTCGGCAATGTCAGCCGCCGGCCGGGGCTCTATATATCAAGGCGGGTCGATGGCGCAGATGGAAAGCCGCTCGGCGTCGTCATCGCCAAGGTTGAATTCAACCGACTTGAGAGCGACTGGAACATTGGCGGGCGTCCCGTCTATATCGTCGATTCCAACGGCGTGGTGCTGATGACCAGCATTCCCGAATGGCGGTTCAAGACTGTGGCCTCGATCGATGAAGACAAACGGCGGATGATTTCCGCCAGTCTTCAGTTCGGCGAGGAGGCGCTTTCTCCGATGCCGGTGCGACTTCGCTCGCAACTCGGTCCGGATGTGGCGCTGGTGGAGGTGAACTCTCCGCCCACGCTGAAGGGCGAGTATCTTCGTCTCGAACTTCCCGTTCCGACGACCAGATGGTCATTGCACTATCTTCAGCCCGTCACGCCGACAACGAATGCCGCAATCCGCGAAAGCCGGACCGTGGCTCTTGCCGCACTCATGCCCCTTTTTGCCCTCTCGGCAATCTGGCTTCGGCGCCGGTTAAAGGCGGAGCAGGCGCAGGCCGCTGCAGAACGGGACCGTGCAGAACTGGAACGCCGTGTTCAAGAGCGGACCGTCGATCTGACCATGGCGCGCGACAAACTTCAGGCAGAAATTCTGCGCCATGAACAGACGGGCAAGGAACTGCAAAGCGTTCAGCATGATCTGGTCAAGGCTAACCGGCTCTCGATCCTTGGACAGGTGGCCGCGGGCGTCGCGCATGAGATCAATCAGCCTGTGGCGACCATTCGCGCCTATGCCGACAATGCGCGGGTGCTTTTGAAACGGAAGCGTAGTGAGGAGGCAGATGAGAACCTGGAAAACATCGCGAGCCTGACAGAGCGTATCGGCGTCATCACCAGCGATCTCAAAATCCTCGCGCGCAAGGGAAGGACCGCGGCGGAACCTGTCAGCATTCGTCTGGTTGTCGAAGGCGCTGTGATCTTGCTGCGAAGCCGCTTCTCCGGCCGCATGGATATTCTCGATCTTGATCTGCCCGATGAAGGCGTCAAGGTTATGGGAAGCCGCATTCGGCTGGAGCAGATCGTCATCAATCTCTTGCAGAACGCGCTCGAAGCCGTCGAGGAGAAAAATGATGGACGCGTTGATGTGAGGGTCGAGGAGGAAAAGGATGATGTGGTGCTGAAGGTTCGCGACAACGGGCCAGGCATCGCGGCGCCTATTCTTGAACAGCTCTTCTCGCCCTTCAACACCTCGAAGGAAGGCGGCCTCGGCCTTGGTCTCGTTATCTCCAGCGACATCGCGTCGGATTATGGCGGACGGATCGAGGTCGATACCGGCAAAAGTGGCACGTGTTTTTCAGTTTATTTGAAGCGGACATGACATGACGGTGATGGGAACAGTCTATCTGGTGGATGATGACTCGCAGCTTCGCAAGGCGATGCGGCAGACGCTGGAACTCGAAGGCATGACGGTCATGCCCTTCCCCAAAGCAGAACTCGCACTTGACGCTCTGGACGAAAACTTCGACGGCGTGATCGTGACAGACGTGCGCATGCCCGGCATGGATGGCTTGCAGTTTTTCGAACATGTCCGGAAGATCGATGCGGATTTGCCCGTTATCCTGATTACCGGCCACGGCGATGTGCCGATGGCGGTCAGCGCGCTTCAGAATGGCGCTTATGATTTTATCTCCAAGCCCTTTCCCGCCGAGCGCATGGTGGAAAGCGTGCGCCGCGCACTGGAAAAGCGCAAGCTGGTGATGGAGAACCGAGCGCTGAAGCGGGCGGCTGAGCACTCGATCGATGACATGCCGCTCATTGGCCAGACCCCGGCCATGGAGCGGCTTCGCAACACGTTGCGCCACATCGCCGATACGGATGTGGATGTTTTGGTGGCGGGCGAAACCGGAAGCGGCAAGGAAGTGGTTGCTACGGCGCTTCACCGCTGGAGCAAGAAGCGGTCACAGGGAAACTTCGTCGCGCTGAACTGCGGCGCCTTGCCGGAGACTGTGATCGAAAGCGAGTTGTTCGGCCATGAGGTAGGTGCATTCACCGGCGCGCAGAAGAAACGTATCGGTCGCATCGAATATTCCAGCGGCGGCACGCTGTTCCTCGACGAGATCGAAAGCATGCCGCCTGCTCTCCAAGTGAAGATGCTGCGCGTGCTGGAAATGCGCGAGGTTTCCCCGGTCGGCTCGAACGAGGAACGTTCCGTCGACATCCGAGTCGTGGCCGCAGCCAAGGTGGATCTGGGTGATGCCGAGCAGCGCAAGGATTTTCGCGAGGATCTCTATTACCGTTTGAATGTGGTGACGCTGTCTATCCCGCCACTGCGCGAACGCCGAGCGGACATACCGCTCCTCTTCTCCCATTTCGTCGGCAAGGCCTCCAGCCGCTTCGGCATTCCTGTGCCGCAGATCAGCGCCTCCGTTTCTCGCCATCTGAACGAACATCAATGGCCCGGCAATGTGCGTGAACTCGGCCATTTTGCCGAGCGTGTGGTCCTTGGTCTCGAGGGCGGTCAGGCAGCTGCCTCTACGCCTTTGCCGCGAGATGATGTAACGGCGACGCTCGGCGAACGGATGGATCGCCAGGAAGCGGATATTATTCGGGAGACTCTGGAGAAGCATCAAGGCGATGTGGCCGAGACCATTGCGGCGCTCGGAATTGCGCGCAAGACCTTTTACGACAAGCTACAGCGCCATAACATAAACCGCTCGGATTACGTCCCCAGGTGAGGGCACTCCGAGCGGCTTAACTGTTCGAAATCAAGACTGTAGCGGTTATCCCGCTACGCAGAAGTGGCTGTTGCCATCGTTGCCGATATAGGTCCCGCTGTTCGGGTTGAAGCTGCGGTAACGCTGTGAGCAATAGTTATACCAGGACTGCGACCACGGCTCGATTGTGCGATAAACCTGACGCTGTCTGTAAACAGGCTGAGGCTCGTAAACCGGTTGGGCACGGTAGACCGGGCGCGGTGCGGGACGATACTCGCGATAATCCGGATCGTCGTAGCTGTAGCTCGGCTGATAGGTCTGGTAACGACGAACCGGAGGCGGCTCGACATAGACCGGCTCTTCCTCATAACGCGGCTGCGACATGGCAGAGCCGACGGCTACACCTGCGGCAAGACCAAGAACGCCACCGATGATGGCGGCATCGCGATTTCTGTGACGCCAGTCGCCGGCAGATGCCGTATTCAAGGGTGCCAGAACGGTTGCAGAGACCGCAAGCGCCAGAAGAGATTTAGCTGCAATCGAAGCCATGTTCATTTTCCACCAAAACGGCGGTTACCCGCCAGTTGTTATCTGATGGTTAAGAAAATAGCGTCAGCAGGCTGAACGGGCGCTGAATGAATTGTGGCAGGACCGAGACGTTTGAATCATAGCTCCAGACCGCAAAATCTGCTTCTGCAGGCACTATCCGCAAATTCCAATAGGCAGAGCGCGACTGTGCCCAAAAGGATCGACAGCGCTTCAGCCTGCCGCCATCTGGGCAGGCGAAAACGCCTCCATCAATCCAAGATAGCGCTTTTCGACAGGGGCCGCATAGGCTCCGCGCTTTGCCGTGGTTAGCTTGAGAGAGATCAGCGTCTCGGCGTGTTTAATCGCCGCCGACACGCCATCGATGACAGGAACGCCAAACTCGTGCGAAAGCTCCGCCGCCAGTTCCGCCATGCCGGCGCAACCTAAAACGATGGCTTCCGCCTTGTCCTCATTGAGGGCAGATGAGATCTGGGCACGTAGCCGCGGCAGGGCATCCGAAGTCGGGTCTTCCAATGAAAGAACCGGAATGTCAGCCGCACGCACCTTTGCCCGCGCCGCCATGCCATAGCGATGCACGAGATGTTCGAGCGGCAGGCGGGAGCGCTCCATGGTGGTGACGACCGTGAAACGTTGGGCGATAAAGGCCGCGGTTGCGACGGCTGCCTCACAGATGCCGATGATGGGAATGGTCGCAAGCGCGCGTGCCGCATCGAGCCCCGTATCGTCGAAGCAGGCAATCACCGCTGCCTGCGCGCCATTCTTCTCGGCCTTGGCAATCTCCAGCAGAAGGCCGGGAATGGCAAAGACCTCGTCGTAATAGCCCTCGATCGAGACCGGCCCCATCGAAGAGGTCACGGCTATGACCTCTGTCGAGGCAGAGGCTACGGCTTTTGCCGCCGCCTCGATCGTTCGGGTCATCGACTGGGTAGTGTTGGGATTGACGACGAGAATGCGCATGATCTGAGGTTCAGCCTTTCAGACGACGACGGTTCATGGCGACGATGATGCCGAGCGTGGCGCCAATGACGATAAGAGAGAAGAAGGTGGTGACGGCGCCGAGCGCATAGAGGACCGGCGTGGTCACGTTGGTAGTCATGCCATAAATCTCGAGCGGCAGGGTGTTGTAGGTGCCAGAGGTCATCAGGGTTCTGGCAAACTCATCATAGGACAGTGTGAAGCCGAACAGGCCAACGCCGATCAGACTTGGCGCGATCATCGGCAGGACGACATTGCTGAAGGTCTGCCACGAGCTTGCGCCCAAGTCGCGTGCTGCCTCCTCATAGGATGGCGAGAAGCGGTTGAAGACTGCGAACATGATGAGGACGCCGAAAGGAAGGGTCCAGGTCAGATGCGCCCCGAAGGCGGAGGTGTTCCATGCGGGCTCTAAGC
Source organism: Rhizobium sp. 22-785-1 (assembly GCF_053521965.1). Taxonomy (NCBI): domain Bacteria; kingdom Pseudomonadati; phylum Pseudomonadota; class Alphaproteobacteria; order Hyphomicrobiales; family Rhizobiaceae; genus Rhizobium; species Rhizobium sp. 22-785-1. The sequence continues at coordinate 237,017 of NZ_JBNWDI010000004.1, read as the reverse complement.
CGAGCTGTTGGAAGAGCACGCCGATGCCGAGCGAGATGATGATGGAGGGCACTACGAGGCTTGCGACGGCAAGATAGAAAAGCGGCGTAGCGCCGATGAATTTGCGGCGGAAGGCAAGACCGGCCAGAAGCGAGACCAGAACCGTCACGATCATCACCATCACGCCCAGCATGAAGGAACGGCGGAAAGAGCCGCCGAAGTCGCCCACCGCCTGCTGCTCGAAGAGATTGGCGAACCAGTGCAGCGACACACCATTCAGCGGGAAGGTCAGGCCGCCATTCGGTCCCTGGAAGGCGAGGATCAGGATCGCCGAAAGCGGGCCATAAAGAAACAGCACGAAGAGGGAAAAGAAGATGGCTAGGATGTAGAATTCGCGACCGCGTGTTTCCGAATGCATGGATCAGAGCTCCTTACGGATATCGACGACCCGCAGGATGCCTGCGACCATCAGGAGAACGAGGGTGAGAAGCACGACCGCGTTTGCGGCGGCCGCCGGATATTGCAACAGAGACATCTGGTTCTTCATCATAAGGGCGACCGAGGCGCTCTGCCCGCCGGACATGACCTGCACGGTGGAGAAATCCGCCATAACCAGCGTCACGACAAAAATGGTGCCAATCGCCATGCCAGGCTTTGCCAGGGGAATGATGACGTTCCACAGCACTTGCCAGCTGGACGCGCCCGCATCACGCGCGGCTTCCACCAGCGACTTGTCGATGCGCATCAATGTGTTGAAGATCGGCGTCACCATGAAGAGCGTGTAGAGATGCACCATGGCCAGCACCACGGCAAAATCGGAATAGAGCAGCCATTCGATGGGTGCGGGAACAATGCCCATATTGACCAGCGCGCTGTTCACCAACCCGTTGCGCCCCAGTACCGGAATCCACGAAATCATGCGGATGATGTTGGAGGTCAGGAAGGGGACGGTGCAGATGAGGAAAAGCACCATCTGCATGGTGGTGGTGCGGATATGGAAGGCGAGAAAATAGGCGACCCAGAAGCCGAGAAACAGCGTGATGGCCCAGACGATGAACGCGTATTTCAGTGTGTTGAGGTATGTCTGCCAGGTCACCCATGAACCGAGCGTTTCGGTATAGTTGAAGGTGACAAAATCCGGATACATCTGGGCGAAGTCGTAATCCCAGAAGCTGACGACCGCGATCATCAGGATCGGCAGAAGCAGGAAGAAGCCCAGGATCAGCGCCAAAGGTGCGGCCTGGATATAGGAGATCAGCCCTGGCGGCAGGGCAAAGGGCTTGCCCGCTTTCTCTTTCTTTTCGCCAACGCCTATAAATCTGACCGTCGCCATTCCTGGAGCCCTTTGTTGTTGTCGTGACCGGCGGCAGCTAGCCGCCGGTCTCCTTACGTCATCAAGCAGCGATGAACTCGTTCCAGCGGCGGACCATGTAACGGTCCTCGTCCATGACGGAGTTCCAGCATGCGACCTTGCCCATGCGTTCCTCGAAGGAGCCGCCATCGCGCACAGCGCCGGCCTTTTCCATGACCTTGCCGTCTGGAGCGATGATGTCGCCCTGGGCAGGCTTGCCTTCCACCCAGTAACCCCACTCGTCGGCGGTCATGAATTCCTTCGCCGTTTCCATGGCGGCGGAGTAGTAGCCCTGACGGTTGAGGTATGCGCCGACCCAGCCGGATGTGTACCAGTTGATATATTCATAGGCCGCATCGAGCTTGGCGCCGGTGAGGTGCTTGGCAAGGCCAAGACCGCCACCCCAGGAACGATAGCCTTCCTTCAGCGGCTGGTATTTGCAGGCGATGCCCTTGGAGCGAACCGCGGCAACGGCCGGCGACCACATCGACTGGATGACGACTTCGCCGGATGCCATGAGGTTGACGCTCTCGTCGAAGCTCTTCCAGAAGGCGCGGAACTGGCCGTCCTTCTTGGCCTTAATGAGGAAGTCGATCGTCTTGTCGATTTCCGCCTTCGTCATATTGCCCTTGTCGGCATATTTGATGTTGCCCATGGCTTCCATGATCATTGCCGCATCCATGATGCCGATCGACGGAATGTTCAGGATGGACGTCTTGCCCTTGAACTTCGGGTCCATGATATCGGCCCAGGTGGTGATCTCACGGCCCACGAGATCCGGGCGAATGCCGAGCGTGTCGGCATTGTAGATCGTCGGAACCATTGTGAAGTATTCGGTTTCGCTCTTGGCAAACTTCTTGTCGCCGGGCTTTTCGACATAACCCACCGTGTGGGGCGCCGTACCTTGGGCAATGACGCTGTCGGGTGTCAGCTTGCCGGTTTTGAACAGCGGTACGATCTTGTCGTAATATTTCAGCTTCTTGATTTCCATCGGCTGGATCACGCCCGCCGGATAGACCTTTTTCAGGATCCAGTACTCGATATCGGCGATATCGTATGAGTTCGGCTGGGTGACGGCGCGCTGTGCGGCTGCGTCCGAATCCGTTGCCGTCATTTCAAGCGTGATGCCGAGGTCCGCCTTGCACTTTTCGGCAATCGCATTGATGTTGGAAACGCCTGTGCCGAACTGGCGAAGCGTGATCGGGTTTTGCGCCCAGATCGTGGGGAAGCCGGTGATCAGTCCGGAACCGACGGCAGCACCTGTGGCGGCAGCGCCCGCCTTCAGAAGACCGCGTCGGGTCAGACCTTTTTTCGTCTTGTTTGCATCGGTCATGCTAGTTCTCCTCTGGCTGTTTTTGTGGTCGTTATTCTACCCGTCCGAGCACGATGGCATCGGCCGCATTCCAGGAAAGAGGTATGGCATCGCCAACCTTGATCGGATTTTCGAAGAAGACCGCATCGGTCAAAATCACGTTGAATTCGTCGATGCCCGCACCCGTGACGACAAGCTTCACGCTGGCGCCGCGATATTCCACGTTGGACACGATGCCGGTAAAACCGAGGCCTTCTTCGCCTTGGCCGATGCGCACGCGGTCGGTGCGCACGGCAATATCGACGCTGTCATCCGGCGGGACCTTGCCACTGGCCTTGAAGGTGCCGCCGCCGGCCACCTCCAGCGTTACGACTTCTCCATCGACGGACTTCAGACGGCCGGAAATGACATTATGGTCGCCCATGAAGCGGGCGACGAAGGCCGTCGCAGGGCGCTCGAACACCTCGCGCGGCGCTGCGGCCTGCTCGATGCGTCCGTCATTCATGACGACGATGATATCGGCCAGCGCCATGGCCTCTTCCTGGCTATGGGTCACGTGGACGAAGGTGATGCCGAGCGAAGTCTGGAGCTTCTTCAACTCGGCGCGCATGCGGATTTTGAGGAAAGGATCGAGCGCCGAGAGTGGTTCGTCGAGAAGCAGGGCTTCCGGATCGGTGATTAATGCGCGGGCAAGCGCCACGCGCTGCTGCTGGCCACCGGACAGCTGGGCGGGGCGGCGGGTCGCATAGGGCTCCAGCTGCATGAGCTTCAGCATCTCCAGCGCTTTGGCCCGACGAGTCTCCTTGTCGACACCCTTCATCTTCAAGCTGAAGGCGACGTTGTCGATGAGATCGAGATGCGGGAAAAGCGCGTAGGACTGGAACATCATCGCTGTGCCACGTTGTGCCGGCGGCAGATCCGTAACGACCGTATTTCCGAGGCGAACATCGCCGCTGGAGATGGTCTCATGCCCTGCGATCATTCGCAGTGTCGAGGTCTTGCCGCAGCCCGACGGTCCCAGCAGGCAGCAATAGCTGCCGGCGGGAATCTTCAGGCTGATGGCGTGAACGGCGGTGGTGCTTCCATAGACCTTGGTGACGGAGGCGATGTCTATCTCGGCAGCTTTGCTCATGCATGTTCCCCTGCTTGTTGATAAGGAACTTGCATATGCCGTGCCAGTTTTGGTTCGCCGTTGTTAAGCGTTTGAAACTGGACGGGTTTTATTTTAAGTGCCGCTGCTTTGTTCAGGGCATTTTATGTGCATGCACAAAAAAGAAGCTATTGTTGTCAATGAAGCCCAATATTGTATGCAATCTGCTTGGCCGCGATATGGAGTTAGAGTTTTCCAGTCTGCACAGTTTCGCTATAGTCAGAGAGGAAAATCGGGAAACGCCAATGACGCTCTCGGAACTGCAGACTGACATGGAAAACGCGCCGGAGGATCGCGCGCAGGCTATTCGCGATACGTTGAGAGACGCGATTGCGGATAGACGTCTCACCCCGGGCACAAAATTGTCTGAAGCGGAAGTGGGGACACTCTTCAATGTCAGCCGCACTGTCGTGCGTGCGTCCTTGCAGATGCTGGCCTTCGAAGGTCTGGTCAAGACGGAGCGAAACCGAGGTGCTTTCGTTTCCAATCCATCGCCGGATGAAGCCCGCCAAGTCTTCGCCTCGCGCCGTCTGATCGAACAGGGCGTCGTGGCGGCTGTCGTGGAGCGGATCACGCCCGACGCCATCGCAAGTCTGCGTGCTCATCTCGGGCAGGAAACGCGCCATCAACATGAGCGTGGGCCTTCTGCCCGCCGTGCGGAAATCAAGGCGTCCGGCGATTTTCATCTGCTGCTGGCGTCGCTTGCGGGCAATGCCATATTGGAAAAATTCATGGGCGAACTTGTTGCCCGCTCGTCCCTCGTCATCGCGCTTTATGGCCGATCAGGCATTTCGAGTTGCGGTCACGGCGATCATTCAGCCATTCTCGATGCGCTGGAGGCCCGCGATGTCGAGAAGGCCAATCATCTGATGATGCTTCATCTCGATCACATCGAAGCCGATCTCGACCTGCGCATCAAGGATGGTCTGGCGCTGAAAGAAGCGCTTGCGCTGTAACAGACAAAGGCCATGCGCTAAAGTCGCGCACGGCACTGATATGCTGTTCAACTATGCCGCGTAGCGGCTGATACCAAGGTCGGCGGTTTCGATCTCCGGTCTGTTGCCGGACACCAGATCGGCCAGAACTCGGGCCGAGCCACAGGCCATAGTCCATCCAAGCGTGCCGTGGCCGGTATTCAGATAGAGGTTGGCATAGCGCGTCGCGCCGATCACCGGAGTTCCATCCGGTGTCATCGGACGCAATCCGGACCAGAACTTGGCTTGGGACTGATTGCCAGCACCACCGAACAAATCTTCCACCGAATGCGTCAATGTCGCCTGTCGCTTGGCGGGTAGATCCTTGCTGAAGCCAGCGATTTCCGCCATGCCGCCTACGCGGATGCGATCTCCCAGACGCGTGATCGCCACCTTATGCGCCTCATCCATCACGGTGGAGATCGGCGCTTTGGCCTCATCGACGATCGGCACCGTTATCGAATAGCCCTTTACCGGATAGACGGGCAGGTCGATGCCGAGATGCTTTAGGAAATGCGGCGTGTAGCTGCCAAGCGCTCCGACAAACACATCTGCTTCGATCAGGCCCTTACTGGTCTCCACAGCCTTGATGCGGTTGCCCTCGATCACTGGCCGCATGATGCCGGTATCGTAGATGAACTTGACGCCTGCCTGCTCGGCAAGCCTTGCGAGTTCCGAGGTGAACATGAAGCAGTCGCCGGTCTCGTCACCCGGCAGTCGCAGGCCGCCTACAATCTTGTCGCGGGAGGCAGAAAGGCCGGGCTCTGCCGCAACGCAGGCTGCACGGTCGAGGATTTCGTATGGCACACCACCGGCTTTCAAGACCTCGACATCCTTGCCGATGCCATCGAACTGCTTCTGGGTGCGGAAAACTTCCAGTGTACCCTGCATGCGCTGATCATACTGGATGCCGGTTTCGTCGCGAAGCGCCATCAGGCAGTCGCGGCTATACTCGGCAATGCGGACCATGCGGCTCTTGTTGACGTTGTAGCGCGCCGCCGTGCAGTTGCTCAGCATCTGGATCATCCAGCGCCATGCGGCAGGATCGGCAGTTGGACGAATGATCAAAGGCGCGTGCTGCATGAAGAGCCATTTCAGCGCCTTCATCGGAATGCCGGGTGCCGCCCAGGGGGAGGAATAGCCAGGCGATACTTCCCCCGCATTGGCAAAGCTGGTTTCCAGCGCTGCCGCGGGCTGCCGGTCGATGACGGTGACGGTGTGTCCGGCCTTGGCAAGATACCAGGCCGAGGTGACGCCAATGACGCCGGCTCCGAGAATGGTGATGTTCATGCTGGCCTCACTTGTCTCTGATGATGGTGGAAGAAGCGGCAGTCTGCTTTTCCGGATGAATATAGTGGCGGCGATAGCGCTGGCCGAGCCGCGTCAGGATTTCGTAAGCGATGGTGCCCGCATCCTCGGCAATCGCCTCGAGCGACTGATTTGGGCCGATGATTTCCACGAGGCTTCCATGCGTCAGCGTGCCTTCGGGAAGGGCGGAAATATCGAGCGTAATGCTGTCCATCGAGACGCGCCCGGCAATAGGGAGCCGAACGTCATTGAAGTAAGCGGCTCCACGGCTGCTCAGCGAGCGCGGCAGACCATCCGCATAGCCTGCCGCAATCGTCGCCAGCCGGGTTTCTCGCGTGGTGCGCAGCGACGCGCCGTAACCGACAAAGCTTTCAGCAGGGACAGTGCGCGTCTGCACCACGGCAACGCTGAGGCTGACCACCGGCTTCATCGGGTTGGGATGAGCGGACGACGGCGCTCCGCCATAGAGCGCGATGCCGGGGCGCATCAGCGCATTGTGATAATCCGTGCCGAGGAAGATGCCGCCGGAATTGGCAAAGCAGATCGGCACGCCGGGGAAACGCTCGGTCGCCTTGCGCATGGCCGCAAGCTGCACCGCATTCGCCTCATGGTCCGGCTCGTCGGCGCAGGCCAGATGGCTCATGATGCAGGTGAGATCGATGCCCTTCAAAAGGTCAGGGGTCGCCAGCAGGGTATCCACCTCGTAAGGCGCAAGCCCGAGCCGCGACATGCCGGTATCGATCTGCAGTGCTGCGGGCAAGGTCTTTCCGAGTGCCGCGGCCTGTGCGCTCCATTGTGCGATCTGTTCCAGGCAGTTCAGAACCGGAATGATATTGAGCGCTGCGCAGGATACATCATTGCCGAGCTGAAGGCCGTTGAGAACCAGGATTTTTGCGTCGCTGCCAATGTGCAGGCGAAGGGATAGAGCCTCATCGATATGGGCGACGAAGAAATGACGGCATCCGGCATCGTAAAGCGCCGGTGCGACGATATCGGCACCAAGACCGTAGGCATCAGCCTTCACCACCGCGCTCGTTATCGAATGCGGGGCCTTGGCGGCAAGCGCGCGATAATTGTCGCGAAGCGCTGAAAGATCGATGGTCAGATAGCCGCTTGCGCCACCCTTAGCTTTCTGCGGCTGGAGGGTCATGTCCATTGTCGTTCCCCTTGTCTTATCGCAACAGGGTATTGCAATGATTGTTGAATTTAAGCAGTCTGAGTCGAAGAAAATTCGATAAAAATCTCGATCTCACAATTTTATGCGATTAATCGGAATGAAATCATGTCTGCACTCGACGCCACCGACCGTCACATCATCCGGCTATTGCGGTTGAACGCCCGCATCAGCAATGCCAAGCTCGCAGCAGAGGTGGGGCTCTCACCCTCCGCCTGCCTGCGCCGCGTCGATATTCTGGAGCGGGAAGGCGTCATTCGTGGCTATACGGCAATCACCGGAAGCGCTGCCGGGGGGGAGGCGATCTCGGTCATCGTCCAGATCACGCTCGACCGGCAGACGGAAGATTTTCTCAATCGCTTCGAAAATGCCGTGCGCCGTTACCCGGAAGTGCGAGAGTGCTACCTGATGACGGGCGGCTCGGATTATTTTCTCCGGGTCGAAGTGGAGACGGCAGGCGATTTCGAGCGCGTCCACAAGGATATACTTTCGAAACTGCCGGGTGTATCGCGTATCCACTCAAGCTTTGCGATCCGCAATGCGCTGGCTGCTCCCAAACCGAGAGCGTCCGATCGCAAGTCCTAGGAATCGGTGCCGGTCAGGCCGGCCACCAGCGGTAAAAATGGTGAACGGGGCCGTGGCCGCTGCCGACATGAAGATCACGGCCTGCGGCGAGTGCGCCTTGAAGGTAGTCTTTCGCAAGGCCAACGGCATCGACAAGTGACAGGCCAAGTGCGAGATGAGCGGTGATTGCCGCTGCCAGTGTGCAGCCGGTGCCATGGTCGTTCTTCGTTTCGATCCGCGGCATAGCGAACTCCTGAACGGCCTGACCATCGAAGAGAAGATCCACACTCTCTTCCCCGCCACCGTGACCGCCTTTGATCAACACCGCGCGCGCGCCAAGCTTCACGATCAGTTCTGCCTGCTTCAACATGGCGTCTCGATCTTTGGCAATAGCGGTGCCGGTGAGCAGCGCCGCCTCGGGAAGGTTCGGCGTGGCAAGCGTCGACTGCGGCAACAATTCCGTGCGAAGGGTTTCGATCGCGCCTTCCTGAAGCAGCCGGTCTCCCGAGGTCGCCACCATGACCGGGTCGAGAACTACAGGCTGGGGTTGCTCACGAAGCTTTGCCGATATGGTTAGGATCGTGTCGATGCGCGATACCATGCCGATCTTGATAGCGTTGATGTCGAGATCGGAGAAGACCGCATCCATCTGTGCGGCAATCATCGTCGCGGAGATGTCTTCAACCGCACTGACACCCCTGGTGTTCTGGGCGGTGATGGCGGTAATGACGCTTGCACCATAGGCGCCAAGCGCCGAAAACGCCTTGAGATCCGCCTGAATGCCGGCGCCTCCGCCGCTGTCGGAGCCGGCGATGGTCAGAGCGATGGCCGTCATGATCGTGCTCCCACTGCGTTATCCACGGCTTTGCGAAAATCGTCTGTGGCGGCGGCGATATCGACGGCGTGAAACAGACCGGAGATCAATGCGACGCCGTCGGCCCCCGCCGCGATCACGTCTGGTACACGCGCAAGCGTAATGCCGGCAATGGCGCCGACGGGTAGATCCGGTCGCTCCTTTCGCAGGAAATCTCTCAGGCGCCCCAGTCCCTCAAGGCCCACGGGGGAATCTGGATTGAGTTTTGACGTGGTTTCGAAGACGCCGCCAATGCAGGCATAGTCTGCGGGCGCTTCGGCGACCTGACGGGCATCGGTCATCGCCTTCACAGTGAGGCCAATGATGGCGTTCTGACCGAGAAGCCGTCTTGCCGTTGTTGCATCCATATCGTCCGCCCCGAGGTGAACGCCATCCGCACCGCTTGCCAGCGCCACATCCACACGGTCGTTGATCACTAGCGGCACGCCCGTTCCGCGCAGCGTCTCTACGATGGTTATGGCTTGTTCGATCATCTGGCGTGTGGACGACGTCTTGTCACGATACTGTATGATCGTTGCGCCATGTCGTGCCGCCACTGCGGCCAGTTGCGAAAGAGGCGCGACGTCGGTGAGAGAGGCATCGACGATGGCATTAAGCCGGTAATCAATCTTCGTCATGTTCGATCCTGGCATGGGAGAGAATATCTTCGCGCGTCAGATTGAACAGCGCGTCCAGAAAGGCGACCTCGAACGATCCTGGCCCGTTTGCGTGTCTCGCGGCCATCTGCGCGGAAACGCCCGTTATGGTGAGCGCCGATGCCGCCGCCAGCATGACGTCCTCCTCTACGGCCATGAAGGCCGCGATGACGCCACCGGAAAGGCAGCCTGTTCCTGTCACCTTCGCCATCAAGGTGTGACCGTTGACGATCCGAATCTTGCGGTCTGCGTCACTCAAGCGATCGACCGCCCCGGTCTGAATGCGTAACGCGCCGTCAATATCCCCAATGACCGCCATTTCCGCCGCATTACCCCGCACGATGGAGGGGGACTGGCCGCTCAGCTCCCGTGCAAAATCCAAACGTGATGGAGAGTAGTCGCAGTGGACCGGATCTATGATCCAGGGCTTGCCGTGGCGATTGGCGATCTCCACGGCCATACGAATGACCTTGCGGCGGGCCGCGTCCAGTGTCCCCAGATTGATCGTCAACGCGTGGGTCTTGACGACGAAGCTTTCGATTTCCTCCTCGGAAGAGGTCATGGAGGGGATACCGCCAATCGCTGTGATGCCGTCCGCAGTGAACTTCTGGACCACCGTATTCATAAGGCAGTGAACACGCGGTCTGTGCTCCCGCACGCGGCTCAGGAGTTGCGCCGCTTGCTCCGCAGTGGGGATATTTGCCTTCAACAGTTCATCTCCAGATACGCATTTTGCGGATCCGGATAAACTGCGCGCATGGAAAGAAAGCTGTGCCTGGCGGCGACCGTTCCGTTCCTACGCCGGTATTAACCGGATCAGGTTCAAGGGTCCGGCTCAGCGCCGTCTCAGCATCGTTCGATGCTCCCCTCGGAATGGATCAAGCTAAATGAGAAAAGCGATGGCGTGTCAAGATTTTTGAGAGAGGCGCGTATGGCTCCTATTCCGATGCTGCCGCTTTGAACTTCGTGATTATTATCGCGTTGAACGATCTGGTAGAATAAGCTGCCACCTGAGTGAACGGTTGGCGTCGGCGTGATGTTGAAGAGCTTGGACAGCATGTGCATGGAATATCCGCAAGATGTCTGACTGGTCCTGGGCCTCATTGCGTCAGAAATATCTGACCTTTCCAACACTGCTGCGATCAATCCCGGTGGGTGTCGTCGTTGCGGCCGGTATCCTTGCCACGAGTTGGACCCATGACCTTTTGAGCGACCACTACGATATGGTGGTGCATACCTACGAAGCCATCGATACCACGAAAGATGTGTTGATTGCGCTCGACGACGCCGAAACGGGGCAAAGGGGATATCTTGTCAGTGGCGACAAGCGCTACCTTGCCCCATACGAAAAGGCGATGGAGCGCCTCCACTTGCTCCAAAATCAATTGATGACACGCATATCGGACAATTCCGGGCAGGTCGCCCGGGTCAAAGCGATGGATCAGCTGATCGAGAAGAAGCTTGAGGAGCTCAAGCATTCCATATCGCTCTACGACGACGTGGGCGCCGATGCCGCCCGTACCAATGAGATCGGCTATATGGCAGTCGGTACGATGGATCGTATTCGAGACGTCATCGGCGAAATCACTGTTACGGAGCATACGCTGCTGGACACGCGTCATGCCGAAGTCGAGGCAGACGAGTTCCGCATTCGGGTGGTGGCGATCATCGTGGGCCTGGCGTCTTTTCTGACCCGCGCGGTGGTGGAAATGTATCTTGCGCGGCGATATTCGAAAGCGCCGTAGCGCGCACACGGTTGCGAGATGGGGCAGGCATGCTTATCCCCCCGCCATGCCAGGAATCTGATTGACGGTGATCATCTGGCGGATCGTGCGGTCCGCAACGCGATCGGCTCGGGCTTTTGATTCCTGCTCGTCTTCCGGAAACGCGTAAGTCATGTAAGAGAGCGAGGTTTCCAGATCATTGTTGTTGTGGCCGAGGATGGCAGCGAAATAGCTGTTCTTCGTCACATTGGCAGGGGCGAAGTTGCGATAGGCGATTTCGGCATAGAGGTGGCGCAGGCCATACGGCTTGGGTGGCTCTTCTTTCGGCCAGATGTCTTCGAATTTCGCAATCATCGCATCGCGCAGCGGTAGCCGGGCATCACTTGAGAAGTCGTCGATCGTCATGCCGAACCATAGCTTTCCCTCGCTGCTGTCTCTCAGACGGTGATAGGCATCGAGAACGATCTTCGATTGCTCCAGCACCGGGATCTCATAGGTAACGCCGAATTTGGTGCCTTCGCCTTGCTTCGTCTTCGCTTGGCCGTTGAACAAAACGCTCCATTTGGAAATGCCGTTTCCATAGGGTGCAGGCATCAACTGGGCCTGGGTAAAGACTTCGAACGGACGTCGCCCGGTGGTGCCGATCAGGCCGATGCCGATCGTCAACGCATCCTCGGAATGTAGATAGCGTCTGCAGCGTCTCATCACTTCGGAATAGTGTTCGAAGGTTACAAGCGAGCCGTGCTTCGTGGCGATCTTGGCCATCTTGGCTTTGCGGGCTTCATCGTAAAGCTGAGGCGATCCGGCTGCGATGCGCAGCATGGGATGTTGCTCACCGAATGCCTCACGGATGGCGTTTCGATATTTCGTGATGTAGGAAATTACCGTTGCCTGCGTTCGGTCGGCCATGGCATCCATTTCCCGGTCCCATAGCGCCTGCATCTCTTCCTTGCTGCTGACGCCGTTGATGGCGGAGATGAAGTCCGAAACCCGCAGTAGGAAACGAGGTTTGCGCCCTGCGGTATTGTGCTCGGCCCGCTCGATTTTCTCCACGATGGACATCGCCACGCCGCTTTGCGGATAATCGCCACGCTGGATGAACGTATCGAGACGCTCGCGCAGTTTTTTCATGTTGCAAATAGCGAGCGGCGTCGTCTTCGGTCCGAAAGCGTCTTTCAACGCATAGCGATATTTGACGATGTAAAGCTCGAGCGTCTTGGCCGTTCTGCCATTCTCGAAATGAAATCGAACCTCGTCGTCCCAAAGCCTGCCGATCTTCTTGGTATCGAAGCTGCCATCGTCATTTCGCGTCGTTTTAATCTTCTCGACGAACTCCGCGATGCGGTCGACAAGGATTGGCGTTTTCGTTTTTCTTTTTTCGGTGGCGGGCATACGATTCTCTCCCCTAATCTGTCTGGGATAGAAAATATATAAATTTGAAGCAAGCTATGAAATATGATGATTGATAACAATCCGTGCTCACGAGAATGGCTCGACTGGTGATTTTGCGGGCTGCGTAAACCAGCGCGGGCCGCTCGCGGCCATGTAAATATGGTCCTCCAGGCGGATGCCGAACCTCTGCGGGTAGACGAGCATGGGCTCGTTTGAAAAGCACATGCCCTCTTCCAAGACCTGCATATTTCCACGCACGATATAGGGTGCCTCGTGGATTTCCAGGCCCAAGCCGTGTCCTGCGCGGTGTGGTAGTCCGGGAAGGGCGTAGTCGGGTCCAAGGCCGTGTCTGGAAAGGACTGCCCGTGCCGCATGATCGAGGGTTTCGCAAGCGCTTCCAAGCTGAGCGGCGTCGAAAACCGCCTGCTGTGCCTCTCGCTCGATTGCCCAGGCATGGGCGAAATCGGCATCCGCATCGTCCAGAACATAAGTGCGGGTCAGATCGGAATGGTAGCCATCGATCCGCGTTCCGGTATCGACCAGAATGGCGTCACCCGCCTGAAGAATCTGCTCGCCGTCAGCGCCATGGGGTAGCGATGTGGCCTGTCCGAATGACACGATGCAGAAAGAAGAGCCGCCTTCGCCGCCAAGCGCGCGGTGCTGCTCATCGATGAAGCGTACTATATCGGATGCCCGCACGCCGGGCCTCATCATGGCATGAGCGCGCTTTTGCACCTCCAGCGTCAGGTTCATCGCGTAATCTATAATGGCGATCTCGGCCGCAGATTTCTTCAATCGAAGGCTGCGGATAACGGGCGCGCCATCGACAAGACGCTGTTGTCCGACTTGGGCGGCGAGGCTGTGATAGATGAAAAGCGGTAGAGCGTCGTCCAGCGCAATAAGGCCGGACGAACCAGCAAGTCTTGCGACCAGTGCTGCCGGGCTGTCTTCCTCCTGCCAGATATGAATATCTCCCTCAATATGAGGCAGGGTATCAACGCGGCTCTTTTCGAAGCCGGGAACGATATAGTGCAATGCATCCGAAGTGATTACCGCGCCCAGCAGTCGCTCGCTTTGATGCCAAACGAGACCGGTGAAATAGCGCAGGCTTTCCGTCGAGCCGAGAAGGACCGCGCTGAGATGCTGCTCCTGCATTTTTTCTCGCAGGCGCTGGAGCCGATCCTGACGTTCGGCATTCGAAATGGCGGCGGGCTTATTGGCAATCTGCATTGTTACACACTTCGGTTGCTTTGCCTGAATGCGCGTCACCATCAATGAGACAGCGCATACGCCTCAGGTCATTGTCACGTCCATGCGTTTTGCAAACAACTCATCTGCTTGGTGCGGCATGGCTTCGAGCGTCTTTTGGATCTACGCACCCTGAGTTCCCGAAAATCGATTTCGATTCTCGGGCTGGTGCTATCTCAAGCAATACAAAGGCTGCACACTGTATTCAACATGTCGACAGCAATAGCGCGCGCGTTATTTTTGCAGCCGCTGTTTCAGTGAAGCGACGATCTTGCGGGTCAGAGCTTCGTAATCCTCGTCGAAGTGGTGCCCGCCTTCGATGGCGATCAGTTCGATCCCCTTGTCCTTCAGAGCAGGGCAGGCGCTTTCGTCATCTTCCGTGCCGTAGACGCACTGAACAATCTTGGGATTGATCTTGGCAATGTCGTTGACGGGATCTTCGGCGCCATCGGACGACACGCCAAGCCATCCGCCAACGGAAATCTCATAGGAGACTTCGTGGGAGAGCGACAGGAGGCTCATCTGCACCACGCGAGACTTCTCCTTCTCGGGCAATTGATTGTAGGTGGCGGGCAGGATGTCCGCGCCGAAGGAGTAGCCGATCAGAATGACGTTGTTGACTTTCCACTCTTTCCGATAGGTATCAATAATTCGCGCAAGGTCGTCGGCGACGTCCTGAGGCTTCTTCTGTGACCAGAAGTAGCGAAGCGAGTCGACACCGACGACGGGTATGCCGTCTTGCTGAAGAAAGTCACCGACGTCCTTGTCGATATCGCGCCAGCCGCCATCGCCGGAATAAACTATCGCCATCGTATCCATGGAAGGCTTGGCTTCGAGAATGGTCAGTGGCAGTCCAAGTGGGCTGTCTGAGTTTCCTGCTGCGTCTACGCGGTCCTGCAGCGTCCGCACGAGAGCGGTCGTGGCATCGTCCTTCACGTCCTTGACGTCGATGTCCTCGTGATCCTTCACGAGGCTGTCGACATGCGCACGGCCCTTTTGATCGGCACTGGGCGTGAAAAGCACGCTGACGGGCGCTGGAAGCGGACCATCCGTCAGCCCATAGATCGTGCGCTCGCCGTCCTTATCCTTGGTGGCAGGGGTGCAAAGGATCTTTTTCAGCGGAATGCTGGCCACTGGGTCGACGGCCACGCCCTCGCCAATGGTTGCGGCCGGGCTCTGTGCGATCATCGCCAGCACCAGCGCGCCGCCATCACCTGCGCCTGCCAGGATGGGAAGGCTGTAGTTCGATACGCCTGCCTTGCGCTGGATTTCCTGCGCCAGTTGCTCGATGTCGGAGATCATATAGACGCAATCGTCTTCATCTGCCTCGAGCGATTTGATATATTCCGGGAAATCGATGCCGACGACGGCGGCACCTTTTTCGAGAAGGGCGTCTGCCTCCTTCTGCGTGTTCTCATCCCAGCCATTCGCGCCCGACACCAGAAAGATGGTGGAGGTGATGTCGCCATCGGGCAGCAGAATATGATCGGCCGGGATCATGCCCGTCTCATATTTTTGAGCGTCCTGCGCCGGCGCCTGAGTGGGCAGTAGAACTGCCGCTGTGAGCAATGCGCCTGTGAGGCGTTTCAAAAATCTCATTTACCGATCACTCCTCTCACGCCGCCGCTGATGAGAACCGTTGCGTCCATCAATGCCAGAGCGGCGCTGGTGCCGTTCGAGACGGCAACATATCGTGGCTCCCATTTGGGATGAAATTTAGACTTGAAGGCGCGCAATCCCTTGAAGTTGTAAAAGCGTTCGCCGTGCTCGAACAGAGTGCCGCCGATGCGATCCCAGACGGGAGCCGCGTCGCGCTTGGACATGCCGGATAGCGGCGCCATGCCCAGATTGAAATGGGAGTAACCCTGCTCGCGCATGTGTTCGATGATGCTGACAAAAAGGAAATCCATGGAGCCGCGCGGCGCATCGGGTGCAAAGCGCATGAGATCCACCGTCACCTCGCTTTTGGTGTCGGTCATCAGAATATTGGCGAAAGCGGTGATCTTGCCGTCCTTGTGCAGCACCGCGACAGGTTGTGAAAGTACATAGTCGCGTTCGAACGATCCGAGCGAGAAGGTCTTTTCGCGGGTGTTGTGATGCTCCAGCCAGGAGTCGGAAACGTGCTTCAATTCGTCGTAGATCGCCGGGACGTCGGGCGTATCGACAACGGAGAAGCTGAGCCCATCACGGGCGCCACGGCTAAGAGACTGGCGAAGATTGGCAAGCTTGCCGCCTTTCAGTTCGAAGCGCTTGAGGTCGATCATGGCGAGCTCACCGAGCTTGAAGGCCCGCAGGCCCGCATCGGTGCAATAGGGTAGCGAAACGGACGAGATCTGATAAAAGACCGCCCGGCCGCCGCTGGCTCGCACGGTTTCGACGAATTGCCAGATCAGATCGGAAAACTCGCTTTCATCTCCGACAGGATCGGCGAGCGCGATCCAGGATCGGCCCCGAATACCATACATGATGAAGGCATTGCCCTTTTCCGAGAACATGATGTGCTTGTCGCCCATGCGCACGAGATTGGCGTCCGCCACATCCTGTTTGGCAACGATTGCCGTGGCTTTCTCAATATCCTCTGGCTTGATCTCCTCGGGCCGATAGGTCACGGGGCGCAACAGGCTGAAGATGGCGATGGTGGAGGATGCAAGGACCAGGCCTAGAACGGCGCGCAGTCCGCGGGGTGCCTCTTCGGAAAACTCGAATTGCCACCACAATGTCTGGCTGTAATCCGTGTCTCGATAGACGAACAGCAGAATGGTTGCGGCACCGGCGACGATCACCGCCATCGCCGCAATCCATGTGGGTCCGAGCGCCTGGCGCAGAAGCGAGGCGTGGCGGGTAAAGGCGCGCATGTTGAAAACCAGCGCGACGATGAAAATGCCAAGGAAGATCGCTTCGAAAATGGCAATCGCCTTGATCAGCGAAAGGAACAGGCCGCCCGCCGCGGCCACAAGTGCCACCCACCACGCGCCGTCCAGTCGCTGGCTCAAGCCGCGTGATGCAACGACGAGACCAAGACCCAGAATGCTGGAGAGAAAGTGCGCGGCTTCGATAATGGGAAGCGGCACGAAGTTGGACAGGAAATCCAGGTTGCTGTTCGGTGTCGGCGTCACAGAGGAGAAGATCAGCATCGCGCCGAGGATCAAGGCGAAGGCCGAAAGAAGCGATGGCGCCAGGCGTCCGGCCAGATTGCCGATGTCGGCCATCACCGGCTTGGCGGCGAATTGCTTCATCTCGGTGACCAGCATCAGGATGATGGCGAAGAGCAGCGGCAGCACATGATAGATCATGCGATATAGGACGAGGCCACCCAGCAACTGATCAAGGCTGATGGCGTTGCCAAGACCCGCGACCATCACCGCCTCGAAAACGCCGAGACCTGCCGGCACGTGGCTGAGGACACCGAGACCTACGGCGGTGGCGTAGATGGCAAAGAAGCTTGGCCAGCCGACATTGGTTTCGGGAAGCAGCACATAGAGCACGGACGCAGACGCTGCGATATCGAGAGCCGAGACAAGAAACTGGCGCGATGATGTGCGGCTGTCTGGAAGGCGAAGCTTGAGTTGTCTGATCTGAACGACGCGACCGTTGCGACCGACATACATCAGCGTGGCGAGAACGAGGATGACGATGACCGCAGCACCGCGCAGCCAGATTGCGTCTACGTCCATGATGCTGGCCACCCGTGGCGCTACGATCAGGGTTGCAAGCGCGCTAACGGAGAGGAGGCCAAGGCCGAAGGAAAGGGTGACGAAGGCGATCACGCGTGCGATATCGCTTGGCGTCAATCCCATGCGCGTGTAGGCGCGAAAGCGGATCGCGCCACCACTCAAGGGACCGAAACCAGCGGTATTGCCGACGGCGTAAGCGATGAAGGCTGTGGCGATCACCGAAGGTTTTTTCAAACGCTTGCCGATAAATTCTATCGCATTCAGATCATAGCAGATCAGCGCGGCAAAGCTTAGCGCGGTGAACAGAACGGCCAGAAACGCCGACTTCCATCTCGTGTCGAGTAGGGCGATGACGATGTCATCATAGCGCACCTCGGATGTCAGGCGGTATATCGTTACCGTCATCATGACGAAGACAGCGATGACGGCGAGCGACGTCAGATGGGGTTTGTAGCGTTCGAAAAAACCGGAAAGGCCGGCTTCAGCCTCTCCAATCGCCGTAACGTCGTTCTTCTCAGTCATTTACTATTCCACGTGAGCGGGGCTTTGTGTGCCAAACACAGGATTATGACAGTAATTCGTTGTGGTTTCACAATTACGAAGATTCGTAATACTCTTGAGATTATCTACAGTATGATCATTGGCTAAAATTGGCGCTAGAACACTCGTTCAAGCACCCCAGCTTTGCTCCAATACCCTCAGCCAGTTTCCGTGGCCGATTTTTTCGAGCGATGGCTGGTCGTAGCCTGCCTTGCGCAACTCATCGATGAGCAGCTGTAGATCCGACGCGTCGCGCATGGCGGCTGGAATGGTGGTTCCGTCGAAATCGGAGCCCAGCGCCACATGATCGATGCCGATCCGCTCGACGATATAGTCTACGTGACGGACCAGTTCGCGAATGTCGGTATCCGGATTCTTGATGCCATCCTGACGTAGGAAGAGCACGCCGAAATTGATCCCTACCAGACCCCCGGTATCACGAATGGCGTCGAGCTGGCGGTCGGTCAGGTTGCGGCTGTGGTTGCACAGCGCGTGGGCATTCGAGTGGGAGGCGACCAGCGGCGCATCGGACAATTTGGCAATGTCCCAAAATCCCTGCTCATTCATGTGGGACAGATCGATCATCACCTTGAGTTCGTTACAGGTCTTGACGAGACGTCGTCCCGCTTCCGTCAGCCCTGGGCCGATATCCGGGGAGGATGGGAAGCGGAAGGGAACGCCATAGGCAAAGATGTTTGGTCTGCTCCAGACGGGACCGAGCGTGCGCAGGCCAGCCTGGTGAAGAACATAAAGCGCCTCCAGGTCGGCATCGAAGGCTTCGACACCTTCGATATGGAAGACGGAGGCGAAAGCACCGTGTCCAATCGCGCCCCGAATATCGGCCGCGCTGCGGCAGACTTTCAAGCCGCCTTTCGACTGCGCCTCGACGCGAAACAGCAGGCCAGCCATCGCGAGTGTCGTGGCAAGTGCCGTCTGCTGAGTCGGCGCCAGTAAATCGCCATTGGCATCCGTGCCGCGGGGCGAGGGAATGTAGATGGCGCAAAGTCCGCCGGCCAATCCGCCTTTTTTGGCCTTGGGAAGGTCGATATGTCCCATACTGTCGCCTTCGATGAAGCGCGCTTCCGGATTTTGATAACCGGAGAGTTTCAATCGAAGCAGAACGTCATTATGCCCATCGAAGACAGGCAGGACGGTTTGGTCGGTCATGGGATCGCTTTCAACTGATGTCATCGTGTCCTGCTCTATCTCTGAGGACGGGGCAAAAGCAATGCAAGAATGGTGTTCGTTACACGGCACCAGGAAGAGGGTAAAAGCGATGCCAACGACAACAGGCAGAAGTGCAGGCGCGACAAACTCAACGGGCAGCAACGAGATGGACTGGAGTGCCGCTTCAAAAATCGCTGCGGATTTCGTTTCTCGCTGGGGCAGGGACGAGCCGGGAGGATGCATCGTCGGTTTCGATCTTTTAGGCATTCGTTTCGCCCATTCGGGTGGGCTTGAAAGTCTCGCGACGTTCGCTCCTTTTTCACCTGAAACGGTCGTGCGCTACGCTTCGCTGACCAAACATGTCTTCTGTGCCATGGTGCTTTCCCATGCAGACGTGATCGGCCTTGACGATCCTCTCGGGAAACATATGGAGGAGCTTCAACCTCCGCTGCGCGACGTGACGGTTGGGCAGGCGCTCGATATGAGCGCAGGCTTGCCGGACGTGCGCGAATGTCTCTCCTTGCTTGGCCTGTCTGTTTACAACGCAACCGACGCGAGATCGCTTCTGGCTTATGTGGCGCGCCAGAGGCGATTGAATTTTCCAGCGGGCAGCGAGGTCTCCTATTCGAACACGGGATACAGGCTGGTCGAAGAAGCATTGGTGCGCAAGGGTTTGCATTTTGACAATTTCGTCCGAGATCGTATCGCGGCACCCTTGGACGTTTCGCTCGTCGCACCCGAAGTATGGAACGATCCCGTGCGCGGCCTTGCGCCGGGATACTGGAAATCAAAAGCAGGTTGGCAGCTTTCCGCCGCCGGCCTCCATCTCTCCGCCTCCGGCAGTCTGGCCGGAAATGCCAGGTCTCTGGTCACATGGCTGCGTTGCCTGTTGAAGGGCGAGCATGGGTTCGCCGACGTACTCGGTCAACTCTCTGCTTTCCGCCTGCTTGGCGATGGCAGATTCAGCGAATACGGCCTTGGCCTGCGCTGGACGCATCTCGGCAACCGTCGCTTCGTCGGCCATGGCGGATCGCATCCCGGATACAAGAGTTATTTTCTGCTCGATCCTCAGAATGGTACCGGCTTTGTCGTGCTCTCCAATCGTGAAGACACCAACGGTTTCAAGATTGCACTCGAAAGCATGGCGGCGCTGACGGGATTGCCGCTGCCAAAGCCCGCGACGTATTTGCCGGACGGCCTCTACGTCACTCGGTCCGGGCCTTGGTGGCTGGAGATCAAAGGCAGCACCTGCAGTTTTCTCGATGCGGAAGAAACGCTCTATGACGATGGTGATGGATGGGTCTCGTCCCACTCAGCGTCATCGCCAATTCGTCTTCGGTCTGATGACGCGTCACTCGTGGGAGAGGTCGGCCATGCGACCCGACGGTTCCTGCCCATCGCGCCCGATGAAAAGGATCAGGCAAAGCTCGATGGACGCTGGCGCTCAGACGAAGGCGCGGAATTTGAGATTGTCGCAGGTACGCTCCTTATGGGCATCGGCCCGCTTCGCCAAAGGATGAAACTGACCACCCTTGGAAACGGGCGCTATCTGTTCACTCTTAACGATGGTCCCTGGACGAAGCGCGTCTGCCTCCACATGCTCAGTGACGACCATGTGGAGCTTGTGACCAGCCGCGCGCGAATGATAGAGTATCGGCGGGCGACTGGACCGGTCCGCTAGCTTTCAACGGACGTGCGGCTATCTCCGAAGATTGTGAAGCCAAGGCCAGGATCATCGCAGACATCGCACCGTAAAGAGTGACCCTGCCGATGCCATGCGCTAGCGCCTCTTGCGCCAGCGCGACGGACACGCCGTGGTTTTCGGTGATGGCTAGGTTTCCTGCCGATATCAAATCCGAAATGATCCCCAGCATGGCGTCCGAGGGTGCCTTGGGAAGTGCCTCCAGGACGTAGCCGGAGATGCTGCTCGACAAGATCAGGCCCATCAGCGCAACGTTGATGGATAGCGAGATCATTCGGGCGCTCATATCCATGCCCGAGGCCATCCCGCTGCGTTCCGGTGGCACTGCTGTTGTTGCCGTGTTGGTGACGGGCGTATTGGTGAGACCCAGCCCGATGCCGGCCAAGGCGCAATCAAGCAGCAAAATCACCCAACTTGCATACTCGCTGCTGATCACCAACACCAAGAGCATGAACCCCACACTGATGATGAGGAGGCCGAGCGGTATCACAAACTTCGGCCCCCGGTGAAGCAGTAGCCTTTCGGCAAGCGGCGGAGGCACGTCCGCCGTCACCGCGGCGCTCTCCGCTGGCCTTGCGGTGGTGGCATTCCCCCTGCCGGTTGGCAACGCCCGAAATGATCGAGATAGGCCAAGCGCTCGGTCTGCCGCCCAATCCCTCGCTATCGATCATGCTGCACTCCTCGCTCACCGACGCCAAAACGCGCGAGACATTGCGTGCAATCACGGCGGCCTTCAGTGAGCATCGCAAATCGAGCAACGCACGCATCAGCTGTGTGAGCGCTTGATCTTTTGAAGAATAGGCTAGTTCGCGACGGGAATGCCCGCAGCAAGCTGCTCATGGATATAGATTTCGAGCAGTTTGCCGCTAACCGGGCCCGTTTCGCCCGTGCCGATTTTCTCGCCATCAAGCCGAACCACCGGAGTTACAAAGCTGGTCGCGGAGGTCACAAACGCTTCCGAAGCGGATTTGGCCTCTTGCGGCGTAAAGGCGCGCTCTTCTACGACGAGTTCGGCCTCTCTGGCCAGGTGGAGGATTGAGCCGCGTGTGATCCCATGCAGCAGCGCGTTCGACAAGTCACGCGTGACCAAAACGCCTTCCTGCGTGACGATGTGAAAATTTGCGGAGCTCGCCTCGGTTATGTGGCCGTTTTCGACGAAGAGCACGTCGTCATAGCCTTCCCGGTTGGCTTCTGTCTTGCGAAGCGACGAATAGAGAAGCTGCACGGTCTTGATCTGCCTGTCGGACCATCGGCCCTCAGCCACGGTCTTGACGGAAAGTCCCGTCTTCCATTTCGGATTGTCCAGCACCTTCTTTTTCTGGGTGAACATGACAAAGGTCGGCTCCATCGTTTCGGGGAAGACGAAGTCGCGATCCTGGACGCCTCGGGAAATTTGCAGGTAGATGAGCCCATCTTCGACGCCGTTGCGTCGTGCGATCTGCTTGTGCAGTTCCAGCAAGTCCTCTTCTGCAACCGGCATGGCGATACCAAGCGCACCAAGCGAACGCTTCAGTCGCGCTACGTGGCCCGGATAATCGACAAGCTTGCCTTGAATGACCGCCGTCACTTCGTAAATGGCATCCGCGAAGAGGAAGCCGCGATCAAAGATCGACACTTTCGCCTCACCTTCCGCAAACCATGCGCCATTTAAGTAAACCGTTCTATCCATGATTCCGCCTCTGTATGCCTACCAGCTTTCCAATTCTGTCTGGCACTGCGGAGGGCAGGATGCAAGCCTGGCAAAGACGTCGGACTGGTTCCTGGAGACTGGCGCACGACATAACGTCGCTGACACAATTATGTATTTTCGTTCTAGAGTTGATCTTCGTCTATTGGCAGCGGTGCACCGCACTAGTCGCCGAGACGACCGTTTATCCCGGAATCGCGCGCAACACATCATTTGACCGCCGCTCCAAGCCGAATTGGACTAATGTGAATACTTGATTTGAACCTAAGATGCCCAGTGCTGCAAGCATACTACTCGTTGATCGTGAGAAGGCCGCAACTTTACTTGTGCAAGTCGATCACGCTAAAATTCGTCTATGTAATCATGGCAACTTCGGATTGGCGTTACATTTGCTTTCTCTAAAAAACAGCAAGCATAATACCATGCCAATAACTCACAGCGAGATGTATATTGTGCGTTGCAATAAACAAGAAATAAGATATTGAATTTCAATTAACTGGATTTACTCGCCGATATGAGGGGATAATATGCGCATAGTAATGGTTGGATCGGGTTATGTGGGCCTTGTTTCTGGCGCTTGCTTTGCAGATTTCGGACATGACGTCATCTGTGTCGATAAGGCGGCGGAAAAGATCGAAGCTCTGAACAACGGCGCCATTCCAATCTTTGAGCCGGGTCTCGATGCGCTGGTTGCCACGAATGTGGAGGCAGGCCGCCTCTCCTTTACTACTGAGCTCGACTCTGCCGTTGCCGATGCGGATGTAGTCTTCATCGCCGTCGGTACGCCGTCACGTCGCGGTGATGGTCACGCCGACCTCGGTTATGTCTATGCAGCAGCCCGCGAGATCGCTCTGTCGATTAAAGGCTTCACGGTAATCGTGACCAAGTCGACCGTTCCTGTGGGTACGGGTGACGAGGTCGAGCGCATCGTTCGCGAGGCAAACCCAAGCGCAGATTTCGCTGTGGTGTCCAATCCTGAATTCCTTCGCGAAGGTGCCGCAATCGACGACTTCAAGCGTCCCGATCGTATCGTCGTTGGCCATTCCGATGAGCGCGCCAAGGCGGTCATGACCGAAGTTTACCGTCCGCTTTACCTCAACCAGTCTCCGTTGCTGTTCACTTCGCGTCGTACGTCCGAATTGATCAAGTATGCAGCGAACGGTTTCCTTGCGATGAAAATCACCTTCATCAACGAAATCGCCGATCTATGTGAAAAGGTGGGCGCCGATGTTCAGGATGTGTCGCGCGGTATTGGACTGGATGGTCGTATCGGCTCGAAGTTCCTCCACGCCGGTCCCGGTTACGGCGGCTCCTGCTTCCCCAAGGACACTCTGGCACTGGCGAAGACCGCTCAGGACTATGAAGCGCCCGTGCGACTGATCGAAACAACGATTGCGATCAACGACAACCGAAAGCGCGCCATGGGCCGCAAGGTTATTGCAGCCGTCGGTGGCGATGTGCGGGGCAAGAAGGTTGCGGTACTCGGTCTTACCTTCAAGCCAAATACCGACGACATGCGTGACAGCCCGGCAATTGCTGTTGTCCAGACCTTGAAGGATGCTGGCGCTATCGTTTCTGGCTACGATCCCGAGGGCATGGAAAATGCCAAGCCTATGCTAGATATCGAATTTGCCCAGGGCCCGTACCAGGCGGCTGAAGGCGCAGATGTCGTCGTTCTGGTAACGGAATGGAACCAGTTCCGCGCATTGGATCTCGACCGCTTGAAGTCGCTGATGAAGAGCCCGGTTTTGGTCGATCTGCGAAATGTCTACCGTGCAGCCGAAGTCGAGGCGCACGGCTTTACCTATTCCGGCGTAGGCAAGGGCGCGTAATCACGGCAAAGCAGGGGGTGGAGAGCCCATCCCCTGTATTTCGACATATCGATGCCCGATGGAATTTTGCTCCAACGCCCATGATGGGCTGAAAGAACAATCTCCAAAATGAAGCGTCTGTACCAGTCATTCTTGGTTTTGTTTGGAAGTGTTACGATAGCGGCGACGGCGCAGAATTTCGACAGCCAAAAACACCCCTTAAAGATTGTCGCATTTGGCACCTCCCTAACCGCGCGAGGCGGCTGGCAAGGTCCTCTGGCTGAAAAGCTTTCCGCCTGTCTCGGCTGGTCTGCTACGGTCGAAATGGTTGCCAAAAGTGGTGCGCCATCGTCCTGGGGACTTGAGCATACCTCAGAGGTGATCCGTCTGAAGCCGGACGTGGTTCTTGTCGAATTTTACGCCAACGATGCTGCTCTCAATCGCTTCACCTCCGTTTCAACGAGCGGCGATACGATCGGCGCCATTTTCTCTTCACTTCGGCGCGGTCTGCCAGATGCGAGGATCATCATGCAGATCATGAACCCTGTATCGGGAATGGCCGGAATGGCCCGTCCCTATTTCAGCCTCTACATCGACGCCCATATCCGGCAGGCGAAGGCAAATGGTGTCGAGATCATAGATCATCGAAGCCGATGGATGTCGCTGTCTCAGAATGAGCTGGCGAAAGCGATACCGGACGGCCTTCATCCCTCACCCAAAGCCGCGACGTCCATCATGGTCGGGCCGCTCGCTGAGAAAATTGGCGGAGTAAACTGCTCGTCATAAGATGTCGTGCTGGCAAGACTTGAGCTGACTTGCTTGGGACAGTCTGCAAAAACAAGAAGGAAGCGTGTCACCACATTATCTCCGTTGTCCCTAAATTCTTTGTTGTTACATAAAATGATGATAGAGATTGACGTAATTGGTGCGTAACAGGTGGAAGATGACGACCAGACGCAAGTTGCTTCTTGGCATTTCAGGTTTCGTCTCTGCCGGCATAGTCCTGCGCAGCACGAGCCCGGCCATTGCAGCAGCGGATCGTTTAAAGCTTTCCGAAGAGGCGTGGCGGCAACGTCTCGATCCGGATGTTTTTGATGTGATGCGCAACAAGGCCACGGAAAGTCCCGGGTCGAGTGCTCTCCTTTCGGAGGTCGGCAACGGCGTATTCGCCTGCGCTGCATGCGACGCGCCATTATTTCCATCTCACCGTAAATTCGACGCAGGGTCTGGTTGGCCAACGTTCCTCGCTGCTGTTCCGGGTGCGGTGACAGAAGCAAGCATTGGTTCCCAACGGGAAGTAAGCTGCTCTCGCTGCGACGGTCATCTGGGTTATGTCTTCAGTGATGGACCCAAGCCAGCCGGTCTTCGTTACTGCATCAACGGTATTGCAATGAGGTTTTCTGCAGGAGTCAGAATGTCGTCCGAGGTATGACGGCCTTCATGACTTTACGCTGGAATTGTTATATCGCTTTTTCAATTACGTTATTCCCATCGTGCTCATCTGGCCTTCTAAGGATAGTTCGCAATGAAGATTCAAGTTCGCAAGCTGCTGGTCGCGTTCGCTTTCACCAGTCTGGCAGGCACAGTCGTGGCGTCGGCCGCCGATCTGGTGACCTCGCACCCCCATTACCGCGAATTGCCGCGTAAATCTTATGCTTATCAGCCGGCACCCCGTACGGCCTATTATGTTCGGGAGTGTTCGGTTCTCGTCGTCAGCGGACGCGATGGCAGCAGGTATACCGATATCTGCCATCCCGTGGTCAATATGTCGCCATTGTCTCCGGTCGTACCCGGTTCCGGACACTATGAAGGCGGAACTATCGTTTCGTTTCGTGCGCAGTAGAGCACGGCTTCAAATCTCCCGCTAGCTTTTCTGCTGCAAGACCACGCAGTGGGCTCCACCACGAGCCGTTCTGATCAAGCTCCTGTTCTCGAAGGCTTCTGCCATGAATGACATACTGAAGAAGCGCGTGCGTGGAGATGTGGTCGCGCACCAGTCCATTAAGGGGCCGTTCACTCAAGGGTTGCGCTATCAAGACTTTTCAGATGTCGAAATAATAGATGTGTCTCTGTCGGACGCGCCGGACGCCGAACAGGGGTTTCGGTTCCACGGTGCTCGCCATCCGCCGTCTTTGAAGGTTGAAAACCAGCTTTTCAACCTGATCATGCGTGGATGCACAGTGGAACGCGTCGGCGGAGATGGGATTTATGCAACCGGGGTCAATGGTGCATTGATCGAGAATTGCAAGGTTGTGGTGAGCAGTGGAAAAGTCGCCGATGGTTGTCAATTCGCCTATCAGAATGATGATCGTTTCATCAGTCGCGATGTCTGGCTGAGAGGAAATATTTTCACTTACGCGACGGACACGGAATCAGCCAAGGGCGCTCTGGTGTGCGCCGAGACCGAAAATTACAAAGCTGAATACTGCCTGTTGGAAGGGCATAACTTCGCCTACTCATCGATCGGCAATAATGCCATGACCCGTAGCTGCCTCATGCGGACCGGCGAGATGAACAACTATTCTTTCGGCTATGGCGTCGGCAGTTTTTCTCATCTTCATGACCATCATCTATATGATTGCTTCATTGAAAATGCCCGCCGAGCTGTTGCGATCACCGGCTTCAAGGATAAGGATATGGTGCTTGACGGCATCACGGGCGCTCAGCGCGGAGGTATGGTCATCCATGACAATATTCTGTCTGGCTGCGATATTGGCTTTTTCGCAGATCGGCCTTGGTCGGGGTCGGTTTATCGAAACATTTTCATGAAGTGCAAAGAGCCTGTCGTCATTCGAGCGTTCGGCACCCAGGTGGTGACTTCCAATGCAAGGCGTGGTCAGGTGATGGGGCCGATCTACACCAATGACGGTTCGTTTCTCTGCACGGAGGTTCCTGAGATCAAGCGGTCCGAGAACGGCGTTCTGAGCGTCACCGGGGGGCGCTGGAGCTCGCAACCGGAGCAAGTGAGCTACATCTGGCGTGAAAGCGGTATCGATCTCATGGTTCCGCAAACGCCGACCTTCAAGCCGGACAAGGCAGGAGAATATTCCTGCGTCGTTCTCGCCCGCGCCGGGTCGAACTGGATGCTTGCGGTTGCTGAAGCATCCTGGCCGAAAGATGGCTTCATTCCGAGATCCTGGAAAGACGGCAATCTGACATGGGGCAATCGCTATCACATCATTCATTGATCTTTAGCGGTTCCGGCCAGACCCGGATCGCGATTTTTCAGCGTCGCTCACGCGCCTCGGTTGCCTGTCTCACCACATAAATCGCTGTGAGGTGTTGCTCGACATGCGTTAAGCAGCCCGATCAGGATGCATCTTGCTTGGTCCGGCTCTTGTCATGGACGTATCCGAGAGAAACCAGCATATCGTCTATTTCCACCTCGCTTATGGTGGTGTGATTGTTTCCGCCCGCTCTGCGCCAGAGCCGCTCCCTGATCAACGCCTTTTCCGTGGCAGAGAGTTCTTCGTTCAGGTCTGCGGTCAGATGCTGCAGCTTTTTCTGCCGCCAAAGAAGAACAACGATGAGCATCAGCTGCACTGTGACGATCGCGCTCGCTGCGAGAAGCAGCTCATCTTTGCTCAACTGAAGCATTTGCGCGATGCCGTCACCCCAAGTGTCTGCGACGCTTTGGGTAAATTTTGTCCACGCAACATGCAGGAATTCTAAAGTATCCACAGGGCACCTTGCTGGCTTAACCGGGCGATATTCACTTCACTCGGTGTACTCTTTAATAGAGATAAATGTCATTAATAGTTAACGTCAAATCAACAATTGACATATTAAATTCTTTTGCAAAAAGAAGTTCATTACCTTTATAAAGCAAGGAATTATCGTCTTCGTAGCATTGCGCGGGCAGGTAGCCTGGGGTGAATTCTCCGGTTCAACTTGGAGATGGCGAAAATTGACGCATGCTATCATGGTTAATGCCCGAAAGTTAATCTATACGCGCCACACTGTTGCCAGACTACAACAAGCTTTCATCTGCCGAGAGATATAAGCATTGG
Source organism: Rhizobium sp. 22-785-1 (assembly GCF_053521965.1). Taxonomy (NCBI): domain Bacteria; kingdom Pseudomonadati; phylum Pseudomonadota; class Alphaproteobacteria; order Hyphomicrobiales; family Rhizobiaceae; genus Rhizobium; species Rhizobium sp. 22-785-1. Next base: position 208,741 of record NZ_JBNWDI010000004.1, on the reverse strand, counting down.
ATAGAAAATAGTTGGGTGGATTTTTTTACCGATTTGAGCGATTGGTGCAGAAGTAGACGGGGACGGATGTAGTGAGAGCCGAAAAAAGACAGATAATAGCTTTGGCGTTATCGATGATCGCCTTGAGCGGTTGCACGAGTACTCCTCAGTCGGGGCCCGGGTATAGAGCGGTTGAATCCAGTGCTGCAGTCACCGTTTCTGCTGCCAATAAAACCGTCGGTATCGATTACGCGCTGGTCGATATCAACAAGGCAGTCCTTGCCTACGCCAGCGAAACGCGGGCGCTCGCGAGTTTTGGCAGCTTTGGCGCGGCAAGCAATGTCATTCCCAATATTTCGCTGGGTGTGGGCGATGTTGTGCAAGTGTCCATTTTCGAATCGCAGCCGGGTGGATTGTTTATTCCTGCAGATGCGGGAAGCCGACCGGGCAACTTCGTAACACTACCGTCGCAGACCATTGGTCGGAACGGGTACATCAGTGTTCCCTACGCCGGCCTTGTGCGGGCCGCAGGACGTCAAACGATCGATCTGCAGCGGGATATCGAAAAAACGTTGGCCAATCGTGCGATCGAGCCACAGGTTCTCATCAACAAGGTCTCTTCCAGATCGGCCCGTGTGGCTGTGTTGGGAGACGTGAAGGCGCCGGCAAAGGTCGAGTTGAGCGAAGGCGGGGATCGCATCCTCGACGTCATTTCCCAAGCTGGCGGTCTGAATGCGCCAGGTTCGGAAACCTACGTCACGCTGCAGCGCAAGGGACGCTCTGCAACGGTGCTTTATGAGCGCCTCGTCAATACCCCAAGCGAGAACGTATTCGTCGCGCCCGACGATACGATCATCGTCGATCGGGAGCGTCGGACCTATTTGGCCTTCGGCGCATCCGGCCTGAACGGTCGCTTCGATTTCGAAGAAACCGACCTGACGCTCGGCGAGGCGCTTGGCAAGGCGGGCGGACTACTCGACTCCCGTGCAAACCCGGCACAGGTGCTGCTGTATCGCGTCGTGCCGAAACAGTTCCTGCAACGCTTGAGCGTCAACGTCGACAAATTCCCGTCCGACATGGTGCCGGTTGTGTTCCGTGCGAACCTGCGTGACCCTTCCGCATTCTTCGCGGTTCAGAAATTCCCGATGCAGGACAAGGATGTGATCTACGTCTCGAACTCGGATTCTGTCGAGATCATCAAGTTCCTCAACTTGCTTAACTCCGTAACGTCAACCGTGTCAGGTGTGGCGGGTGATGCTGCATCCACGAAGACAAGTGTTCAGCGTCTGAACTAATTTCAGTTCAGACTGCCTTGAGACAAAACGACTTTTGCAGGCTGCCGCGTTGCGGCCTCCTGCTCCACGCACCACAAGAGGTCAGCAGTTGCTCCACAATCGTAATTTATCGAACGATTTTCGTGAGGAAAGTGGCGAGAAAAGCGCGTTGAGCGACGTTCTCGACATTGACGCGCTGATCAGTGCTGCACGTCGCCAATGGCACGTGGTCGTGCTTTGCGGCGCGATCGCAAGTGTGCTTGGACTGATCTTCGTCTTCACCGCGACCCCGTATTACACATCGACAGTCAATGTCCTGATCGATCGAAACAACAGTCAGGTCGTGGAGCAGATGTCGACCATCGGCACTGTTCCGGATGACGAGACCTCCATTCTGAGCCAGGTCGAGCTGCTGCAATCCGACACAATCGCTCTTGCAGTGGTCGACAAGTTGAACCTGACGAACGACCCAGACTTTAATCGCTCCGGTTTTTCACTGGTTGCGACCATTCGCCAGACGCTGCGTGCGATCGGCTCGTTGTTTTCCAGTGATGGCGCTTCTGACGCTCAAAGCACGGATGCCGCACGGCTTGCAGCTGCCGCCCAGCTTAAGGCCAACCTGAATGTCTCGCGCGTGGGCAAAACCTACGTGTTGGAGATCGATTATCAATCGCCTTCTGCCGAACTTGCGGCCAAGATTGCAAACGCTATCGGTGACGCCTACCTCGTCGACAAGTTGAGCTCGAAATACGACGCGACCCGCCGGGCGAGCGATTGGCTTCAGGACCGCATTGCGGAACTGCGGCAAGACTCTCTGAACGCGGATCTTGCAGTTCAAAAGTTTAGAGCTGCCCATGGTCTCGTTTCGGTCGGCGATCAGCTTGTTACCGATCAGCAATTGGGAGAATTGAATACCGCTCTTCTGACGGCGGAATCCGATACCGCTAAGGCCCGCGCCCGGCTTGATCGCATTCAAGAGATCATTGCTAGCGGCCAAACAGATGCGATCGTGACCGACGTTCTGGGCAATTCCATTTCCACCGATCTGCGCAAGAAATATCTCGATGCCTCCAAGGTTGAGGCTGACATTTCAAGTCGTCTCGGGCCCGATCACGTCCAGGCTGTCCGGCTACGGCGCGAGATGAACGAATATAAGCGCCTTATGTTCGAAGAGTTGAACCGTATCGCGCAGAGCTATCGAAGCGATCTCGATGTTGCCACGGCACGCGAGAAGTCGCTGCGTGACAGCCTCGCACAGGCGACCGCGGTTAGCGCATCCGCTAGTGAAAATCAGGTCCAATTGCGAGAGCTTCAGCGCACTTCGGAAAGCTACAAAAATCAGTACCAGCTATTCCTTCAGCGCTATCAGGAAGCCATTCAGCAGCAGACATTTCCTGTGACCGAAGCTCGCGTTATCACGCAAGCAACAGTCAGCATCGCTCCAAGCTATCCGAGAAAGCCGCTGTTTCTGGCGCTCTTTGGCTTAGCGGGCGTGATGGTAGGTTGCGGACTCGGCGCGTTCAGAGAATTCCGGGACAGGTTCTTCCGCACCGGTGACCAGGTTCGCGACGTTCTCGGCGTTGAATTCATCGGAATTGCACCCGCGATCGATCCAACCAAATCGACTATGCGCGGAGGGCCTGCTGCTGTGGGTGGTGCGGTCGTTAATTACGTCGTCAACAATCCATTGTCGGCTTTCGCGGAAACAATGCGAAGTGGCAAGATTGCCGCCGACATGGCCTTTGTCGGCAAGCAATGCAAAATAATCGGGGTAACGTCTGCCATCCCCGGCGAAGGCAAATCGACAATCTCCATCAACTTCGCCAAATTGTTGGCGAGCCAAGGCGCGCGCACCATTCTGATCGATGCGGACCTTCGCAATCCCGGCGCTACCCGGGCGATGAATGTCACTGCTCAGGGTGGCCTGCTCGAGGTTCTGCTCAACGGCGAAGACCCGCGCAGTGTCATGCAGCATGACCCGGCCACCCAGCTTTCCTTCCTGCCGGCAATCATTCGCCACCGCGTACCGCATTCCTCCGAACTCTTGTCTTCCAATGCTATGGCCAATCTTCTGAATGTGCTCGGTGCCGAGGCAGACTACATCGTCATCGACTTGCCACCAGTAGGGCCGGTTGTCGATGCGCGCGCAATCGCCAGCCGCATAGACGGCTTCCTGTTTGTGGTCGAATGGGGGAAAACTGCGCGGCAAGTGGTTCGCCAAGTCATGACCAAAGAGGCACGCCTTTACGACAAGTGCTTGGGCGTTGTGTTGAACAAGGTCGACCAGGAAAAGATGAAACTGTACCGCATGTATGGCTCCAGCGAATATTACTCTGCCACTTACGCGCGCTACTATAAAGAAGGAAACGAGGCGTAGCCTTTGGCTGGCTTTAGCGTCCGTCGGAGGCTCAAGCGGAAGATTCAGGCGAGTTCTTCCGCATGACTTGGCGTGTCGGATCTAGTTCCTAAAAGCATTTCGGCCGAAGTGCCATTGCTTCGGCGCCTGCAACACGACGATATAGAGCCTCGGAAGTGATCCTGCGATCGCAGGAAATACGCTGCCTAGTGGAACTGATCGTGGCGAGGACGGCGAGCTTACGTCGATCTTCATGACGGATTTGCTTTGTGTTTTACACCGGTCTTTTCTCGACGGAGGAAGATCGAGATGGCATGCGGGCTCCATCATACGCTGTCAATTTGGGTGAAGTAAGGAAGGTACGTTCCTTCTGTTGCACCTTTCCTACATCATCGATGCAAATTCCTTGATGCCTCTATGGCGCGATCTGCGCGCTTTATCGCCTCGCCGACTGGCGTCTTTCGCTCAAGACTGCGCAGCGATCTTGCAAGAATTACACCCGCTGAGAAACAACTAGAACGTTAGCAACGAGTCAGTAAGATCGCTGCAGATTTGAGATGTGTTTGCAATTCTTTGGAATTTTTCCCGAATTCCATCCCGCGCCAAGCGTTTGAGGCAACTACCGCTCAGTTCCAGCCGGCATCTTTATTGAGTTAAACTGTAGGCAATTTCGGATCGGGCTCAAGGTGGCCCGGATGAGGATTGGTGGGAAACCACGTTTCAAGTCTGCGAAGGGAACTCGAATTAAAGTATTCCTATACTGGTAGCCCAAAATTAGTCACGGTCAATTAAGTAGAAAAAATGTACATTATATTTAAGTAAATAATAATATGACAAAAAGAGTACCGTAAAGATCAAAAATTTCACTTAAAACCATACATAAGTGTGCGTTTCTGCCTAATTTAGTAGCCTGGACTGGTGATATCCGGAACCTATGCGTGAGTTAACTATTTGTTAATTATGATAGTGACGTAAATGCGTTTTACCGCTATTGTACATTAACATTATTTAATCTGGGCTTGTGGGTTATGAATTCAATCACCGGACATGCAAACGAGAAATTCGTTGTAGGTACATTGAATAGCGCTGCAGCGCAGTCGATGGACTTAACTGACGCCTCCGCTTTACCCTTCGCTGCGCAGTCTATATCCAAGCGGACATTTGATTTTGCTTTCTCGCTCTTTGTTCTAATTCTGCTCTTTCCTGTTTTCCTCATGATTGCGATTGCAATCAAATTGGATAGTCGCGGGCCGGTATTCTTTAAGCAAACCCGATGGGGCTTTGGGCAGAAGCCGATCCAGGTCTTGAAGTTCAGGTCGATGGCAACGGATAAATGCGACGTCACGGGTGTTGCTCAGACCGTGGTAGGGGATGCTCGCATAACGCGTATCGGCGCATTCTTGCGCAAGAGCAGCTTGGATGAGCTGCCTCAGTTCATCAATGTGCTGCGCGGCGACATGTCGGTGGTTGGGCCACGGTGCCACGCTATAGGCATGCTGGCCGCTGGTCGCCCCTATGAAGACCTCGTGCCGAACTATCATGATCGTCACAATGTCCGCCCCGGCATTACTGGTCTTGCGCAGATCCGCGGTTGGCGCGGCCCGACGACAGATCCGGTTCATGCGCGCGCTCGTGTTCTATGCGACCTTTATTATATCCAGAACTACAACTTGTGGCTCGATCTCAGAATCATCCTTGCAACAATCAAGAACGAAATGACGGGCGGCACCGGTTTGTAAGTCGTGGCGATCTGTCAAGACGTTACGTGGCTGGGGCAAACTTGGTAAGCGCTACCGCACATTTTTTGTCCCAGGTGCTCGCACAGAGTGGCACTTCTCTGCTTTGGATAACCCGCAAGGTTGCCTGGTGAGTGTCACAGCACACTGTATGTCCACGTGCGAGTAAGTCGGGATCGGAATGGAACGCGGCGTCTCAATGATCTTGATTGGGTTGCGCCGATGCCGCGTTTGCTTCAGGAGGCACTTTCCCCAGCACCCTCAATGTCCAGCCATATTTCAGGCGAATTGATCTGGTTTCGGGGCGCTCCTTGACTTCGCGTCCTCCTCGCAAGGAAATCGCCAAGCTTTGGCCCGTATGAGTGAGATAACCATCGTCCAGAAACGGTTCTTCAATCTGATAGAGGCTAGTGTGTCCAAATGGCCTTTAGTCTCTTGAGAAAAGTTTTTGTCAAAGATCCGATCCACGCCGTACGGCGACCACGGCGTCGGATAAATCTTGCCGATCATCCTTCGCTCTATCCAATTTATGCAATCGGAGACGTCCACGGTTGCCTCGACCAGCTGATTGATGCCGAAGCGCGCATACTGCAGGATCTCGGAAGCAGCGGAAATAAGGGACTGGTTATTCTGCTCGGCGACTATGTCGATCGCGGCTCCAATTCTGCGGGGGTGCTGGCGCATCTTCGGCAACCGTGTGACCCCAGAGTGAAGCGCATCGCTCTTTGTGGAAACCACGATGACACGCTCTCATCGCTTCTGGACCATCCGGACAAACTGGACGCTTGGATCGCCGCAGGCGGGCGCGCAACGCTGATGTCCTATGGTCTGGATATTGACTACCTAACATCGAGATCCAGATCCAGCCTACCGAATGCGCGGCTTGCGGATCTGATCTCGGAAGCGATCCCTGAAGACGACTTTCTCTTCCTGAAAGCTCTCCCCGTAAGCGTCCAGATCGGTCGTCATCTCTTTGTCCATGCCGGTGTCCGACCGGGCGTGGAGATGGATTTGCAGAGCGACGAGGACATGATGTGGATCCGCGAGCCCTTCATCAGCAGCGGGCCGGGATTGGACATTGTGGTGGTGCACGGCCACACGGCAAGCCGCCAGCCATCGATGGGCCCAAATCGGATCGGAATCGACACGAAGGCCTATGCAACGGGCGTATTGACTGTCCTCAAGATCGATGGAAGCTCCACGGCGATATTGTAGGAAGAGGATCTTATACCTTACGATAGCGAGCGTATATCCGCTCGATGATGACATACGATGAAGTGTGTCGCCCGCTGCGTTCGCCGGCAGTTCAGGCAATTAGCAATATCGACCATAGAGCCGCTAACATATGTTCACCTTGAACTGAGTTAAGTTAGACCGCAACCCGCCGGCGCGCTTGGTCAACCGCTCACAGAGAAACGTATGTTTTCAACGCCTTGGTGGAGATCGATTCCGCGATCAAACTCGATGCCAGCCACGAATCTGCCCGCCCTAACTCGAAATATAAGTGGGAACGCAGAAACTCATAGATCGAATTTAGGAATGTCAGCGCCGACCATTTTAGTGCGATTAAGAGACCTCATTGAGGAGCAGGCGATGCCTCGTATCTATGTGATGATGTTAGGAGTGCTCATAGGTTGGACACTTCTGGTCGGTTTAGGCTGGGTCTTATGGCAACTGGTTGGTCGCATCTGGTAGAAGTGCTACCAGATGCTTAAGGTGACCGGTTCCAGAATGCGTGCAGTTACAGAACTCGGGAGTTGAAAATTCTGTTCGGCGCGCTCCGTTTCCAGCAGCGACAAACCTTGAGCGAACTTCAAAGCCGCCCGGCTATCATCCCCGCCACAAGCTTTGATCCCACATCAGTGAAATGGCCATAATCCGACTGAACCGGCACGCCATTGATGGCGTCTATGCAGTTGTTGTTTGGGCATACTGTTTTGTATAGTGAAATGTACTCAACCTTGTTCTTGTCCGCGAATGCTCGCATTGTTTCGTCAAGCTCGTTTCGCTGCTCAATTCTGTAGTCGGAGAGCTTTGCGGCGCTCCCCCATGCAATACGGGCAAGGATTAATGGTGCGCTTTGCGAATATTCTACAGTCGGGCCGAGAACCACAATTTTGCTGATTCCGCGTCCTCGCAGTTCCTCAATAGTCTTCTGCAGGCCTGGGAGATCGTCCTGTTGCCACCGCGCGCTAAAGACGACCGTATCAACTGTTTGCGGAGTAATGAAATCGCCCAGAACGCTCGTCATGAGGTTGACGCAGCGGCGCTCACCTTCAGTTTCGATTGTCGGCTTGCATCCTGATGCGGTGGCCTGCATGAGATCGATGTCGTCACGTGCGCTCTGGAGCGCGCCCCAAAGATGAGCCGCCTGGCTATCGCCTATCAGGAGATATCTTGGCTTTCCGTCCGGCTTAGCGGCGAGGCAAATGTCTCGCTTGAAAGCATTGGAGCCACCCGGAGTTCCGGATGTGATAAAGCACTGATCCTTACGATACTGCTGCTCGGCTTCAGGGGTCTTGTCGTATTCATTAAAAGCTGCAAGTCGCATGACTTCGGGAGGATAGTCATTGATCTTGTTTGAGAACTTTTGAAGTAGGACTCCCACCCCGATAAGGACCGCCAACGACACCGCTGCGCTGCCAAGAACCCGAAAATTTCCGATTCGTGCGGGCGTCCTGCGAAACGGCGTTTCGACAATGTGGTAGCTTGCAAAGGCCAGCAGAAGTGAAACAAGAGCGATGAGCACGCCAGGTAGAAACGTAATTTCCGGCGCATAGAGCAGTCGATAAAATACGATCAGCGGCCAATGCCAGAGATAGAGGGAATAGGAAATCTTGCCGATAAATACGGGTGTCGGGCGAGATAGCCACCGACCAGCAATCCCGTTTCGCCCAGCTATGATAATGCAGCAGGCTCCAACAGTTGGCAGGATCGCGGCCGGTCCCGGGAATGGCACGCTTTCTGTCAACATGAACAGCGACGCTAACAAAAACATAACGCCGACACCTGAGACAGCGTCTGCCGCTTTGCCGGTGAACTTCTGATGCAACCCGTAGAGGGCGATGATCGATCCAAGACCCATTTCCCAGTAACGTGTGGGAAGCAGATAGAATGTGGCTTTCTGAGAGATAAATATCAAAGCGACGCTGAGTATGAACGATATCAATACTGACGCCACAAATATGATTTTGACGTGCGGGCGAAAAAATCGATAGCAGATGTAGAACAGTATCGGGACTACAATATAGAATTGCTCCTCAACAGCCAGAGACCATGTATGGAGGAGCGGGTTGAATTTTGCTTCCGGGTTGAAGTAGTTTATCTCCTTGAAGAAAAATATGTTTGAGGAAAAAAGAGCTGTCCATAGGACAGATTTTCCGTAATCCTTAATTTCTTCCGGTAGAAAGACGAGTGATGCCGCTGTAGTGACCGCCAATAACACGACCATAAGCGGCGGGAGGATGCGTAGAGCGCGTCTTCTATAGAAATTCACGATACTGAAGTTATTGTCCTGCATTCCCCTGTTGATAATGTCGGTGATCAAATACCCCGAGATCACGAAGAAAATATCGACCCCTGTGAATCCCCCGGTAATATAAGGGGAGCCAAGATGGAATACCAATACAGATAAAACGGCTACCGATCTCAGGCCATCAATTTCCGGCTTATAAATCATATCAATACCTCTATTATGGAGAGCCTAAATTATACAGGATAGATTACCGGTATATTTTACTATGCGAATACGAATTTGAACCACAGCTCCCTGCATTGTAATGATAAGTTAGAGCTGTACGGGTAAGACGAGCGTTTCATCGCTAGTAGTACGTAGAGTTCTCCGTCGCAACTTGAAGTCACATTTTCCCTAATTCAGTTAGCCAAAAATCGCTTGTAAGACACACTACTAATTGGTCAAGTATCTTGATAAATATTTTGCGCCTGATTTGGAGAGATGCTGTGAGTCGCCGTAGTAGACAAGGTTGTCCTTTTTGAAGACGCAGCCGAGTTGATTGCACATCCCTGCGAACGGATCGAGTATCTGAACTTCGGGATGCTTTTCGAAAACGTTGTTAACGATATTGCGCGCCGTATCTTGTTTTACTCGTGACATGGAAATCCGGTTTGGGTCTTCAAGACTTGTTATCGGTGCGGTTGCAATAGACGTCAGCCAGCCACGAAGTGGAATAAGTTGCGCCAGCATTCCTGTGTATGGGTCGACGTCAAAACGAGGCACATCCTGGACTAAGATTATCTTTCTTCCAGGCTTCTGCAGAGATGTTATCGTCTGATTGAGGCCTTGTTCCAGATTTCTCCGGCTATCTTCTGCGGATACGAAGCTCCCGTCGGAACCTGACGGCACGTAACGGAAGCCTAGATACTCCTCATCAAATGAGGCCGCCCAATATCCAGCGACGATGACCACGTTAACTTCAGGATGCGCGTCCAAGATTTCGAAAACGGCGCTCATATACATTGAGCATTCCTTATCGTGCCCCTTCCGGTTTGACATATAGCGCGTGTAACCGTTTAGAGGCGGGCAGGACGACTTCGTGAACTGGTAGAAATCGGATGATAGAGATGCTGCGAAGTCTTTTATACCGTCTGCCAAAGCATTCGCGTGGCTATCGCCGATCAAAGCCACGGCGGCGTTGCTGGCTGCGGTCATGCATGGTGGTGTAACTCTCGGCGTTGAAACGCCGTAGGATGCAAGACATGGGTTGCCGAAAGATCCCCTTATTTCTGCTTCTATATCACGCACAGGGGGGTAGGTATAAGCGGACAGCCCAGAGGTTGCGACGAGTATACACAACGGCGATATTGTCAGGCAGACTGCAGCTGCATATTTAAGTATGGTTGTTGTATCGTTTGACGAAGGCTTGCGGAAGGGCTTTTCGACGAAGTGATAGCTTGCGATTCCGAGCATCAAGGTTGCAAATATCAACGCAATACGAGGTACATATCCGATTTTTATTTCGAGCAGATGGATCATGCTGGCGGGAAGCCAATGCCATAGATACCAGGAGTAGGAAATGATGCCGATTCCTACCAATAAGCGAGAAGCAAGCACGTGTCGGTTTGTGAACGATCTTCCCGACATGATGAGAAGGACCGTGCCAGCCACAGCACACAGGTTGCGTACGACGATAGGCACATTAGCGTCTAGAAAGAGGGCCGAGCCGATCAGTGCGACCGAGAGGAGCCCTATCACCTCAGTCTGAACTGCCGATAAGCGTTCACTCCATCTGCCTGCAGCTGAGACAGCAAGAAGGGCACCGGCTCCCAATTCCCAAGCACGAAATGGAATAAGGTAAAAGGCAGCGTCAGGCCGATATGCGTTCATTCCGGCTGCCATAACGAAGGAAAGTACGACGATTAACGCGAGAACAGGAAGGACAAATGACTTTCGTCTTGAGATAATAAATACAAGCAGTGGCGGAAACAAAAGGTAGAATTGTTCTTCTACGCCGAGCGACCAAGTCATCAGCAAAAGCTGCTTATCTGCTGTCGGTGAAAAATAGTCTACAAATTGGTAGAATGCGAAATTCGATAGTCCTGCGAGAGCTGCGATGGCTGTGACTGCATATCGTTTAAGTTCGAACGGAGGTAATATGAAGCAAGCCAGCAGCGTTGTCACCGCTACAACAACGATCAGTGCTGGTAAAATGCGTCGAAATCTGCGGGCGTAAAACTTTTTATAGGTGAAATTGCCGGCTGAGATCTCGTTATATATTATCGATGTAATCAGGAATCCACTGATAACAAAGAATACATCAACTCCTAAATAACCGTTCTGGAAATAAGGTATATTATAATGAAAAAGCACGACAGCAGATACGGCTACTGCCCGTAAACCATCGATATCGGGGCGATAATTTATCTTCATCTTTTCCTGTGCATATTTTGGTTCTGTCTTTTTGTACTTAAATTCACGAAAGTCACGCTTTTAAGCGCCAGCTTTGCCTATGTCTGCCTGTGCTGGGCGGCATAAGTGCTGAATGGAAGCATTGCGATCATGATGGCCCAACCATCCACAGGCGCCATGAAACGTCCTGCTTCGGTGAACGAACCCATCATGACCAGCGTAATGACGATGATTTCAACTGCTTGCGCACGCTGCAGTTCGAGGTCTTGAACAACTTTGATGAATTTCGTGGCCAGGCGGATGAGCAGGAAGCCCACAAAGCAGGACGTTCCGATGACGCCAATATTGAGAGCCTGCTCCAGATAGCTGTTATGGACCGATCGAACCGTGAATGTCGCTTTGACGTAGGTGTCGATAACGACTGGATCTCGAAACATCGCAAAGCCGTAACCGAGGATAGGTCTCTGTCCGATCAATGGTAGGAGTTGCTCCCATATTCCGGATCGACCCGAGAGCGTGACATCTTTGTCGAAAGCGGCGGCGATGGCCTCAGCGACAAACATATAGGTGGTTGACAATGCTGCGAGAACAAACATCACCATCACGAAGATCCCAAGCCTCGCGAGTGGAACCCTAATATTCTGAATGTGGCGCAGGAAGAAAACGCCACCACAGCCAATAACGACAAGAACGACGGCGGTCGAAGACCTAGCAAGCAATATAAGGACGATACTACACAGGACTGCCAAGATGCCGATGATGCTTCTATAGCGAAGATCAAGTCCCATCTTCCAGAAGTTCAGTATAAAAATCAGCCCGATTGCTGTCGTTTGGCCCAAACCGTTCTTATGATAGTGCAGACCTTTGACCATGCCGGCATAGGAGCCTCGCATGACCGCATATTGCGGGAAGAGGATGGTGTAGGCGACGTTTGCAAAGGCCAGGACCACGAAGAATGCCGCCAAGGTCTCCATCGTTTTCAAGACGCCGAACTTGAGCCGGTAAAACAGAACGCCCGATGTGATCAGTCCGGCCGCAAATAGGCCGCGAATAGAGCCCGCAGCGTCGATCGAAACCAGTACCGAAAGGAAACAAAATGCAATCGTGATGGAAATCAAAGCGGGCATCCGAAGAAGCGCTATACCCATATTTCGTAGATCCAAAATGATGTAAATACTGATCAAAGGAACCAGGCTGTAGAGTAAAAGCTTCATCGGCAGCGAACCTTCGCCGCTCGCCTCATCAAAGCTTGCTGGATAGCCGTACCAGACGCCTGTCGATCTCCATAAACACAGGACAAAAATCACCGTCAACAACAAGCTCACTCGTCTCTCATGCAGACGAGCATTCGAGCGGCGGAAGAGCGCCTCGCGATTATTATGAAGTGGCGTAGGACCAGCGGGATTCCCGGCGGTCCGGAACGAATATTCCATGACGTGACTTTCCGTTCCCTATTTTACCGCGCCTTCGGCATCCGGCCGATACTCTTCGTAAGCGTGTCCCATTAGCCCTGATACCGTTCCGGCGCCTCTCAACAAATGTGTAAGCGCCCGCATGCCGAGACGCGGTGAGACTGCCAAGGCGGGCAGCATGGCGGTGCCGAGTCCAACACGGGCGGCGCCGTAGGCAAAGCGGTAGGCAGCGCTCTTGCGGTTTCCGTAGAGCTTCTCAGCTACTGCAAACGTATTGCCTAGCCGATACTGGCGTTGAAGGACCCACTTCCATTTCATGCGGCTTGCCGGCACGATGTCATAAACAAGCGCGGCGTCGGCCCAGAATATCCTCACGCCTATACGCACGGCCTGGTTGAAGAACACGAAATCTGTTCCACCTGTGTAGCGCATTCTTTCTTCGAAGCGCAGTCCAAGACGGCGGAACAGGCGGTAATCAAACATGACGTTGTTCGATGCGGCATAGTTGATCTGCTCGCGGTCTTTTCTGCGTTTGCGCTCGAAGACACCGGCACGGATGAAATAATCCGCCGCCTGCTCAGGATAAACAGGTTCGACCGGACCATAGACGCAGTCCGCTGACGTCGCTTCCCGCACGTCCAACATGGCATCGAGCCAGTGATCGACCGGCCACTCATCGTCATCCAGGAAGCAGAAGAGGTCGGTGTCTTCGGGTGCTTCGTCCAGCGCGCGGTTCCTGGCGAATGGAATACCCTGCCGTTTCTCGACGCAGTATTTCAGGCATGGCTGACCGTTCGTATCGTCAGGTGCGTAAGCACCGCTGCTGATGAAGGGCTCGATAGTGCTCCAGCCACTGCCCGCGGCGTCGTTATCGACAACCAAAACCGTCAGTGCGTATGGACGCGCGGGATTTTGGTGCTGCCGTGTCAACACGTCCAGAAGTTTTGAAATGCCTTCGGGCCGCCGGTACGTGAGAACCGCCACCACGATCTTGACGGGTTGACTAGCTTTGGCCGTATCTGCCGTGGAAAGTTCATTGTCCCGGCTCATCGGATCTTACCTCCAAGACGTTTCATCGCCACCTGAGCAGCGAAATGGAGAAGGGAGAAATGTCCATCTTCAGCGCAACGGCGTGTCTGGGAAATTAGCGCAGCACCGCGGTAATCGCTTTTGGCAAGCCCGCCTGCAGCCAGCTTTTGCCCCATCGCTTTCATGCCTTCATAACGTCGGGCGAGGGAAACGCCGGTCGCAACCATAATTTTTGCGCGCAGCTGCTGCGCCTTGTCGCTGTTGGTGTAACGGTTCGCGCCGTGGATCCGCTGGAAGGTAAGGGGTGTCTCGACCATCAATCCCTTGCCAAGATAGGCAGCAGCGAATTTTAGATAGTTGTCGCTCAAGACCACATCCTTTGCCGTCGGCATGGGCAGGATGTCGGACAATATTCTGCGGCGAAATGTCAGGCCGGATGTGGGAACCGGCAGGCTTGGAAAGCCACCCTGACGAAGGCTCGCGCGTTTATCGATTTCCACGGTAGAAATCTGCGTTGCGAGGAGGATCGCGTTCTCATCCGTGGTGACCTGATCGAACACCCAGTCTGAATCATGGCTTGTATAAAGGCCGGCGATGATCGACAACTTGCGAGGCAGGAAAGCGTCGTCGGCATCGAGCAGGCAAAGGATTTCACCGCTTGAGGCGGCGAAGCCGGCGTTGAAAGAGGAGGCCTGCCCCCCATTTTCTTTCGTTACTGGTACGATCCGTGTGCCGTAGGATGCGATGATCTCTCGAGAATTGTCGCTAGAGCCATCATCGACGACGACGATCTCAAAATCTGGATAGTCCTGAGCCAGCACGCTATCAATGCAGGCTGAAAGGAAACGTGCATAATTATAGTTGTTGATCAGAACAGAGATTTTCATCTTCATGACCTTTTCTGCGAGACGTTTCCGTAGTCGCGCTTAAGCTCTTCGAGCTTTTCACGCATCTCCTCGGTCACTTTCTGAATATTTTCGTCGCGGCTGAGTTGACCGGGACTATTCGCCAGGTCTCTAAGTTGTCTGACTGTCGAAGGTAAAACAGTTTTCCCCCCCAGCAGAAAAAGACGCTGGCGCTGCTTGCGAAGCCAATAGATGACTCGCCGCGTTTTCCAGAATTTTGTCATTGTCCATTCGAGGATATTTGATGGACCAACGTTGGAAAAGACCACATCGAGATCGAGAACGCTTGCCCAATCCGCCCATTTGGCATGATGATTGGGGTCCAAAGGCCTTACCGCTCTCCATGGGATACGCAAAGCATCGGCTATAATAATTCCATGCATTGCCTCCGAAATCATGAGGCGGGAGGAGAGCATGTTTTCGAGTACTCGATCAACATCCCACCTCGGATCAATGAAATTGATGCCGAGTTTCTGGCAAATAACTTCCCAGCTACCATTCTCGGCGCTTTCGAAATGCGGCATGAAGGAAACATCATGTCGTTTTTCGTAATTGGGAAGATCCGTCAGTCTGATCAAAATCCCCGCATCACCGATTGCAAGCGCCTCGGGAACACCAACTGCTTTTGCAGTTTGCTTACCCCTGACAAATCTAAATTCCCAAGTTTCATCGATCTTTGGAAGACGTGTATATCCAGCGTATCCCGCACCAAAAACGATCTTCTTTGCGAGAGGAGGATGGTTGTCGTAAATAATCGACCCAATCCCCAGAAAGATTGTGTTGTCGTCCTCGTCAAAAAAATTCGGAAGCAATCTGCTCCATAACCAGTGGTTCAGATCATCGCCGAAGTTGGATGACTTGCCCTGGAACACAAACATTTTCATAAACTAATGACTCCGGCAGATAACTTGAATGGAAATCACGAACTGATCGGGGTACGATCAGACTGGATTGGGATGCTTCATGGTATTTCGCCGACCTTTGCGTAGGATAGACTGAAATATTTCAATAAGCCAACGAACTGATCGTCGATCGACAACGAGCAGCATTATAATATATAGAACTGCACTTTGCACTATGGCCAAAATTAAGCTAATTATGTCATTGAATTCTATTCTGTATACATAGTTCAATGAATAGTAGCATATCAGAGAAGTCATGACTGACGCGCCCAGAGGCTTGCCGATGTAGACGATAATCCTATTCACACTGCAATTTGTATGCTTCTCAATAAGTCTCAGTTGATACGGGATCATCAGATAGGCTCTCAGAAGAAATCCTATCACAACAGGATAGACGCCGAAGGGTGCCGCAATGAGTGCGAATGCTAGCGATAGAAACAGTTGGATCACCGTCATGCGCGCGGCTTTGCTGGCTTCGCCGAAGACCGTAAGAACGGGCAGAATATATAGACTGATGACGAGAGGAATGCAGATCGGTGCCAGCAGTTGTAGGATGGGTATCGCCTCATTCCACTTTGGTCCATAGACCAGAGGAACAACGACATCCGCAACTGCTGCCAGTCCAAAAAAAGCAGGAAAGGCAATGCATGAGGACACCGTGACAAGTTTCACGAACGATTGCTGAAAGCGTGTTGCATCATCTCTGACAGCCACAAAAAAATTCGTTGCTACAGTCGAGAGAGGCGTTAGCGTCGCTGTCATGAGTATGTCGATTGTCTTTTTTGCTATACGGTACATCCCCACAGCGGCGGGTCCCACAAAGGCGCCGATGACGACGTCCTGGACCCGGGATGCGATGAGCGCAATGAATTTTGTGAACGACATCTTCATGCTGAAAGGTAGAATTTCTTTCAGGTCGGTCGACGTGAAATGAAAAGTCGGAACCCAGCGGTAGGCCAACCAGGCCGTGATCAGCGTTATCAACTCCGTGACGAAGCGTTGAAGCACTAATGCCCATACGCCATAGCCTTGAAACGCGGCAGCAACCGCAACGGCTCCGCCGGCCAGACCACTCACGATTGCTCTGATTGCCAAGGCTTTATGACCGAAGCGCTTCAGGCACCGAGCCATGTGGATCGCTGATCCTGCAGATAACGGTATTGTCCATGCTAACGCTATGATGACTTCAGCGAGCCGGTCCGTTGAGACATATTTGCCTGCGGTTGCCGCGACGAGAGTTACGATGAGGGAGCACGCTATCGCGACCACCATATTGCTCCAGAAGGCCGCGCACGCCACAACTTCTTCTTGCTCAGGACTAGCCTTCGTCACGGCGTCGGCAAAACCCGATGTGGCGAATATGCGGGTCAATTCCGCAAATATCATTCCGAGTGCGAATATTCCCACATCTACAGGTCCGAGCAGACGTGCGACTACGATAAAGACCAAAAAGGAAAAAAGCTGATCGACCCCGATACGAACAATAGACCACAGGGTAGCACTGATGGCTTTTTCTTTGACCGCCTTGGTCACATCATCTCTCCGTTCTGGTAGGGAGCGTGGTATTCGTTTGAAGCGTATTGCGTGTCCTGCCCAATTAAGAAGGCGGGACGCCTGACCCCGCCCGCATTCTGCCAAAGCGCGATATGATCTCTATTTCGCTACGGATGATCTTCGCCGGATTACCTGCTACCAAGGACCGGGGCGGAACGCTTTTGGTCACGACCGAACCCGAACCGATGATGCATTCATCGCCGATTTCGATCCCGGGCAGAATGATGCTGCGTGCGCCAATAAAGCAACGCTTGCCGATACGCGTGTCGAGATAAAGACCGCGGCTTAGATCATGTGTCAGTATCGCTGCATCAAAAGCAATATAAGTTTCAGCACCGATATGAACGCCTTTGGGATTGGTACGATCAAGCTTCGCGCTCAAAGAGAAGTTCGCAGTGGGATGGATATCCATGCCCCAGATCTTGGTGAAGTAGAGCCATTTGACCTTGACGATCGCGTTGCGCAGGGGTTTGAAAGCGTTCAGTCCCCATTTCGGCTTTCGGACACGTGGCGTCATAGCGTGTTCCCCAATTTTTTATAGTCCCCGAGAACCGCGTCGTAATAGTCCTCCAGCAGTGCCGTCTGCCGGTTCAGGTCGAAGTTTTGACTGACGAAGATCGGCGCGCGCCTGCTGAATTCATTCCATAGGGCCTGGTCGCTTAGAAGATTGCCGATGGCGTTCGCCATACCGGTGACATCGCGTTCTGCAAGAAGGAAACCGGTTTCTCCGTCCTTCACTGCCTCACCAACTCCGCCCGATAGAAACGCAACAACAGGGGTTCCGACAGCCTGCGCCTCAAGATTGGCGAGCCCGAACGCTTCTGCGTGTCCGTTATCGAGTGTTACGCTGCCATGCAGATAAAGTTCGGCTTCGCTAAGAAGTTCGCGGATACGGTCTTGAGACAGGTTCTCATGGACGGTGACGTTCGGAAGCTTGCGTTTTGCCAGTTCCACTATTCTGTCGCGTTCCGGCCCTTGGCCCACCATTGCAAACTCAAGGTCGATACCTTGCTTTGCAACCCGCTCCAGGGCTTCGATCATCAGCCTGTGCCCTTTATATTCTACAAAGCGGGCAATCGACACAACGAGGCCTTTGCGACGTGTTGTGGCCGTCGGGCTGAAGCGCGATGTATCGATGCCAATGTAATGCCTGTGAATACGCGCCTCGGCAAAGCCCTTCTCCAGCAACTTTTCTTTGATGAAGTCCGAGACGGCAATCGACCAGTTGAATGCCCACGAGGCCATCTCCCGTCTGCCGTGAGAAAAGAAGCGCACCTGATTGAAGCCGCCAGGTTTTTTGGGGTCGCCATCGTATGTGGCGTCAAACCCATGAAAGGTCGTGATCAACGGCTTGTTTGCCTTCCGCGCCAGGGGACCCACGACATAGCCGTTCTTGCCAAAATGAGCATGGATCAAGTCAGCCTTACGTAGGGGCGGAAAAAGCGACGGGATAGGCAGGCGCGGGATCTTGAGAAGCAGTTCACCCGCACGCATCGTATTGGACGACCTAATATCATGCACACGCAGCTCGCTACTCTTCGTGTGAGCGGAGTTTATACGCTTGCCAGCCATTATTTCCGTGTCGAAACGATGAAAACCTTCCGCCTGATTGATAATAAATGCCTGAGATGACGGCAGGAAATTCTCAAGATAAATCAAAAGCTTCTTCATGCAATGACCCACATGATCGGTATTTCGACAGCCAGGCGACGTTTAGACGATTTTTTTTATTATGCCTATATAAAGATCGTTGATTTAACCCCTGATAATTGTTCGATGCGTGAAAATGTAATTGGGTGGTAAATTTACCGCACATAAAAGATGTTTTATATTAAGTGTAGAGGACGAAAAGAATGAACAGGAAAGCCAGTTGGGTCAGAACGGAATAAATTCTGTATTTAAGAAATCGATAATAAAAGAATCCAATATTTGGTACGTCGCTCGTTTTTTAGGGAAATTTCACTCCTGAAGAATTTTTGGCAACATTGATTCAGTGTGTTGCGCTAATAATATTGTTATCTTTTGGATTATGCTGTAAGTCAAAGTCGTGTGATCTTCTCGCGCAGGTCTGCTTGAACATTGTTGACTTCGTTATCTGGCCAGTAAGGCCAAGCATATCGCCATGTCCGCAAGTCGTCGGGAGAGTGCGCGCGCTGAGCTCACGCCGGCGTCGTGTTATGTATCTGTTGCAATGGAAACGAGGCGTATAAATCGTGTCGAAGTTTAATAAGCAAGCTTTGAACATCACCACCGGTGATGCATTGCGACGGTCTTGGTGGGCGTTCGTAGGTGTGGGGTTGGCGAGCGCGCTGATCAATATACTTTATCTGACCGGCTCGTTTTATATGCTGCAGGTTTATGACAGGGTTCTTCCAAGCAAAAGCCTCCCGACGTTGGTGTCGTTGTCTATCCTTGCTCTGCTGCTATACCTGTTTCAGGGCTGGTTCGAGATCATTCGTAGCCGCATTCTTGTGCGCATCGCCGCATCTGTGGACGAGTTGCTGAACGGGCGGGTTTTCCAGGCCATGCTGCAGATGCCATTCAAAGCTCGGATTCCTGGCGACGGGATGCAGCCAATCCGCGATTTTGACCACATCCGTAGTTTTCTGTCGGGTATGGGGCCTCCCGCATTCTTCGATCTGCCTTGGCTGCCTTTCTATGTGGCGATTTGCTTTATGTTCCACCCGGTCATTGGCTGGATGGCGATTTTCGGCGCCGTCGTTCTTGCTGGCTTGACCTACCTGACCAATGTGAGTTCGCGTACCCAGTCCAAGCTCGCAAATGAATCGTCCAACGTACGGAATGGATATGCCTCTTTGTCCCTGCGCAACGCAGAGGTCATCCGCGCTATGGGTATGGCGGGCAGGGTGGGGCAGATCTGGGAAGAAAAGAACGGTGCGCACCGCGTCCTGATGTGCTCTGCGTCGGATGTCGGCAATCAATATGCCGCGATTTCCAAAATCTTCCGAATGGCGCTGCAATCGGCTGTTCTTGCAGTTGGTGCCATTCTCGTCATGGATGGCAGTGCATCCGCCGGGATTATGATCGCTGCGTCTATCTTGACATCGCGTGCGCTTGCCCCCGTGGAGCTTGCGATAGCCAATTGGAAGGGTTTTGTGACCGCACGCGACGCTTGGCGGCGTACCAGCGATGTTTTGACTGCCACGGCTGAAAAGGCGCCTCCGCTCAAGCTCCCGCGACCAAGCCGCGTTTTGACTGTCGAAAAGCTTGCAGGGACCGCGCCTGGCAACAAGGGTTTGATCTTCATCGACGTCGATTTTACGGTTCAAGCAGGCAGTGCCGTCGGCATTATCGGCATGAGCGCTTCCGGAAAATCGGCAATGGCGCGTGTTCTTCTGCAGCTCTGGCCCACCGTTCGTGGTTCCGTACGCCTCGACGGCGCTGAGCTCAGCCAATGGAGCACGGAAGACCTTGGGAAGTATATTGGCTATCTGCCTCAGGACGTCGAATTGTTTAACGGCACCATTGCCGAGAACATAGCGCGTTTTCAGGAAGACGCTTCACCTGCCTCGATCATTGCCGCGGCGAAGGCGGCGCGTATCCATGATATGGTGATCCGCCTGCCCAACGGCTATGATACGGAAATCGGTGAGGGCGGAACACTGTTGTCCGCCGGTCAGCGTCAGCGCGTGGCACTTGCGCGCGCCCTGTATGGCGAGCCCTTCCTGATCGTTCTAGATGAGCCAAACTCCAACCTCGACGCCGATGGTGAAGAAGCCTTGAGCGAGGCTATTCTGAGCGTGAGAGCCCGCGGTGGGATCGTACTCGTCATCGCCCACCGCCCGAGCGTATTATCGAGCGTTGACCTCGTCATGGTGATGAATGGCGGCAGAATGAATGCCTTTGGCCCGAAAGATGAGGTTCTGGGGCGCGTTGTCAATAAGCCTGAGCGTCAGCTTCAGGTGGTTGTCGATACCACTAAGACGAAAAGCTAAGCGATCATGACCACATCCAAGATGCAGGAAAGAATGACTGCTGGCTGGGCCGAGAGATCCTTGCGCCGCCATTTGGTGGCAGTGCTGGCGGGGTCATTTGTTCTCGTCGGAGGGATCGGTGGCTGGGCCTATTCGCAGCAGATCGCGAGTGCCGTCATTGCCGCCGGTGTTGTTGTGGTGGATGGAAATGTAAAGAAGATTCAACACTTTAAAGGTGGTAATGTCAGCGAAATCTATGTGAGGGAAGGTCAGGAGGTCAAGGCCGGAGACGTTCTGTTCGAGCTTGATGGAACCAAGGAATACTCTTTGCGCGACCTGTACCAAGGGCAGCTGGTGCAGCTATATGTTCAACGTGCGCGGCTTATGGCGGAGATCAAGGGCGAAGACAAGATCGTAGCTCCTGAGGACATTCAGGGATTACCCGGGGTGGATGACGTTCTGGCTCGGGAGCAGGATCTTCTGACGAGCCGTCGTCTTTCTCTCGAAGCCATGATCGAGCAGTTGAACTCTCGCCAGAGCCAGCTCGATGACGAGATCAGCGGTTATGATCTGCAGCTCAAGTCAAGCGATGATGCGGTTGCCTCTGCAAACCAGGAACTGGACATCCAGGAAAAACTTCTTGCTCAAAAAGTCGTCGGATCTCAACGCATGCTTCAATTGCGGCGTGAGAAAGCAAGCTACGAAAGCGACCGTAGTAAGCTTATATCCGCACGCGCATCAGCTCTGACACGTAAGGGCGAAATCAAGGCTCAGCTGATCAATATCAGCCAGACACGACTAACGGAAACTTCCACCAGTCTTGCGGATAATCAACGTCAAATACTTGAGAACACAGAAAAGCTGAATTCGGTCAAAGACGAAATCGCTCGCCTTAAAATCACGACGCCCGTCAGCGGCCATGCTCTGCAACTATCCGTCCACACGAAGAACGGCGTGATCGCACCAGGTCAAGATCTCGTTCTGATTGTTCCTGAAGATCAACAGTTGAACGTAGAAGCTCGCATTCAGACACGGGATGTCGATCAAATCCATCCTGGCCAAGAGGTGCGGCTCCGGTTTGCGGCGTTCAATCAAAGAACGACGCCAGAGGTCGAAGGTAAAGTCATGAATATTGGCGCGGATGCCATCACCGATCCGACGACGCGGCAGCTCTATTACCCTGTCAAAATTCAACCTGTACCGGAAAGCCTGGCAAAGCTTAAAGGCCTTGACCTCTATCCAGGAATGCCTGTCGAAGCGTTCGCTCACATCGAAGAGCGCACTGTTATGTCCTATCTTCTGAAGCCATTGCGTGATCAGATGGAACACGCCTTCAGAGAGGAGTGACGATCAATCGCCAGTACGGCGAATTGTCCGTTTGAAAGCTTGCGAGTCAAAGTCGCCTATTGGAGAGTAAGGCAGGGTCTTAGCGTGCAACGCCTGCGGGAGCTGAGGCTTTGCGCGATGATGCCAGAACGTTAGCCTTGCGGCAGTGCTCCATTCGATCCTAGCTAAGCCTCGCCGTCAGCCGCTCTCTTCATCTTTGATCTCAGACCCTAAGATGCTGGGCTGGGCATGAAATAGTGACTTCGGATGATCGCAAGCAACAGCTCATGCGTCTTATACAACGTTCGTCAGACCGACGTTACGATAAGGTCTTCGCGTCGATAATGCTGGTGCAATATGCGCCAAAATTGAATATTTGGCTTTAGATTGCAATAACCAGTTCTTTTCACGGTAATTTTCGAGTTTTTGCTTAGGCTCTCATAAAAATAAAAATGATAATGGAGAGAAAAATGCAAAATCTATCGGTCAACTCTCGAATCGTAAAAGAAGTGTATTTTAGTCAGGAAGACGGGCAGTTGCGTATTCGCTTCCAGAGTGGTGATGAGCGTCGATTCACCGGAGTGCCTGAAGCGGAGGTCATCGCCATGTGCGAGTCAGAGTCCCCCGGCAATTATTACATTGCCCGCATTCGGCGGCGTTTTCAGCCTCTCGCTGCATGAGGCATAGTCGCCAACTTCATTCATATAAATCCAGTTCGCGGTGTTGGGTTGGATCAATCCATCCTGATCAACCAAGCGGCATTGCCGCTCGGGTGATAAATGAACTGACCACCAGCTATAGTAGACTGCAGGCGAAAATCCACTGACGAGTACTTTGGATTTATTGTGGTCGACTACTGCTGCCAATGAATCTGCCTATTGGCCAGTGTCAACGGCAGAGGCGATAAGACATATATCATAGTATCTTACGTAAAAGCCGCTTAGCGACGGCCGTGGAAATCCCGATCCCAGTAATTCCAGCCGAAATAATCTCAGGTTGCATCATTAGGGTTATCAAATATTGTTCACGCAGTAGTCGCAATCAAAAACCTGCGACGATATATTATGTCAGTAAAAGACAGTATAGAAATTTATTATAAATCGCTATATTTCTAAAAAAGACGATGATCTTGGTAATTGTCAAGAAGAGCTCATGGCCTCTAACCGGTGTGGAATTAGTCGAAAACTAATTTTCCCAAAATGGCACAACTTTTCCCCTCTTGAGCGGATCTGTGGCAGGATTGAAGAATATTATTCGGATAATTTTTAGATTATTCTAATATATGTCCGCTATTTAGCTAATGTCGGTTAATGAATAACCCAGAAATAGTCAGGAAATCGAGTAGAGTTTAGCTTTGTTTCTTCAGTTTGGTATTGACATTTAGTAACCTCCGATAGATGGTGAATAAGAAGTTAACTGGCATTAAAAATTGCCGGACTTTTATAAAAAATGGCCTCATGGAGAGATTATTATGGCGAAGCCTGTAGCAACAACCGACTACGATACCATCTATATCAATGACCCTGATGCAACGATTTCTGGTAACATTACGGCGAACGACTCCACCGACAATGGTCAAATTTTCCTTCGCTCTTTGAACGGCGTTAGCGTTGGCGCGAAGCAGGGCCTTGATCAGGTCACCATCATCGAAGGCACCTATGGCACCTTCAAAGTTAGCCCGAACGGCAATTATACATATACCCTCAAGGCAGACATCGGCCCGGTACCTGCCGAAGGCTTTGTCGAGAGAGTAGGATACAAGATTTCCGATAGCAGCAAGCAGACCGACTACGATTACCTCGTCATCACCATCAAGCCGGAACACACGAAGCCTGTGGCCGTCGATCAGTCCGTATCGGTCAACGGCAACTCTGTGAGCGGTGACCTGACCGCTGAGGGTTACGTTTCCGTCAGCCGTGCTGGCGCTGAAAATCTTTTGACAGCAAACCCGAACGACTACAATTTCAAGTTCGTCCAGCCGGATGGCTCAACCGTCGTTTCTGGTCACTATGGTGATCTGCACATCCAGCGCGATGGTACATATACCTATGATCTGAATGATCTCGGCAAGGGTCTGACTGAAGCCGCAAGTGAAACTTTCCAGTTCCGTGTTTACGACGACGCATTTGGCGAGTTCCCGAACTCCCAGACAACCGATGTCGGCGTCTTGAAGATTTCCATTCCCCCTCACGGCGAGCCGGTTGGTGTTTGACGCCACCATTGCCTAGTGAACAGGGATTATCCCTTGTGAACGAGGTATGATATTTACAATTCAGAGATCGTGGGCCCAACTTTAGGTCGTTCGAATTTCTGAAGTGTATTGAAGGGAAATTGGGCAAGAGCCCGCCATTTTATGGCGGGCTCTTTTTTTCAAGTGTGCGCACTAAAGTGTTGTTTCTGCCAGTACGTACAGACTGAGGAGGCGCATCAACAATGGCCGGTGATATTAGCCTTTAGCTATATAAATTGGTCTGCTGCGATCGACTTCGTTATGTGATCGGCATTGATCTCGATTGAAATATATCCGGTATCCAGAACACTGCCATTCGAAACCTTATACTGGAAAGATTCTTTAAGAGTGCCGGAGAGATGGTCGATGCGATCGGTCTTGACCGTAAAGCTGTAGTCACCATCACTTTCAATATGTAGAACTCCGTATTTCCCCTCAATGTTCATTGTAGACCCGTTCTTGAACGATGTGCCATTGAGATTGCGGAGGGATAGCACATCATTATCCGAATGATCGTTGGCGAGAACATTGCCGGAAAGAGACAGATGATGGGCGTCACTAAATTTTAGCACGTCGTTTACTGCGACGATGGCTTTAGACGGTGCCGTTGTCGGAGCCTGGCTTGGGACCGGTACGGTTATCGCATCCGCTTTTGCGATGACGAGTGCGGGGGGAAGCTCGACCTTGACCGGGACAAGCACCTGACTCGCCGTCGTTAGAAATGTGCCGGAACTCTTGATCGGGGTTGAAATATAGATATCTCGACTGACGGTCTCGGTGATCTCATTTCCGTGAAAACTGCCGCTTGCAGGACGATCTACTTTCAGCGCTGCTTCGCTCAAGTCGTCGAAGTGGTTGCCCGAAATTTCAATGCCGCTGCGGACAAGTTTGTCTGTGCCTGCCGCGGTCACCGCGACACCCCAGACACCGTCATGAATGTGATTGCCGCTAATCACGTAGTTCTTAGCGTCAACCGTTTGCCCAAGGCCGATCCCGTAAGACCAGCTGTAGCCCTTATAGTCAGAAATGTCGTTATTCTTAATCGTTATGTTCTGTCCCATGGCGCTGATGCCGAAGCCGCCACCTACGACGGTGTTTCCCTCGATAAGGGCGGTTTTCGCGTCGGCGATAACAAGAACGCCCTTCGCACTGCCATTCTCCCCCGTCATATCCAGTACGTTGTTTTTGACGACGATATCACTGCTGCCATTGATCTGGACCGCGTCGGCATTATGACCCTTTGCCTGGCCGATTGAATTGCCAGTCAGCACCGCGCCCTTGACGTTGAGCATCCAAACGCCATCGCCAGTGGTGCCGGAAATGTGGCTATTCGTGATGGTGATGTTGCTGCTGCTTTGGAAACTGATTGAGCCCGCCTTGGATGGCGTGCCAGTATCGGTGACCGTGACATTGTTGAGGGTCCAATTGCTGGCGCTACCGGCATAAACTGCGTTGCCCGCTGTCTTCTCGATCGCCAGATTTTCGATGACGATGTTGGATGTTTTGGAGCCGTAGATACCTACGGAGCCGCCCGAAAGGACTGGCGGTTCGCCAGCGCCGTAACTGCCGAAGGTAATGGGCTTTTCTGCTGTTCCTGAGTATTTGATGTCGAGCTGACCGTGATATTCGGTGCCCGCGCTGAACAGAACGACGTCGCCCGCTTTCAGTTTGAGGTTGTTTACAGCTGCCAGAGAGGCGAGGGCGCTACCTGCCGATGTGCCTGTATTTGCGTCGGAACCGGTTTCGGAATTGACATAATAGGTTTTCATAGATGCCGCCCTTGCTCGCGTTTATGGGAACATCATCGCAAGGGCCAATTTCGGCACAGTAAAAAAAATAAATTGTATTTTACACAAGCCCAAATTTTTTAAAATCATAGAGCCAGGACAGTAAAATTGAGCGATATAAACGATAATTACAAATATTTCTAAATCTAATTTTCTTATTTATATATTTCTCTATTATAGGCCGTGTGGAAATATTTTTATAGCGAATTAATTATTTTGTCTATCGGAATAAATGTGCATTTCGGTGTTAAGCGTGATCCAAATTGAGAACGTATAGATATTTTGATCTGTTTATTTATACTGCTGTGGGGGTTTATATTTTGCACGCCGCTGAAATTTATCTTTTGACCTGAGCACAGCGAAGCAGCGTGCGCGCCACCATTCGCTGCGCCATCAGGCGGAGACCGTTTTTATTATTCGAATTTCACTTAATTAGTATAGACTAATATAAATGAAACATCTGATGATGTTTTCTATAACGATGTTCTGATCTTGAATATCTTTCAGGAATCTGTTTTTTATAAAGACCAAGATATACGAGAACTTGAATCTCCGCGTGAAAATTAGACTTAGCGAAGACTCAGTGGCTTGCACGCGATGTTGAGAAATATCTTGAGCTATAGGTGAGTTTAAGTCTCGCCTTGAATTTGAGATGGGGCGAGTGGGCAGCAATTGGATAAATTCCTTTTGAAATGGGTGATTTTCGTTGAAACGTAACGCTGAAAAACTCCATGTATTTGCAATTTCTTCGGGTGGCGGACACTGGGAGCAGCTTATGTTGGTTCTCGAGTCTTTCGAAAACGCAACATTTGCGTATGCCAACACGATCGAGGGGCTTGCTGAGAAGTCAGGTGTCTCACCTGCCTACATCGTCACGGATTGCAACCGCGACAGCATGATGCAGAATGTTCGATGCGCTCTCGATGTGCTTCGGGTCATTCGAAAAGAGCGCCCTGATATCATCATATCGACTGGCGCTGCACCGGGCATCATTGCACTGGCTCTAGGAAAGTTGTTCGGCGCGAAGACCATCTGGCTGGACAGCGTCGCGAACTCCGAAAAACTGTCGCTGAGCGGCAGGCTTGCGGGCAAGATTGCCGACCTTTGGTTGACGCAATGGAGCCATCTTGCCAGCGACAGAGGCCCGAAATATTTCGGGAGTGTTCTATGATCCTCCTGACGATCGGCACTCAGTTACCTTTTGATCGGTTGGTGAGGGCGGTTGACGAACTGGCGCTTCGGCTCGATGAGCCAATTTTCGGTCAGATCGGCAGTAAGGCGGAGTATGAGCCAAAGAACTTCGAGTATTGTCGGACTATGCGTCCGACCGAGTTTGATGGAAAGTTTCGTTCTGCACGGATTATCCTTTCCCACGCCGGGATAGGCACTGTGCTCTCGTCCCGTAAACACGGAAAGCCGATCGTCATCGTTCCGCGATTGGCGAAGTTCGGAGAGCACCGCAACGACCATCAACTTGCAACATGCGCGCAGCTTAAAAACAAGCAGGGGATTTACGTCGCTTCGGAGCTTGAAACGCTTTTTGACATTTTGTCCGCTCCCGCTCTTGATGTGCCTCTACACGGTGTCGTTTCGGCGGATAGAGCGCAACTGGTAAACGGAATCAAAGGTTTCACGCGCAGCATCCTCTCTCGCTGAGCGGGGGCTTAACGCGGGTCCAACTTGCGTCGTGCTCGGCTTTTGCTCTATCCGGGGCTAGATCTTGAAGAGCAGACGATACCAGGGCAACCATAAACGCCGATCATTACTGTCTTTCCGT
The DNA here is from genome assembly GCF_053521965.1 of Rhizobium sp. 22-785-1. Taxonomy (NCBI): domain Bacteria; kingdom Pseudomonadati; phylum Pseudomonadota; class Alphaproteobacteria; order Hyphomicrobiales; family Rhizobiaceae; genus Rhizobium; species Rhizobium sp. 22-785-1. The sequence goes on along the minus strand of NZ_JBNWDI010000004.1, from coordinate 180,673 downwards.
GCGGCATTCCGTTCGGCTGGTGCTAGCGGTCCTAGAGTGGGTAGGCTTGTGTAAGGCGAAGCGGCCGACGCCGACCCGAATGTGACATTTGAACATATCGCCCGTTGCCAGGCTGCACTCAAATTCATGCCTTTTTGACGGGAATACTCGCCCCTTGCGTCTTCGGAAGAGCATCAAAATCCGCGAAAAAGATACTGCGGATCCGTTCAGCCGACATAGAGCGTATTTGCTTCAGCTCGAAATTTATATTTTATCGCGTGCTGGCAGTCTTCAGCATATCAGGGAGCGGCTCACCGGTATTTTGAGTCAATCGTGCCACGCCGTGGATTCCTGCTGACCATACAGACAGCGAGACGACAACACTGAGTATCCAAATTTTGCTTCGATAAGTCATGTAACCCTCCTGGACCAGGAGAATTTGGCCAATAGAGGTTGCCATAGACTTAAAAACAGGAGAGTGGCGGCGGTAACGGGCGCCTGAATGCTATGATTTGCTCAGACGTGATGAAAGAAACATTAACAAAGAGAGTAAAAACTGAAAAAACTGAAAACTCTTTTTCGACTCTCAAAGCAGTCTAATCTTACTCGTTGCCGGTAGTCATCGGAGGATATCATCTCGAGACAGGTGATAATCTCGGCTGGTACACAACGAAACTGTGTTGATGGGCGCATCTTAGTCTTCCACGTGATCGAACTCCTGGACAAGGGAGAGTGGCGTGGCAGTCAGCGAGAAACAATCAAAGCCGCTTGGCACAAGCTGCTTTGATTGCTGCGTTGCAGACAAAACTGATCTGTTTCCTATGCTTCGACCGGTTCTCTCACATCATCCAGCAGAAAATGCACCGTGACATAACGCGTCGTGATCGTTTTGCCGCTGTCAGAAACGCTGTCTACGCTACCACCATCGGAAGGGTGCCACTTTTGGTAGTGCGGGTTGTTGGTAATCAACGTAATTGCCTCGCCGGTCCGCTCCCCATTCAGCCGGTAACGCGCCTCTGCCAGATGCCAGATTTTCTCGAAGTCGTCCTGCGTTATACGGGCCCGCAGGGCCTTTCTAGAAACCGGCTCTCTGGAGGTGCTGCCCTCCGCAGAGGGAATGTGCAGGTTAACCTCTTCGGCATTGTCCAGCAGAAACGAAAACTCCTCAGGCCACATCCGTCTCATCTATCTCTCCTCCCAAAGCCAATGATGTTACAGAGGCTTGATGATAGCGCTTGCGCTGCCAGAGGCAACGACCGATTTGGCGATCGGCAAAAATCATGAGCGGCTTCATTTGGACGCTGGCCGGAATTGGGGCGCCGTGCGTCCAGTTGGGCACATAAAGGGACGCGCTGTCTTTCTGAATTAACTATCATGCTTTCTTCAATTGGTGATTCCGATTTAGGTGCCAATGCTGTGGGTAGCGACCAAGACACGAAGCTGATAAATCCGGCGCAAGACTGACATGACATCAGGAGTTCGCCATGATCCAGCCCGCCGCATCCTTCAAGGAAAACCTGCAACAGTTGCCGTCGATCGAAAGCCTTGATCGTATCAATCTTGTTGGCGCCGACGGCAAGATTGTTGCGTCCATCGAAAATCAGCCAGGCAAACAGGGCTCGCTGGCAGTTTACCAATATCTCCAGCAATGCTTCGGCACGCTCAACCGGGACGCGGCGAGCCATGGCCTTGCGATTTTCGCCGAGCATACCGCCGACGCTAAAGAGCGTCCGGGCGCTCATCCCAATATCGACCGCTTGCTGGATATTATTGGCGGTGCGGCTCCATTGACTATCGAGCTCGTAGCGCGCTGACAGAGATGGGCAGCCCGTACACGAGAGCTGGGCGTCAAACGGGGCATGTCGTTTTCCGGCTTTCATTCAATCATCCCTCGCAGGGGTAGTGGCAAGTTGCGGCCACGTGCGGCTTTGGGTGCGTTCCTTGGCGCAAGCTCGTTGGAACTTGCCGGTAACGCCTCCAAGTGGACCTGACCCTTCCCTTAAGTGATGTCCGCCGCGAAAATTCCAAACTTCTTGCTTGATCTCCTGTGCGATGCCGACGCGGGTGAACGACCGTCCTACCGCGGCGCCCGCAAGCCCACTTGGACTCATCATTTCCCGCTTAGGAAGCGGTTGCCGCCGATGACTGGCCGTGTGTTGCGGCACTATTTACTGGTGGAAGTTTAATTGATAAGTGAATAGAACTAAATCGCGTTGTGCGGTTTCGTCTTCACGTCACGCTTCAAGCCAGGGGCTTCAGTCTTTCGACAGAAGCAGTGCCAATGCCCGACTAAGGGGAGGAGGCATTCACGCGAGGTCGAGACAAGCCAGCAAATCATGCCAGGGAGGTTCAATGTCATGATAAACCCAAAGAGTGCGCCCGCGGGGGCCACGAAGGTTCGTTACTTTATTCTTTTCATGTGCTTCGTTGGTATTTCGATCAATTATCTCGATCGAGCCAATATGAGCGTCGCTCTTCCCTTTATCGATCAGGAGCTTGGTCTAAATCTCACCAACACGGAAAAAGGCCTGATCCTGGGCGCATTTTTCTGGGCCTATGACGGCATGATGCTATTTGCCGGTTGGATCACCGATAAGCTTGGCGCGCGCAAAACCTTTTCGCTTGCTGCCATATGGTGGTCGGTCTTCACGGCGCTAACACCTCTGGCAAATAGCTTCTGGACCTTCTTCGCAGTTCGTTTCGCACTTGGCGCTGGTGAGGCCCCGGCTTATCCCTCTGCCACGAAAGCGGCGTCGCGCTGGTTCCCGAAAAGCGAAAGAGCCTTTGCGACTGCGGTGATCGATTCCGGCTCTCGCGTGGGAACGGTGCTTGCTCTTCCCATCGTCACTGCCATCATTGCCGTTGCGACCTGGCACTACTCCTTCATCATCCTCGGAGCAGTCGGTATCATTTGGGCTTTCTTCTGGTATGTCAGCTACCGCGATCCCACTGAGCACTCCCGCGCTAACGATCTCGAGCGGCGCTACATCATCGAAAATGGTGGGCGAACGGTCGAGAATGACGATCCGGAAGCCACCAAGATCAAGTGGGTGGATCTGTTCAGATACCGCACCATATGGGGCATGATGATCGGCTTTTTCTGCCTGAACTTCGTCATCTATTTCTTCCTGACCTGGTTCCCGAGCTATCTGAAAACCGCCCGTGGTCTCAACCTGGCTGAACTGGGTCTTTACGGAATGCTGCCGGGTCTCTCGGCCGTCGTCACAGCTTGGATCGCAGGTGCGCTTGCCGACCGAGCAATCCGCAACGGCGCCAATGTCACCACGGTGCGCAAGATCATCATGGTTGGGGGTATGCTTGGCGGCGCGGCCATTCTGCCGGCTTCGTTGACGCAATCGCTCTATATGGCACTGTTTTTCCTCGCGATTTCCTACAGCAGCCTTGCCATCGCGGCGACGGGCATATGGTCCTTGCCAGCTGACGTGGCGCCAAGCTCACGCCACGTTGCCTCTATCGGCGGCATCCAGAACTTTGCCTCGAATATCGCGGGCATCATCAGCCCGCTGCTCTTCGGTTATCTGCTGGACATGTTCGGCGGAAGCTACACGCCGTCCTTCATGATGGCAGCAGGCATGGCGCTGGTTGGCGCTTTCTCCTACGCCTTCATCGTCGGCCGCGCAGAGCCCCTCCCAATTCTGCCGCCGCGCTCCTGACGCTTATAACTCAAAAACTAATCGTGGTGGCTGTTTGGGCCGCCATGATTTTGGGAGCGGTGAATAGGCGGTCAGCGGGTACACACTGACGCCGCCTCCATGATGTTCATATCGTCACCCGCAAAGCGTACTGCGGTCATTCACCCTCCCGTCGTACTATCTGGGGCGCTCTCATCGTATAGGACAGGCATTAGCCGGAGACCGCCCCGTTTGCGCGCTTTCTTCGGAGGCGGAAATTCGCCTCAGCGGGTGGGGCCATTCCTTACTTCCAATGCGCAAGACACGATCTCTTTCATACTCTTGAACGAGACAATAAGCTTCAATGCGCATCTGCAACCACCGGGTAGCGGGTTGGATTTTTCTTGTGGCGCAACGAATTCCGCTCATTTAGAATTCCTTTGGTTTAGCTCGACCATAAAATGCAACTTCAGACCGTATTATTCTTGAAGTCACCAAAGTAGTGCTTTATAGTTTCGTTCATGGCTCATCCGTCCCACTCATCCATCATGCATTACAGGCTCATGCCTGACGAGGATGCCCAGCAGGCGCTTTGCGACACTTTGTCGGCCTATGCCGCGATGATGACGATGCTGGATGAGCTGACGCGCGGGAAGTCTGGTGCGAATCTCGTGGCCTTGCACGATCTTGCCTATGAGAAAATTCGGATGGCGACAGGTCTGCCCGCGCGGCTCGTCTCACTCGGTCTTCGTGATTTCGCCTCGGCGCGCGTGCGTCCAGCTAGCATCGATGCACTGCCGCTTGATGAAAAGCTATTCGCGATCAAAGGCCCTTCGACCCTGACCATCGCCACCGTGAGAGGACGTCACGCGGTTCATTACGAGGTACTGGGCTATTCTCGCGGCAGTCTAGACCTCTTCAACGCTCAACTCGTTGTGCGCGATGATTGTTATCAGATCGAAATCGGCGTCGATACGCGCGCCTGTCAAACGGAGGACACCATGACAGCGAATGAAAGCATTCTCTCCCGTATGGGGCGTCTGATTGCCGGTCTTGCGAACAATGCCGTCGATATGGCTGAAGGCGCGAACAAGATCGTGGTAGTGGAGCAGGCCTTGAGAGAAATCGATCAGGCTGCCGATGAGGCGCGCCTCGATCTCGGCAAGGTGAAGGCGGAAGAGTACCGCATTCTCCGACGGCGCGGTGAGATCGATCAGGACTTGAAGTTGCTGGACGACAAGATTCGCACGGCCATAGCCTCGGATCGCGATGACCTTGCCAAGGCTGGGGTGGCGCGTCAGATCGATCTTGAATCCCAGCTTGCGGCACTGGACAAGGCGTTGAGCGATGCCCATGATCAACTGGCCGAAGGTCAGCAGGCGCTTCAGGCCATTCTCGCCGCGCGCCGTGAGGCGGAGGCGAGACTCGCAGACTTGAAGCGGAGTAGCGCTCAATTTCCCACCGGTGCCGGGCCGTCTGGCGCCAAGGCCGGCTCCATGGAAAATGTTAGCCGGGCCGTTTCTGCAGTATCCCGCGTCACGGGCGTGCCAGGCGGGAGCGATGCAGGCAATAGCGCCGAACTCGACGAGCTTGACCGGCTGCACCGCGAGCAGGCGATCGCAGCAAGACTTGCAAAATTCAAGACCGGGCAGAGCTGACATCATGGAGCTCTTTCTTGCTCCTCATTCGCTGCCTTTTGCCATCGCGGCGGTGATGTTGATTGCATTGACCGTGATCGAAATGGCCTGTCTGCTGATAGGCTTTTCATTGGGTGAGGTGGTCGACAAGGCTTGGCCGGACGATATGGCCGGGCTGATGTCCTGGCTGAATGTCGGCGGGGTGCCGGTGCTCATTCTGTTGATGATCATCCTCGGCATTTTTGCTATGACCGGCTTCATCTTGCAGGCGGTTGCGAGTGCCATCTGGGCTCCGCTTCCTGCCCTCATCGCGATCCCGACCGCTCTTGCAGCATCGGTGCCGACCATCCGCGTTGCAAGCAGATGGGTCTCTCGCCTCGTTCCCCGCGACGAGAGCTATGCAGTCGATCTGGCAGACCTCGTCGGCCGGACTGCGGAGGTGACGGTCGGCCCTCTTGATCAGGCTTTGCCAGGGCGCGTGCGGTTGAAGGATCGATACGGCAACTGGCATGTCTTGCGTGCCAAAGCTGCCGCCGAGGAAGCCCCGATCGCCATAGGAGCCCAAGTCCTTCTCGTCGATCGCAACTCCGACATTTTCATTGCCATCCCGGTGCCGTCCGATCTCGACGTACCGCAGACTTCATAGCATTCTAAGGAGCTCGCATGTTTTACGATCTTTTGGTGCCAGCAGCGATAGGTGTCGTTCTCGTCCTTGGCGTCGGTTTTGTTCTGGCATCGCTCTACAGGCGATCCAGCCGCGACGAAGCCTATGTTCGCACGGGCTTGGGCGGCCAGAAAGTGGTTCTGGATGGGGGCTCGCTTGTGCTGCCGATCTTCCACTCCACTGCGCGGGTCAATTTGAAGACGCTCCGGCTTGAGGTTCGGCGTGGCGAAGGCGACGCCCTTATTACCAAAGACCGCATGCGTGTGGACATCGGCGCGGAATTCTATGTTCGCGTCAAACCGGACGCGTCGTCGATCGCGCTTGCTGCCCAAACGCTTGGCGACAGAACCAACGACGCAGAGCAGCTGCGTGTGCTGATTGAAGCGAAGTTCGTCGACGGCCTGCGTTCCGTGGCTGCCACGATGACGCTGGATGCTCTGCAGGAGCAGCGTATGGATTTCGTCAAAGCGGTACAGGAGGCGGTCGGAGCCGACCTGCAATCCAACGGTCTCGAACTTGAATCCGTCTCTCTTACGCGTCTTGACCAGACCGATATCAAACATTTCAACGCCAATAATTTCTTCGATGCGCACGGCTTGGCAGCGCTCACGCGCATCACTGAGGGCCGCAAGAAGGAGCGAAACGAGATTGTCCGCGATACGGAAGTTGCGATCGCACAGAAGGATCTCGAGGCGCGCCAGCAATCCCTGTTGATCGAGCGCACGAAACGTGAAGCCGAACTCAACCAGGAGCGCGATATCGCCAACAAGTCCGCTGCCACGCGCGCGGAGACGGCCCAGCAGGAGCAGGCCGCCAAGCGTGCAGAGGAGGAAGCAAGAATTGCTGCTGAACAGGCAATCGCAGAGCGTGAAGCTCTGGCCAAGCAGGCCCGCGAGAGCGCCAACATCGACGCCACCCGTGCCGTACAGCAGCGCGAGACTGAGGCGCGCCGCGACCTTCAGATCGTGACCCAGGAAAGCGCGATCGCAGTTGCCAATAAGAGCCGGCAGGAATCGGAGGCCAAGGCATCCGCTGAAACGGCGCGCGCCTTGGCAATTGCCGCGGAAGAAAAAGTCGGCACTGCGAAAGCGGTGGAAATCGCCGAACGCGAAAGACAGATCGCCATTATTGACGCGCGCAAGACGGCCGAAACGGACGCGACGGCCATCAAGGTCGGTGCCGAAGCGGAAAAACAGGCCGCTATCGATCAGGCCGATGCCATCAAGACGCTGGCGACAGCCGAAGCGGAAGCCGCGATTATCAAGGCCAAAGGCGTGCTGGAGACCGGCAAGGCCACGGCAGAGAGCGAGGCTTTGCTCAATGAAGCGCGAAACAAGCTCAGCTCCGCCATTATCGAATACGAAATCCTGCGCGAACGGATCCGGATCATTCCCCAGGCGCTCGCCGAGGCGGTCAAGCCGATCGAGAAAATTTCCGATATCCGCATCTTCGATACCGGCGGCATGCTTGGCCGTGGCGGGGAGGCCGGTTCCACGGGCAATATCGGTTTCGGCGAGGGGCTGGCCGGCCAGCTTCTGGCCTATCAGGCAAACAAGCCGATCGTCGACCAGCTGCTGAAAGAGGCAGGCTTCGAAGGTGAGAACGCTGTTTCCTCACTGCTTGGAAATCTGCAGAAGGAACGCCCGAAGGACGTCAAAGAGTGAATTGATTGATCGTTGGCTGGCAACATTCGCCTGAAACCGGTTGCCACCCGGCATGTGCCAGGAGCCGAGGCTGGGCTGATCGGGCGCATCGCAGAACCCGTTCGGCTTGCCTGCCATCTTGGCGGCGGCATGCTTTGCGCTCTCCTCGGTGTGCGATTGTCAAGCCGGATAGGGTTACAGCCTCACACAAGGCTTCCTCAATAATCCTGTACCGACACACCAGTATGATTGTCGCGGATATCGAGATGCGTCCCAAACGGCTGGAAAATCCGCCAATCTTTCCGAGGACGATTCTGTCGATGAACATGTTTCCAAACAGCATGGAAAAAATTCGAGACGACTCTCGCAGAGACGGCGTTGATGTTGTTATACGAACCAAAGACAGGCCGTTGTTGCTAAGGAGAGCTCTCAGAAGCGTTCTCGACCAGGAATACGAAAACTGGCACATTCATCTCATCAATGATGGCGGCTCCGTCGAGACCCTTGAGGCGCTGCTGGCCGACTTCATGGAGCAGATCCGCTCGGACAGATTGACGGTCGTTCATAATCCAACAAATCTCGGCACCAGTGCCGCAGCCAACAAGGGCGCTCGTCTGGGACATCTCCCTTTTCTCGTGATCCATGACGATGATGACAGCTGGCATCCCGCTTTTCTGGCGTCCGCAACCTCTTTTCTCCTCGATCCGGAGAACTGGCGGTTTGGAGGATTTTTGAGCAAGTGGAACCAGATCGATGAAGTGATAAACGGGACCGACGTCATCGGCGTTGGATCGACGGTCAAAGGCTACGACGGAGCCGCTCTCGATTTCCTCGATATTCTGCGAAGGCCCGAAATCCCGCCGATCGCGCTGGTCTTGAGGCGAAATGTTTGCGAGCGCATTGGCTACTTCAACGAAAACCTTCCGGTGATCGAAGACTGGGACCTCAATCTGCGCGCGTTACAGATTGCCGATATAGCTTTGACACCTGAAGCACTGGCGAACCACCACATTCGCCGGCACGATGTCGGCCATTACAACAACACGGTCACAAAATCTCTTCCGGCTCATTTTCTCTATAATACGATTTACAGAAATGCGCTTCTCCGACAGAATCTCAACCACAATCCCGATAACATCGGCATTGTGATGGGATTGGTTCGCGATACGGAAGAGGCAAGGCGAAATCTCAGCGAGCTTACCATAGCCTCCCATCAGGTTTTGCTGGCAAACCAGCAGGAGATGATGAGCAAGATCGACAAGCTCGATAACGATATTAGAGTGATCAAGGATGTTCTCGAGGCGTATATTCAGCGAGGCTAGACGTTGGCCGACAGAATGGGGCGTACGCCGATAACTCTCCATCCTTTGCTCTAAGGCGTAAATCCCGACCGGCAGCGCCTGAGCGATGGCTGGTGAGCCAACTCTAGCTGGAGGTAAGCTTTTCCTCATTCGATCGGTCTGGAACGGTCAGAAGCCAGGATAGAACAAGACCGCCGATCAGCCACGCCGTCACGACGTAGACATAGTAGAAGCTTGGCGTGAAGACCGTGTTGAACATGAAGAGAAACGCGATGTAGCCGCAGGCCACGCGGCGTACACCGAGCGCATTGCGCGGCAGGCCGGTGTGAACCCACAAATGAAGCTTGCCGAAATAGAAGCCGAACAAAGTCGCGGCAAAGATCACACCGGGAATACCGAAATTCAGATAGGCCTCGCCAAAGAGCGTCGGTCGCAGACCCGCATGAAACTCCGGGTCGAGGCCTGCAAGCGTGGTGGTGATGACGCCGGTTCGGTAATCGTTTCTAAACTCGCTGATCGAGGCTGGTATGAGCGCGGTATAGCCGGCAAGATAGGTCATGCCGTGATAGAACTGCCCTTTGAAACCGCTCAAAATCCAAGCGTAGTCTCGAAAGTCGGAGAAGTTGTTACCGTAGAAGATTTGAGCCGTGAGGCTGTCGAGCAGGCCCGGTCCTACCTGCCCGTCCGCGCTTGAGCGCAATATGCCAATGCCAATTGCCACGAGGATGAAGGCAGTTGCCGAGAGACCGAACACCAGAAGGTTTCTATAGCGGTAGGCGATGATGACGCAAATGACAAAGGCGAAAAGAGCCTCGATGCTGGCTCCACGCGTGCCGATCATCAGACCAAACGCACTGCAGAAAACACCCATGGCGATAAACAGGCGACCGCGACCGAAACCGTAGACAAGCAGGCTGATCGCCGTAGTGGGCAGGATGACGGAGTAGAGATTGATGACTGGACGGATCGACGGGTTCTCGAAAGCAAATTCCCGCCCCTCGAATGGGCGTACTCCGAGACCGAAGAGGCCCGCCGTCGCCAAGAGAATGATTAGAAATGACAGCCACGCTCCGGTCCGTGTCTGCCAGAAAGAATAGCCGCTCTCGATAAAGTCAAAGAGATAGCTTCTACCGGAACTGAAGGCCGCAAGAGCCATGCCGACGATCAGGAATACGACGCCGAGAATCGAAAGAAAGAACGCTTGGTCTATATGCTGACGGATTACAAAAAGCGCATTGCCGACTGCTTCGATATTCTTGTCCGATCCGGCGAAGATCGGCATGATGAGTACCGGTAGAACGGTGTAACGGAGCCAGAAGTAGGACGATAAGGTCAGGACGCCCCATTTGAAGAAGGAGCTGACGTAATAGATGAGAAAGATCAGCCAGCCGAGAATGAGGATGAGCCAGGCGAGATTGGACATTTCCAAACCTTGTTCACGTGTCTGGCACTGAGTGACGGCCATTTGAACCTGTGTTCTCGGTTCAGGCTACGTCGTTGACCTTAACATGCCCGCAATCTCTTAAGATATTGTTGACCATGTTCGGGAGAGCTGCGGCAGAACGCATCTCGTCAAGACCGCATGGCGTTTTTACGCGTCACCGTGCCGATAGCAATCTGGGTGAGGATTTGTTCCAGCCTGTCGTAATATCCAGATTGTTCCGCCGTGCCATCGAAGCCGGCAATGCCCGGAAAGAGTTCGTCGCGCCTTTGCCACCACTGCTCAGGCCCGATCGATACCGCCTTTTCAAGCATGTTCAAAAGAGCACCGCGCTTGTGAGGGTCATAGCACCAGCCGGTTCGCCCCTCTTCAAGGATTTCAGGCGTTCCGCCACGGTTGGTGCCGATCACCGGAACGCCGTAGACGGCTGCTTCGACCAGAATCCGGCTTTGCGGTTCGTGCCATAGCGAAGGAACGACGATTGCATCGGCTATGCGGTAAATTTCCTGCGGCGTGACGAAGCCGCGAAACTCAATATTTCGCGAGGATGCGAGACGTCTAATGCAGTCCTCCTCGCCGGAACGTCCGCGACCGGCGATAACCAGACGCGCCTTTGCTCCCGAGGGCAGGCCGTTGAAAGCTCCGACGAGATCGGCAATTCCCTTTTCTTTTGCCAAGGCTCCCAGATAGCCGAACGTAAAGGTTTGGTCTGCGGGTCTGCTTCGCCCGATGACGCTCTTGTCGAAGGAATGGAGTGGTGTGTTCTTGTTATGCATCACGTGCCAGTCGGCTTGTGAAAGAACTCCGTTTTCGAGAAAGCGCTGCTTAACGAAGTGACTGACGGCAATCACCGTCATTCCCTCGCCCTGCATTTTCAGGCGACGGTTGATGAGGCTGCAATCGAGGCAAGGCTTTTCGCAATTGTCCTCTCTGCGAAACATGCTGGTCTTGGGACAGAGCATCGCATAGTCGCGCAGGTGAAGGCAGACGGGAATACTCGCATCTTCGGCCGCATGAAACAGAGCGGGCTGCATGGAAGACGAGTTTTGCGCATAAATGAGATTGAAGTTCTCGTCCTTGAAGAACTGCGTCAACCCCTTTACGCAGAGCGCACCGAGCGCTGTTCGCAGGTGCCAGCGGGCACGATGCGCAACACTGACCGAAGGCTTGCGAGGACCTGGGAGGTAACTGTTCTTCCAGGGGAGCCGGACGACGCGGATGTTGCTCGCCAGTCTTGTTTCTCCGGGCGGTACCAGCGGGTCGCCCTCTTTTCCGAGTGCGAGGACCGTTACGTCGTGTTTCTTGGCGAGTTCGATCGCTCCGGCGCGTGCCGACATCTCGGCGCCGCCCTCTTCCTGGGGGGCAAAAGTCTGCGACACGATGCAGATTTTCACACGCGTTGTCCCTTTCCGTTGGGAAGTGTTCGTTACGATTGAAACTAAATCGCAAATAACTCTTTAAATATGTTGAATAAACGTTCGTTGAGAAAGCCGCGTTACAGTCGCGTCATCTATCACCGGCTCCTTTCTTTCACGATGTGAGGGAGGCGTGTCCGGCAAAGCGGTGGCGAATTGATGAATTCTGTTTTACTTAACAGTTGGACGACCAACGTCAAGAAACTGCGCATCCGCGCCAAAGGCGGTCGTCCAGGGGAAGAGAAAATGAGGGTTCTGCACGTCTTTGAAACGCTACCGGGCGGGCCAGCAACCTATCTGAATGAAGTCGTGCCTCACCAGATCGCCAAATACGGCGCGAAGAATGTCCGTGTCCTCGTGCCCGATGCCCATCTTTCGCATGTGCAGAACATACCATCCTCGTGTATCATAACCTTCAAAAGACAGGGACGCTACAAATCGCTTCCCGCGCTGGCGCGAGCGGTAATGGCCGAGGTGAAATCGTTCCGTCCGGATGTGGTGCATGCCCATTCAACCTTCGCAGGTGCGGTCACGCGCGCCATCGGCGCGCTCAGCAGGCGTTTCCCGCCCATCATCTATTGCGCGCATGGCTGGTCGTTCGACATGGAGACACTCGGGCCTTTGCGTCTGGTTGCACGATGGGGTGAGCGATTGCTTGCGCCATTTTGCCAGAAGATCGTTGCCATCTCCCAGCACGAATATGACAGGGGTGTTGAAATCGGCATCTCGCCGAGCCGCATGGTGGTGATCGAAAACGGATTGTCGCGGAAAAATCCTGTCGCGGTTCCTGCCGAATGGAAGGATCCGATCACCAAGGTTCTGTTCGTCGGACGTCTCGACCGGCAAAAGGGCGTCGATATTCTGTTGAAATCCGCGGCCACCCTTGAAGGTAGGGCAAGCTTCAAAGTGATCGGCGCGACGGTCACGACAAAGAGCGAGCAGAATGCGGTCTCGTTTGTTCCCGACAATGTCGAGCTTCTCGGCTGGAAATCTCCGATGGAAATTGCCGGATATCTTGCCGCATGCGATGTGGTCGTCATGCCATCGCGCTGGGAGGGCTTCGGTCTCGTCGCGCTGGAAGCCATGCGTGCGAAAAAGCCTGTCATCGCATCCGCCGTCGGCGGCCTTCGTCAGATCGTCCGGCACGGACAAACCGGCTTTTTGTTTCCGTCCGGCGACAGCGCGGCATTGGCCGAAGCAATTCTCGGGCAGGATGCTGCAGGCTGGCGGGATATGGGGTTAGCCGGGTATCGACGTTTCCACGCACGATATCAGAGCGACAGAATGAATGATGAGCTGATTGCTCTTTATGACGAGGTTTTGAGAAAAGAAACCGCCGGAGAGCGTGTTCTCGTATGACCGTCTTCATCAATGGCCGCTTTCTGACGCAAAAGACGAGCGGCGTTCAACGGTTTGCCAGAGCGATCGTTACGGCGCTCGACAAGCGTCTTGCTGAACAAGCGGCAACGGACGACTGGATTATCCTGACGCCGGAAGGCGTTGTGGAGGAACTGCCGCTACAGACCATCGAGCAACGGACCGTGGGTGGCCTTTCCGGTCATGTCTGGGAGCAGACGAACCTTTATGCAGCGGCGCGACGGGGCAGGCTCCTGAACCTTTGCAACAGCGGTCCCGTCCTGCATCCACGCGCGGTCACCGTCATTCACGATGCAATGATCTTTCGCACGCCCGAAAACTTTTCCCGCAAGTATCGCATGGCGCATGGCACGCTAGGGCGCGTCCTGGCGCGTCGGGGCAGGATTGCCACCGTGTCCGATTTCTCCAAGCGGGAGTTGGAGGCCACCATTGGCGCGAGGGACGTCGCTGTTGTCCACAATAGCAGCGAGCACATGGCGGCGATCGGAAAGGACGAGTCAGTGATTGCGCGGCTGGGTCTGGACGAGCAGCCTTTTCTTCTGTTTGTCGGCTCGCCGACACCAAACAAGAATATTGGTCGCGCGATCGAGGCGATCCGCATGATGGGGCCTCGAGCGCCAAAGTTCGTCGTTGTTGGAGCCGTTGCCTCAAGCGTTTTTCAAGCCGGGACCGATGTCGAAAGGCCGGAGGATGAGAAGGTGATTTTCACCGGACGCCTGTCCGACGAGGAAATCGCTGCGCTTTATTCCCGTGCGACGGCTCTCTTCTTTCCCAGCCTTTACGAGGGTTTCGGCATCCCGCCGCTTGAGGCGATGTTCCTCGGTTGTCCGGTGCTGTCTTCCAATATTGCCCCCGCTCGGGAAGTGTGCGGCGATGCCGCCCTGTTCTTCGATCCGCTGCGCCCTGAGGACATGGTGAGGGCTGTGGACGAGTTACTGCAAAACCCTGAAGGTCGCGTATCGATGATTGAAAAAGGCTATCGACGTGCAGCCGGGTTTTCCTGGGATATGAGCGCAAAGCGGCTTGTCGATATTATTGGGCAGATTTAAATAAATTAAAGATACAGGCGTGCAATGGTGGATCGCCCTTAAGAGGCGGTCTAAAGAAAGTGAATTAGTCGATGCGGATCTGTATCGTATCCCAGACATTCGCGCCCCAGGAAGAGGGCGGCGCAGAGATCGTCGCGCGTATGAGCGCCCAGGAGTTGTCGCGCCATCACGATGTTTTCGTGCTCTCGCTTGGTAAGCGCGGTGACAGACTGATGCCCACGGGTGAACGCGTCGGTGATGACGGTATTCGGGTGGTTCGGGTAAACTGGCGTAACAGCTATCTGCCCGAACACAAAAAGCCTTCCGTTGGTCGATTGGAAAAAGCCCGCTGGCACATCAAGGCATCCGTAGGCGCCGTCTCCGCCAGGGACGTCAAAGAGATATTAAAGCGTGAGCAGGTCGATCTGATCTATGCGCATAATTGCGCTCGCATGCAGCCGGCACTCTTCGAGGCTAGCCGCGAGCTCAATATTCCCATGTGCTTGCATCTTCATGATTACGCGCTGATTTGTCCTAAATCGAGCATGTTCAACGCCACGGGGAATTGTGAAAGTCCCTGCTTCAAGTGCCGAGTCCTGACATCGAGGTTGAAGTCCGACGGTGACGGCATGACCGTGATTGCCGTCAGCGACGCCTTGAAGCAAAGCTACCTGCGTGCGGGCGTTCTCGACAAGGCAACGTGGCATGTCCTTAGAAATGAGAACATAAGCAAAGCCAGGCTCTACCAACCGCTCATAGGTCGCGACGAGGCCAGGAGCGATGTCTTCACCTTCGGCTATCTCGGTGCGCTGGCGGAAGAGAAGGGTATCGAAGACCTGATACGCGCCTTCGTCACCATGCCGAACAGAAATTCCGCTCGGTTGATCGTTGCCGGCCGGGGGCGCGACGACTACGTTGCTCACCTGCGCTCCATTGCAGGCGATGCGCCCATCACCTTTTTGGGGTTCAGACCTCCCGAGGATGTCTATGGAGTGGCGGACGCGATCGTGCTTCCTTCTCACTGGCGGGAGCCACAAAGTCTCATCTTGATCGAGGCTGCTGTGTATGGTGTGCCCGTAATTGCGACCCGGCTCGGTGGAACGCCGGAGATCGTCGAAGAGATGAGCACCGGCTGGTGTTATGATCCGGGCATTCCAGACGCGCTATCGGATAAGATGGAAAAGGCATTATCCATCGGCCACCAAACATGGTGGGCTGAGCGCGACCATCTGTTTCCAGGTATTCGCAACTTCAAGGGTACGGCAGAAGACTCACGCTATTACGAAAGATTGAATGCGCTTCTTCTGAAGATGCAAAGACCTCTCACTCATCACATGCAAGCATTTGTAAATATTGCTCAAGAAAAACCATAGGTGCTTCAGGATTTCTTTAGCCGATTGTTCGATTTTAGCGCTGATGAGGCGGTGAAATAAGGGAAGTCGACCATGAATGCCGGTTTTTCGTTGGCTGATAGATCGTCGGCAGAGCAGGCATCTGCTGACCATCCTGTCACATTCGCCAATACCGTCGGCCTTTACAGGCCACCAAATGCTACATCGAACATGAACTCTGCGGATGTGGCTGTTCTGTTCCTGAGTTCGTGGGGGTTCGAAGAGCTTTGTGCGCGCAAGTTCTGGCGTTTGCTGGCCGCCGATCTGGCAAGCCAGGGCTTGGCAAGCATGCGGTTCGATTATCCAGGCACAGGCGATGCGCTCGACCCGCTTGATGAAAAACAGGGCCTCGATACCTGGCTCGACAGCATTCAGATGGCGGCATCGACTCTTCGAGAACTATCCGGGGCTCGTCATCTTATCCTCGTCGGTCACGGGCTTGGCGGCCTGCTGGCATGGAAGGCTGCTGAAACTTTGGAAAACGTGGCGGGGCTCGCGATGGCTGCACCGGCGCTTTCCGGACGCAACTGGCTTCGCGAGTTCGCGGCCTTGAGCCGTGTGGCCAATCCGGACGCGTTGCAGCATAAGGCGCCGTCCTCGGGCCCTGCGATGGGCGAGCAGGTTTTTCCGGACGCCGTGGCGGCGAGCCTTCGAGCGCTCAACATATCGTCTCCCGCTGAGGCGCCTTCTTCCGAGATCCTCCTTTTGAAACAGGACAATCGCCCGGCGGATGCGCAGTTTGAGTTGCACCTTTCGCAGCTCGGAGTAACTCTTCATGCAGAGGTCTTTCCGAACTACAATGAGTTCGTGCGCGACGTGCTGTTTTCCGTTCCGTCGAAGAAAGCCATTGGATCGATCACGCGTTGGTCGGTTCAGGTTGCATCGAAGTATGCTGCAGAAACCGTGCTGCCGCAGAGGGATCAAAGTTCACGCATACCTCCTGCCCAACCATTGGATGCCGATGGGTTTCGAGAAAGACCAGTGCGGTTTGGCGAAAAGGACCGTCTTTACGGCATTCTCTGCGAGCCTCTTTGCCGGCGACGCGGTGCGACGGTGATCGTCGCGCCGACCGGCTATGAGCGCATGTCCGGCTGGGGCCGGATTTCCGCGCAACTTTGCCGAAATCTCGCTCGGGAAGGGATCGCATCATTCCGGTTTGATATGGCAAATGTGGCCGACAGTCCTTGCGTGCCGGGTGCGCCCGAGCAAGTGCTGTATCGTAAAGATCAACTGAGAGACGTAAGCGCTGCCATCGACTTTCTCGAGCGGGAAAAGCTTCTCCCTGTCGTCGTCAGCGGTCGTTGCAGTGGCGCCTGGACTGCATTCAAGAGCGGCGTGATGGATAAGCGCGTCAGCGGTATCGTGCCAGTCAATGCCTTCGATTTCTACATCCCGGAAGACATCAATGTAGATGACTTCCTGCGTTCCACGCGGCAATCGCTGTCCGGCTATGGCTCGAAGCTTCTCAGCGGATCGCTGTGGAAGCGCGTTCTCAAGGGGGAGGTGCGTGTTTTCCGTGGTGTACTCAATCTCGGCGTCACGCTCCTCAAGAAGGCCTTGGCATTCCTCACGCCGCTTGCAGTGAAATATCCGTATTTTTCCGAGCGCCACCGTTCTCTCAAAGACGATTTTGCCTCCCTTCGCGCCAACCAAACGAAGGTGACGCTGGTCTACACTCAAGGTGACGTCGGCATGAGCATGCTGGAGAGTAATTTCGGCGCTGGAGCACGCTTATTGAGCGGTCGATATGGCGATCCAAAAATCGTTCTGATTTCGGATGCGGACCACAACCTGACGACGGCTGAGGCGCGCAGGGAATGGACCCGCGAACTCATGACCCTTGCGCTTCAGTTCCAACCGCAAGCTTGAGGGCTTGGTGGGATTTTTCCTGACATCGCGCCCCGCGGCGACCTTATCGACCTATCCTAGAGACAAATAAAAAAGCGCGGCACCCGATGACCATCGGGTGCCGCGCTTTGTATCTTATACTTGAAAAATTCAGGCCTGTTCGAACACGCCGTGGCAGTGCTTGTATTTCTTGCCAGAACCACAAGGGCACGCCTCGTTGCGACCGACCTTGCCCCATGTGGCAGGATCGTTCGGATTGCGCTGCTCCGGCGGTACATAGATATCGGCACCGGCGGCTGAAGCGATGGCAAACTCGTCTTCGCCAGTGACGGGATCGAGGTGATGCGCCGTCATTTCCGGCAGTTCGGCTGGCGCAGGTGTGTCAACCATAAGTTCCACGCGCATCAGCTGGGCGGTGACCGCTTCACGCAGGTTGGCGAGCAAGGCCTGGAAAAGCTCGAAGGCTTCGGCCTTGTATTCTTGAAGCGGGTCGCGCTGTGCATATCCACGGAAGCCGACGACGGAACGCAGGTGGTCGAGGTTGACGATGTGTTCGCGCCACAGATGATCGATCGTCTGCAGAATGACCGAGCGTTCGACATAGGTCATCACTTCAGGGCCGAAACGTTCGGCCTTGTCGGCCATGACCTTGTCCGCAGCCTCGGCGATGCGCTGAAGAATATCGTCTTCGGCAATTCCCTCTTCCTTGGCCCAGTCATCGAGCGGCAGGTCCAGATTGAGGGACTGCTGAACGCCAGCCTTCAGGCCCTCGATATCCCACTGTTCCGCGTAGGCATTTTCAGGAATGTGCTTGCCGACGAGAGCTTCGATCACTTCGTTGCGCATATCGGCTGCGGTTTCGCCGATATTGTCGGCTTCCATCAGTTCGAGGCGCTGTTCGAAAATGACCTTACGCTGATCGTTCAAGACGTCGTCATATTTCAACAGGTTCTTACGCGTTTCGAAGTTACGGGCTTCAACCTTCTTCTGTGCGCGCTCAAGAGCCTTGTTGATCCACGGATGGACGATTGCTTCGCCCTCTTTCAGGCCAAGCTTCTGCAGCATCGAATCCATACGGTCGGAGCCGAAAATGCGCATCAGGTCGTCCTGGAGCGACAAGTAGAACTTGGAGCGTCCTGGGTCACCCTGGCGACCGGAACGGCCACGCAGCTGGTTGTCGATACGGCGGCTTTCGTGGCGCTCGGTAGCGATGACGTATAGACCTCCACCCGCAAGCGCCTTTTCCTTCAGAACCTTGATCTCTTCGCGGATCGCCTGCTCCTTGGCATCGCGCTCCGGTCCAGGCTCCATGCCCTCCAGCTCGCGCTCAAGGCGCATGTCGACATTGCCGCCGAGCTGAATATCCGTACCACGGCCGGCCATGTTGGTCGCGATGGTCACAGCACCCGGCACGCCCGCCTGCGAGACGATGTAGGCTTCCTGCTCATGGTAGCGAGCGTTCAGAACCTGGAAGTTCTCAAACCCGGTCTGGCGCAGCATGGTCGCAAGCAGTTCGGACTTTTCGATCGAGGTGGTGCCGACGAGAACCGGCTGATTGCGCTCATGCGCTGCACGTATCTCTTCGATGATCGCCTTGAACTTTTCTTCGCCGGTCCGGTAGACCTCGTCGTCTTCGTCGATACGCTGAATAGGCAGGTTGGTCGGAACTTCGACCACGTCGAGGCCGTAAATGTTGTTGAATTCTTCCGCTTCCGTTGAGGCCGTACCGGTCATGCCAGCAAGCTTTGAATACATGCGGAAATAGTTCTGGAAGGTGACGGAAGACAGCGTCTGGTTTTCCGGCTGGATCTGCACCTTTTCCTTGGCTTCAAGCGCCTGGTGCTGACCTTCGGAGTAACGGCGGCCCGGCATCATGCGACCGGTGAACTCGTCGATGATGACGATCTCGCCATTGCGGACGATATAGTCCTTGTCGCGCTGGAAGAGCTTGTGGGCCTTCAGTGCATTGTTGATGTGGTGAACGATCGCGACGTTTTCGACGTCATAGAGCGATTCACCCTTGAGAAGTCCTGCCTGGCGCAGAAGATTTTCGAGTTTCTCTGTGCCTTCCTCGGAGAAGTTTGCCGAGCGCTGTTTCTCATCGATTTCGTAATCGTCTGGTGTCAGCATCGGGATGAAGGCGTCGATCGTGTTGTAGAGATCGGAGCGGTCATCCAGCGGGCCGGAAATGATCAGCGGCGTGCGCGCTTCGTCAACGAGAATTGAGTCGACTTCGTCCACGATGGCGTAGTTGTGGCCGCGCTGGACCATCTGCGCCTTGTCGTACTTCATATTGTCGCGAAGATAATCGAAGCCGAGCTCGTTGTTCGTCGCATAGGTGATATCGCAGGCGTAAGCCGCGCGGCGCTCGTCGTCGTCCAGACCATGAACGATCACGCCGGTGGTCAGGCCGAGGAAGCCATAAAGGCGTCCCATGATGCTGGCGTCACGCTTGGCGAGGTAGTCGTTGACGGTCACCACATGCACGCCCTTGCCGGCAAGCGCATTGAGATAAACGGCAAGCGTCGCCACCAGCGTCTTACCTTCACCGGTCTTCATCTCGGCAATGGCGCCCTCGTTCAGGATCATGCCACCGGTCAACTGAACGTCGAAGGGGCGCATGCCGAGCACGCGGCGCGAAGCCTCACGCGCAACGGCGAAAGCCGGGATGAGAAGACTATCCAGCGTTTTGCCTTCGGCGAGTTGCTGGCGGAATTCCACGGTCTTTGCCGCGAGCGCCTCATCAGAGAGCGCCTTGGTCTGCTCTTCGAGAGCGGCAATGGCAGCGATATTGGAGCGATAGGAACGAACGCGACGATCGTTTGACGAGCCAAACAATTTGCGGGCGATTCCGCCGAGACTGACCATCCAACTGGCCCTTTCTGAAATTTCGTTTCGTCGGGCGGTTTTTGTCCGTCATCGGCAATAACGCACAAATGACGAACGACACCCCGAAACGCATCTGGACGCGAGATTGCGTGACAGATAAGAGGGGGGGCAAATGATGTCAACGGTTCTGCCCGTTACAGAATGGCCACATTCCGGTGTTTGGAAGATTTTTCAGCCGGGAAACCACGTCTGGAGCCGGCTTTGTCTCCGAAAGGTTCAATATGTTGCGCTACAATAGAATCGCCGCTGCTGTGATCGTGGCTGGTCTTGGTCTGCACCTCCCTGCTTTTGCGGCTGAAGACGCCGTGGTCGCCAAGGTCGGCGATCTCGAGATTCGTCAGTCGGAACTCGAGCTGGCTATGAACAGCCTCGATTCACAGCTGGCCCAGCTTCCCGATGAGCAGAAGAAGGTCGCTGCTCTTTCCAGCGCCATCGAGGTGAAGCTCCTGGTCAAGCAGGCGACTGCCGAAGGACTGGACAAGACCGACGACTTCAAGAAGCGCATGGCCTTCCTCTCCGACCGCGAATTGCACGGCGCCTATTTCCGCAAGCACGTTGCCGACTCCATCACGGACGCCGAAGTGAAGGCACGTTACGACAAGGAAGTCGCAGCCCTGCCGAAGGAAGAGGAAGTCAAGGCCGCTCACATTCTGGTTGCGACCGAAGAGGAAGCCAAGGACGTGATCAAGCAGCTCGACGCAGGGAAGGATTTTGCCGCGTTGGCGAAGGAGAAGTCGACCGATTCCAATAAGGACGATGGCGGCGATCTCGGTTGGTTCGGCAAGGGCCGCATGGTTCCGGAATTCGAAGAGGCGGCATTCAAGCTCGAAAAGGGCGCCTATACCAAGGAGCCGGTCAAATCGGAATTCGGCTTCCACGTCATCAAGGTCGAAGACAAGCGGGTCACGCCTCCGCCTGCATTCGAGCAGGTCGAGCCGCAGGTCCGTCAGCTGGTAATGCGTGACAAGTATTTCGCGCTGATCAAAAAGGAGAAGGCCGAGCAGAAGGTCGAAATCTCCGACGAGACGCTTCGCAAGGAGTATGATGAGGCGTCCAAGAAGCAGGACGAGCAGCTTCAGCAGTAAGCGTATTACATCAGGGCGGCGCAAAGCCGCCCTTTTTCCGTGTTAATTTCTTTCTTTGATGCAGGTCGATTTCATGTCCGCTGCCGTTTCCCCACTTGCCCCGAAATCCTATCCTGAGATGCCATCCATCCGCGGTGTGCGCATGGCGACGGCCGCTGCTGGCATCAAGTACAAGAACCGTACAGACGTGCTTTTGATGGTGTTCGATCAACCTGCGTCGGTTGCTGGCGTCTTTACCAAGTCTCGTTGCCCATCCGCTCCTGTCGATTATTGCCGCGCCAACCTTTCTGGCGGCGTCGCGCGCGCCGTCGTGGTCAATTCCGGTAACGCCAACGCCTTCACCGGCAAAAAGGGCAAGGCGGCAACTGAACTCACCGGCCAGTCTGCTGCAGCCGCTGTAGGCTGCAACGAAAGCGAAGTCTTTCTGGCCTCCACCGGTGTCATCGGCGAGCCATTGGATGCGTCCAAGTTTGCCGGTGTACTGAGTCAGATGAATGCCGATGCTAATGGCGACTTCTGGCTTGAGGCTGCCAAGGCCATCATGACGACGGACACCTATCCGAAGGTTGCGACCCGCACTGCAGAGATCGGCGGTGTTACGGTCACGATCAACGGCATCGCCAAGGGCGCGGGCATGATCGCACCGGACATGGCGACCATGCTCTCCTACGTCGTCACAGATGCCGATATCGCTTCTGCGGCGCTACAATCACTTCTCTCTGCCGGTGTCGAACCCACCTTCAATTCGGTGACCGTCGACAGCGACACCTCGACATCCGATACGCTGATGCTGTTTGCCACAGGCGCAGCTGCCTCGGACGGGCAGGCACGCATCGAAAGCGCAAATGATCCGAAACTCGACGCTTTCCGCACTGCCCTCCACGATCTACTGAAAGATCTGGCCCTACAGGTCGTGCGCGATGGCGAAGGCGCGCGCAAGATGGTCGAGGTTAGCGTCGTGGGAGCTGAAAGCGACACTGCGGCCAAGAAGATCGCACTTTCGATTGCCAACTCCCCGCTGGTCAAAACCGCAGTTGCGGGAGAAGACGCCAATTGGGGCCGGGTCGTCATGGCCGTCGGGAAATCTGGCGAGCTGGCCGATCGTGACCGGTTGGCGATCTGGTTCGGGCATGTGCGCGTTGCCGTCGATGGCGAGCGTGATCCGTCCTATTCCGAAGCCGAGGCGTCTGCCGTCATGAAGCAGCAAGACATTTCCGTGAAGGTGGATATCGGACTTGGCAACGGCAAGGCGACCGTCTGGACTTGCGACCTCACCAAGGAATATGTCGAAATCAACGGCGACTACCGGAGCTGAACGGTGGAGGCCACACCGATGCATAACAGTGCCGTCAATCTGCCGCTGGTACGCCGTCTCGAGGCCGTGAGTTTTCGCGCCTGGCCTGCGTCGTCGGTCACGTATGACGGCAGCTGGCAGGTCCGGCTCACGGGCTCGCACCCTTCCAAGCGCATCAATTGCGTTGTCCCATTGGATCCTTCCGACTACGGCAATTGCGATCTGCGGCTGGAAAAAGCGCGTCGCCGTTTCGAGGATTTCGGCAGACCTCTCATCATCCGCGAAACCACGCTGATGCCCGCGCAGTTAAGAGCCCATCTCTACGACAATGGCTGGACCGTTTTCGAAGAGGTCAAGGTGATGACGGCGGATCTCGTCAACGCGGAGCTACCGGAGGCGCTGGCCCACTTACCAAGTCACGATATCGGCAGGTTCGTCGAAGCCAGCCTCAGGGTGAGTGGCGACGATCCCTCACTGCGATCGGCAATTGCCGAGATCGTCAGTTCCATCAAACCCAATCTCGGTCTCTTCATCAAGGAAGAGGTCGAAGGCGACCCTCATGCGACCGTTATCTGTGTTCAGGACAACGATCTGGCAGGTGTGCTTTCGCTTGAGGTTGCAAGTGCGGCCCGTCGCATGGGTGTCGGCCGTGAAATCTTGACATCGGCGCTTCGCTGGGCGCGTATCAGCGGGGCGAAGACCGCGTGGTTGCAGGTGGGCGCGACCAATGTGGCAGCCCTTGGACTGTACGAAACATTCGGCTTTGAAGAGGCCTATACCTATCGGTACTGGGGCAAGGACGCGTCATAATGGATCAGGCGGTCAAAAAAATCCTGCTTGTAGTGGCATGCGCTTTGCTCGATCAGGACGGACGCATTCTTCTTGCCCAGAGGCCACTGGGCAAATCGCTCGCGGGGCTTTGGGAATTTCCGGGCGGCAAGGTCGAGCAGGGCGAAACGCCTGAAGAAACGCTCGTGCGCGAACTCCATGAAGAACTGGGCATCACCACGAAGATCGCCTGTCTTGCGCCGTTGACGTTTGCAAGCCACACCTACGAAGCATTCCATCTGCTGATGCCGCTTTATGTCTGCCGCCGATATGAAGGGATCCCGCATGGCCGCGAAGGGCAAAACGTGAAATGGGTGAAACCTCAGTCGTTGCGCGATTATCCTATGCCTCCCGCCGACGAACCCCTGATCCCATACCTTCAGGATCTCCTTTAAAATTCCTGTGAATAAGCCGGAATCCGACGGCTTTCAGCGTCTCTTAAGTGCCGAAACGGCACGGCATTAACCTATCGTTTAGCAAGCTCTGGCAAATTTCAAGGCTGACGATTTGGTAAATGGCGCGTAGCGAGGCCGAGTTATGAATGAGGATTTCTGGAAAACCGTTGAGGACCGCCAGTCCTATTCCGCCAAGTCACGCCGGATCGGCGTTTTGAATGTTGCACTTCTGTTTGGAATGGTGGCCATCGCGCTTTCACTGATCGTGACGCCCATGCTGGCCGGGAAAACTCCGTCTGCCCGCTTTGCGCAGGTGCCTGACAATGTCGATATGATCAGCACCGGCTCTATCAAGCGGGGCGATCAGCCAACGAGCTACAGTATTCGTCGCAGCATCACTCAGCCTACACCAGGCTCTGTCTGCATTGTGGATGGTTATTCCAGCGGCCGCGACTGCTGATCGCCTGAAACAGGTTCGCCAGCAATAAAATCGCCACGTTCTCATCAATATCCGATTAACCTTGCATCGTAATGCTTGCGTTTGGGCGTCGCTGGCGGCGTACAACCGTAGCGTAGTAACGAAATAAACATTTTATCTGCGCATAGTCATGGCCATGTCTACTCGAGATGCTGCACGGCATCTGCTTGGCAAGGATTTTCGATTTGCACGGGCAAAATATTATTTGGCGTTATTTACAGAACTTCATTGCTGATAACAGCGGAGCGACAGCGATAGAATACGGCATGATTGTCGGCCTGATTGCCGGCGTTATTATTTTGGCTGTGGGAAACATCGGAAATAGGCTGGAAACGATCCTTAATGTCATTCGAGATGCCTTGGTGGGTGCTGCCGGCTGAGACGGATGAGATTTGCCGAGTGTAGGGTCAGACCAAAACTGTAGCGCGCAGCGCGTCCCGCTGGCGGCAAAAAGGACGCTCTATTCTTTTGAATTCACGCTCGTGTTTCAGGATTGGTCCAAGTTCTTACCCTTGAGGACATCGGCAAGGCGAACATTGGCGGAACCAGGTTTCAGTGGCTTCTGCTGGCTTTCATGCGGCGCCCAGCCTGACATGTAGATGATCGAGAACGTAGCTCTGATGCGGCCATCGGCATCGCTGTATCGTTGCGCATAGATTTCGGCGGCGCGCATGAAGAAGAGGCGGGTCAGCGGTGTTCGGCTGCGCCCGAGCAGCGGATTTGCCATTCCCATGGCGCGCAAGTCTCTCATAAGCGGGAAGATGGAATCGTAGCGCACCGTATAGGTTTCCGTATCCGTCACAGGCAAGGCGAAACCTGCACGTTGCAACAGGGCACCGATGTCTCGCACATCCGCAAAAGGGATGACGCGCGGGCTTGCGCCTCCAAGCAACTCCGCTTCCGTAGCGAGAAGGACGTCCCGAAGCTCCTGTAAGGTTCCGCTGCCGGGAAGGGCGGCCAGAAACAAGCCGTCCGGTTTCAGCGCCTTACGGATCTGGATCAGCGTGCCGGGCGTGTCATTCGTCAGGTGCAGGGAGAGCGGTGAAATGACGAGGTTGCTGGAGGCGGGCTCGAGCGCCAAATCTTCGAGGGATGCGACTTTTGCAGTCCCATCGTCTGGCAGAAAATCGCGGCTGGTCTCAATGCGGGTTATCGAGCCGACCTTGCCGGTTTCCAGGACGCGCCGTGCGGTAATGCCTGTTGCGCCATGTAGTTCGATCGCGCTGTCGAAATGGCGCTCGACGATGACAATACGTTCGGCAATTTCGGTTGCGGCAATATCGAGCAGGAAATGTGCTTGACGATCTCCAAACCGCCATGCGCGGTGGCGATGTCGTTCGATAAGCGCCGGGTCAAAGAGAATATCCATGGGGGAACCTGTCAAAACTTTGCTGTCGCAGAGGCACCCCTTTCCCATTAATGTCAAGCATAGAGGGGAAGGAACACGATGATGCCAAGGCAGATTGTCATGCAGCCACTGCGCAGGCTGCTTCGTCTCATCGGCGACTTCATTTATCCACCGGCCTGCGCCGGTTGCAGTCGTGCCACAGGTGGCGCCGGGGCTTTCTGTTTTCAATGCTGGTCCGAGATCAAGTTCATTGAGCGACCCTATTGTGAGGTCTTGGGGACTCCCTTCATCTACGATCACGGTGAAGGTATGGTCAGCGCCGAAGCCATATCCGATCCACCGAGTTTTGATCGTCTGCGCTCCGCCACCATCCACGAAGGTCCGGCGCGCAGGCTCGTTCATCAGTTGAAGTACCAGGATCGTACCGATCTTGCGGAGTTGATGGCTCTGTGGATGGCCAGGGCAGGTGGCGAGGCGCTCTGTGAATGCGATTGCATTCTTCCGGTTCCGCTTCATCGTTGGCGCTTTTTCTCCCGCCGGTTCAACCAGTCCGCCGAACTAGCGCGCCATCTCGCCGCAATATCCGGCAAGCCTTATCTCCCCGCGACGCTGATCCGTGTGAAGTCGACGACCCGCCAGGTCGGGCTTTCTGCCGTTGCGCGCAGGAATAATGTCAAGGGAGCCTTCGCGGTTTCGCCGGGCAGTGAGGTCGATATTCTCGGCAAGCGCGTTATTCTCGTCGATGATGTCTATACGACGGGCGCCACCGTCTCGGCGGCGGCAAAACGGTTGAAAAAATCCGGCGCGACAGATGTGACGGTTTTGACCTTTGCAAGGGCTATATCCGGGCCTATATGACATGCCAATTGACGTCTCAGGCACCATTGTGGAGGTTCAGATACATGGCATCCGTAACGATTTATACGCGCGACTTCTGCGGTTATTGCGCTCGCGCCAAGGCTTTGCTGCAAAGCAAGAACGTGAACTTCACCGAATATAATGCGACCGAGAACGCTCAGTATCGTCAGGAGATGATGGATAAATCCGGCCGCAACACCTTTCCGCAGATTTTTATTGGTGACCAGCATGTGGGCGGTTGCGACGACCTCCACGCGCTTGATCGGGATGGGAAGCTCGATCCGCTTCTAGCAGCATAACATTCGATTAATGCGAACTGACATTGGGAAGAGAGACATGAGCTTCAAGGCCGCTGCAATTCAGATGTGCTCGGGAACAGACCCGAAAAAGAACGCTGAAGCTATGGAGAGGCTAGTGCGGGAGGCGGTGGCTCAAGGCGCCGTCTATGTGCAGACGCCGGAGATGACCGGTGCGCTACAGCGAGATCGGGCCGCGCTGCAGGCCGTCCTCAAAGACGAGGCGTGCGACATCATCGTTGCCACGGCCGGCCGCCTTTCTCGCGAACTCGGTATCTACGTCCATGTTGGCTCCACCGCGATTGCCCGTCCCGATGGCAAGATCGCCAATCGCGGATTTCTCTTCGCGCCCGATGGCGGTCGCATCTGCACCTATGACAAGATCCATATGTTCGATGTCGATCTCGATAATGGCGAAAGCTGGCGCGAAAGCGCGACCTATCATCCCGGTGAAGCGGCGAGGATTGCTGAACTGCCTTTGGCGACGTTCGGCTTCGCGATCTGCTACGACGTGCGTTTTCCCACGCTCTTCCGTGCGGAGGCAGTGGCCGGCGCTCAGGTCCTTACCGTTCCTGCAGCCTTCACCAAACAAACCGGTGAAGCGCACTGGGAAATTCTCTTGCGCGCCCGCGCTATCGAGAACGGGGCATTTGTGATTGCCGCTGCTCAAGGGGGAACGCATGAAGACGGGCGTGAAACGTTTGGTCACTCGATGATCATCGATCCGTGGGGTAAGGTTCTGGCAGCCGCAGGCGGCTCTGGCGAGGAGGTCATTCTGGCCGATATCGATCCTGAGGAGGTCGCAGCCGTCCGAGGTAAGATCCCAAATCTGAAGAATGCCCGCGATTTCCAACTCGATACGGTGGCTTCAGGCGCGCGCTCCCGGAGTAATTTTGCTTGATACGCTACTCGCTGACCTGTGACCATGCGCATGCCTTTGAGGGATGGTTCTCCGGCAGCGCTGATTTCGACAGCCAGGTCGAACGCGGGCTGATCGAGTGCCCGGTATGCAACTCGCGCACTGTGACCAAGACGCTAATGGCCCCTTCCGTCGCAACCGCGCGCAAGAGGGATGCTATGCGGACGCTTGCCATGGACACCGCACAACGGGAAGTCCTGGCAAAGATTAGGGAAGCCGTCGCCGCTGTTCGGGCCAATGCCGAAGATGTTGGCGACAAATTCCCCGAAGAAGCTCGCAAGATCCATTACGGAGAAGCGCAAGAGCGCGGCATTATCGGTCAGGCATCACTCGAAGATGCCAAGGCGCTTTTGGAGGAGGGGATAGAGGTCGCGCCTCTCCCCCTGCTGCCTGACGATGTGAACTAAGACGCTTCTCGTCGACTTTAACTTGCCGATCGCGCTCATCCCTTTGTCGCCCGTCTGCATCAGCGTGATGGTGTCTCGTTGAAGCAATGGTCTAGGACCAAGCTATGCCCGAATTCCACCGGAGGCTGAGGAACCATACCTGCGGTTCAGCCACAACGAAAGCCACTCCAGCAAGAAACCGTCACGGTTCCAGCGCCAGCAGCAGCTTGTCCGGCTCCGCCTTAGTGACTCCGAGACCCACGCCTTGATTACCCCCTAGTCGCGCATCCGGTCCAGCGCCTGGATTTCGGCATGGCGTGCCTCTTCGAACCTGCCGAGCCAAAGCCTTTCGATCACGGAAATAATGAAGGCCGAGTGAAAGCCGGCTACCGGAACGGAAATGCATTAAAGCGCTCGGAATCCAGCGACGCTAGTAGGGATGTTTCCGCGCGAGGCTCAGATTCCGACCTCGTGACGCACGCCCCTGGCAAATGCCCCGCCTTCGCTTAAAGGGGCGGCTGCGGCACGCTAGTGCCTAAGCATCACGGCGCCCATCATACCAAAACGGGATCCGGCACGACTGGAAAATCAAGGAATTAAGGGATTTTAGAGAGAATTGGCTGGGGAACCTGGATTCTCACATGATTTCAATGACTTAATTCAAGAGCCTTGAAATTCCCTCTGTTTTCCAATCGCGAGCGACCGTGGATGCCACCTTTGTGCCCTGGCTTTGGGCCTCAGTCAACAGGGCGCTAAAGCGGCAATTATTTCCGGATCGATGCGCTGAACTTTACGCGCAAAAGGGTGGGATATCACGCAGCGCACCGAAGTTGTGCGTGTGGCGGCACGGCGCCCATCGCATGAGACCAATCCGGGTTCTGGTCTCATCAGTCCAAATTTTGGACCGACGAAGGATCTCCTCACAACAAAATCGTCAGATGAGCCAAACTCAGCGGAGAAGCTTCTGCTGCCTCAAGACTTCTCGAGGCGCCGGAGACCGCCAGATCGTCTGGAACGATTCCACCACATTTGTGGCAGTTACCGCAACGCCGGGCAGGGCTACCCAGGCTGGCGTAAGGCGACTGAGGAGAGCGGTTACCGTTGTCGAGGCGGCCGTCTGCCCCTGCCGGAATGGCTGCTGGGCGGCAATTGTTACAATTGGCCCGCCGCCCGAGAGGCTGATGGCCGCCTCCTTGCCGAGGTCGACTGTGGCGATCGGAACAGACAGGCCAGCGGAGACGAGAGCCGCGGCCGCCGCGATGGCCGGCGTATCCCAGACCACGAACAGCCCTTTTAGGTCCGGAAGCTTTTTTGCTAACGCCGAAGCCGTCGCGCCCGCCTCCGTGAGGGAAGGGAATCGGGCGACATGCAGGTGGTGGCGCGGTCGGTTGATACGCATCCATTTCACAAAGGCGATCTCGCGCTCGTTGGTCGCGAAGAAATCCGATTCGTAGCCGAGCACACCAACCTCGGCTTCCTCGCCGAGATGGGGCGCGAGACCTTCTGCCGCCATCTTGCCGAGACCGAAGTTATCTGCTGAAATCAGCGATACGTAATCCTTGCCCGGCAGTAGACCAGTCGGGACATTATCAAGCAGCACGAGCTTGATTCCGGCGGCGGAAACGCGCGCATGGGCGGCGGCGACCTTGGCATTGGCGACCGGGAGCGAAATTATGGCGTCCGGTGCTTCGCGGATCAGACGGTCCAGCGCCTCGATCTGCACCTCGGGCGTGAAACCGCAGTCGACGACATCGATAACTGCCACACCGCAGTCGCCGAGCGTTCCGACGATACCGGCCAGTTGCTGCTTGGCCCAGTCGCTCGCCAGCGTATGCAGGACGATGGCAATGCGTAGGCCCGCAGCCCGTGCCCGTGCCTTGTCCTCAGGAAGAAGCAAGACCCGCTCTGGTGCGGATGCGCGTTCGCCATGGGGACCAAGTCCTTCAATCACCATCGACACGCCTCAAGTTTTGGGCGGCGGCATGACCGCTGCAACGGCTGCGGTCTGCGCCTCTAATCGGCCGCGAACGGCCTCGAATTGTGGATGCGCCTGCGGGCGCCCTGCCATAATCCAGTCACGGAGTACGGCTGGCGAGAACAGGCTTTCCGTCGCCACGATAGCAGCCCCGACGAGGCCGGAGGAACTGCCCATCTGTGAGCGGATGATCTGTAGGTCGCGACTGACCAGCGGGTGGGATGCGCCATAGATGGCCTCGCGAGCGGCTGCCAGCAGTATATCGTTGCTCTGAGCGATCGACCCGGAGAGCACGATCAGTTCCGGGTTCAGCATGTTTGCAAGCGTCGCCACGACCTGGCCGATCATACGCCCGCTTTGCGAGAGGATATCGATGGCCGCCGCGTCGCCCATATGCGCCGCCTGCGCCACTTCGACCGCCGTGATCTCGGCGCCGCGCCGGGCATGCTCGGCGAGGATCGGGCTCAAGCCCTTCTCCGCCTGTATCCGGCCGTCACGAATTATCGCCTCCGAGCCGGCCATGGTCTCTAGGGTACCGTGCCTATCACCCGAACTCACCGGCACGGAGCCGATCAAGCCGACCGCGCCTTGTGCGCCCCGGAACAGCGCACCGTCGCTGACCAGCCCGGCGCCGATACGTTTACCGATCTTGACGAACAGCATCGCCCGGTGGCCGACGCCAGCGCCGGAGTGAAATTCACCCATGGTCATGGTCTCGACGCTGGACCGCAGCCAGACGGGAACGTCGAATCCCTCGACCAGTTTCTCGACCAGCGGAAAGCTCTCCCATCCCGGCAGCACCGGGGGCGTGCCATTCTGAAAAAAGCTTTCGCCAGCGTCGGTCACGACGCCAGGCACCGAGATGGAAATGCCCCATAGCTCGCCGGCGTCCGGCTGCATATCGAGGATCCAGCGAAACAGCATGGTGAGCCGGTCGAGCAGCGTAGAGACAGGTTGCGTCAGGTCCGCTGCCTCGTGATGTTCCATCCTCAGATGGCCGCCGAGATCGGCAAGGCCGACGCCAAGCGCAGTCTGGTCGAGGGTGGCGACGAGGATGCTGCCGCGATTTGCGGAAAACCGCACGAGCCGCGGCGCCCGACCGCCTGTAGCCGTCCCAAGCTCGCTCTCATCAACGAGCCGGAGTTCCGCGAGCGTCCCCAGGCGATCTGCCACCACGGCGCGGCCGAGTTCGCTTTCACGCTCCAGTTCCTGACGGGTCGTAGCCTTTTCCGTGCGCACCAGGTTAAGAATTTCCACAAGGCTGGGCGCAGCCGTTTCCGCCGTGCGCGGGCGCCCCTTTCGTCGCGGGTGCATATCGGCGTCCATCTTCGCCGTAGCAGGCATGTCTATTCCTTTCATCCGAACCAAGCGGATAAGCCTTGATAAATCCTCACCTTGAGACGTGCAACAACAAACTTTTGTATTAAAACAGCATAAGTTTGCCGATAAATGCATTTTAAATGTTGACATGAGTGGTTTAAGGGCGCAATCAAGGCGATATAAGGTGGAAATGTCTTGAGGAGGAGATGACCATGGAGCGTTGCAAGCTGGCTTATCATGCCAATTGCTGGGGGGAGCTCGGCGGAAGTGCCGTTGGCGTCACCTCGATTACACAGCTCTCCTACCGAACCTTCGGTGACATGCGGCGTGCCTTCGCCGATATTGCAGCGGCAGGATATGAAGGTGTGGAGCTTTTCGATGGCAACCTGCTCGATTTCTCCACGGCGGATATGCGTGCCCTGCTGTCCGACAATGGTTTGAGCCTTGTCGCCGCATATGCTGGTGGAAACTTCATCTTCGACGATATCCTTCCAGAGGAGTTGGCCCGCGTGACGCGCGCTGCGGAACGGGCCGCCGAACTCGGTGCTCCGCATCTCGTTGTCGGCGGCGGCGCAAAGCGTTTCGACGGAACGCGGGAGGCGGATTTTCACAAGCTCGCGGCAGCGCTTGATCGGGTAGGGGAAATTGCGAGCGCACACGGTTTGCGCGGCCATTATCATCCCCACCTCTCCACAATCGTGGAGGGACCGGAGGAGGTCGCAAAGATCTTCGGCCTGACGGGTATCGATTTCTGCCCGGACACGGCGCATCTCGCAGCAGCAGGCGGCGATCCTGCGCAGCTTATACGCGATCATGCGTCCCGTATTTCCTATGTCCACCTCAAGGGCTTGCAGCGCGAGCCGTTTGCCTTCACGCCTCTTGATCGTGGTGACGTACCGACCGACGGCATTATTGCCGCCTTGCGCGAGATCGGCTTCGCCGGCTGGATCTGCGCGGAACTCGATGCCTGGACCGATCCGCTGGAGGGCGCTCGTGCCAGTATGACTTATCTGAAATCGGCCGATCTCAAGACGGATTGAAGGCCACCGGGGCTGTGCCCCATCCACGGGAGGAAACCATGATTACCAGACGCATTCTTTTGTGCTCCGCGGCCATCGCGGCAGTGCTGTCCGTTGCTGCGCCTACATTCGCTGCCGATCCCGATGCCGCGCTTGCCAAGCTGCAGGAGTCGGTCTTGTCGAAGGGGCCGTCGGGTGAAGACCCGTCACCTGCCTCCGGCGTCTCGCTGACTGCAGAGGAACTCGCCAAGATCAAGGCAATGGGCGCTACGGCTGCCATCGTCATGCATTATGGCGGCAACGACTGGTCTCGCGCCCAGATCAACGGCTTGCAGACGCAGTTCGCGGCTATGGGCATAAAGGTCATTGCGGTGACCGATGCCGGCTTCAAGCCCGAGAAGCAGGTGGCCGACCTCGAAACCATCATGGCGCAGAAGCCGAATATCATCGTTTCCATCCCAACTGATCCGACTTCGACGGCCTCGGCCTACAAGGCCGCAGCGGATGCTGGCACCAAGCTGGTGTTCATGGATAACGTGCCTACCGGCTTCAAGGCTGGCAAGGATTATGTCTCCGTCGTCTCCGCCGACAATTACGGTAATGGCGTTGCCTCGGCGCATCTGATGGCCAAGGCACTCGGTGGCAAGGGCGAGATCGGTCTGGTGTTCCACGCTGCGGATTTCTTCGTTACCAAGCAGCGCTATGACGCCTTCAAGAAAACCATCGCGTCGGACTATCCCGATATCAAGATCGTAGCCGAGCAGGGCATCGGCGGCCCGGATTTCTCCGGTGACGCAGAAAAGGCCGCCGGCGCAATTCTGACGTCCAACCCGAACGTTAAGGGCATCTGGGCGGTCTGGGACGTGCCCGCCGAAGGCGTCATCGCCGCAGCGCGAAATGCCGGACGGGACGACCTGATCATCACCACGATCGACCTCGGCGAAAACGTGGCGATCTCGATGGCGCAGAACGGTTTCGTCAAGGGCCTCGGCGCCCAACGTCCCTATGATGCGGGCGTCGTGGAAGCCAAACTTGCCGGCTATGCCCTTCTGGGCAAGACGGCCCCAGCCTTTGTCGCCCTGCCGGCTCTGCCTGTCACCCGCGACAGCCTGCTAGATGCGTGGAAAACGGTCTATTCGACCGAAGCGACCGCCAACGTCAAGTCCAGCCTCGGCAACTAAATCGCTTACAGCGCGCGGTGCGTAAAAACCGCGCCGCGCCAGGAGAGCCCCGGTAAGGCGATCGCTGATCCTGCCGGCATGTTGAGCAGCGTGTGGCTGCACCAAATTAGGAGATACCTCGATGACGAAAGTGATGAACGTCGCCATGATTGGCGGCGGCTTCATGGGCAAGGCGCATGCCATGGCCTATGCCGCTATGCCGATGTTCTTTTGGCCGGCTCCGGCGATCCCGCACCGCAAGGTGATAGTGGATGTGACCGACGGCATGGCCGAGGACGCCCGCCAACGCTTCGGTTTCGAGGAAGCTTCCTCGGATTGGCGCGCCACGGTCAACCGGCCGGATGTTGACGTTGTCGATATCTGCACGCCGAACAATGTCCACGCTGAGATCGCCATAGAGGCGGCAAAGGCCGGCAAGCATATCATCTGCGAGAAGCCGTTGGCTCGCACCGTGGAAGAAGCCCGCGCCATGGCCGAAGCGGTCAAACAAGCCGGCGTGATCAACATGGTGGCTTTCAACTACCGTCGCACCCCAGCCGTTGCTCTGGCGAGGAAGTACATCGATGAGGGTCGGATCGGTCGCATCCTCAATTTCCGTGGCACCTATCTGCAGGACTGGTCGGCGGATCCGGATTCACCGCTTTCCTGGCGCTTTCAGAAGAAGATCGCAGGCTCGGGCGCGGTCGGCGATATCGGCACCCATGTGGTCGATCTCGCGCACTATCTGGTAGGGCCGATTGCGGAGGTCATCGCGCTGACCACGACCTACAACAAGACCCGTCCGCTTCAACAGGGCGGTATCGACAAACTTGGTGCGGCGGAAAAAGCGGCCGACGCTGAACGTGGCGACGTGGATGTGGACGACGAAGTCGTATCCATGCTGAAATTTGCCAATGGTGCGATCGGTAGCCTTGAGGCGACCCGCAATGCCTATGGGCGCAACAATTTCATCACGCTCGAAATCCACGGTACAAAGGGCTCGATCCACTTCAACTACGAACGCCGTGACGAGTTGCAGGTCATGTTTGCGGACGACCCGGCTGAT
Source organism: Rhizobium sp. 22-785-1 (assembly GCF_053521965.1). Lineage (NCBI taxonomy): Bacteria > Pseudomonadati > Pseudomonadota > Alphaproteobacteria > Hyphomicrobiales > Rhizobiaceae > Rhizobium > Rhizobium sp. 22-785-1. The sequence continues at coordinate 146,001 of NZ_JBNWDI010000004.1, read as the reverse complement.
GCGCGCGGCTTCCGCACCGTGTATACCGGTCCGGCGCACCCCTATGGTGGCGGTCTCTGGCCGATCCCCGGCCTTGGCATCGGATATTCGGAAACGAAGATCGTCGAGTGCTACGACTTCTTCCAGGCGATCGCGAAGGGCAAGCAGCCGAGCCCCAATTTTGAAGACGGCCTGCTGACCGAACTTGTCGCGGATGCTTTCATCCGCTCCGGTGAGTCGGGTGTATGGGAGAAGGTGGGATGAACGACAGCGCCGCAGCCGTTCGGATGACAGGCATTTCGAAATCCTTCGGGGGCGTCCGCGCCCTTGAAGGCGTCGATCTCGAGGTGTTGCCCGGCGAGGTTCATGCCCTGTTGGGCGGCAACGGCGCTGGCAAATCCACGATCCTGAAGATACTGAACGGGGTTCATCGTCCTGATCAGGGTACGATCGTCGTCGCCGGACGCGCATTGACGGCTCACACGCCGGAAGAATCACGTGACGCCGGCATTGCCATGAACTACCAGGAAATGAGCCTTATCCCGACGCTGACGGTGGCGCAGAACGTGTTCCTGACGCGTGAAAGCCGCACCGGCACCGGATTGATCGACGATGCGGACGCGGAGCGCCGCGCCGCTGAACTTTTTGCGCGGCTTGAGGTCTCGGTCGATCCCCGCGCCCTGGTCGGCGATCTCGGTGCTGGCCAGAAGCAGTTAACCGAGATCGCCAAGGCGATTTCGCAGGATGCGAAGGTTCTCGTTTTGGACGAACCCTCGACGGCGCTCGCGGTCTCCGACGTCGAACGCCTCTTTGTCTTCCTTCAAAAGCTTAAGGCCGAGGGTGTCGCAATCATCTATGTCAGCCACCGCATGGACGAGATCGCCCGCATCGCCGACCGCGCCACCATTCTGCGTGACGGCCGGCACGTCGTCACCGCGCCGCTTTCCGAGCTGCCGATCGACACCATGATCGAGCATATCGTCGGCAAGCGCTCGAAAGGACTTTCGGACGTCGTGCGCGGCTCTTCCGTCAGGGGAAAGGTCCTGCTGGAGGTCAGCAATCTCAGCGGTGCGCACAAGCCTGAGCATGTGTCCTTCGCGCTCCACGCCGGCGAAGTCCTCGGCCTGGCCGGGCTTTTGGGTTCTGGACGGTCTTCGCTTGCGCGGCTGCTCGCCGGTATCGATCCTGCTGCAAGCGGCACGATCAGCATCAAGGGCAGGGAGGTCTCGATCCGTAAGCCCGGCGATGCGATCGACAACGGCGTGGCGCTGGTTCCAGAGGCGCGGGCCACCCAGGGCATTATTCCTGCGCATTCGGTGGCATCGAACATGGTGCTCGCGGTCATCGAACGGCTGTCGCGTGCCGGTGTGGTCGACCGCAAGGCCGTGGTCGACCTCACGGACAGGCAGATTGCGCGGCTTTCGATCAAAACGGCGAGCCGCGACCACGCGGTGGCCACGCTATCCGGCGGCAACCAGCAGAAGGTGGTGATCGGCAAGTGGCTGGCCACAGATCCCGACATACTCATTCTCGACGAACCGACAGCCGGAATCGACATAGGCTCGAAGTCGGAGATCATTCGTCTGGTGCGGGATCTTGCCGCCTCCGGCAAGGCCATCATCATGATCTCCTCGGAGCTTTCGGAACTGTTGACCGCTTGCGACCGCATTCTCGTCATGGCGGATGGACGCGTTCACTCGGACCTTCCCCGCGAGGCTTTCGACGATCCGGCAGTGGCGGTGGACGACCCGGCGCATCGCCTGCAGGCAGCGGAGCAAAAGCTCCAGACCGAAATACAGCGGGCGCTCGCAGCCCAGGAGACGATCAATGCTTAAGGCTTTCGCCGCCAACTGGCGCCAGAACATCATCTATATCGGCTTCATCGCCATCTTTGTCGTGTTCGCGGTGACGCTGAACGACAAGGGCTTCCTGACAGCCAACAATCTGCTCAACATCGTACGCCAGACGGCGATGATCGCTGTCATGGCAATAGCCATCACCTTCGTGCTGTCGGCGGGCGAGATCGATCTCTCGGTCGGCGCGGTGGCAGGCCTGACGACGGTGACCGTCGCCATGGCGATAGCCGTCGGCGGACCTTTTGCAGGCGTGCTGGCAGGGATTGCCACAGGTCTAGCGGTCGGGTCCTTCAACGGCTGGCTGACCACGCGCATCGGCATTCCATCCTTTCTCACGACGCTGGCGATGATGGGCATCGCCAAGGGCGTCGCCATGTGGATTTCCGCGACCGCTGCGGTTCCGATCCTTTCGCCCGGCTATTCGTGGCTGTTCGGCGGTGGCAATCTTGGTCGGATTCCCGTGCTGCTAGTGTGGATGCTCGTGCTTGGCGTCATCGGCCATATGGTGCTGCGGCGCACAGGATTTGGTCGCCGTGTGCTCGCGACCGGCGGCGGCGAAACCGCTGCACGCTATTCCGGTATCGATACCCGCAACATCAAATTCAAGGTTCTGGTAATGTCGTCCTGTGCGGCGGCTCTGGCAGGCATGCTGTATGCAGGGCGTCTGCAATCAGGCCGCTTCCAGCTTGGCGAGGGTGACGAACTCTCGGTCATCGCAGCGGCGGTGCTTGGCGGCACCAGCCTGTTCGGCGGGAAGGGTACCGTGGTCGGTACCATCGTCGGGGCCTTGATGATCGGGCTTATCAACAACGGCCTCATTCTGATGGGTCTGGAATTCAGCCAGCAGTTGATCGCCCGCGGCGGCATCATCATCCTGGCCGTCGCCCTCAGCCAGAAGAAGTCGGCATCATGACCATCACCATTATCGGAACCGTAACGGCTCGCCCCGAATACCGGGATGAGCTACAGGCTATCCTCAGTCGTCAGGTAGCCCCGACACGGGCGGAAGGCGGCTGCATCAACTACGACTTCCATGTGGATGCGGCAGATGACTGTGTCTTCGTTTTCTACGAGAACTGGAGAAGCCAAGAGCATCTCGACCAGCACATGAAAATGCCGCATCTCGTACCGCTTCTATCGCAGATAGACAGACTGCTGGCAAAGCCGGTCGAGATCCGACACCTGCGGATGATCGGCAACCCGGCCACATTAGCGAGCATTCAGGGCATTGGCCTCCTTGATTAAGGCTAAAAGCGGCCTGGTTCTCCTGGCTCCCTTGTCTTCTTCCATAGTGGCGAATGTCGAAACCGACTATATCGGTGAGTACACAGATACGCCCGTCAATTTCCGCGGCGATGTGCCGGAAGGGTTTGCGGGGACGGAGAAGTAGCTATCGACATCGGACCAATGTGAGGTACACCTCTGGATAGATGGCAAACGGTCGGCCTCATTGCAAGAAGTCCGCGATGAAGCAGATAGCCGACGACAATACCTGTCTCAACGTAAGCTTGGTCTTTTTCCAACGCAATATTCGACAGTCAGATCCTGGCCCCGTTGCGTGCGGATCCCCAGCCCATTTTCTGGCCGCCTTAGAATGCGACGGATGCTCCAATCACTGCAGCCGAGATCGCCCAACTCATTGAAAGGAAGCCACTTTTCCCTGCGGGAGATGTTCGCCGATTTAGATCGAAAAATTAGTCAAAAACGACTTTCCTGGGAGACCTGGATTCTCACATGATTTCAATGACTTGAGTTAAAAGCCTTGAAATTCCCTCTGTTTTCCTGCCGCGAGCGACCGTGGATGCCACCTTTGTGCCCTGGCTTTGGGCATCAGTCAACTAGACGGGCTAACGGCAATAATTTCCGCTCTCGGGCCTCAAGTTTGCGGTGAGGCAGCCACAGAGCGCCCGGCAGCTTTGCACTTTCATTTGAGACGTTAGGTCCACTTCAACGATGTCCCAAAAGCAGTCGCTCACAAGCCAGCGTCGGCAATCGGGTGGTTTGCCGACGGTCTGGTAATGGGCAGCGGACATCATAAGAAGACGTTCGGCGTGCTCAGGCGATATCCTCGCTCGCGATGCGAGGCACGTGTGCACCGAGCAAATTTTCCAGCCAGGCAATCCTGCCACCGCGAGCGCTGCAGTTGGTAAAGAACGCACGCTGTTTTGCGCGTGTGAGTGCCACGAAGAACGAGTTCATCTCCTCGGGTCTATTGGGGGTCAGGCTCCACCAGCTATTACTATCGAGGCCGAAGAAGACGATCGTATGGAACTCCATCCCCTTGCTCTTGTGGATGGTCATCAACGGCACCTGGTTGCGCCCTTCGAAGCGGTCCAGGGCCTCGCTCCAGCTGTCGGCGTCGCCAAGGCACTCGGACAACAGGAGTTTGAAACCTTCCTCCACGCGAGCGAAGTCGGAATTGCGTGTGTATGACGGTGTAGCACGCCTTATGACGGTCTCACCAATTTGCTCGATTAGAAGCGCGACCGCGCCCGACACGTTGCTAACCTCCGGATCATGCGAGGCCATGTAGGCTCTAATCGATTTCACCAGGGCTTCGGTGCGCGCTGCCGATCGCTGGAGTCCGAGGTCGTCGTCGAGAGATATCGCTCCGAGCCTTCGCAGTTGCTCTTGAACCGACGCCCATGCCGCGGGGTTTCGCTTTTCCGCCCCCAGCCTCAGCAGCGGGAGGAGAATCTCGGATAGCTCTTCGGCGAGCAAGTCCTGGATCGCGATCGACCCGACGTTCCGCGCGACGTTTCGAAGTGGGAAGCCGAGTTCGGCGAGAGCCGGGCCTAACTCTTTTTCCAAGCGTTCGGGGTGGTTCCGCACAAGGACTGCCAGTTCGTGGGCCGGAACGCCGTCATCGACCTGCTCGGATATCCAGCCTGCCAAGCCTTTGATCTCTTCTTCCTCGCTCCCGAAATCCCAAATCGAGCAGACATCCCCGTCGACCGCCTTTTCCCCGCGTGCGACCGCATGCTCTACATTGGGGTCAATGCTCTGCGCGACGATATGCTGTATCGCCACGAGATCGGTATGCGAGCGCCAGTTCAAGAGCAGCGATATGGGTCTTGCATCAAACTCTTGCGTGTATACCTCGAAGCCGTTCGGCATTGCGCCCGCCCAACCCATGATGCGCTGCTTGTCGTCTCCGACCGCCGTAAATGTGTTGTGGTCTTTGTCGAAGGCGGAGGTGAGCAGCTCGAACTGAGCTGGCTGAGTGTCCTGGAACTCATCGAGGAAAATGACAGGGTAAGTCATCCGGATCGCGGCGTGGATACGGGGGCTGGCGCGTACGAGATACTCTGCGAGACGATTTATCATCGGAAACGTCAGATAGGCGGTCGGTTGGCCATTTAGCTGGTCGTTCCAATATTCTTCAAACGCCGATCGAAGATTCTCGGGTACATTCTGGTTAGGGTCGCGGATCCGGACTCCTGCGATAGTGCGTGTGAGTTGCTGAGTGTTGATGTTGTGAATTCCCGCGCGCCGTAGAAAGTCGTTCAACGCGTCGTTGCTCGGAAACGCGATCTCATAGTTTGCCGGCGGTCTGTACAAAGCCGGCACTGCCATCCGAAACTGATCGACAAGCCTTTTGGCAAATCCATCGAATGTCAGGGACACAAACCGGCGTGCCTGTCTCTCTGGACAGCGTTTCCGAACACGGGCCGAAAGCGTCTCCGCGGCGTCGCGCTTGAAGCTGATCGCAAGGATTCGTTTGGGCGCAGGACAGAGACCGGTCTGCAGGAGGTAGGACGCTTTTTGCGCAAGGAACTCGGTCTTGCCGGCGCCCGCTCCGGCCGTGACGCATACGCTGCGGTCAGTCTCCCGAAGTGCCTCCCAAGCGCGGTCTTCGAGCTCTTCTATGCCTTGAGGCACCCAATCTTCTGGACGAACGAGGCTCATGGGACGACTTTACGCTTCACGTAGGCGATGAGCTTCGTCAGCTCTTCGGGTGCATCCTCTTCAAGATCTTCTGAGTCGATTTCGCTCAAGGCGCGAAGGTGCGCTTCGGGCTTGCTCTCGCTTAAGAATAGGTACGGATACCAGATGAAGCTATCGTCCCACCCATTATCGTAGAGATCGGGATCGCCTTCGGTCTTTAGCGTCACATTCTTCTTGTCTTCAAGCGCATTCGCGCTCTTCTTGGGACCGCGACCGCCTGGTCTCGGTTTCTGGTAAACGTCGGGGAACATCTCCAGCATCGCGAAATCAATATCGAGCGGGGATGAGAAGAACACGCCTTCTCGCCTCAGCGCCTTGAGCCACGGATGGTCCTGATCTTGGTCGATCAATTCCTGATCGTCGATCTCGTCAAGATCATCGAGGTCGATTTCCTCATCGACGACGAGCTTGTTGGTGCTGAGGTCGTTACCGACAGCGGCGAGTTGCTCCACGACATACTGCACCGTCTTCGCGCCGCCGTGCTGCCGTCCGGCATCAAGGTCCAGCAGGGTGGCATAGGGGATTTCGATATCCGACAAGAGGCGCCAGAAATGAGCGACGAACCGTCCTGCCAAGGGCACAATGGGAACGAATGAGCGGTCGAGCGGGAAGTCCGACGCCTCGGCGATGGCGGGGAGCACGATCGCCTCCGATTCGCCCTCAGCCAGTACGACGAACCGCGCGAAGTAGAGCTCGGGATATGCACGTACGGCCAAACGCACATACTTGCGAGCTTCCGTGCCTTCTTCTGGAAGGGTCAGGAGCCTCACCGAAGATTTGCGGGTCTCGGAGTTCAGGCGTGCGTATCGCACCTCTTCGGGTTCTATCCGACTGAGAATGCTGGCGCTATGACTGGAGAGGATGACCTGCGCTTCGGCAGCGCCGCCGATGTCGCGTGCCTGGCGCATGATACGGGACAGAAAAAACGGCGAGAGGGAGTTTTCCGGCTCTTCTATCGCAAGGATGGTCAGATAAGTTCGGCGGAGTTTCTCCTGATCGAACACGCTGTCCGCGGGGGTCTCCCGTAGAGCATCGCGTTCTATCTCGAGAGTCGCTGCCGTCAGTGCGATATGGAAGAGAGAGCGTTGTCCATCGCTGAGATCGTCGAGGCGGCGCTCCCGCCCAGCCTCGTCCGGGAAGAACACGAACTCCGCGCGCCGAACGAGCTCTTCAAGCCTGGTCTCGACCAGTCGGAGCTTCGGCGTCGTGTCCGTGTCGCCAGTATAAACCTCCGACCATCGGGTTGCGAGGCGTTCCAGAATAAACTCCGTGACCCCTTCGGTATCAAATTCGTCTTGAAGTGCGACCGCCGACGTCTCTGCCTGTTCGATCATCTGTTGAGACCATTTAGCGGCGCGCCATAGACGTCCTTTGAGTAGGTTCGTGACCTGATCAGCTGCGTTGCGGTTGGCGGGGATGTAGACGAGTTGGATGTAGTTTCGCTCGACGGCCTGCACCGCCTGGCACTCGTCCCATTCGAAATCGTCGTCCGTCGCGCACACCCATCGGAACGCCTCTTCTATCGTTCCTTCGGGCGTGCCGTCGTCGATCCACTTCGCTTCGAGGCGCATACGCACTTTCAGCGGCTCATCTTCTCCGCTCGTGGCCATCTGATTGAAGAATTCGGGTATCGCATCCGTATCCGCATCGTCTTTTTCCAGCTCCGGGAAGCCAAGCAAGCAATCGACGAGCATCAAGGTTTCCGACTGGAGCTCCTCGTTCTCCTTGGGCACATGGAAGTCGGATTTCCGGATTGTCCGTTGGGCGCTCGATGTGCCGAAAGCTTTTTGGATGGCGGCGAAAATTGCCGTCTTGCCGGAGCCGTTGTTGCCGACGAAGGCCGTAACAGCCTCTTCGAGGGTGAGCGTCACTCCCTCTGGCCCAAAGCATCTAAAATTGCGGATGGTCAGCTGCTCAATTTTCATAAATTCCCCCCTGCCAAGCAACAAATCAAAACCTTGCGCTGGCATTGTTCATCTACCACTTTCCTTCTACTTGCGCGACCTTCCGGAAACGGCCTCTACGTGCACCGCTCCTGCGAACAGCAGGTTTCGGAACAGCGCAATAGGTCATCTGGTGTCCTCAATGGGGCCGAGAGCGGTCGTTCTCCCTAGTCTGCTCGTGGCACTCGGGTGGGGTACCCAGCCGTCATTTTGAGAGCTCTAAGCTTCTTCGAAATCTGGAGAGCGTCACATTTCAACTGAGGTGAATCGCGCCAAGTAGCTGAAAAGATGCCGTTTTACAGCGGACAACAGCAACATATGCTTCAATGTGAGTGTTACCTTTCCCTGCCACGCGATGTCCGACAGCCAAATTTCGGCCCCCGTTGCGGTCGGGTTCTCAGCCAATTTTTCTAGCCGCCTTGGAACACGAAGGATGGCCCAAGGAACTGCGGCCGAGATCGCCTAACGTATTGACAAGACGCCACTTTTCAGAGGGAGATGGGTGCCAATCAAGATCAAAATCGATCGAAATTGACTCGCCTGGGGGTCTTGGATTCTGGAATGATTTTAATAGGTTAATGGAAAAACCTTGAAATTTCCTATGTTTCCCTGTCGCGAGCGACCGTGGATGCCACCTTTGTGCCTTGGCCTTGGGCATCAGTCAACAGCAACGGGCGAGCGGCAATAATTTCCGCTCGGGAGCGCTAACTCGGAGGTGAGGTAAGAATTGTCGCGTGGCCGCTTTGCGCCTTCATCGCGGTTATGGAGATGACATGCATAGGGATGTTACTCATTCAGCGTATAAACCTGAATGCGAGATGCCATGGCTACGAATCCTTTTAAGGGCTTCGCATGCCCCCCCGCGCGCTCTTCGGCGGCTTCAAGCAGTCTGGCATAGGCCATAAAATCCGAGCCTCCGTGCCAGAATTCTACAACGTTAACCAATCAGCATCGTAACTTCCTGTAGAAATTAGATCTAACTAGGACTCTTTCCGAGTAGACAAGTGCCGAGCCCGCGATGTCTAAGTCACATATCAGCTAGCCGATCTGCGAGTTTGATCCTGCCCAATCGCTTCGCAGAGCCTCTAACGTGTTGAAGAAGGCTCGTTTTTTCAAGCAAGTGACGCATTTCCTCTTTAGGACGGCCAGCCGCAGCGTGCTCCTTCAGTTTTCTTGATACCAATTCCTCGTAGTACTCTGAAAAACATCGATCGCGCTCTAAGTAGAACATGACCTCAAGGTCTGCCAGCTTTCCTGCGTCTAGGTGGTCGCTGAGGTTGTCAATGACTTCGCGGTAGAGCCGCCCCCGCTCCTGCGCACCCTTCAAGCGAGCAAAATCGAAGTAGTCTATGCCGGTTTCCTCGGCGGCTGGCTCTCGGACTGGATGCAGCCTGCGCCATTGCTCGATCACCCAAACCACATCATCATCGGAAAGATACAGCAGTGAACTCTCTATGCCGATCAAGGCAGCAAGCTCTCGCGTTCCTTCGATCTTTTTGCACGCTGTGCTGAGCTTTCCGCCGCTTAGCGAAAAACGCTCCTTTATTGAGTTCCTGACATCGTCAAACTTAGGATCGCTCCACTGATCCCGGGGAAGCAGCATTCCTGCGATTTCTAACAGATCACGCCGTGAACAATCCTGAGTGAAAGTGCCGGTAGAATGCTCATCCGCAAAGCTGAGCGTACGGTATTTGAGGTCGGATAATAACTCCTGCAGTATGCGCAGGTTACGCCGCATGAGCCCCACATTCACGATGGCAAATTTTTCAAGGCTGCGTTTGTTGTCGCGAGTGACGTGATATCGAAGCTCTTGTCCATCATTATCGACCAGCTCCAAACTGCGTACGAAAGACTGAAGCGCCTCTAGGACGCTGCGGAGTTTAACATCGCCGATCTTGGAGTCATAAAGGTGCCGCCAATAGGCTGAAATGTTATGATCGAGCCCGTGACCATTGTCTTGGATAGCACCGAGAGAAATGAGCTTTGCATGAGCGAACTTGATGTTCAACTCCGTCGCGTGACGAGCGTTGTAGAGGATCGGTAGGATGAGAGTATCACGCTTTTCGTATAGTCGTTTTTCAACGATGGCATCGGCAAGCTCTATGGCAGCCTCGATGTAACCATCGAGATAGTTTTCCTCATCGCCCTGACGGCCTATGGTCGCGTTCCATTCACCGTCGTGAATGACCTCAAAAAATGGATCGCCCTTAAAATCTTCGTCACTGTCTATATCGCTCATCGTGAGTTCCCCAAGGCCAATCGAGCTGCAAACCGCTCTGTGAGCTTGGCCTGAATCTGATCGTAGTAAAGCTGATCTTGCGACAGGACCGCGAAAATCGCCGTCGTCTGCACCGCGAGGTCGGCCGTGACACGCAAGAGAGGCTGCACGAGAGTGACGGCCTTTTTCTCAAATTTCACGGCTTGCAGCGCTGCTTGGCCAGCCCAGTTTGCTAGAGCGAGATACTCGATGACGCGGTGTTGCTCCGCTTCATCCGGCTGGACAGTTAAGTGTTGCAGCGCCCTGGTCGCGGAACCGAAATGCAGTAGTAGTAGACGTCCTATAAGTCTCGGCCAATCATGCCCGTCGGCCTTATAAATAGGCAGAATTTGGGAGGAGGTAGCTTTTCCTGAGATAGGCTGCGCGTGAGCCAGAATGATCTGCAACAGCGCCCTCACCCTAACCATCTCAGATGTTGTGATGCTTTGCCCTGCCTGAGCCTTACAACGCCTGCTGAAAGCATTCACCGCATCTTGAAACTTCTTAGCAGTTGCGAGGTTTGCTGCGGCCTCAGCCTTGCTTTCAGGACTTTTAGGCAGAACCTCTTCCATATTGCCCGGTTCTTCGGTTGAGATGGGCTCTCTCGAACGCAAGTCGATGTTGTTTTCATTCTCAATAGCCTGGTCCTCAAGGGCGGCAAGATCCACGCCGACGAGATCTATCATTCGGTTCAGGCAAATGCTGAGCATGTTCACAGCTCTGTCCCGAGAACTGTGAAGATAAAGTCCGTAGCGGCTACCCATAAGTTCGGACCGGGTTCGCGCCTTTATGAACTCATCGTAGGTCAACGGCTGATATGTTTTCGCCTCGCTGTCGGCCTTTTCATGCGTCGCCCGCGCACGATCAGTCTGCTGTCCCGCGAGCTCGGCATCCTCGATTTCCTCGAGGTCGCTAAGACACTCGTAAATGTCCAGCCCCTCGAAGTCTGCCTCAAGAAGCTTGTCGAAGAGACGCTTTTTCTTGCCTCGCTTTGGCGGAAGCGTTGATTGGGCAAGCGTATCCAGATCAACTACAGCAATGGGTGCGGAAACAGAGCCACCTGAAAAGACGGTCTTTCCATAGCGCGGCTTTTGCTCAGAGAGTACGGCAGCAACAGCGATGCTTTGATCTTCGGGGTCCAAACTTGGAAGATAGTTCCCATCCTTATCGAAGAGTTCTATCCGCTCCACACCGCCATGCAGTTTCTGAGGCGCTTTCCATTTAAGTACGCCAGATTGGAGCGTCAGCGTGCCACCATCAGCCGCCACTTCGACAGCGTCCTGTTCTGCTAGTGGCAGCTCTAGCTTCGCAACCTCCTCCATCTTTAGCGCCTTTTGCCGATAATCACTGAGGCCCAGCAGACCAAGCGCTGTACCAGCAGTGTTGCGTTTATAAATTGCTGCCTCGGCATTGCCTCCGGCAGCCGGCCCCATCAAGGCCGGATAGGTGCAATTTACACTACCTGAAATGACGTGATCGAAGGCTTTACCACGCGCGATGATCAGCTTGGCGTGCAAGAAGCGGTTCGCCGCGTTTTCGCTAATATCAAAGAGGGAAACCCCTGGAAGTTTGGAAAGCGCGGCGGTCGGGAACCCATTTCCTCGGTCTATCAGCAGATGTGTTATTGGGCTTCCTAACGCTCCTTGGAGGCGGGCCAGGCCCTCAAGTTGAGTATCCCAATAAGGCGATACGACAACTAGTTCGCTGATGGGGTCCCCACCAACCGAGAGTCTGATCTGCTCCAGAACGCTAAGGTCTGGCCGATCGAATAGAACGTTTAGCTCTCCTGCTTGAGATGCGTTGAAAGCAGGTTCACTTCCGTATCCTTGCAGCCAGTTTGCGCCCGCTATGGCGCGCTCCAGGCTAACTCTAAACCACTGATCATCTTCAGGCACATAGCGCCTTAAATATCCGATAACACTGGCAAAGAGCGCCGCAGTTTCTGGCGTCTCCTCCGAATAGGAAATACTTGCCACTTGCTCTTTATTGCCGCCAAGCCCCAAAGCCGTAAGATTGGCGGAGCCGATCAGCAGGCGTCCCTTTTTCTCGCCGATCAGCATCGTGATCTTTGGGTGGAAGGCACGCGGAGCTTTCGCCTTGATAAGATGATAGCTGGTACCAGCAAAGGTCGGTGGACCAAATTCTGCGAAGGCGTTATTCACCATCGTTCGATCCGCAAAGACCACTATGTTGCGGCATCCTGATCCGCGAAGACGCGGAAAAGGAATGTCCTCAAACGCCAGAGTTCCGAAGGCATATGTCGTCATGAAAGCGGAGTGAAAGCCACCGACGCCAAAGACATCATAGTACTTCATGCGGCCGCCATTTCTGCACGGCCGTAGGAGGTCAAACCGTTGTCATCGATCAGACTAATGTCTTTGAGAAATCGTAGTGCTTGCTCGATACGAGGGCTACTTGGAGCCACATGGAATTGGCTTCGATAGCGGATCAGTCCATCTTCTGGCTCGAGATGATAAGTGTAGGCTTTCTGCTTTCGGAATTTTCGTGACGCAACCCAGAGGTGACGCTTGAGCACACGATCCGAAATAAGATGCGAGACGACAGCCTTCGCGGGGAGCGCTGAAATGCCATTCAAGAAACGCTGCTCGGTACGCAGCGAGTAGAAATAGTCTTCTCCGCTCAGCGCTTTCTGGATCAGGTCTTCACCGACAGGAGTATTGCGCCAAAGGCACGAAACCAGCTTTACTGCGCGTTGCACCCGCTCCTCACCAATCCCATCCAGCATCTGCTGGGCGTGAGCGCGCGCGGTATCCCCGTCAGTGCCTTGCTGGGAAACAAAATCCTTCCAGGTCGCGTTCTCCGGAACATTCGCCTGCTCTACGAGCTCTTCGACAAGAGCGGTTAGCGGCATCCGATTTCGCGGCGCATCGGATAGAGCAACAAGAGCCGCCGACAGAATCGTCTCATAGGCAAGTCTGATGAGGTCGCATGCTTGGAATAACGCCCAAAGCTCGGGGACACGAAGCTCGCTTTGTGGAGCCTCTGCCGCGCCATCGAACCATTGCCACTTGATGGCTTCCACCTGTGGGATCGCACCCTTTTGGTCAGCACTTTGCAAAAGCATCGTAAGAGTGGCCTGGCGCACGAGATCTTGTTCCGCCTGACCGCCCGCCTTTCCGAGAAGGATATCTCTGAGGAGTGTATGCTCCTTGCTTCCCAGCCGCAGCTTAGAGGGCTTCATCACTTCGAAATGGGCAAGCTCGGCGACGCTAACCTGAGCCCGATTAACAAGCTCGAAAAACCTCGGCGCTAGGTCACCAACTTCTTCGGCAAACGCTTCTGCGAGAGGCAGCGCAAGCCTTGCGCAGACGGGATTCGGATTTGGATCGTTCTTCGCCGCGAAGATGAGTAGGCCCATCTCCCGCATCTGCGTTGAGTAGATAGCGCCAAAAGCTCCGGCTTTGTTTTTGAGATAGCGAAGTTTTTCGTCCGCGTCGGCATCGGCACCTTGAGCAAAGTCGATAACGCCTCCTGCCGCCTGGCTTACAAGAATGTCTGCGGCCCAGTCGGAGCCAGTGATGCCGAGCTCACGTTGCCCGTGCGTACATATCAGGGCGTATAGGGCTTCGCAGCGACGGTAGAAGGCGCGGAAGACCGCAGGATCCGGATCCCGGATCGTGTCTTCGTAGTGCTTTAAGATGAACGGGAAAAAAGAGTAGTAGCGGTAGCGGAGCGTGATCGTGCTTATTCCTGGAATAAGCGATTGGTAGATCGCCTCAATAGGCCTTTGCATCCCAAGTGGATCGAGACCGCTATCTTGTCCCAGCTCTGTCCAGTCAGGAAACCCTTCTTCAACTGCCTCCATAAGCCCCCCCAATTAATTTGTTGTAGTCCCAACCTAGCTTCTGATGAAATGCTCATTCTCGCAAGGTGGCCGAAGATCATGCTGCTCTTCGCCGCAAGATCGTCTTCGAAAAATGCCCTTCATTTCCCTATATCTTCACGCCGCGAGTGACCTTGAAAGCCATTTTGTGCAGGTTTGGGTCAACGTCAACAAGGCTGGAAAGCGGCAACAAATTATGTTCGAAGGCGCTGACCTTGCTAGGCAATTTTCGGATGCAAGGGGATCGGCAGTGATTTCTGCTGCGCGGAAATAATTTCCCTATCGGTGTGACCTCAAGTCAATCCGCAATCTTGCTCATTGAGCTTGTCTGGTCACTCTACTCAAGGCATATCTGTATCGATTGTTCTTGCTCGTTCCACGGGTGGTTCGTTTCTCGCAAGGCTAGCTTGGCTGATGAAAATCATAGACAACATTTCGCAGCTTTTAGGTGACGATCTGAAGGAAGCCGTTGCCCGAGGATCTCGTGTTAAAATTGCAGCCTCATGCTTCTCGATTTACGCCTACGAGGCCCTTAAATCCGAGCTTTCCAAGATCGAGAGCTTCCAGTTCATTTTCACGGCTCCGACGTTCGTGCCCACGGAAGCAACCGATAAACTGCGGAAAGAGAAACGCGAGTTCTTTATTCCAAAAGCTGGGCGCGAAAGCAGTCTTTACGGGAGCGAATTCGAGATCAAGCTCCGGAACAAGCTGACTCAACGCGCTGTAGCGCGGGAATGCGCAGCGTGGATCCGAAAGAAAGCTCGGTTCAAATCCAATGCGACCCCGGCTGCCATGCAGCCTTTCGCTCATGTCGAGACCAGTAGCGCCGCAGTCGCCTACATGCCGATTAGTGGCTTCACAGCCGTCGATCTCGGATACCAGAAAGGAAACGCTGTTTCGAACTTTGTGACCCGTATGGATGAGTCGGTCCACGCCAGCGTTTACCTCCAGCTCTTTAACCAGATCTGGAACGATGCGGACAAGCTCCGGGATGTGACCGACGCTGTATGCGACCACATCGAGTCTGTCTACCAGGAGAACGCCCCCGAGCGCGTCTACTTCTTTATGCTGTACAACATCTTCCGAGAGTTCCTAGAGGATATCGATGAAGACGTTCTACCGAATGATCTCACCGGCTATAGAGACAGCATCGTCTGGAACAAGCTGTTCAACTATCAGCGAGACGCGGCAACGGGGATCATCAACAAGCTCGAAACCTATAACGGCTGCATCTTGGCGGACTCTGTCGGACTGGGCAAAACCTTCACCGCACTGTCTGTCGTCAAATATTATGAGCTCCGAAACAAATCCGTGCTGGTGCTCTGCCCGAAAAAGCTGGCGGATAACTGGCGAAACTACAACACCAATCTTACCACGAACATCTTCGCCAAAGACCGCTTCAGCTATGATGTCCTCTGCCACACCGATCTGTCACGCACGTCGGGCGAGTCATTCGGCATACCGTTGAACCGGGTGAACTGGGGCAACTATGATCTGGTTGTGATCGACGAGTCCCATAACTTCCGGAACAATGACGTCTACAAGGACCGGGAGACGCGGTACCAGAAGCTGATGAACAAGGTCATCCGCGCCGGGGTCAAGACCAAGGTGCTGATGCTGTCCGCAACGCCGGTCAACAACCGATTCAACGATCTACGCAATCAGCTCGCCCTTGCCTATGAGGGGCAGTCAGATGCGCTTAGCAGAAGCTTGAAGTCTCAGACCAGCATCGAGGAGATTTTTCGCCGTGCACAGAAGGCGTTCAATGAATGGTCCGCCCTGCCGCCCAATGAGCGGACAGCGGCGTCAATCCTGCGCACCCTCGATTTCGATTTTTTCGAGCTGCTGGACGCTGTGACGATCGCGAGGTCGCGCAAGCACATCGAGACTTTTTACGATACCAAGGACATCGGCAAATTCCCCGAGCGACGTAAACCTCTCTCATTCCATCGGCCGATTACAGAGCGTCCCGATGTGATGGGCCTGAACGAGATCTTTGGGCAACTGTCTCTGTTGAAGCTCGCGGTCTATGCGCCGATCAGTTACATTCTGTCCAGCCGCTTGGCAAAGTACGAGGCAATCTACGACACGCAGGTTGAGGGCGGGCGAGGCAAGCTGCGGCAGGCCGATCGTGAAAAAAGCCTTCAGGCCCTGATGACCACCAACTTGCTGAAGCGCTTGGAAAGCTCGGTTGAAGCCTTCCGCCTCACGCTTCGAGCTCTGGGCGACAATATCACGCGGGCACTCGACGCCATCGCGGAATATGAGCGGACTGGGCGTAGCTGCAGTATCACCGATCATTTCGAGGATATGAGTGATTTCGATCCGGAGGATGAGGACCTCTTAGGGCTCGATGAGTTCACCGTTGGCAAGAAGGTTCAGATCAGTCTTGCCGACATGGACCTCCCTTCTTGGAAACATGACCTCTCGGCCGATCGAACCTTGATCGATGCGCTGATTGCTTCGATGGACAAGGTGACGCCTGCGGACGATGCCAAACTGCAGCACCTGATTGGGCTGCTGAAGCAGAAAGTTGCGGAGCCTTTGAATACGGGTAACAGCAAGGTCATCGTGTTCACTGCTTTCGCCGATACGGCCGATTATCTCTTCAAGAACCTGGCTCCCGTCGCGCAGGGTCTAGGGCTTCAAGTCGGGGAGGTGACAGGCTCCGGCTCGCCGAAAACGACCCTCAAGAAATCCTATGACTTCCAGAGCGTCCTGACCCTCTTCTCGCCACGCTCGAAAGAAAAGTCTGTCGTCCTGCCGGACGAGACGGCGGAGCTGGACATCCTCATCGGCACAGACTGCATATCCGAGGGCCAGAACCTGCAGGACTGCGACTTCCTGGTGAACTACGACATCCATTGGAACCCGGTCCGTATTATCCAGCGGTTTGGCCGTATCGATCGTATCGGTTCGCCCAATGACCAGATCCAGCTCGTCAACTATTGGCCGGACATCACGCTCGACGAATACATCAATCTGAAGGAACGCGTCGAGAACCGGATGGTGATCGCCGACGTGACCGCGACGGGCGACGATAACGTTCTGACCGCAAAGTCGAGCGATATCGCCTATCGCAAGGAGCAACTGAAGCGGTTGCAGGATGAGGTTATCGAGCTGGAGGACGTGAAGGCCGGCATCTCGATTACAGACCTGGGGCTGAACGACTTCAGGATGGACCTCTTGAACTACGTCAAGGATCATGGCGATCTGGAAAGCATGCCTTATGGCATGCATGCCGTTGTCTCGGCCGCCCCGGAACTGGGGCTGCGTCCCGGCATGATCTTCGCACTGAAGAACATTCACGACAGCGTCAACATCAACCAGCAAAACCGCCTGCATCCCTTCTACCTCGTATATATTGATGACGACGGTGAGATCGTTGCGGATCATACGGAGGTGAAACGGTTGCTCGATCTGATCCGCACGAGCTGCAAGGGGCGGTTGGAACCGGCCCCGGAAGTCTGCCGGCTGTTCAATGAAAAGACGGATGATGGGCGACAGATGGGGCGCTATTCCGATCTGCTCAGCCAGGCCATCAGGTCGATGATCGAGGCGAAGGAAGAGAAGGACATCGATAGCCTTTTCAGTGGCGGGCGCACGACCGCACTGACGCATACCATTCAGGGGCTGGATGATTTCGAGCTCATCGCCTTTCTGCGGGTCGAGGAGGCAGTCGCCTGATGCTCTACGACTGGCCGCGGGCAACCGCCTTCGGGCGTGTGATCCCCAAAAACAAGATCTACGAGCATGCGGGTGCCAGCACCACGCTCAAAGATCTGTTCGTGCGCGAGGTGGACCAGATCATCTGGGCGCACAAGCTGGCACAGGAAACGATCAACCTGCCAGCCTCGAAATCCGTCAGCGAGATCCAGGTATTTCGGGTCAGTCAGCGGCAGAGCAGCCTCGATCTGGACGCCCTGCGCGCGATTGATCGCGCCATCCCTT
This sequence comes from Rhizobium sp. 22-785-1, assembly GCF_053521965.1. Lineage (NCBI taxonomy): Bacteria > Pseudomonadati > Pseudomonadota > Alphaproteobacteria > Hyphomicrobiales > Rhizobiaceae > Rhizobium > Rhizobium sp. 22-785-1. The sequence goes on along the minus strand of NZ_JBNWDI010000004.1, from coordinate 128,223 downwards.
TTCCTTTGTTGTTCGAGCTGACCCATAGCGGCAGGATCAAATTCGTGGCGGCTTACAAGCGGCCGAGCGAGGCGGACAGCTCCAAATGGGTCCTTGGTGATTACTTCGAAGGCGAATGGCAGCCAGAGGAGACGCCGCGCGTGCCGCTCCCGGTGGCGCTGAACATGGGTGCGCTCTATGAACTACTGCTCAGCCCGCTGGTCGAAGAACAGGCGGCCAAGCTGCTCTCTAAGCCTGCGGCGGGGTTCGCAGAAGACCCGCAAGCGCCTTTTGGTCCGGTGTCCTCGGACGAACCGCTGTCGCTCGAAGCAAGGATCGCCCATGCTGAGGCAGTGAAGGCGAAGACGCGCGAGATCGAGCGGATCAAGACGCGCTTGGCGCGCGAGAAACAATTCAATAAACGTGTCGCCATCAATGCAGAGCTGCGCACCGCCAAGCAGGAGCTGGAGCGGCTGGTGAGTGCAGGTGCGGCAAGCGCACCGAGCACGGAATAAGAGGAAGAGCATGGACAAGCTGAAGATGCACAGCCCCGACCTGACCCAGGAGAACATCGCCCGGATCCGCGACCTGTTTCCCGGTTGCGTGACCGAGGCGCGGGACGCGGTGACCGGCAGACTGCTTTTGGCCGTGGACTTCGATCAGCTTCGTCAGGAATTGAACGATAGTATCGTGGAGGGGCCGCAGGAACGCTATCGGCTGGATTGGCCGGGCAAACGTGAATCTCTGATCACCGCAAATGCTCCGATCGCCAAGACCCTACGTCCACTCTTGCAGGAAAGCACCAATTTCTATGGGACGACCAACTTGTTTGTGGAGGGCGACAATCTTGATGCATTGAAGTTACTTCAAAGTGCATTCCTGGGTACAGTGAAGTTCATCTACATTGACCCACCTTATAATACCGGGAATGACTTCGTTTACGATGACGATTTTTCGGTCGCAAGCAATGTATTTTTTGAAAGATCCATGCAGTCCGATGAAAGTGGAAACAGGCTCGTTGCGAACCTCGATTCAAATGGGCGGTTTCACTCTGACTGGCTGTCAATGATATATCCACGTCTCAAGCTCGCGCGAAATCTTTTGCGTGACGACGGTTTCATTGCTGTGAGTATCGACGATGTCGAATGCCACTCGCTGAAGAGGATCATGGACGAGATTTTTGGGGAATCAAATTTCGTTGCCACTCTTGTTTGGGATCGGAATCGAAAAAACGACGCGAAGTACTTTTCTGTCGGTCATGAATATATGCTTGTATACGTAAAATCTCTCCAGGAGCTAAAGGATCATGACGTTAAACTTCGCGCGCCTAAGGAAGGCGTCGACGAGGTTAGGGAGGTCTTTCTGTCTCTACGAGAAAAGTATGGTGAGAACTGGGACGCGATATCCGCTGGCCTACGGGACCACTACCGTACTTTCGAGGAAGATGATGCACGAGCCCCTTTGGCACGCTTCACCAAGGTTGACCAGAAAGGTCCCTACCGTGATGACGGAAACATCAACTGGCCTGGAGGTGGCGGGCCGACCTACGAGGTGCTGCACCCTATCACCGGACGGGCCTGCAAGCTGCCCAAGAGTGGTTGGCGTTATCCTACAAAGAAGCGCTTCGACGAGGAAGTTGAGAAGGGACGAATTGTTTTCGGTCCCGACGAAACGACAGTTCCGCGGGTGCGAACCAACTTGTTCGAGAACAATGACCAGGTATTGACCTCCGTAAGGTACAGTTACGCTCAGACCGCTACATTGGAATTTGAGGGCCTTTTCGATGGAGTCAGGGTTTTTGAGAATCCGAAGAACTATAAAGACATATCGCTCCTTGTGAACTATCTGTCAGGGCCGGATGATCTTGTTGTGGATTTCTTCGCTGGATCCGGATCCACGGCGCATGGTGTTATGCACGCAAACGCAAATTTTGGCGGGAATCGTCGTTGGATAAGTGTCCAAATTGCCGAGGAGGCACCAGAGGATAGCCTAGCTAAAGAAGCTGGCTATTCCACCATTGCCGATATTTGTAGGGAGCGGATTCGACGCGGCGGTAATAAGATTCTTGAAGGCGATTGCCATCCGGATTGGAACCAAGACGTCGGTTTCCGTGTCCTGAAGGTCGATACGTCCAACATGAAGGACGTCTACTACCGTCCCGACGAGCTGAAGCAGGGCGACCTGCTGGATATGGTCGACAACGTCAAGGAGGACCGCACCTCTGAGGACCTGCTGTTCCAGGTGCTGGTCGATTGGGGCGTTGACCTGACTCTGCCAATCCGCCGCGAGACGGTGCAGGGCAAGACCGTGTTCTTTGTGGACGACAACGCCCTAGTCGCCTGCTTTGACAAGGGCGTGACCGAAGACCTGGTGAAGGAACTGGCAAAGCGCGAACCGCTGCGCGTCGTCTTCCGTGACAATGGCTTCGTGTCCGATGCGGTCAAGATCAATGTCGAGCAGATTTTCCGCCAGCTCTCCCCGACCACCGATGTGAAGAGCATCTGATATGGACCAATCTGCGCTGAAAGACTTGCTTGATCGGCTGATCGCGACTTGGGAGAATGAAGTTTTTGAATTCAAACAGGCTGGTAAAGATTACGACACAGACAAAATAGGTGAATACTTTTCAGCTCTTAGCAATGAAGCCAACTTGCAGAACGCAAGGGCAGGTTGGCTTGTTTTTGGCGTAAACAATAAGACACGCACAGTTGTAGGGACGGACTATCGCCGTGATTCCGAGCGTTTGCAAAGCCTGAAGCTTCAGATTGCGCAAGGCGCTGAACCCAGCATCAGCTTTCGAAACATCTATGAACTCCATCATCCCACAGGCCGCGTTGTCCTATTTGAGATTCCCGCAGCACCCAGAGGCATCCCGATCGCATGGAAAGGTCATTATTATGCCCGCGCCAACGAAAGCTTAGTGCCGCTTGGGCTAGACAAATTGGACAGTATTCGACAGCAGACCTTGGCTGAAGATTGGACTGCCAAGCTTGTCGAAGGTGCCAGCCTCGACGATCTTGACCCACATGCGCTGAAGGTTGCGCGCGAGCGTTTCGCCGCCAAACATGCCAACCGCTTCAGCGGAGAGGATATTGCAGGCTGGAGTGATGCAACGTTTCTCAATAGAGCAAAACTGACGCAAAGTGGTGCGATAACACGAACTGCACTTCTCTTGTTGGGTAAAGCCGAGTCCGCCTGGAGGTTAAGTCCGCATCCTGTTGAGATTACCTGGAAGCTCGAAGGAGAAGAGCGTGCCTACGAGCACTTTGGGCCGCCCTTCCTGCTGACATCGTCACAGATCTTTGCTCGTATCAGGAACATTCAGCTCCGGCTTCTGCCTGAGAATGAGCTGTTGGCGCATGAGGTTGCAAAATACGATCAGAAAGTGGTTCTGGAGGCGCTGCACAACTGCATCGCCCATCAGGATTATACTCGGGCGGCGCGGATCATTGTGATTGAGCAGCCAGATCGGTTGGTTCTGGTCAATGAGGGTGGTTTCTTTGAGGGTGAGCCCAACGACTACGTGTTGCACGAGCACACGCCTCTGCGTTATCGAAACCCATTCCTCAGTCAGGCGATGACCGAACTAAATATGATCGACCATATGGGCTATGGAATTCAGGACATTTACAAACGACAACGTCAGCGCTTTTTTCCACTGCCAGACTACGACCTGACCAAGCCTGATGTTGTCCGCCTGACTATTCACGGTCGCGTTGTCGATGAGGCTTATAGCAAGTTGCTTATGCAGCAGACGGGACTGCCGCTTGTTGATGTTCTGGCGCTGGACCGAATTCAAAAGCATCTGCCTGTTACAGATGAAGCTGTACGCCACCTGAGGCAGGCGCGCCTGATCGAAGGCCGGAAACCCAATTTCTTCATATCGGCCGGCATCGCTGATGCGACCTCTCAGAAGGCGCGGTACATAAGAACGCGAGCCTTCGATGACCAGCACTACGAAGGGCTGGTCATCGAATTTCTAAGAAAGTTTAAGCGCGCCTCAAGAAAGGACATCGACGATCTTCTCTGGGACAAACTCAGCGAAGCTCTCGATGAAGTTCAGAAAAAGCGAAAAATTGGCAATCTTTTGAGTAGCTTAAGAATAAAGGGGCGTATTCATAATGCAGGCTCCAAAGCGATCCCTGAATGGCGTTTGCCGGACGAACAGTGAACATTCTAAGAAAGCTCTAAGAGAGCTAAGTAAGAAAGTTAAGAAAGCCGACGTCCTATGAAGCTCAAATTCAAGGTCCAGCCATACCAGACCAACGCCGTCGAGGCTGTCGTCGATTGCTTCGAGGGGCAAATCAAATCCGACGCTTTGAGCTACCGGATCGATCCAGGTCGCAAGGCGCAAACGAGCGCATTCGAGGAAGGGTTCAAGAACGCCGACTTTTCAATCAGCGAGGCGCAAATCCTTGAAAACATCCGCAAGGTTCAGCGGCGCCAGAACCTGCCGCTATCTCAGTCGCTGACCGACTTTACCACGTTCAACCCACGCGGCGAGCGCGTCGCCGTTGCCGCCGCTTACAAAAGGGATGCCGTCGCGGCAACGCGCGTGCATCTCGACGTCGAGATGGAAACCGGCACGGGCAAGACCTACTGCTATATCAAGACCATCTTCGAGATGAACAAGCGCTACGGCTGGTCGAAGTTCATCATTATGGTGCCTTCGATTGCCATTCGCGAGGGCGTGGCGAAGTCGCTGCAGATTACGGCAGATCACTTCACAGAAAGCTATGGCAAGAAGGCGAGGTTCTTCACCTACAACTCGAAGCGCCTGCATGAGTTGGAAAGCTTCTCGTCCGATGCCGGAATCAATGTGATGATCATCAACATCCAGGCGTTCAATGCGCGTGGAGCAGACAATCGCCGTATCTATGACGAGCTGGACGACTTCCAGTCACGAAAGCCGATCGATGTCATCGCGTCGAACCGCCCGATCCTAATCCTCGACGAGCCCCAGAAGATGGAGGGGGCCGCAACTACTGAAGCCCTGCCGAAGTTCAAGCCGCTGATGATCCTGCGGTATTCCGCCACCCATAAGACGCAGCACAACCGCATCCATCGCCTCGACGCTCTCGACGCCTATAACCAGAAGCTGGTGAAGAAGATCGCTGTCCGCGGCATCCAGGCACGCGGTCTGGCGGGTACAAATGCCTACCTTTATCTCGAAGGGATCGAGATCTCGAAGAAGGCTCCGGTGGCCCGGATCGAGCTGGAGCTGAAGCTGGCCTCGGGTGAAATCAAGCGTCAGCTTCGCCGCTTGGAGTTTAAGGACGATCTCTTTACCTTGTCCGGCGAACTCGATCAGTATCGGGGTTTCACGGTCAGCCAGATCGACGCGGTCAGTGAAACGGTCGAATTCACGAACGGGGTAGTCCTCAAGGCGGGAGAGCCCAATGGCGACGTCTCCGAGCGAGACATTCGCCGGATCCAGATTCGTGAGACGATTAAGGCGCATATGGAAAAGGAGAAGCAGCTCCATTCTCGCGGGATCAAGGTGCTTTCCCTATTCTTCATCGACGAGGTCGCGAAGTACCGGGACTACAGCCAGCCTGACGAGCGCGGTGAATATGCTCGCGTTTTTGAGGAGGAATATGCCCTTCTCAAGGAGGAATATCTGTCCGAGCTTGCGATCGACAACGAGGCCTACCGAAAATATCTGGCCGGTATCGATCCTGCGAAGACTCACAACGGCTATTTCTCGATCGACAAGAAGACAAACCGCCTCAAGGACCCCGATGTCGCCAAGACGGGGGACAATAAGGGGCAATCTGAGGATCCAGACGCCTATGACCTCATTCTGAAGGACAAGGAGAGGCTGCTTGCGTTTGTAGAGCCGACCCGGTTCATCTTCTCCCACTCCGCGTTGCGTGAGGGCTGGGACAATCCGAACGTCTTCGTGATGTGCATGTTGAAGCACAGCGAGAACCAAATCTCGCGGCGCCAGGAGGTCGGTCGTGGTCTGCGTTTGAGCGTGGACCAGAACGGCGATCGCATGGACAATCCGGTCACTGTGCACGACATCAACGTGCTGACGGTGGTCGCCAGCGAAAGCTACAGGAATTTTGTGGATGCGCTTCAGAAGGAAATGGTCGAAGCGCTGACTGCCCGACCGCGTCAGGCGAACGAGGAGTATTTCAAGGGTAAGCTCATTCAGGCGGATGGCGCGCCGATCGAGGTATCGTCCGACATGGCAGCGGGCATCGAGTTCTATCTCGTGCAAAACGGCTATGTTGACCGGCAGAAGAACATCACTGAAAAGTATCAAAGCGCCCGTGAGAACGGGACGCTGGCTGAGCTACCGGAAGATTTGAAGTCCTACACCGACCAGATTGTGGAACTGATTGACGGCGTCTTCAATGAACGGCAGTTGCCAAAGATGCAGGACGACCGCCGCTCGAAGCGCAACCCGCTGAATGACAACTTCCACCGGAAGGAATTTCAGGAGCTCTGGAGGCGTATCAACCAGAAGGCAGTCTACAAGGTCGAGTTCGAGCCGGCGGAACTGATCCGCAAGAGCATCAGCGCGCTGGACAGCCATCTTAGAGTCGCACCGCTGCAATATACGGTCACCTCAGGCATGCAACGAGACGGGTTGACCTATGACGCGGTCGGGGATGGCAAGAGCTTCCGCGAAAATGAGCAGGAGACGTACCAGGCCGAAACGGTTGTCTCGCTCGTCAAGTACGATTTGCTGGCAAAGCTAGCAGAAGGGACCCAACTCACCCGCCAGACCATCGCGGAGATCCTGTCTGGGATCCAGTCGAGTGTGTTCGGCCAATTCAAGCAGAACCCGGAACACTTTATCAGCGAAGCTTCCCGCCTGATCATCGAGCAAAAGGCTACCATGGTCATCGAGCGGCTGACATACGATGCAGTCGCGGAACGCTACGACGCCGACATTTTCACAGCCAGCCAGACCGTCCAGGATTTCTCGCGAGCCAGCGAAAAACTGAAGAAGCATGTCTACGATTATGCGCTTCTGGATTCAGACACGGAGCGCAAGTTCGTCGAGCAGTTGGACAACAGCAACGAGATTATCGTCTACGCCAAGCTGCCGAAGGGCTTCGCGATCCCGACACCCGTCGGAGACTACAATCCGGACTGGGCCATCTCGTTCAAGGAGGGGGCGGTGCGCCACATTTACTTTGTCGCGGAGACGAAGGGCACCTTGTCATCTCTGAAGCTTCGCGAGTTCGAAAGTACCAAGATCGAATGTGCCCGAAGGTTCTTTGAGAAGATCGGAAGCTCAGTGAGTGCAGACCAGGTGAAGTATGATGTGGTAACGGACTTCTCGCGTCTCATGGACGTGGTGAGGAGCGCATGAAGTCTGACTCGACTGCGCTGTGGAGCTATACCAATGATCCCTGACTATCAGACTTTAATGCTGCCGGTTCTGCACCTTGCCGCCGAAGCAGAAACCCGCGTGGCCGATGTTGCCGAACGCATTGCCGATGACCTTGGCTTGACCCAGGAAGAGCGCGACGAGATGCTGCCAAGTGGCCGCCAGCGCGTGCTGCACAATCGCATCCACTGGGCCAAATTCTATATGAGCAAGGCAGAACTCATCGCCTCGCCTACACGTGGTCGTTTTGTTGCAACTGACAAGGGCAAGGCGCTGCTGGCGAAATCCCCGGAACGCATCGACGTGGCTCTCCTGATGCAGGAGCCTGAGTTTCGCGAATTCTACAAAAACGAAAGTACGGCTGCGCAAGAGGTTAGTATTCCTGCCAAGACCACCCAAGACACCTCTGCCAGGACGACGCCGGAAGAGCAGATTGATGCCGCTTATGTGTCTCTGCAGGCGGCCCTGCGCGATGAATTGCTTCAGCGCATCCTCTCCAACAGTCCTACCTTTTTCGAGCAGCTTATCGTCGATCTCCTGGTTGCCATGGGCTATGGTGGTAGCCACAAGGACGCCGCTACCCAGCTCGGTCGCTCCGGCGACGGCGGTGTCGATGGCATCATCAACGAGGATCGCCTTGGCCTCGACCGCATCTATATCCAGGCCAAGCGCTATGCGCCCGGCAATCCCGTCGGTCGTCCGGATGTCAACGGCTTCGTTGGCAGCCTCGTCGGCCTCGGCGCCACTAAGGGCGTTTTCGTCACCACTTCCACCTTCAGCCAGCCTGCGCGAGACTACGTCAGGCATCTGTCGCAGCGCGTCATCCTCATTGATGGGCAGGAACTGGCCGACCTGATGATCGAACACGGCGTCGGCGTCCGCAGCTATCGCACGGTCGAGTTCAAGCGGCTGGACGAGGATTTCTTCGGCGAGGAGTGAGGACCGGGTTTCCAGCGGAAATTATTTCCGCCTCGTCACCCCTTGAACACTTGTCTGCGGTGATATTGCAGAAACTGCGAATGGGGCCGTTCATCGGGGCGTGACGGCACCAGCAGGCGTCGCTCCGGATTGACGAGGCGCGTGATGGCATCAGGAACGCCGCTACTCGCGATCAGCAGGCTGTAATCGTCATCGACCGAGATCAGGCCACGGTCGAACATCCAGTGGACGGTGCCGGAGAGAGCGAGGCCGTTTCGTACGCTGTCTGGCCCCCTGTCGGCCACTGGGCGGATCTGTGCGGCCTGAACCTCAGAACGGCCACCGCCATTGATCAGTTTCAGGCCTGTGACGGCGCAGGTGTCGTGATAGGCCGCCTTGATCGCCGCGGAAAACGCCCTGTCCCGGAAAGGACGTTGCACGATCTGAGCGTCGATCCGGCGGTCTATACTGTCGATCTCATATGGCATCTGCGGATTGTCACCAAAGCCTAGGCGCGCTTCTTCCGCTGGATCGGGCACCGGACGTTCCCGATCCCGTCGCCCGAGCACATGCGCGAAGCCAGCAGCGAGGATCAGATCGTATTCCTCATCTGGGATATTGCGCACGGCGCGCCCAAAGGCCCCCTTGTTCGTTGAGCCGTCTTCCTTGCGCAGGCCGCTCTCATAATAGTGGTCGTTCTCCTTGAACGGCACTGGATGATCGAAGTGCAGAAAGTCATCAATTAGCGCATAGAAATGGTTGGCCTTTGACGGATCCTCGATAATGTCGTTGATCCGGGCTGTCGCGAAATAAGCCTGCTTGCCACCCGTCTTCATCAGGTCGCTGCTTGGCCGCCGGGGCTCATAGTAGACGATCCAGTCTCCCCGTGCGGCCTCGACCTGGCGCAGATATGTGCGTGGGAAATGATACCTCTGTTCCGGGAGATCGTCGTAGGTCGGATCTATTTTCGTCGTGAGTATGGCCTTCGTCATGGGTTGGACTTACTCTCACTTTGCTAACTTGTCGGCCCGGCCTTGGTACCAGGTGGCAGGTCGATTTGAAAAGACCCGAATGCGCCAGCCGTTTCAGTCCTGCTGCAGGGGCGCAGTGCGCGTATTAAGTGTAATTAATACTTGCGTTTGGACAAGTGAAAAATTTTTATTTTGACGCTCATAATAAGTAAATTTGTGTATTTATAGGTGTTCTTGAGCGTATAAATCGAATTTTTACTCGGAAACAATTTATTGCAAAACTTTGGATTGCTTTCATGTTTGCCGTTGATCGGAGATAATATAGGGGTAGAGGCGGTTCTGCTTCTACGAATATCCCTCTTACATGGAGATGATCATGAACAAGACTTCTAAAGCTTCCGCTCTCTCGTCCGCCGCCTACACCTTCTACGAAACCAACGCTGTCACAGAAGACATCAAGAGCCAGCTCGAAGAGACGGCCATGTTCCTCATCGGCGTTTCGCGCCGTTCGACGGAGGAAACCTTCAAGCTCGGTGAGCATCTTGAACGCGCTGCCGGGCTGCTGCCGGAAGGAACACTAGAAAAGTGGGCCGTCGAGCGCTGCGGCTATACAGCGCGCCACGTCCGGACACAGCGCGCGGTGTTTCGTAATCTTGATCGCTACAGGGAGATCCTGGTGGAACTGGCCGTGGGTCCGACGGTTCTTGGAAAGTTGAGTGCAGCGGAGCCCGAACAGATCGAGCAGGCTATCGGCTTTGCTGCGCAAAACGGCAAACTCAGGGTGCAGGACGTCACCGCGATTACGGCCGGATCGAAAAACGAGGCAGCGGCAGGACCGCAGATTGATCCGTACGATGTCGGCGGCCTTGAGGGGCTCAAAGCGATCATCGCGATTAAGGTCCGGGATGGCATCAAATCCTTCATTGGGCACTTGGAGGAGATCCGCGCACATGTCAATGAAGCGTTGCCGAAGAAGAACATCGTCAAGAAAACGCTCTCCGGAAAGACGCATCTGGTGGCGCGCCTTGCCAACGAAGAGCTGAAAAGTCTGGCGCAGTTCGTCAGGCCCTATCCAACTGCAGCACACGTGATCTCGCCCACCTCCATTCCGGCCAAGACTGGCTGGGGCGCGGTCAGCACGATGCTTTATAAGATGGGCAGCGAAACGACGTGGCCGGACAAAGGCGAGCTTCGGACCTGGTTGGAAACGGAAGTCGTGCCGATCCTGGAATGGGCCAGCTCCAAATCAAGCGCCCCGACCTGGCCAGGCACGGAAACAAGTGAAGCACCGAGCGCGAACGTTCCTTACGAGGTCGGCTCCGACGGACCGATTCCTGCTGAGGTCCGCGGCAGTGCCGATCTGGTAGTCACCGGCATCCCCTCGATGGAAAAAAGGATGGAGTCTATCGCTGCAGCTTTTGGAGCCATTGCCACGATCGAGGCGCCCAAGTCTAAGCGCACTTCGGACGTTGACGTTCCTTCCGTCGCTGAAGCACTTGCCCAGCCTGAAAAGCGCCTGACCCGCAATGACATTGTTAAGCAGATCAAGTCAGAGTGGAGCGCCGCGAAAAATTCGGCAACATCACCAAACGCCGCAGTGTGATGCGCTTAGCCCAAGACTGGGCGGCCGGAATCCCGGGCCTTCCCTCCGAACTCGAAGGGGCCGCATGTCGGCCCTTTTCCTTTTGCCTGATGATGGCGAGCGGAAACACTGAGGTCGAGCGTTGCGATCAGGGGGCGCGTTCATCGGCCTGGACTTCGTGAGCCCGCCGTTAACCTTGTACCGGCTTTGTTCTTTTTTGTGCTTCCGGGTCCTTGAGCCCGGCTCCCGGTCCTGCCAGGTTAGGGCCGTTCGAAAGACCGGACACGAAACGGCCCAAGGCAGCGCGCCAACGCTACCAAGGGCCTGACCCACAGCCTTCTCGAAAAAGGAATCGGGCTATGACAACGCATACTCTCTCTACCCCCACCGGGGAAGTTCTTCGTTCGACTGTCGCTGCGGCATCGATGTTCTCCTATGGCTCATTCGGTATCGCTCCCTACAGCATCGACGAACCGCCCGCGCTCCGCCGCCATCCGCACATCGTTCGCTTCCGTGACGTCGAGGCCGATCTGGATTTGCTGATCGATCGCGCGATTGCGGCGATTGCCGACGGCGAACCGGTCGAAGACGATATCCTCGGGCACTACATTCATATCGCTTCGCTCGTTCGCGCCGTGTCCTTCCGGGAAGGCAAGCTTCTTGAGCAGGCGGTCGAGCGTCTGGCGAAAGCAAATCCAAACATCACCGTGCTGACGCAGTCGCTGAAGCTGCCGCTGGTGAAGGCGGCGCTCGAAGCCGTGTCCGGAAACGACTGGCAGAGTCTCGATGGTGTGAAGCTCGATTGCGAGGCACCGGCCAAGGGCAGCTATACGCCAGACCTGATCCTCGTGAATCGCGCCCGGCATACCGCCTACATCCTCGACCTGAAGCGGTCGCTCGCGTCGTATGGCGACACCAGCCGTCTGGAAGAATTGAAGCTGAAGATGATGGCGTCGGCGATGGTGTTGCCGGACTGGCTCTACAAAAACCACAAGCGCTTGATGGTCGATACCGTTGAAGTTGCCATCGTCGATGGCGCCAGCCGCCCGAGCGATCATGCCACCGGCATCTGGGCATTGTCGGAGATCGATGACCTGCTGGAAATTGATGGTGTCGCCGCCTGCATGGCCGAACTGCGCCTGCGCTTCGGTCGCCGCGTGCAGCAGCTTCTGGAAGTTGAAGCTCGTAAGGCTCTCGGTGTCGTGGCGGGGGCCGTGTCGGGTGCGACCGCTACCTCGACGGTATTGGGAAAGCCGCTGATCGCGCTGAACGGTTCGTCTCGCACCTACGAAGAAGAGCGGGCCATGGCTGCGGATGAAGATCACGACGGTCGTTACGATCTCGGCTACTTCGACGATCAGGACGACGAACCGGAGCCCGTCCGCATCCGGGTCGGCTTCGCCCGCCGTCCGCGCAGGCACTGAAAAACCGCTAGCCTAGCGACGCTGATCGCGGCCGCGCCTGAAGCGCGTCTCCGGTTTATCCAGTCCTTTCCATTCCACCAACGCCGGATGCCGATGTGCTCCGGTGAGGAGACAGTCATGTCCATCGACACCCATAGTCCGTCTTTGGCCGGCTTCCGTTGCGAAGCGGTCACGACCGATACCATCGGGTTCGCCTGCCTTCACGGCAGGCTCGTGAATATCACTCCCGTCCAATCCGATGACCTTGATCACGGTTCAAGCAATCGCGACGACCCTGCTGTTTTGATTGGGCTCACGCTTGCCTCCGTCAGACATGGTCGTTCGTTGAACGGCCTTGTTCCGGAACCGCTGATGCTCCGTCTGCGTGCGACTGCCGACAGCGGCAATGCCGCCTGCCGCCTGTTGCTCGACTGGCTGCAGAACCGCAATCGCGATATCGATCAGTCTTGGAACGAGCCGACTGGTTGGGCTTCGGTCACTCCTCGGGGCGGCTCTTGTCCGCCACGCCGTTCGCCGCGCGAGCGTGTGTTGACGCGGGTCCCGCAGCTCGCTGCCATTAATGGGCGGCGTGGTCGGACGCGTCCGCGGGATCCGGTACAGGACGCCCGGACGGCAATTATTGCCGCGCAGATGGGAGGGCGCACAGATGGATAAGCTCGCTCGTCTGTTTATCCGTCGCCTTCGTCATCTTGCCCGGCGCGAGGCACGCCGGACCGCACTGCGCAACGGTCTGCTGGAAAGCAAGATCGTTGATGTCGGCGGCCATCTTCTCCTCCGCTATTCCCCGGCCTTCGACACGACACGACTGACCGGCGATCCGATCCGTGACGATACCTGGTTCCGCAAGAACTTTGGCGACTGGCTTGTCCCGAAGGAGAGCGACAATCCCGCGCCCGGCTCTGTGGGCGATGGTGCCATGACCGACGAGGTCAAGCATCCGTCGTTCGCCGCGCAACTGGTGAACATCCGTCGCATGCGTCATGGCGTAATCGGAGAGAGCGCTGTGCTGGGCAACGGTATCGATCGGCGTGCCTACGCGATCGGTCTTGTGGATGGAGCCGCCGCTCAGCCAATGGTCAGTCAAATCGTTGCGACCCTGGTTCTGGCGCGTGCGGTGCGTGGCAGCGGACGGTCGCTTCGGGAGATCGTTTATACGCTGACCCGTGTGACACCGGTCGTTACCCTCCATGCGCCGCTTGCAGGCTTCGAGCGTGAGGTGCTGCGGCTCCTGGAGAAAACCCGGCTTGTACCAGGCGGCCCGTTCGCAGCCACGGAATCCGATCACATGTACAACGATGACCACTTCGATGCCCTCGAAGCTGAGACGCGCAGGCGTCTGATGACCTTCTCGGGTGCGGGCGTGCATCGTGTCACGGGCAATGCGCTGCGGCGGCGGATGATCAGCGCGCTGTCGCGCGACTTGTCGATTCTTGCCATCGCAGAAAAACGGTCGGACATTCCGTCGCTCTTGCAGATCTCCGCCGACCTCTCTCTGGAGACGGGAAAGCTCGACCGGCGGTTCGTCACCAATCTGGTCGAAGTACTTTACCCGGACGAGGTGATCGAGACGCTGGGCCTGCCATCGGATTCCGATGCGCGCTGGCTGTCGCTGGAGGATCTGGTTCTTGCGTTTCGCCCCGGGCGACATGTTCGCGACGTGCTTCATGTTCTTGCCACGCTCATTGAGCGCAATCGCAGTGACTTCGAGGAGGAGGAGGACGGCGGTGGCGGAAGCAATGACAGGGCATCCGCATCGGCATCGTCGAGCACATCCGCCGAAAAGCCCCAAGGCTCACACGAAAAGTCCAAATCGACCGACACGGATAGTAACGGTCGCTGGAAGAGAGACAAGCCGTCGGGAGCCGAGGTGATCCAGCCGGAACCTTTGCCGACGGCAGGCGAGATCGGCCACAAGCCGCCAATGATCGTTGAGACCCTCTCCGGATATGGCAAGGCGAAAGACTGGGCGCTCGATCTCAAGGCAGATCTGGACGATTATCGAGCAAGCATCCTGTCTTGGTCGGAAATGAGCACCAAGCTTTTGCTGTCCGGTCCACCCGGGACCGGCAAGACCACCTTTGCCCGGGCACTGTGCAACAGCCTGCAAATCCCACTGGTCGTCACATCCGTCTCCACATGGCTGCAGGGTGGTCATTTGAATGACGTGATCGACAAGATGGCGAAAACGTTTGTCGAAGCGCGTGCCATGGCACCGGCGATTTTGTTTATCGACGAGATCGACGGCATCGGCAAAAGGCAGCCCGCCGAGCGTGAACATGCCGACTACTGGAATACCATCGTCAACAAGGCGCTGGAATTGCTCGATGGCGCGATCAAAAACGAGGGGCTGATCGTCGTCGGCGCGACCAACCGGCCCGATCATATCGACGAGGCCCTCAGGCGTTCGGGGCGGCTGGAGACCCATATCGAAATCCCCAGGCCCGACATCCCGACGCTGGCCGAAATCCTTGCCCATCATCTCGGTGAGGATGTGATGTCGCTGATCCAGGAGCCGGTACCGAAAACCCGGTCGGGAGCCGAGGACGGATTCTCGCTGAAGATGATCGTTGCCGACTATCTGGAGGAAGACGCAGAAAGTGAACGGAAGGGAGCCAGCCGATGACTGAGCCACAGAAGACCAACGCGTCGGAATTGTCGGCAGCCGCGCAACACGCCAATTCTGCCGATGCTATCCTCAGGCGTCTCGCCACGCGGGCGATGGGGCTGACGGGCGCGGATATCGAGCGCATCGTCCGGGAAGCGCGATTGAAGGCGCGTCGCGGTAAGCGGGCGATCCGCTATGAGGACATCGAAGAGGGCATCCGCGGCCACCGTCCTCCAGTGCCTCATAATCTGCGCTGGCGCTACGCCTTCCACGAGGCGGGGCATGCGGTCGTCCATCATACGCTCGATCTAGGACCTGTTCGCGGTCTCAACATCGATACCGGCGAGGGAGGCTACAATCTCGTCGGCTTCCACATCTGGGCCACCGACACGCGTGACTGGTATGAAAACATGCTCACCATGCTGATGGCCGGGCGGGCTGCCGAGCAACTGCTGCTTAAACGGGTCTCGAGCGGTTCCGGTGGCAGTGACGACAGCGATCTGGCGCGAGCCACGCGGCTTGCCTTTGATATGGAACGCACTCTTGGCTTCGGGACCGACCATCCGCTGCTCTATCGTCCGCATCGCGATCCGGGTGCGGTGTTTGACCGTGATCCCGAACTGGCCGCTCGTGTTCATGCCAACCTGGTAGCGGCACTCGACCGGGCAGAGAAGATCCTCAGAACGCGCAGACCCACCTTCCATGCCCTCGCAAAGGCGCTGTTCGACGCGCAGGCGATGGATGAAGGGGCCGTATTGCACATTCTGACGGACGGTGATCTGCGGCCCTAAAGCTGATAGGCATGCGACCGATCATGAGAAGCGGAGAGCAGGATGCGCGTCGCGGTTGTCGCCCATTGCGATTGGAGCATGGACCAGAAAAAGCGATGGATGGCTTTGGCTATCAAACACGGCAGACACTGGCATGTCCAGTCTCCTGAACTCGTCGGCGACAAGTCGATCCTGTTTGACCGGCTGCAGCGTCGCGCCGTCGATCAGGGTGCGCTTCTCATCGGCTTTGACTTCCCGATCGGTCTGCCGGAGGCCTATGCACGGGCAGCAGGCGTCGGTTCTTTCCGGGAGGCACTGACACTATTCGGGTCGGGAATCTGGTCTGACTGGTATAGTGTCGCCGATCACCGCGATCAAATCTCGCTGCATCGCCCGTTCTATCCCGTCCGCCCGGGTGGCACGGCACGTGTCCATCTGTTCGATGCGCTTGGGATTTCTGGTGCGTCATCGCTCCTGCGTGTGTGCGAACGGGCGACCGCCGATCGGCAGGCGGCCTGCATGCTGTTCTGGACGCTTGGCGGCAATCAGGTGGGCAAGGGTGCGATCTCGGGATGGCGGGAAATCATCATTCCGAGCTTGGACCAAATCGGCTTGTGGCCGTTCGATGGAAGCTTGGCCGAGCTCGCCAACAGCAAGCCAGTCATCGTTGCAGAAACTTATCCTGGCGACGTGTACCGTCAGATCGGCATGCCACGGACTGGATGGAGCAAGCGGCGTCAGGCAGACCGGATTGTGATGGGACAGAGTATCTTGCCTTGGCTCGCAGCGCGGCCGCAACTCGATGCAGATTTGCTTCTGCCCTTCATTGACGATGGCTTCGATGCTGTGGTCGGACTGCTGGGTATGCTTGATGTCGTCGATGAGCGGCGCGGTGAAGGCATCCCAGCACTTGATGCCGTTCGCAAATGGGAAGGCTGGATCCTCGGACACCACCGGGATGATGTGACGTGATTTGAGATGTCGTGTGACACCTTGTCGGCAACTCACATCAAGTCTCCGGCAACGTGAAACAAATTGCGCTCATTTGATTCCGAACACAGGATTTTTGGTTCGGAACTCGAATACGTTGATTCATCAACGCTGTTCGCGGCCGAACAGGTCGTTTTGACGTGAGATAACGTGCCCGCAACTCGAAACAAATTGCGGTCATTTGATTCATTGCTCCGCGCCGTCGATTCACAGTTCGAGATTTCCGATTCAGCCGAACAAGGCTTGCGCCGGCAGGCCGGTCCCCTGACCATAGAGGAGGTTGAGGATCGGGAGGAGCGCCATGAATCAGAAGGTAGCAAGGCAGCGACAGAAGGCACTTCGTGATGCCAACAGAAGGGCGAAGCGGCCTGACAGAGATGACGTCGCGAGAGTGGCGCTGTTCTGGCTGATCCGGCGGGCGATCGACAAGGATCAGCAGATGGAACTCGAGAAGTTCCAGAATAAGATCGTCTCAATGTTGACGGATCAGGGGTTCGATGAGCGCGAATGCGATGCGGTGTTCGACGATCTTGTCGCCAAGTATCGGACAGGCGGCTCACCGTTTCGTAGGAAAATCCACCTGATCTATCCCGATGGCGCCGACGATGAGGTCTGAGCGTCCGCTCTCTACTTGGTCTTTCGGTGTCGGAGCCGCTTGCTCGACGAGGCCGACCCAACGCCTAACGGCGTTTGATGGAATGACGACTTCTCCCCCCATTACTTCGTAAAACGCCGTTTGATTCTGAATCGGATTTCCAGAGTTCGAAACCGAGCTGAGCTCGGTGTCGCATTACCAGCCGAACACAGTCCGAGCGGAAATCATTTCCGCCCGGTCTTCACTTCTTGCCTTCTCGCGCCCATGGCGGCGGCTGCTTGTTCTCGATCCATGGCAGAAGTTGCAGCGGCTTCGGTTCGATGGTTGACGTAACGATCGGATAGTGCTTGAGGGCGCCGCGCATCAACGGAAGGCCAGCCGGATTTGTGTATCGCGTATTCGTTTCACTGCCCTCGCTCAATCGCCCGGAGATGTCATCGATCACTTCAGACGAGACGCCGGCCTGCTTCAGGGTGTCCGCCATCCCGTGGCGAAGGGCATGAATGGCTCGCTCCCACATTTTTTCGCCGAGCGCGCCCCGCATGATAGGGATGAAAGTGTCGTAGAAGCGGTCTCCCGGATCGTTATCCGTCTTATCCGAGAACAGGTCAGGGAAGAGAGCTTCGTAGCCTAGTCCCTTGATCGCCTGATAGTAATCGAGGAAGCCCAATCGGATCAATTCGTCGGGCATGGGCAGCAGTCTTTTTGATTGCGCGGTCTTCAATCGCCTGATGCCATTGTTGCGAAGGAGGATGACATATCCGTCTTCGTCCTTCGCAATGTCGTCGACGGAAAGTCCTGCGAACTCTTTGCGTCGAGGCCCCAGGTAAGTGAACAGGATCGGCAGGTAATAAAGCGAATCATGGAAAACTTGGCTCCCCGGTTTTCTTCGTTTTCCGCGCAGATGATCCAGAGAGCCAGTGTAGACGGTGCTCGAGAAAATCGGAGCGATGTCTTCCGGCTTCGGTTTGTATTGCTGGTGACGGATGTCTCCTGTTTTGGGCTTTCGTGGACGCAGGCCTTCAAAGGTCCAGTTTTCGATTTCGAACCCGTGGCCTTTCAGATGCTTCAGAAAGTGCTGTAGATTTCCGAAGTGCTTGCGGATCGTTCCTGGAGCCAGACCAACCTTCGCCTTGGTTCCTGAAATCTCCGCAGCCTTGCGCAGCTTGTCGCCTTCCACACGAAGTTCCGGCGCTGACATGACGCGCATCCTGCTGCTTCTACCCCAGTCCGTTGGAATGTGATTGAAGTGCTGGCGCAACTGTCCAATGTGATATTGTTCGATCTGCCCGGAATGCTCTACCCCATGCTCGATGAGCACCGACTTGAACATCCGAACCAGCGCCATGGCATCCCGCCCGGTTTCAGTTGTCCAATCCTCGCCCATGTTGTCGATGAGCTTCTCACACTCCTGCTCGAAGTCGGCAATAGGAACGACCCTCTGCTCGGCACTGGGAGCTTTCGGCTGTGCCGTGATTTTCTCCGGGCGCGGTGTGAGATCCAGATAAGCGACGCCCGGTTCTCCTGAAATGATCTGTAAAGCCGATAAGGACGATTGTTCATCGTGCCGCGTCGGCGGCTCAGGCGCTGCAGTTTCAGGAACGAGAACCTCGGCAATCGGCATGATGGCTCTTTCGCCGCCCGTGAACTCGCTCTGGCTTCTGTCGACAAGCTCGTGCCGCTCATCAATGTCGAGGAGGGCAGCAGCGCGACCCTCAAAGATCTTCGACATGGCGCGCTGACGATTAGCGACAGTGTCGTCGATTTCGAAATTGTAGATCAGTCGCCGGATGCTGTCTTCAAACCCCGGGCTGCGCGCGATCGCCAGTTCGCCGCGGTAGTTCGCCCTGATGGCGTCGATGTGCGAGATCGGGACACGGTTGTTGAGGAGATAGGTTAGGCCCGCGCAACCGCTCTCCAGCGTCAGCTCCGTCCGGCTCCCGAACTTCGCGACGAGCTGACAGGCCCAACCGGCCTCGAGATCGAGTTCCATCTCCTCGACATTCCCGCCACGGCCGTTGCGCCGGGCAAGCGTATTGATCTCGTCGAGTCGCTCGAGTTCCTTGTCACGCTCATGCTCGAACAGTTTCTGAAGCTGTTGCTTGGACATCATTTCCTTCGAGTTCAACTTCAATTCGGCCAGTCGCGTGTTGAGCTTCCGGCCAATGATCTGAGCCCTTCTATGGTCGGAACAATGAAGGCTGAGTGAAAGGCGGCTACCGGGACCGCAGTTGATGAGAGCGGCCGGGACGCGTGGCCGCCAATAGAAGATGTTTCCGCGGCGGATGAGATTCTCGACCTCGTGGCGCACAGCCATGACGAACAGACCCTGTATCGAGCCCGAAGGTTCGACCGCGCCGAATTCGGCTGGGCATCACCTTTGGGCATCAGTTCTGGGCATCAGGTCGCCAATGATGCCAAAACGATATCCGGCACGACTGGAAAATCAAGGAATTAAGGGCTTTTCGGGAGAATTGGCTGGGGAACCTGGATTCGAACCAAGATCGACGGAGTCAGAGTCCGCTGTTCTACCATTGAACTATTCCCCAACTTCGAAGAGCGCCGGGCGCTTTCGTTTGGTGGGTCGTCATATAGATGATTTGGTTGGCTATGCAAGCCGAAAAATGCATTTTTCCCAAAGCTTATTCTTCGGCCGTATCAAAGCCTTGCTTTCGTGGACCTTTGTGTCGAAAGGATCAGGCTGGTCTCGCTGCCGGTGATGCCGGGAACAAGGCGTATGCGGCGCAGCACAGCGTCGAATTCGCTCAGCGTTGCCGCGCTCAGTTCGACGATCAGATCCCATCGCCCGTTGGTGGAATGGATTTCGGAAACCTCTGAGATGCCGCCAAGGGCGCGGATGACGCGGTCGGTGACGTGGCCTTCGATTTCTATCATCATAATGCCGCGTACTGCATTCGCTACTGCATCCGCCCGAAGGATCACGGTGTAGCCGATGATCGCGCCGTTTTGCTCCAGCTTTTCCATTCTGGTGCGGATGGTGGCCCGGGAAGCGCCGGTTTCAACCGCAAGGTCCGATATACTTCGTCTGCCGTTATGGCGCAGAAGGGTGATGAGCTTTTCGTCGAGATTATCCATACGGATAGCCTTATATGGCAGGTTTATTAAACATAATGATAAGCCAATCGCAGAAATTTGCCAATCAGTGCTGTTCATTCTGCCATCTTGATGTGGTGTCATGTCTCAAGGTTTCGAAAGCTGGAGATAGCGATGGACTGCAAGTTGATCGGAGTGCCTCTGCAGATTGGTGCAGGGCAGTTGGGATGCGAGATGGGACCGAGTGCTCTGCGCATTGCCGGCTTGAAAGCCGCGCTTGAGGAGCTTGGGCATGATGTTGCCGATCTTGGCAATGTGGCGCTCGCACCGTTGCGCGATCTTCAGCATCCGAACGCGGCCGTACATCATTTGTCTGAAACAGTCGCCTGGACCGAAACGCTGATTGAAACCGCCTATCGGGAAAGCGCGGACGCCATGCCGATTTTCCTGGGCGGCGACCACGCGCTTTCTGCCGGCACGGTTGCCGGGCTATCGCGCCGGTCTACCGAGCAAGGACGTCCGCTCTTCGTTCTTTGGCTGGATGCGCATACCGATTTTCATACGCTTGAAACGACACGTAGCGGTAATCTGCATGGCACACCTGTCGCCTATTATACCGGCAGAACTGGTTTTGAAGGGTATTTCCCGCCGCTCACACACCCCGTCGATCCGGGCAATGTCTGTATGATCGGAATTCGAAGCGTCGATCCGGCCGAGCGTGCGGCGCTCAAGGATTCCGGCGTTACAGTGCATGACATGCGCATGATCGACGAGCATGGCGTGGCGGTCCTGCTCAGAGATTTCCTTGCAAGGGTCGAGGCTGCAAACGGGATGCTGCATGTCAGCTTCGATGTCGATTTTCTCGATCCGTCGATTGCGCCAGCAGTTGGCACCACGGTGCCCGGCGGGGCGACCTTCCGCGAGGCGCATCTGGTGATGGAGATGTTGCACGATAGCGGTCTCGTCAGCAGCCTCGATCTCGTTGAGCTCAACCCGTTTCTGGATGAGCGTGGGCGCACCGCAACCCTTATGGTGGATTTGACCGCAAGCCTGATGGGCAAGCGTGTTCTCGATCGGCCCACGCGTGCAGGGTAAGGAGGAGAGGATCATGACCGCTATGGCAAAACTCAACGTCGTTCCTTTCGTCAGCGTCGACCATATGATGAGGCTGGTGCTGAAAGTGGGTATCGATACCTTCCTGCGTGAACTCGCGGACGTCATCGAAGAGGATTTTCTGCGGTGGGAGAGCTTCGACAAGACACCACGTGTTGCCTCTCACTCACGCGAGGGCGTGATCGAGCTTATGCCGACGAGTGACGGCACGCTTTACGGCTTCAAATACGTGAACGGCCATCCGAA
This sequence comes from Rhizobium sp. 22-785-1, assembly GCF_053521965.1. NCBI lineage: Bacteria > Pseudomonadati > Pseudomonadota > Alphaproteobacteria > Hyphomicrobiales > Rhizobiaceae > Rhizobium > Rhizobium sp. 22-785-1. Next base: position 106,628 of record NZ_JBNWDI010000004.1, on the reverse strand, counting down.
GAACACCCGTGAGGGTCGCCAGACGGTTACGGCTTTCGGCGTTCTTTCCGATGTCGGCAACGGCTACCCGATGCTCCTGTCCGAGATGACGATCCTGACAGCGCTTAGAACGGCTGCCACCTCGGCGGTTGCCGCAAGGCATCTGGCAAGAGCGGATGCGCGGTCCATGGCCATCATCGGCAATGGTGCACAGAGCGAGTTTCAGGCGCGCGCGTTCAAGGCAATTCTCGGTATAGATCATTTGCGACTTTATGACATCGACCTCGATGCCAGCCGCAAATGTGAAGCCAATCTACGCGGGTTGGGCTTCTCGATCACGATCTGTGACAGTGCCGAGCAGGCTGTCGAGGGCGCCGATATTATCACCACGGTTACCGCAGATAAGCAGTATGCCACGATCTTGACGGATAATATGGTCGGCCCGGGGGTGCACATCAACGCAATTGGGGGCGATTGTCCCGGCAAGACGGAATTACACCGCGATATTCTGCTGCGCTCGGATATCTTCGTCGAGTATCCGCCGCAGACTCGCATCGAGGGCGAAATCCAGCAACTGGACGCGGATCATCCGGTCGTTGAACTGTGGCAGGTTATGGGGGGCAGGACTGCCGGTCGCACAGATGAGCGACAGATCACGCTTTTCGATAGTGTCGGCTTTGCCATCGAGGACTTTTCAGCGCTGCGCTATGTGCGCTCCAAACTGATGGAAACCGGCCTGTTCGATGAACTGGACCTTCTCGCCGATCCGGACGAGCCGCGCGATCTTTATGGCATGCTGCTTCGATGCGAAGCGGCGATGTCCGTCACTGATACGAACAAGCAGGCCGCACTGTCATAGTCCTTGAAGTCGGCGTTTTCTGGCGGTGAGTTGCTCGCGCCAGATGGTGAAGAGACCGGCTGCGATAACGATGATGGCGCCGACGACCATATGGGCGGTCAACACCTCGCCATAGATCGTAACGCCGACGATGGAGACCAGCACAAGCTGATAGTAGGAGAAGGGCTGCACCGTTGCCGCATTGGCCACTTCGAAGGCTCGGATCAGCAAGTAGTGGCCGCTCATGCCAGTGATACAGAGTGCAAGCATCCAAAGCCAGTCATGCGGCGCCATATTGACCCAATAGAACGGGCCAACGAAGGTCAGCGCTACCGCGCCGGCGACGCCTGTGTAAAAGAAGCTGGTCATCGACGTATCGTCGCGGCTGGCAAGCCGGGTCAGGACACTGTAGAGCGCCAGCATGAACGCGGCGACAAAGGTCAAGAGCAGCGTCAGGTCGATGCCGGTTTCGCCGGGATTGATGATGATCAAAACACCGGCAAAGCCGACGAGGATGGCACACCATCGTCGCCACCCCACTTTTTCGCCCAACATCGGCACCGATAGTGCCGCGACGATCAGAGGAATGCAGGCAAAGATCGAATGGGTGTGGGCAAGGCCCACCAGCTTGAACGAAAAGATCGAAAGAACGATCTGGGCGGCCAGCAGCACACCCCGGCTGATCTGCAACCAAAGCCGTTTGGACTGCATGGTCGCCTTCAGCCCGTCGCGAGAGCGTGCGGCGAGGATGACGGCAAAGACCGCAAACGCCCAGTATCGCACCATCACGACGAAGACGGGCGGATAGTACTGGCCGAGATGTTTGGAAATGCCATCCTGCACGGCAAATATTGTGAATGCCCCAAGGGCGTAAAGAAGTCCGGTGGATTGGCTGGGCATCGCTCTCTCTCGGCATATCGGCGGGAGGGAGGACATGCCGATAGTCTGATCACCGAACAATCTAACGAAAAATGACGGGGCGGAAAGGTCCGATTGAATCTCTTCCGTTCCCTCGCTCCTGTATGTGCGGCGCGGTCTGCAACGAATGCTGCGCATAAATCTCATTTTTGCTCTTGTAGCTCTAGTGGCTAGAGGTCGTAAGACGTGTGCAGCATGAAAGGGACCCATCGGATGAGCACGGACTTACAGACCAGATTTCGGATCGGCGGCATGGATTGCGCATCTTGCGCGAGCAAGATCGATACAACCGTTCGGCGCATGCAGGGCGTGGAAGATGTCTCGGTTTCGGTCACCGCGGGAACGATGAGCATTCGCCACGATCAGACGAGCGATCTTGACGCCATCGGGAAGAAGGTTCGTGGTCTTGGCTATTCAGTCGAGCGCTTGGTGGCAGGCCACGCTGGTAATATGACAACGCCGGATCGTCATGTGGCCTGCTGCGGCGGTCATGCGCATGATCATGCGGGTGATGAGGATCATACGCATTGCGGTCAGGTTCACGACCACGATAGCCGTGAACATGGCAAGCACGATCATATCGATCGTGCCGCCGCTGTAGAGGGATTGCATGGCCACGACCATGGGGCGAGCGAAGGCCCATGGTGGAAGGGCAAGAAAGGCCGCGCAATGCTGTTGGCGGGTGCTTCGCTGGTCACGGCTTATGTGATCGGTCATCTTGTGCCGCCCATCCAGCTTTATGCTTTCGCCGCAGCCATGCTGGTTGGCTTGGTGCCGATTGCGCGCCGAGCCGTCATGGCAGCGCTTGCCGGCACGCCTTTCTCTATTGAAATGCTGATGACCATTGCTGCCGTCGGCGCGCTGGCGATCAACGCCACGGAAGAGGCGGCGGCTGTCGTCTTCCTTTTTTTGGTGGGCGAATTGCTGGAAGGTGTGGCAGCCGGAAAGGCTCGTGACAGCATCAAGTCTCTCTCCGCTCTGGTTCCGAAAACTGCATTGCTGGAAGAGGCGGGCAAAACCAATGAGGTGCCAGCCGAAAGCCTGCAGATCGGCGCGATTATCCTCGTTCGTCCGGGTGATCGCATATCGGCAGACGGTGTCATCGTGTCTGGCGATAGCGCCATCAACGAGGCTCCAGTCACGGGTGAGAGCGTACCGGTTCAAAAGAATGCCGATGACAGCGTGTTCGCTGGAACGATCAATGGCGATGCCGTATTGCGGGTCCGTGTCACGGCAGCCGCTGCCGATAACACCATCGCACGCGTGGTTAAGCTGGTGGAGGAGGCGCAGGAAAGCAAAGCGCCAACCGAACGCTTCATCGATCGCTTCTCTAAATATTATACGCCGGGCGTCGTGGCCGTCGCAGCACTTGTGGCCCTTACACCGCCGCTTCTCTGGGGGGCGAATTGGGATGAGTGGATCTATAAAGGGCTCGCTATTCTCCTGATCGGTTGTCCATGCGCACTCGTTATCTCGACACCTGCGGCCATTGCCGCCTCGCTCTCGGCGGGCGCTCGCCGAGGTTTGTTGTTGAAAGGCGGGTCTGTCCTGGAAGGGCTCGGCCGCTTGACGGCGGTGGCGCTCGACAAGACGGGTACGCTGACGGAAGGCAAGCCTAAGGTCACGGAGATCGTATCGTTCGAGTTGTCAGAAATTGAGATCCTGCGTCTGGCCGCCGCGCTCGAAACGGGCTCCAGCCATCCGCTTGGGATTGCCATCTTGGAAAAGGCATCGGTAAGCCAGATCGTGGTGCCGTCCGTGAGTGAGGCCAAGGCGCTGGGCGGCAAGGGCGTCTCGGCAACCGTGGAAGGACACTCGGTCTTTCTTGTATCGCCGAAAGCCGCATCCGCGCTGGTCGATATTCCACTCGCGCACCAGAACACCATCACGGCACTCAATGATGAAGGCAAGACAGTGTCGGTGCTCATTGTGGATGGCAAGCTTGCGGGTGCAATCGCCATGCGCGATGAGCCACGTGCGGATGCCGCGGATGGTCTGAAGGCGCTGGAGGATGCGGGCGTCAAGGTCGTCATGCTGACGGGCGATAATGCTCGCACGGCAAGTGCTATCGGCAAAGCGCTCGGCATCGAAGTGCGTGCTGACCTTCTGCCGGAAGACAAACAGCGTATCGTCGGTGAATTGAAGGGCCAGGGCTTTGTTGTCGGCAAGGTTGGAGATGGCATCAATGATGCGCCCGCTCTTGCTGCTGCGGATGTCGGCATCGCCATGGGTGGCGGAACGGATGTGGCGCTGGAAACAGCGGATGCAGCGATCCTGCATGGCCGCATCGGCGATGTGGCGAGGATGATCGATCTTTCCAAACGCACGATGCGCAACATCTATCAGAATATTGCGATCTCGCTCGGTCTTAAGGCCGTCTTCCTCGTCACCACCATCATAGGCGTGACCGGCCTGTGGCCTGCAATTCTTGCCGACACAGGAGCCACCGTGCTTGTCACGATGAATGCGCTACGCCTGCTGAGAGTGGCGAAGTAGGGAGCCACCCGAAACGAGCGGCTATCCGTGTCTCAGGCTTCGCATCCGCGATGTCTGAGCTCGTTGGTGAAATTAAGACCTTAACGCCACTTTTCCTTGGCGCTCTCATCGGCGTCTTTTGCCGACACCCAAGTGCCCGCAGTCCCATCCGTCGCGTGCTCCTTCTTCCAGAAGGGGGCGGCGGTCTTCAGATAGTCCATGACGAAATTGGCACCATCAAAGGCGGCTTGGCGGTGGGACGAGGCAGCGATGACAAGGACGATATTGTCGCCGGTGGTGATCTTGCCATAGCGATGGATGACGGTCAGTCCTCGAAGGTCAAAGCGCTCTATGGCGAGCGTGGCGATGCGCATCATTTCCGCTTCCGCCATCCCGGGATAATGTTCCAGCTCCAGCGCAGATAGAGCGCCACCTTCATCGCGGCAGAGACCCGTGAAGGTAACGAGGGCGCCGATCCCAGCGTCGTTGCTGCTGAGCAGTTTGGCTTCCGCCGCGGTGTCGAAGTCTTGGGCCTGCACGCGGATGGTCGGGGTAACACCCATTGATCAGCCACCCGTCATGGGCGGGAAGATACCGATTTCGCGCGCGCCGATAATGCTTTCGTGATGTTCGATATGTTCCTGATTGACCGCGACACGAATGACATTCGGATATTCGAACGCAGCTTCGTATTCTTCGCCAAGGCTTTTCAGGTAATGGATCAGCTCGCGCGCGGTGTTCACCTCAGCGGGGATATCGATATCCTCTTCCGACTTCCCTATCTTCTCACGCACCCAGGCAAAGTAAACGACATGGGTCATCACTCTTCATCCACGATGTGGCGCAGCCCCGCCTTGAAGTAATCGTAGCCGGTATAGATCGTAAGCGCCGCGGCTATCCACAGCAAGCCAATGCCGATTTCGGTGGTGTGGGGCAGGATCGTATCGCCTGCCGGTCCGGCCAGAAGGAAAGCGATGGCAACCATCTGGATCGTGGTTTTCCACTTGGCAATGCGCGTCACGGGCACGGAGACTTTCAACGCCGCGAGGTATTCGCGCAGGCCGGAGACCAGGATTTCACGGCACAGAATGGTGATCGCCGCCCAGAGCGACCAGCCGGCAATGGTGCCGTCTGCTGCCAGAAGCAACAGAATCGAGGCAATCAACAACTTGTCGGCAATGGGGTCCAGCATGCGGCCGATATTGGACGTCTGGTTCCAGATACGTGCCAGATAACCATCAAGAAAATCGGTGATGGAGGCGATGATGAAAAGCCACAGCGCGGTCCATCGTGCAAAATCCGAACTCTCAAGTTTTCCTTCCACGAAGAAACACAAAACGATGACCGGTACGGCCAGAATCCGGCCATAGGTCAGAAGGTTCGGGATGTTGTAGGTACGCGAAGCCATGGAAAACCTGTCTATCGATATCAAAGCGTTGATGACGCTCCGAGGTGGAAGCGTCAACACCTCTTTGTGTTTTTTTAGCGGGCGGCGGCAAAAGCCGCCCGGTCACTCGCGGCCGCTCTCGTGGAAGTGATTGTAAATCTGTTTTGCAACAGTTTCTGAAATGCCGCCCACGGCCATCAGGTCACTGAGCGCTGCGCGGGAGACGGCTTTGGCGGTGCCAAAATGCTGGAGAAGCGCACGCTTTCTACCCGGTCCGATGCCGCTGACCTCATCGAGAGGATTCTTGATCATCTCCTTCTTGCGCCGCGCCCGGTGCGAACCGATGGCGAAACGGTGCGCCTCGTCGCGCAGGCGCTGGACGAAGTAGAGAACGGGATCGCGCGGCGGCAGCGAAAAGTCGCTGCGCGTATCGGTAAAGAAGCGCTCGCGTCCTGCATCGCGGTCGACGCCCTTGGCAACGCCGATCGCTGTCACACAGTCACGGATGCCGAGTTCGTCGAGTATGGAACGCACTGCCGTCATCTGTCCTTGACCGCCGTCAATCAGAATGACATCCGGCCAGGTCGGGAAGGGCATATCTGCTGCATCTTCCGGAGAAACCGGCTGACTGCGGTCGGGTTTGCCTTCTTCCTTGAGCAACCTTGAAAAGCGGCGCGTCATCACTTCCCGCATCATGCCGAAGTCGTCGCCGGGCGTGATGTCAGTCGATTTGATGTTGAACTTGCGATACTGGTTTTTGACGAAGCCGTCTGGCCCGGCCACCACCATGCCGCCTACCGCGTTGGTGCCCATGATATGGGAGTTATCGTAAATCTCGATACGGCGCGGGATCTGGGTCAGGCCGAACGTTTCGGCAAAGCCCTTGAGAAGACGTGCCTGGGACGAGGTCTCGGCAAGCTTGCGCCCATGGGCTTCGCGCGCATTGCCGAGTACATGGTCAACGACATCCTTCTTTTCTCCGCGCTGCGGCACTGAAAGCACGACCTTGTGCCCGGCCTTTTCGCTAAAGGCTGCCGCCAGCAATTCCTGCTCTTCTACGCTTTCAGACAAGAGAATTTGTCTTGGCACCGGTTTGTCATCGTAGAACTGGGCGAGGAATGCATTCAAAATTTCCGAGCCCGGCAAAGACGGGTCGGCCTTGGGGAAATAGGCGCGGTTGCCCCAGTTCTGTCCCGTGCGGAAGAAGAAGACCTGAATGCAGGAAACACCACCTTCGTGATGGATGGCGAAGACGTCCGCCTCGTCGATGCCGGCAGGGTTGATGCCCTGGTGGCTTTGCACATGCGATAATGCGGCCAGCCTGTCGCGATAAACGGCGGCGCGTTCGAAATCGAGATCTTCCGAGGCCTCGTTCATCTGTCGGGCGATGGTGGATTTCACGCTCTGGCTTTTTCCAGAGAGGAAGTCCTTGGCTTCCTGTACGAGCTCTGCATAAGCCTCATCGCTGACCTCGTGGGTGCAAGGGCCAGAGCAGCGCTTGATTTGGTAGAGCAGGCAAGGCCGCGTACGGCTCTCGAACACGCTGTCGGTGCAGGTGCGGATCAGAAAGGCACGCTGTAGTGAGTTGATGGTCCGACCGACAGCACCGGCAGAGGCGAAGGGACCGAAATAGGCGCCCTTGCGCGCTCTCGCACCGCGATGTTTGAAGATGGCGGGCGCGCGGTTGTCGGCAGTGATCAGAATGTAGGGAAACGACTTGTCGTCGCGCAGAAGCACGTTGAAGCGCGGACGAAAGCGCTTGATGAGATTGGCTTCCAGCAGCAGGGCTTCAGTTTCGGTACGAGTGGTGACGAATTCCATGTGAGTCGTCAGCCGCACCATCTGGCCGATGCGGTTGGAATGAACCCGGCCCTGCGCATAGTTGCTGACACGCTTCTTCAGCGAGCGCGCCTTGCCCACATAAAGAACATCGCCAGCCTCGTTGAACATGCGATAGACGCCGGGATTGTTCGGCAGGTGTTTGACGAACTCGCCGATCAGATCCATGCCCTTCAAGCCGGACTCGTTCTTCCACCCGGCGTTCCAGTCGATACCTGCATTGTCCCGCTCCCCGGCGCTCTCGCCGGTGGACGGTGCAATATCGTCTTCATCGTCGTCGGTTTCATCGAAGAGAACACCGCCATCCGGCAGCTTCTTTCCGTTCATTCATTAATCTCCGCCACGTCCGGGGTTTCCCAGCCAAGGTGCTGGCCCCCGTCGAGTGCGATCATCTGGCCGGTCATCGAGGGGGTGTCGTAAAGAAAGCGAATCGTCCGCCCGAACTCATCGGGCTTCGGACCTGTCTTTAATATAAGGGCGTCGACCTGCGCCTGAAAGTCCTCGGGGCTTTGTCTCTCATTTTTAAACGTCGGGCCGGGGCCGATGGCATTGACCCGGATACGTGGCGCAAAGCTCTGCGCCAGTGTTTGCGTCGCGGTCCAAAGCGCCGCCTTCGATAGCGTATAGGAATAAAAGCGCGGATTGAGCGCCAGCACGCGCTGATCGATGATGTTGACTATCAGGCCCGAATGCTCCTGCGGCAGTTGTCTTGCAAAGGCGGCTGAGAGAATGGACGGCGCGCGCACGTGGACGGCAAAGTGCGCTTCGAACGTTTCCGCGTCGAAGGTTTCGGCCTCGTCTTTATGAAAAACAGAGGCGTTGTTGACCAGAACGCCTATCGGTCCAAGCGCATTTGTCGCCTTTTCCATCAATTCTGCAGTAGAGGTGCAATCCATAAGGTCGGCCTGCAAGACGACAGCTTTGCCACCTTTCTGCCGTAAAGCGTTAGCGAATTCCTCGGCTTCGGCCAAAGAGGAGCGCGCGTGGATCGCCACCGCAAACCCTTCGCAAGCAAGATACTCGGCGATAGCCTTGCCGATGCGGCGGGCAGCGCCCGTGATCAAGACGGTCTTCGGTATAGTCTCTGTCAAAGCCAATCCATGCTCTGCTTATTCCACATTTACCTTCAGATATAGATCGAAACGAAGAGGTTTGCCCACCTCACAATGGCGTTATACAGATTTATGGCGCACGAGTTTTTTCAATTTAATCCGATGTAAATACAAGTAAAAATGCTACTTGCTTCAATTAACGATGTATTATCCTTAATGGATTTCTGTGTCCTTTTAGCAACGTCCAATTTCTGTCACGGCTGCGCCTCAATCAATTCACATTTTGGCTCTGTGATTTCCTCATTCCCCCATCATTTTGCATTTCCAGACGGGCAGGGAACTAACTGTTTTGTACCGCGTTGGGACCGAGTGTTTTGAGTGCCCCCGCGGGTTTAAAAAGGAGAATAGCATGCGTACTATCGTTGCAACACTTTTGGCTTCTACCATGGCCGCGGCAGCTTTCTCGGCAGCACAGGCAGCCGATGCGGTCAACGAAGTTCCGCAGGCGCCAGTCGCAGTTGAGCAGCCCGCACCGGTCAAGGATTGGTCTGGCGCCTACCTCGGTGGTACCGTGAACTACGACTGGGGTCGTTTCAGCGGCAGCACGAACGGTCGCGACGCTGACGGTTTCGGCGGTGGCGTTTACGGCGGTTACAACTGGCAGAACGGCCAGATCGTATACGGTGGTGAAGCCGATCTCGCTTATGGCGATGAAAAGGGCTCTGCCGGCGGCAACCTTCAGGGCAAGCAGAAGCTCAATGGCTCGTTGCGCGCTCGCGTCGGTTACGACATGAACCCCTTCCTGATCTATGGTACGGGTGGTCTTGCAGTATCGAACAACGAACTGCGTGACACTGTCACCGGCAGCAAGGACGACAAGACGGCTCTCGGCTACACGGTTGGTGCCGGTGTCGAAGCTCTCGTCACCGACAACATCACGGCACGTCTTGAGTATCGTTACACTGATTACCAGGACAAGGACTTCGCCATCAACGGTGGCAACGTCTCGCGCGGCTTCGATGACCACAGCGTCAAGGCTGGTATCGGCGTCAAGTTCTGATCAGTCAGGCATAATGCGGAAAAGCCGGGGTTCGCGCCCCGGCTTTTCTGTTTTTATACCAAGGAAAACTCCACGATCAGCCAGCGGACTTTAGCTCCGTGTATTGCTTGAACTTCTTGCCGAACTTTTCCGGCCAATCCGCTAGCCGCTTGCGGCCATCCGCCCATTGCCCAGAGAAGCGCAGATCGAGATAGCCGATCATCGCAGCCAGTGCGAAGTGGCCACCATGCAATTTCTTGCCGGTCTTCGGCAGATTATCGTTCAGGTAATCAAGCGCTTTCACCACCTTGCGCCATTGCTTATCGATCCACTCCTGGTGGACCTTCTCCTCCGGTCGGAAGCGTTTTTCGTAGACGATCGCCAGCAGGCAGTCCATCACACCGTCGCAAAGGGCTTCGAGGATCTCGGCTTCGGTGCGCTTGGTGTGTTTCTTAGGATAGAGCTTTCCACGGGAAACGCGATCGAGATAATGCATGATCGCCACGCTGTCATAGACGGAGCCACCCTCGTGCAAGAGCACGGGGATCTTGCCGAGCGGATTGTTGTCGATCAACGTTGCTGGCTCTGCATTGGTGTCAACGCGAACATCGGTGATGCCGATATCCAGATAGCGCGCCGCCATGCGCACCTTGGCGGAATAAGGGGAGGCCGGAGCATATAGCAGTTCCATTGCATTTTTCCTGTTTCACTAACGGATGGGGATAATCTCTGCGACGTTTGACCGGCAACCCTGGCGATCGACCTCAGGGCAGTCGCGGAAGGACAGATCCTTTGACAGGCAGATCCGCACTTCCTCCAGTCGCGGTCCGTCGCAACTGATGGCGATACCACCCTTCGTCATGCCCGGATTGGCATTCACAAAAGCGGTCTCTATGGCGTCGGCGGAAAGCCGCTTGCTCTGATCGCCGGTCGAGATGTCGGCGGGGAGCTTGATGCGATCATAAGCATGACGGGTCTTATCGAAATATTGTTTCTGGGTCAGGCCGCTGCAACTGCCGTGCTTGCGCCATTGATGGCCGATGAGCCCCATGGACGGCATGATATCGAACATGCTTCGCCCGAGGTTGTCAGGAACGCGCTCCTGTTTGTCGGCCCCGCAGAATTCCGGATAGCCTTGAGCGTTTTGAGGCCAAAGCCCGTGAACCACAAAACCGAACTTCCGATCCGCGCCGCATTGCTGATGGCTATTGCGTCCAGCGTCACTGGCGCAGAAGGCCGGAGACCAGGAGAGCGAGAGTACATAGAAATCAAAACCGGATTCTGAGGTTTCTGTTTTTGTGCTTGAGTTCGGCGATGGGCGGGTTTCAGTTCTTTGCGCCACAGGACCGGGTGCAGGCTGAGGTTGGCCGAGGATAAGCCACCCAACTGCTGCCAGTGACAGGGCGCCAAGTGCGATAAAACCGAAATACTGTTTCATCGAGGACGGTGTCTTTCTGGCAAGGATGACGATGTGTTGAACGGGCTTCGGGTTTTATATCATCTTCCCCCTATGGCAAATAGACTGCCAAAAAATCATCTCTGCGGCATCCTTCGTGTTGAACCGGAGTTGGTATAGTGAATAAGCTTATCGAATCCGGCGTAATGCATCTGCCGGAGGGAGGATTGAGCCTGGGCATGTCCGCATGAAAATGAAAAAGTATCTCTGGCCTGTCGTCGGGATTGCGACGATCTGCTTTTCCGTGTGGCTGCTTTATAAGGAACTGCGCCATCTCTCGCTCGATGATGTCTGGGATAGCCTGATTGCCATCAATACGCATCACTGGTTCATGTCGGGGCTCTGTACGCTGGTTGCCTACGCCGCTCTTGCCGGTTACGACCGCATCGCCTTGCAACACCTGAAACGCAAGGTCGGCTGGCTCTTCATCACGTTGACATCGTTCACCACCTATGCCCTCTCCCACAATGTGGGTGCGTCGGTCTTTTCCGGTGCTGTGGTACGCTACCGCGCGTATACCTCCAAAGGGCTGAGCGCTGCGGAAGTGGGAATTCTCGTTGCGCTCTGCTCCTTCACCTTCCTTATCGGCACGATCATGCTGGTCGGATTCATCCTGGTTTATGAGCCGGAGATCACCGAGCGTTTCGTCGATGTCCTGCCTGTGGAAGCCTCGCGCACCACCGGAATCCTGCTGCTCGCAATCGTCGCGCTTTACATTCTCGGCAGCCTGATGAAGCTGAAGCCGCTAAAAATAGGCTCTTTCACACTGTTCTACCCGGTGCCGAAGCTGGTTGTGCAGCAGCTGGTCATCGGGCCGATCGAATTGATCGGCGCGGCCGGCATCATCTATTTCGCGCTGCCTGAGGTGGGCAACCCCGGCTTTATGGTGATCCTGGGGATTTTCCTGATTTCCTTTTCCGCCGCACTGATCTCGCATGCGCCGGGAGGGCTGGGTGTGCTAGAGCTCGTCTTCGTCATGGGCCTGCCGGATATGAACCCGGCAGACGTCATCGCCGCACTTCTCGTCTTCCGCCTTCTCTACCTTATCATCCCGTTCGTCATCGGGCTGTTCGTCATCTTGTTCTTCGAACGCTCACAGCTTGCTGCCGCCGAGCGGGAGGAAAGACGGTTGCAGCAGAAGTAGCGTTTCTAAAGCGTGCCGCGATCTTTCAGATTCGCTCCTTCCGCTTTAGCTCCGTCTTCTGCCGCATGCCGTTATCGCAAAACCGCTGAACACTTTTGCGCGATATGCTCTATTCTTCGCCGCGCAGCCAGAAGGCGCGATGCGAGGCGTATCGGTCCTGCGCCATGATCGACTTCAGCACTGGCAGCATCACGTGCAGCTCATCCTTTAACGTGTAGGGTGGGTTGACGATAATCAGGCCAGAGCCGCTCAAGCCCTCAAGCCGGTCGCTTCTGACAGACAGCTCGGTACAGAGCATTTTGGGAATCTCATAGGATTGCAGGCGCTCGTGGAAGTCCTTGATAGGCGCGTTCTTTTTTAGCGGATACCAGAGGCAATAAGTGCCTGTGGCAAAGCGGCGGTACGCCTTGTGCAAACCATCCGCGAGACGCTCATACTCGTTTTCCTTTTCGAAGGGCGGATCGACCAGAACGAGTCCACGCTTTTCCTTCGGCGGCAAGTGCGCGCCCAGCGACAGCCAGCCATCAAGTTCGGTGATGCGCGCCTGATAATCACCTTCGAACAGGCGTGACAGTGCACGGAAATCGTCCGGGTGCAGTTCCATGGCTGAAAGCCGATCCTGCGGACGAAACAGCATCCGGGCGAGCTTTGGGGAGCCTGGATAGTATTTGAGCCCGCCCTCCGGGTTCAATTCCCGAACGGCTGAGAGATAAGGCTCCATCAGTTCAGCGACGTCTGCCGGAAGATCGGCGTCCAGTATCTTGCCGATGCCGGTCTGCCACTCACCCGTCTTCTGCGCCTCTTCGGAGGAAAGATCGTAGAGGCCGATGCCGGCATGGGTATCCAGAACGCGGAACGCCTTGTCCTTGTTCTGCAGATAGCGGACGAGCCGCGCCATAACGGCGTGTTTGAGAACATCGGCAAAGTTGCCTGCATGGTAGATGTGCCGGTAGTTCATCTGGGGCGATGCCTTTTATGAATTATCTTGATGCGCGTCACTTCGCCCTTTTGGCGACCTTTGACATGCCATATAGAAAATCCATGAATGTTGCGACCCCGATTTCCGCCAAAGCCGTGACCGAAGCGACCCGCACCGGCCACACCGTCTGTCCGCATGACTGTCCGAGCGCCTGCGCGCTTGAGGTCGATATCAACGCTGATGGCCGCATAGGCCGTGTGCGTGGCGCCAATGCCAACACTTACACGGCGGGGGTGATCTGCGCCAAGGTGGCGCGCTATTCCGAGCGCATCTATCATCCGGGCCGGTTGCTGACGCCAAAGCGTCGCAAGGGCGCGAAAGGCGCTGGCGACTGGCAGGAGATCGGTTGGAACGATGCGCTGGACGAGATCGCCAATGCCTTCATCAAGGCGGAAGCTGCGCATGGTGCCGAGGCCGTTTGGCCGTATTTTTATGCCGGTACCATGGGGCAGGTCCAGCGCGACAGCATCGAACGGCTTCGCCACGCCAAGAAATATTCCGGCTTCTTCGGCTCGATCTGCACAAATATGGCCTGGACCGGCTATGTAATGGGCACCGGCGCGCTTCGCGGCCCGGACCCACGCGAGATGGCGAGAGCCGATGTCGTGGTCATCTGGGGTACCAATGCGGTCGCTACACAGGTCAATGTCATGACCCACGCGGTCAAGGCGCGCAAGGAACGCGGTGCTAAGATCGTCGTCGTCGATATCTACGACAACCCGACGATGAAGCAGGCAGATATGAAGCTTGTCGTGCGCCCTGGCACGGATGCCGCGCTTGCCTGTGCGGTTATGCATATCGCCTTCCGCGATGGCTATGCCGACCGCGCCTACATGGAAAAATTCGCCGACGATCCGGCTGGGTTGGAAGCGCATCTTGCGTCGAAGACGCCGCGATGGGCCGCAGAGATCACCGGGCTTTCGGTGGAGGAGATCGAGGCTTTCGCTAAGCTCGTGGGCACCACGAAGAAAAGCTTTTTCCGTCTGGGCTATGGTTTTGCGAGGCAGCGTAACGGCGCGGTTGCCATGCATGCTGCACTGTCGATCGCTACGGTTCTCGGCTCATGGCAATATGAGGGCGGCGGCGCTTTCCACAACAATGGCGATATCTTCCGGCTGAACAAGGCGGAATTGATGGGAACGGCCTATGCCGATCCCAATGTCCGCCAGCTCGATCAGTCGCAGGTCGGTCGTATCCTGACCGGCGACTCCGATGCACTACGCGGCGGCGGACCGGTGACGGCGATGTTGATCCAGAATACCAACCCGGCCAATGTCTGCCCCGAACAAAGGCTGGTCAGCCAAGGCTTCCAGCGCGAGGACCTGTTCGTTGCCGTGCATGAGCAGTTCATGACGGAAACGGCTGAGATTGCCGATATCGTTCTGCCAGCGACCATGTTCCTTGAGCACGACGATCTCTATCGCGCTGGTGGCCAGAACCATATCCTGCTTGGGCCCAAGCTGGTCGAACCGCCGGAAACGGTACGCACCAATCTCTTCGTGATCGAAGAACTCGCCAAGCGTCTTGGTGTCGACCATATGCCGGGCTTTGGCCTCAGTGAGCGCGAGCATGTCGAGACCATTCTTCAAGCGAGTGGGTGGGGCAGCTTCGACAATCTGGCTGAGGAGAAGTGGATCGATGCGCAGCCTGAATTCGACATCGCGCATTATCTCCAAGGGTTTGGCTATGGCGACGGCAAGTTCCGTTTCAGCCCGGATTGGCAGAACGGACCTTCGCCCAACAAGCCGCCGAAAAATGTCGGCGTCATGGGTCCGGCCGACGCCTTTCCAAAATTCCCCGATCAGGTCGACGTGATCGAAACGGTGGATTCGGAACATCCTTTCCGGCTTGCCACGTCTCCGGCCCGCAACTTCCTGAATTCGACCTTCGCGGAAACCAAGACCTCGGTGCAAAAGGAAGGCCGTCCGGAATTGATGATTTCGCCCGTCGACGCTCTGAGGCTCGACATCGCGGAAGGTGATGTGGTGCAGATCGGCAATGGGCGTGGCGAAGTGCGCATCCACGCCAAAATCGTCGATGGCGCTCGCCCCGGGGTGCTGATCGCTGAAGGGCTATGGCCCAACAAGGCACATCTCGACGGCGAGGGCATCAATGTCTTGACGGGTGCCGATGCTGTTGCTCCTTACGGCGGCGCTGCGTTCCACGATAACAAGGTGTGGCTCAAGAAAGCCTGACAGGAGTTTTCCATGACGCAGTCCACCGCTATTCCAGTCTCGCAGGTCGATGACGAAGCACGCGTCAGGCTCATCGAACAGCAGACGGTCTGGAGAAACTTCATCCACCTGCAAACGATGATCTTCGAACAGACGGCTCGCGATGGGCGGATGTTCCGCGTCCATCGCGAAGTCCATGATCATGGCGTGGCGGCGGCCATCCTGCTTTTTGATCCAAAGCGGGAGGAAGTGGTGCTGGTGCGCCAGTTCCGCCCCGGCGCTTACGTGAATGGCGATCCAAGCTTCATGCTGGAAATCCCGGCCGGTCTGACGGACGGCGATCAGCCGGACGAGGCCATTCGCCGCGAATCCATGGAAGAGACGGGTTATGCCGTCAGTGCGCCACGTTACCTCTTCGATGCCTATGCAAGCCCCGGCACTTTGACCGAAAAGGTCAGCCTTTTCTACGCCCGCGTCGATCTGGACGAGAAGGCGGGAGAGGGTGGCGGTCTCGAAAACGAGGGGGAGGACATCGAAGTTCTGACCGTGTCCCTCGACGCTGCCTATGGCATGATCGCAACAGGTGAGATCACCGACTCCAAGACGATCATCATGCTGCAATGGGCGATGCTTAATCGAACGAGCTTATAAACTGACTTTGCCTAACGCTGAAACGATGTGCGGTAAGCGCGCGGCGACATGCCGCGCAGACGGCGGAACTGCCGGTTGAAGTTGGCGAGCGACGCGTAGCCTACTTCTGCCGCGATGAATTGAATAGGCTGGTTCGTCGCCGAAAGACGCGAGCAGGCTTCGCCGATCCGCAGACCGATCAGATACTCCGAAACACTGAGCTGCGTGTGCTTGCGAAAGAGCCGATGCAGGCCCGAAACGCTGAGTGCGGCAATCTCGGCGAGATCTTCCATGCGCAACGGCTGCTGATAGGACTGATGAAGGTGCTGCAGAACGCGATCGATCCGCTCGCGACTGGCCTCTGCCTGCGGTGGCGCCGTTGCTGATAGTGGTTGCGCCTCGAGTGCGGAGATGCGCAGCAGAATGTCCAGCAGGCCGAAGAGGCTCTGGGCTGGCGGCCTGGAATAGATGGCTTCGAAGTCCGTCGCCAGCGACAGGCCGATGGATGGATCGAAAGCAAGACCGCCGCCAGCGCGGTCGATCAGGCGGCGGATGGGGCGCAACTCCACCGTTTCGGTCGTCAACTGCTCAATCCATGCACGGCTGAACCAGAAGACGAGTGCGGTATGCGGTTCGCCTTCCCGGATTCTATCCCGGGATGCCCATGTGTGCGGCAGGTTCGGTCCGATGAGAACGAGATCGCCGTCGTCGTAGCGATCCACATGGTCACCGATAAAGCGCTGACCGCGGGAGTTCAGCGTCAGTGTCAGTTCGAATTCGGGATGGTGATGCCACTCGAATGGAATACCGTCGTCGAGACGCCTGTTGAGCCTGCTCCAGGATGAGCCGGGCGGCAGGAGTAGGTGTTCGAGATATGACCGCATTGCGCACTCACCGAGTTGGAGACGCCAGAATAGTATCGAAATTGGCCAGTGTTCGACAACACTAATATCTTGCAGCGCTTAGTCTCCATCCATCGCCTGTTGTTCAGGGAGATTTCGATGGGAGAGGAAAATGCAGACTAGCGCAGCTTTGAAACGCGACAGCCATCCGACGACGACTGCTACAACGCAGCTTAAGGATATCCAAAAAACCTTGCCGCTACGGGTTTTATCGCAGGCCGATTGGGAGCATTGGATCACCAAGGGCTATATCATTGTCCGTCAGGCGGTGCCTGCGGCCAATGTGGAGCGACTTGTCGATTTGCTTTGGCGCTTCGACGAGAAGGATCCGAAAGATCCTTCCACCTGGTACGCGCCGCAACGGCGCGAACACAAGATGAAGGAACTCAACAATACCGGCATGCTGGAGATCTATAACCATCAGCATCTCTGGGATAACCGTATGGAGCAGCGCGTCTATGATATTTTCGTCGATATCTGGGATAGGGAGGACCTGTGGGTCACCATCGACCGGGCCAATCTCAACCCACCCAAAAAAGTGAAGGGCAATCCGAACGGCTTCATCCACTGGGATGTCGATACATCCATCCGCCCCTTGCCGATCGGCGTTCAAGGTGTGCTAAGTCTCCAGAAGCAGGACGGCGATGTCGGAGGCTTCCAATGCGTCCCGTATCTTTTCGAGCATTTTGACGAGTGGGTGGAGACGCAGCCTGAGGATCGTGACCCGATGCACCCGGATATGACCGGTCTTTCGATCGTCAACATCGACATGGAGCCGGGCGATCTAATGATCTTCAACTCGCTTCTGGCGCACGGCGTCAGACCAAACCACTCCGATGATCGGGTGCGCATGGCGCAATATATCTCTATGCATCCTGCCGAGTTCGATAACGAAGAAGAACGACTGGAGCGAATTCGACTGTGGAAGGAACGCGATCACCCGCGCCGAGATGCTTTTCCTGGTGACCCCCGCGAGTGGGAAAAGCAAAATGCACAGACGGCAAAACTTAACCCGCTGGGTGAAAAGCTGCTTGGGTTGCAGCGCTGGTGAGGATGCTGCGGGGTCGCCTTCCATATGGGATGGCGACCCGATCGCGACTTCCGGCTAACAACCTCAGTTAGACAGAGATGAGCGTCTGGAGTTCGGAACTGCTGTCTGTGCTCCGGGCGACCTTCCCGCCTTCCATCCGCACTTTGCCTTCAGCCAGCAAACGAAGTGACAGCGGATAAAGCTTGTGCTCAACCGTCAGAACGCGGGCGGCGAGGCTGTCCGCCGTGTCGCCAGCGGTAACAGGCACGGCGGCCTGGCCGATGACCGGTCCCTCATCCATGCCCTCAGTCACGAAATGCACTGTACAGCCGGTGATCTTCATGCCGCTGTCGATGGCGCGTTGATGGGTATGGAGGCCGGGGAAAAGCGGCAGGAGCGAGGGATGGATATTGATGATCCGACCCTCATAAGGCGCAATGAACTCGCCGGAGATCAGGCGCATATAGCCGGCGAGGCAGATGATATCGGGCGCAAGCTCGCCGAGTGCTGCCAAGATTGCGGCCTCATGCTCGCTCTTGCTCGCATAATTCTTGCGCTCAAAAACCAGCGTCGGGATGCCAAAGCCTTGCGCCTTGGCAAGCCCGCCTGCCGTTGGCTTGTCGGAGATGACGCAGGTGATCTCTGCGGGAAAATCAGGGGCTTGGCAGGCTTGTGCCAGCGCCACCATGTTCGAACCGCTGCCGGAAATGAAGACGACGACACGCTTGCGTGGAGCACTGAGGCTCATAGTCCGAGCGTACCCTTGTAGATCGTGCCATGCGCGCCCTCTTCACGGGCCACCATGCGTCCCAGCGGGAACACAGTCTCGCCTTGCGCCGTCAAGGCATCTGTCACCGTCTTGGCATTCTCGGCGGAAACGACAACGATCATGCCGACGCCGCAGTTGAAGGTGCGCAGCATTTCATTTGCCGCAACGCCGCCGGTCTTGGCGAGCCAGGAGAATACCGCAGGCACTTCGATGGAGTTGAGATCGATTTCCGCCGCTAGATGCTTTGGCAGTACGCGCGGAATGTTTTCCGGGAAACCGCCGCCAGTGATGTGGGCCAGTGCCTTCAGCGCACCCGTCTCGCGGATCGCCTTCAGGAGCGGCTTTACATAGATGCGTGTTGGCGTGAGCAGAGCCTCGCCGAGCTTCTTGCCTTCGGCAAAAGGAGCGGGCGCATCCCAGCCGAGGCCGGACAGCGAGACGATCTTGCGCACCAGCGAGAAGCCGTTGGAGTGAACGCCCGATGAAGAGAGGCCAAGGATCAAGTCGCCTTCGGCGATATCGCCAGCTGGTAGAAGCTTTCCGCGTTCGGCAGCGCCAACCGCAAAGCCTGCGAGATCATAATCGCCATCGGAATACATTCCGGGCATTTCAGCCGTCTCGCCGCCGATCAGCGCACAACCGGATTCCAGGCAACCTGCGGCAATGCCGTTGACGATGGCAGCACCCTGGTCTGGGTCGAGCTTTCCGGTGGCAAAGTAGTCGAGGAAGAAGAGCGGCTCTGCACCCTGAACCACGAGATCATTGACGCACATGGCGACGAGATCGATGCCAACGGTGTCGTGAAAATCCGCGTCGATCGCAATTTTGAGCTTGGTGCCGACGCCATCATTTGCAGCAACCAGAACAGGGTCGGTGAAGCCCGCAGCTTTCAGATCGAACAGACCGCCGAAACCGCCGATTTCGCCATCCGCACCCGGGCGGCGGGTGGAGCGAACCGCTGGCTTGATCTTCTCGACCATCAGGTTTCCGGCATCGATATCAACGCCTGCATCACTGTAGGTAAGACCGTTCTTGCCCGACTGGCTCATGGCTCTCGTCTCCGCTGGTTTTCTTGGGCTCGCCATTCGCATGAGACGGGTGTCGATGCAAGCATAAGAGCGCTGCAGCCGACGTTTTTCGTGCCTTTTTGCCCGCGTCGAGGCCTTAAGCAATGCGCTGTTGAGGTGTCTGACCACCTGTCGTCACCCTTGACCTCTCCCACCGGGGCATCCTATCTCGTTGCAGTGCGTTATGAGGCATCACTTGCCGCGAAGGAAAACGAGATGCAGCCACAGATCAGAGGCATCAATCTAAGACGCCAGATATTTTTCTGGCTGGGTGCGCTCGTCGTCTTTGTCGTCTTCCTGATGGTGTTCAGTTCCATTCTGTTGCCTTTCGTTGCAGGCATGGCGCTCGCCTATTTCCTTGACCCGGTTGCCGACTGGCTGGAGCGCCGTGGCTTAAGCCGCATGATGGCGAGCATCTTCATCCTGATTTCCTTCGTGCTCCTGTTTGCGCTTTCGCTGATCATCATCATTCCATTGATCGCGGCGCAGGCGTCGGACTTCATCAGCCGCATTCCGTCCTACATCTCGGCGCTGCAGAATTTGATCGCCGGAGCGGATACGAACCTGTTGCCGTCGTGGGTCAGCGCGCAGATCGACACGGTCAAGGAGAACTTCTCCAAGCTTCTCGCCGAAGGGGCAGGATTCATCGGCACCTTGCTGACGCAGATCTGGAATTCCGGCAAATCGCTGATCGACGTCATTTCGCTTCTGGTCGTAACTCCGGTCGTCGCCTTTTATTTGCTCCTGGACTGGGACCGGATGATTGACAAGGTCGACAGTTGGGTCCCGCGCGATCATGTTGCAACCGTTCGTCAGATCGCGCGTGATATGGATTCGACCATCGCTGGCTTCATCCGCGGGCAGGGCTCGCTCTGCATCATCCTTGGCGTCTACTACGCGGTTGGCCTGTCGCTCGTCGGTCTGAACTTCGGCCTGCTGATCGGCATGTTTGCTGGCGCCATCAGCTTCATTCCCTATATAGGTTCGATGGTGGGTCTGGTTTTGGCTCTCGGCGTCGCTCTCGTCCAGTTCTGGCCGGACTATCTCTATGTGATCCTGACGCTTGCGGTCTTCTTCTCCGGACAGTTCATCGAGGGCAATATCCTGCAGCCAAAGCTCGTCGGTAGCAGCGTCGGTCTGCATCCGGTGTGGTTGATGTTCGCGCTCTTCGCTTTCGGCGCGCTTTTCGGCTTCGTCGGCCTGCTCGTTGCGGTACCGGCCGCGGCAGCCGTCGGCGTTCTTGTCCGCTTCGCTCTGTCACGCTATCTGGAGAGCGATCTCTATCATGGACGCGCAGCCAATCTGCCTTGGCAACCCGATGTGGTGCCGTCGCAGAAGATCGACGCGCAGATCGATTCCAGAGCTGATTGATGAACGAAAGTGATAAGCCCGGCCCGTTCCGGCCCAAGGCCGAACAGTTGCCGCTGGCCTTCTCTCATAGCAGCGCCACGGGGCGGGAAGATTTACTGGTCGCCGCGCCATTGGATGCGGCTGTCAGTATCGTGGATGAATGGCCGAAATGGCCGTCACCGGTCGTCATTCTTGCTGGCCCTCCCGGGTCTGGTAAGTCGCATCTTGCCGCGATCTGGAGAAACACCAGTGGTGCCGTGGCGATCAATCCTCAAAAGGGATCGGATGCCGCACGCGCTGCCGAGAAGGCGCCTGTCTTGCTTGAAGATGCCGACCGCGTCGGCTTCGACGACACCGAGCTTTTCCACGTCATCAACAGCGTGCGGGAAAACGGGACCTCGCTTTTGATCACGACACGGCAGTGGCCTGCTGCCTGGCACGTTGCGCTGCCGGATCTGCGCTCACGCCTTAAAGCGGCGACTGTGGTGGAGATCGGCGAGCCCGATGAGAACCTTTTGGCGCAGGTGCTGATGAAGCTCTTCGCCGATCGCCAGCTTTATATGGATGACAAACTCGTCAGTTATATCGTGGCGCGAATGGAACGGTCCCTCGACACCGCGCAGATCCTCGTCGAGCGGCTCGACCGGCTGGCGCTCTCTCGTGGTACACGGATCAGCCGGTCGCTGGCGGCGGAGGTTCTCACTGAACTGGGCGCGGCTTCGCAAGACGATTGACTGTCATAGTTCCGTCGTCAAACTGTTATACGGGCTTTGAAACTTATCAGGGGTGGGCGATTTGATGGATTCGGTTGTGCAGAAAGAGTTGGAAGGTAACAACTCGGCGTCGGCAACGGAGGTTGAAAATCTCTGGGAGAGCCCCAGTCGCTTTGTGAACCGTGAATTTTCCTGGCTGCAGTTCAACCGCCGTGTTCTGGAAGAGACGCTGAATCCCGCCCATCCGCTTCTGGAACGACTGCGCTTTCTCTCCATCTCCGCCGCCAATCTGGACGAGTTCTTCATGGTGCGCGTTGCCGGTCTGGAAGGGCAGGTGCGCCAGTCCATCAGCATGAAGACGCCTGATGGCAAGACGCCAGCCGAGCAGCTTGAGGAAATTCTCAAGGAAATCGACAATCTTCAGATGGAGCAGCAAGCCTCGCTTGCCGTTCTGCAGCAGTATCTTGCTAAAGAAGATATGTATATCGTTCGTCCGCCAGCGCTTTCGGACGAAGACCGCGCATGGCTGGAAAACGAGTTCGAGGAACGTATCTTCGCGGTATTGACGCCGCTCTCCATCGATCCGGCGCACCCCTTCCCCTTCATTCCCAATCTCGGCTTCTCCATGGGGCTCCAGTTGGAAAGCGTCAATGGGCGCGAGCCGATGACGGCGCTTTTGCGCCTGCCAACCGCACTTGATCGTTTTATCCGCCTGCCGGATGACAAGACGGCGATCCGTTACATCACGCTCGAAGATGTGGTGGGGCTCTTCATCCACCGGCTCTACCCGGGCTACACCGTCAAGGGCTTCGGCACATTCCGCATCATCCGCGACAGCGATATCGAGCTGGAAGAAGAGGCCGAAGATTTGGTTCGCTACTTCGAAAGCGCGCTGAAGCGTCGCCGCCGTGGTTCGGTGATCCGTATCGAAACCGATAGCGAAATGCCGCAGTCGCTTCGCCAATTCGTTGTCCAGGAGCTGGACGTTCCGGAAAACCGCGTGGCCGTCCTGCCGGGCTTGCTTGCGCTCAACACGATTTCGGAACTGGCGAAAGCACCACGCGAAGATCTCAAATTTGAAGCCTACAACGCTCGCTTCCCGGAGCGTGTTCGCGAACATATGGGCGACTGCCTGGCCGCCATTCGCGAAAAGGACATGGTGGTTCACCATCCTTACGAAAGCTTCGACGTCGTCGTGCAGTTCCTGCTGCAGGCGGCGCGCGATCCGGACGTTCTGGCGATCAAGCAGACGCTTTACCGCACCTCCAATGACAGCCCGATCGTTCGCGCTCTGATCGATGCCGCCGAACTCGGAAAGTCGGTGACGGCGCTCGTCGAATTGAAGGCGCGTTTCGACGAAGAGGCCAATATCCGCTGGGCACGCGATCTGGAGCGCGCCGGCGTGCAGGTCGTCTTCGGCTTCATCGAACTCAAGACCCACGCGAAGATGTCTATGGTTGTGCGTCGTGAAGATGGCAAACTACGCACCTATTGCCATCTTGGTACTGGCAACTACCATCCGGTGACGGCGAAGATCTACACGGATTTGTCCTTCTTCACCTGCAATCCGAAAATCGCCCATGACATGGCCAATATCTTCAACTTCATCACCGGCTATGGCGAGCCGGAAGAGGGCATGAAGCTGGCGGTTTCGCCCTATACGTTGCGCCCGCGCATCTTGAAGCATATCAACGACGAAATCGAGCATGCCAAGAACGGCGCGCCGGCTGCGATCTGGATGAAGATGAATTCTCTGGTCGACCCGGAAATCATCGATGCGCTTTATCGGGCAAGCGCTGCGGGTGTGGAGATCGATCTGGTCGTGCGCGGCATTTGCTGCCTTCGCCCGCAGGTCCCTGGTCTTTCTGACAATATCCGCGTCAAATCGATCGTTGGTCGCTTCCTCGAGCACAGCCGCATTTTCTGCTTCGGCAATGGCCAAGGCCTCCCGTCGGACAAGGCGCTGGTCTATATCGGTTCTGCCGATATGATGCCCCGTAACCTCGATCGACGCGTCGAGACCCTCGTGCCACTCGTCAATCCGACTGTGCATGAACAGGTTCTTTCACAGATCATGCTCGGCAATCTCATTGACAACCAGCAGAGCTACGAGATACTTCCCGACGGAACGTCCAGGCGTATCGAGGTGCGCAAGGGCGAGGAACCGTTCAACGCGCAGCACTATTTCATGACCAATCCCAGCCTGTCCGGACGTGGTGAAGCTTTGAAATCCAGTGCGCCAAAACTGATTGCCGGGTTGATCTCTTCCCGCAAGAAACAGGCTGAATGACACGATCAGAAGCACAGGGGCGGCTCGTCGGCCTTGCCCCCGTTTCCGTCATCGACATCGGTTCGAACTCGGTTCGCCTTGTCGTTTATGAAGGTCTATCGCGCGCGCCTGTGGTGCTGTTCAACGAAAAGGTACTTTGCGGTCTGGGCAAGGGGCTGGCGCTGACCGGGCGCATGGACGATGAAGGCGTAAGGCGAGCGCTGATGACGTTGCGCCGTTTTCGCGCGTTGTCCGATCAGGCGCAGGCCACCCAGGTGCATGTCTTGGCCACCGCAGCAGCACGAGAAGCCGAAAACGGACCTGACTTCATTCGCGATGCGGAAGAGATTCTCGGATGCGAGATCGAGGTTCTCTCCGGCGAGCGTGAGGCTCTCTATTCGGCCTATGGCGTCATCAGCGGGTTTCACGATCCCGATGGCATTGCCGGCGACTTGGGTGGCGGATCGCTCGAATTGATCGACATCAGGGGAAACACCTGCGGCAAGGGTATCACGCTGCCGCTCGGCGGCTTAAGGCTCTCCGAACAGGCAGGTGGCTCCCTCGAAAAGGCGACGGCTTTTGCCAAGAAGCAGGTCAAGAAAAGTGCCGATTTGCTGGCTGCGGGGGAAGGTCGCACCTTCTATGCCGTCGGCGGCACATGGCGAAACATCGCCAAGCTCCATATGGAGATCACTCACTACCCCCTGCACATGATGCAGGGCTACGAGCTCCCGCTTCAGGAGATGCTCAATTTCTTGAATGAGGTCATCGCCTCTAAGGACAGCAAGGACCCGGCCTGGCAGGCCGTTTCCAAGAACCGCCGATCGCTGCTGCCATTTGGCGCGGTTGCCATGCGTGAAGTGCTAGAAGCCATGAAGCCGGCAAAGATTGCGTTCTCGGCGCAGGGCGTGCGTGAAGGTTATCTTTACTCGCTGTTGTCCGAGACGGACAAGACCGCGGATCCGCTATTGGTCGCAGCCGACGAACTGGCGGTTCTGCGCGCCCGGTCTCCCGAGCACGCCCGTGAACTCGCGGATTGGACCGGCAGAACGGTCCCTGTATTCGGCATCGATGAAACGGAAGAAGAAGGACGATACCGGCAGGCGGCATGCTTGCTGGCGGATATCAGTTGGCGCGCCCATCCGGATTACCGCGGGCTACAAGCTCTGAACGTCATTGCTCATTCATCATTCGTGTCGATCACCCATCCAGGCCGCGCCTTTATTGCGCTCGCCAATTATTATCGCTTCGAAGGCCTGAACGATAATGGCACGACGCAGTCGCTTGCCGACATGGCCGGGCCGCGGCTGCTGGAGCTTGCCAAACTGCTGGGCGGGCTGCTCCGCGTCGTCTACCTCTTCTCGGCCTCCATGCCGGGCGTGGTGGATCACCTGCGGTTCCGCAAGTCGGATAACCCGGATCTCGATCTGGAATTCGTCGTGCCGCACGAGTATTGCGATTTCGCTGGCGAGCGGCTGGACGGACGCCTGCAGCAGTTGGCGAAGCTGACGGGAAAGCGGCTGGCCTTCGTTTTCGAGTAATCTGTGAACACTTAGCGCGGATAATAAGCTTCGCTGAAGGGAGAGAGCGCCGCCGAGAGGGCGACGCTCGTAATCGTCACTTCGCGTCGAGCAGGTCTTTCACGTCCAGGATGACGAACTCATTGTCGTCTGCCTTGTCCAGCGCACGACCGGCCGAGAAGGGTAGGTTGTTGTCATTGCCGACGATGATATGGTTGGCATCGACACGGTCGACGTTTTCAATGGTGACGAAAGGCATGGTGTAGATGCCGTTCTCGGAGCCCTGGCGAGCTTTCGTGTCGGGATCGGCGATCTTCATCAGATCGATGTAGCCGATCTTCCGGGCGGCCTTGCCGACATTGGCGTCGTTGAACTCGATCTTATAGATGCGTTTCACCTTGGCAGGTGCTGCAAAGCAGTTCGGCTCCGGCTTCTTCGGGTCGGCACAGGCCTTGTCGGACGTACCGGCACCGTTATCGCGCTCGATCACCAGCGCAGTGCTGTCGTCCAGCATGTTGAAGTCGCCGATTGCCTCGCCACCTTCTGCTAGAGGATAGAGCCATGTGCGGCCCGTCCATGCCTTAGACGCGACGTCGAGTTCGATGATACGCAGGCCAGTTGCACCGTCTTCCGTCTTTTCGACCTGACCGTCAGCGGTGTAGAGCGGGCCTTCCAGCAGGCCATAAATTTTCGTGCCATCCTTTGACATCGCCATGCCTTCAAAGCCACCAGAGCGCTTCAGGTTGAAGGCGGGAAGTTTCTGGGTAGGGTTGCCAGGGAGCGCCAGCATCGGGTTGTCGGGAGATTTGACTTCGATATCACCGGCCTTGGTAGCGATCACATCCGTCAGCTTGCCTTCTCGGCTGAACTTCAGAATATAGGGCCCGAACTCTTCGCCGACCCAGAAACCATCCGCGACCGGCTGGATGGATTCCACGTCGAAATCCGCGCCTGTCAGGTAGCGCTTATCCGAACCTTCCATGACGATCGGGAAGGGTGCCTTTTTGTCGGGATCGGACAGGAAGACCGTTTCGAGCGCGTTCACCTTGCCGGCATCCCAGTCGAATTTCAGGTGGTGAAGCATCAGCATCGCATCGCTGGAGTTCAGCTTTGAGCCAAAGCCGTTGTCGGAGAGGCTCCAGAAGGTACCATCGTCCATGGCCTTGATGCCGGAAAAGCCCTGCATCGCCTGACCGTCGAACGGCATGGAGAGGCCAGTCTGACGAACGCCGTCCTTGCCCGGCACAGTGCCGAGGCCGTCCGCACGTTTGCGGTCTGGCGTGGTGAACTTGCCTGCACTTTTCAAAAAGTCCGGAGCATCGGCCGGTGCCGGGATGATCGTTTTGGCTGGCAGAATGGCCTGCGATACGAGCTTTGCCGAAAACTCTTTCTCAGCGGCAAGCGCATTGAGGGTTCCGAGCGTGAGGAAGACAACTGAAGAAAGCAGGATTTTTTTCATGGAGCATACCTGTCTGTTGCATAGAGCGGCGTGCTTCCTTTAGGACGCACAAAGGACGCTCTAACTTTTTGGATCTACACATCGTGCTTTCCGAAAATCGATTCCGATTTTCGGGCCGATGCTGTGGAGGAGCAATGGACCGATAGGCGGGCTTTGTGACAGGCGCACAAAATCACTTTGAAGCTTTGATGACGGCCTTTGTTTCTTACAACGTCGGCTGGCGGCTGAGGGCGCAGACACCAAGTGTCTGACCGCGACCTTTGACGGCATGTTCGCCGAGATACTCGCTCTTTATGCCCTTGGGCAGGAGAAGTTGATGGGCAAGATCGGATGAGATCAGAATGGGGTGGCCAAGCATTTTGCTCAGCGATTCCAGTCGTGCCGTCGTGTTCACCGTATCGCCGAAATAGGTGATCTTGTGATGGTCCACGCCGATTTCGGCCGTGATCACCGGCCCGCCGTGAATGGCGAAACGAAGCTTCGGTACAGTACCGAACTGGGCAATCCAGGTCGCACGGCTGCTTTCGATTTGCGACAGGATATCGAAGACGCAGTTGATGCAGGCCGCACGACGGATCGCGAGATGATAGGGCCAGGTGATGATAGCCGCGTCGCCGATATAGTCGTCGATGACGCCGCCATGTTTCCTGACCGGAGCGGCATAGGCGGAGAAAAGCTCCCCTAGAAACTCCTGTGCCTTGAGGTCTCCATGGGTCTCGGCAAAGGAGGTGGAACCGACGAGATCGATGAAGAGAAAGACGCGTTCTTCGCTGACCGGCCTGCGATAGCGTCCCAGGATCAGGTCTATGAAGATGTCGCGTCCCAGGAGCTCTCGCACTCGCATGATGAAGACGATGATGGCGCAGACACCCAGCGTAAACACCATCGTCTGCATTTCCGCATGCACGGCGCGCGCCCAGCTTGTGGGAAGAACGCCGGTCGCCCACAGAATGGTGCCGCCGAGACCGAATCCACAAAAGACGAGGATGACATAGACGACCATGCCGACCGCAATATAAGCGGGGGTCGGCAGCATGCTGATCTTTTTAGAAAGGCCCGGGAGAATTTGGCCACGTTCAAAGGCGAGAATCGGCGCGCAGGCGAATAGGGCGTAGGTTGCCCCAATAAATGCGCCGCCGCCATATTCGAGGAATGCATAGACCACGCCGCTTCCGGCAACCGCCAGAAACAGCACGACATAGTCCAGCATCGCCAGAATTTTTCTCATCATCTGCCCTTAACTGAGGGGATTGGGTGTCACTTCCTCCCAAGTGAGCAGGTCGATTCCTCCCGGTGCGGGATCATAATGCGGATCAGATGCCGCCAAAAGAGATGTTCAAGCGATCGATCATGAAGAGGCGCGGTTGTGGCAGTTTTGCACGATCCCCGCTTTTCACCTTATTCGGTGGCCTGACCCTGGGCTGGCATCTCGACTGCCTCGACCTTCTTGCCTGCAAAGCGAAGGGCGACTTCTCCGCGGATGAGCTTCAAAGCGGGCTCACCGAAGAGTTCACGACGCCAGCCCGAGAGCGCCTGAACCTCTGCCTTTTCGCCTTCGGATGCGATCTTGTCGAGATCCTCGCTGTTGGCGATCACCTTGGCGGCGACACCGTGCTTGTCCGCCGAAAGCTTCAAGAGCACCTTCAACAGTTCTACGGCGGCACCCGAGCCTTCCGGCGAATGGCTGTGGCGCGGGGCCTGCGGCATGTCGGCCTTGGGAAGGGCTAGTGCCGCATTGACCGTCTCGATGATGGCCGTGCCGGAGGTGGAGCGCTCCCAACCCTTTGGAACGGTGCGCAGGCGTGACAGCGCTTCCGCATCCTTCGGCTGCTGCTGAGCGATCTCGAAAATCGCATCGTCTTTGAGCACGCGCGAACGCGGAACGTTGCGCGAGCGTGCTTCGCGCTCTCTCCAGGCTGCAACGAATTTCAGGATGGCAAGCTCGGTCGGCTTGCGAAGCCGCGACTTCAGACGCAGCCATGCATCGTCGGGATGCATGTCATAGGTCTCGCGCGCTTCCAGAATATCCATCTCTTCCTTCAGCCAGGATGAGCGCCCTTCGCGCTCCAACTGCAACTTCAGCGCCATATAGACATCGCGCAGATGGGTGACGTCCGCCAGCGCATAATCCAGTTGCTTTTCCGAGAGCGGACGGCGGCTCCAATCGGTAAAGCGGGAGGACTTGTCGATCTGGACGTTCTTGGTCTTCTGCACCAGTTGATCGTAAGAGATCGAATCGCCGAAGCCGCAAACCATGGCTGCGACCTGCGTGTCGAAGATCGGATGGGGGATGAGGCCGCCGAGATGATAGATGATCTCGATATCCTGGCGGGCGGCGTGAAAAACCTTCACCACATTCGGATCGGCCATCAGTTCGAACAGCGGCGTCAGATCGATACCCTTCACCATCGGGTCCACCAGCACTTCGAGCGTGGGGCTTGCCATCTGCACGAGACAGAGCTGCGGCCAGAAGGTGGTTTCGCGGAGAAACTCGGTGTCGATGGTGACGAATTCCGATTTCGCCAGCTCCTTGCAAGCGTCGGCGAGTGCTGCTGTCGTTTCAATCATTACGTTTGGCCAGTCCTGGAAAACACTCCGTCTTACTTTCCCTTTGGGCGCCGCATGTCAATATCAGAGGCGGCTTTACTCCACGCTTTTGCCCCGCCAATCGTCGATCTCGTGCCGTATTTTCTTCTTATCCGCCTCTCTTTGGCGTTCGGCAGTAAGTTCTGGCCGGGCGGCAAAGCCTCGTGCGTGGCGCTTTTCCTTGACAAATCGGTTCAGCCATGCGCTTTTCCGCCAAATTTCGAAAGTCGGCCCCAGAGGCCATGACACGCTTCTTCAGGATACAATCATGCATCGCTACCGCAGCCACACCTGTGCCGCTCTTCGCAAGTCTCACGTCGGCGAGACCGTCCGTCTTTCCGGTTGGGTGCATCGCGTTCGAGACCATGGCGGCGTTCTCTTCATCGACCTTCGCGACCATTACGGCATTACCCAGGTGGTTGCCGATCCCGACAGCCCGGCTTTCAAGGCGGCTGAGACTGTGCGCGGCGAGTGGGTGATCCGCATCGACGGCACAGTGAAGGCGCGTTCGGACGATACCGTCAACAAGGGCATGGCAACCGGCGAAATCGAGCTCTATGCACAAGAGATCGAAGTGCTGGGCGTTGCCAAGGAATTGCCGCTGCCGGTCTTCGGTGAGCCTGACTATCCGGAAGACGTTCGCCTGAAGTATCGCTTCCTCGATCTTCGCCGCGATACTCTTCACAAGAACATCGTCAAGCGAACCCAAATTATCTCCGCAATGCGCAATGGCATGGCCGAGGCTGGCTTTGCCGAATACACAACTCCGATCCTGACGGCTTCCTCGCCGGAAGGCGCGCGCGACTTTCTCGTGCCGAGCCGTATTCACGAAGGCAAGTTCTTCGCTCTGCCGCAGGCGCCGCAGCAGTATAAACAGCTTCTGATGGTGGCAGGCTTCGACCGCTACTTCCAGATTGCGCCTTGCTTCCGTGATGAAGATCCGCGTGCGGACCGTCTGCCGGGCGAGTTCTACCAGCTCGACGTGGAAATGAGCTTCGTGACGCAGGAAGATGTCTGGGCAACCATGGAGCCGATGATGACATCGGTTCTGGAGCAGTTCGCCGAAGGCAAACCCGTCACAAAAGAATGGCCGCGCATTCCTTACGACGAAGCGATCCGCAAATACGGCTCCGACAAGCCGGACCTGCGCAACCCGATCGTCATGCAGGCCGTGACCGAGCATTTCGCTGGTTCCGGCTTCAAGGTCTTCGCCAACATGATCGCGTCGAACCCGAAGGTCGAAGTCTGGGCAATCCCTGCCAAGACCGGCGGCAGCCGCGCGTTCTGCGACCGCATGAATGCCTGGGCGCAGGGTCAGGGCCAGCCGGGCCTCGGCTATATCTTCTGGAAGGAAGAGGACGGCAAGATCGCAGGCTCTGGTCCGCTTGCCAAGAATATCGGCGAGGAGCGCACCGAGGCACTGCGCACGCAGCTTGGCCTGGAAGCCGGTGATGCCTGCTTCTTCGTGGCGGGCGATCCTGCCAAGTTCTACAAGTTTGCCGGTGAAGCCCGCACCCGCGCCGGTGAGGAACTGAACCTCGTTGATCGTGACCGTTTCGAGCTGTGCTGGATCGTCGACTTCCCCTTCTTCGAATATAACGAAGAAGACAAGAAGATCGACTTCGCCCACAACCCCTTCTCCATGCCGCAGGGCGGTATGGAAGCGCTGGACGGTCAGGATCCGCTGTCGATCAAGGCCTACCAGTACGACGCCGTCTGCAACGGCTTCGAGATTGCGTCTGGCTCCATCCGTAACCAGTCTCCGGAACTGATGGTGAAGGCGTTCGAAAAAGTCGGTCTGTCGCAGAGCGACGTGGAAGAGCGCTTCGGCGGTCTTTACCGTGCCTTCCAGTATGGCGCACCTCCGCATGGCGGCTGTGCTTTCGGTATCGACCGTGTGGTCATGCTGCTGGTCGGGGCAAAGAACCTGCGCGAAATCACGCTGTTCCCGATGAACCAGCAGGCGCAGGACTTGCTGATGAATGCGCCGTCGCCTGCGACGCCGACACAGCTTCGCGAACTGGCTTTGCGCGTCGTTCCGTCCAAGAAGGACTAAGCGATATGCTCAGGCAGATCGCCGAGCGTCTCCAATCAGCATTCACTCGTGCACTTGCGGCAGCCCTGGCTGCCGCTTTTGCGTTCTGGGCCTCACGATATTTGCTCGGCCATCAGCAGCCCGTCTTCGCTGCGATCAGCGCGTTGATCTGTCTGGCGCCGGGCATTCCAAGCCAGATCCGTCAGGGTTTAGGCCTGATCGTTGGCGTCACCGTCGGCATTCTGGTGGGCGAGCTTGCGCTGATGATCCCGGCAGATCTTGCGGCGGTCCGGATGGCGTCAGCCACCTTCGTCGCCATGATGATCGCTGCTGCCTTCGGCATGGCGCCTGTGGTGCCGATACAGGCCGGCGCATCAGCCATGCTTGTGCTGTTGATGGGGCCACAGGTCGCGGGCCTTGCCCGTTTTCTCGACGTGCTGATCGGCGCCTCGACAGGCCTCATCGTCGCGCTCGTGTTCTTCCGTGAGCGGTTGAAGTTTTAGAGCGTTTCTGGCGCTGCTGGCTGTAAATCAAATAAAGCAGCGGAGGCGATCAGCCTTCACTGCTTTATTTCGAAATCCAAGACTTTATGTAGCGACGGTTGGCTTAGATCGAGCGTGCTGGCGGCATGGGTTTGAGCGTGTTCATCAGAGCGCCGTAGGGTAGCAAGAGGACGAGTCCGACGAGAACCTTCACCGACAGATCGCCGAGCGCCCAGGAGATCCAGCGCGGGGCTTCAGTTGAGAAGATGCCAAGGATCGGCGCATTCTCGATGGCGAAGGCATCGTTCGGACCAATGAAGGCAAAGCTCGCTGCAAAGGCGATCGAGAAGAACAGCATGGTATCGAGTACGGAGCCGAACATGGAGCCTGCCAGCGGCGCACGCCACCAGCTTTGGCGACGCAGACGATTGAACACCGAAATGTCGAGCAACTGGCCGATCAGATAAGCGGTGCCGGAAGCAATCGCGATCCGCGGCAGCGAGGTCCAGAAGGATAGCGTGACGCCAACGATGAAGCCGGCCAGCACGACGCGACGCGCAATGGAGGGGCCGAACTGCCGATTGGTCAGATCCGTGACCAGAAAGGCGACAGGGTAGGTGAAAGCACCCCAGGTGAGAAGATCACCAAGATTGATGCCGAAGAGCGTGCCGGACAGCGGATACTGAACGAGAATATTCGATGCGACGACGACGAGGGTCATCAGCAGCACATAGATAAATGTTTGGCGCAGATAAGGCATTTTTTTATCCTGGGTGATGCCACCAGTTGGAGCGAACATATGCAAGCGGCGAGCCGTCTCAAACAGCGATGCAGCCTTGCGCGAAAAACAGGGAAGCTGGACGCAAAGGCATCCGCTACCCCTAAAACAGACAAAAGGCTTGAGCGGCAGAGCCATTCAAGCCTTTTGAAAAGGATAGACGTTTGAGCGGCTATTAAGCGGCTTCAGCGGTCTTCTTTGCGATCTGGCGACGCAGCAGGCGGGCGCGCATCGAGAGCTCGTTTTCGTCAGACTTCAAAAGGAAGGCATCGAGGCCGCCACGATGTTCAACGGAGCGAAGAGCGGCTGCGGAAACGCGCAGACGGAAACGCTGGCCGAGAGAATCGGAAATCAGAGTAACCTGGCAAAGGTTCGGGAGGAACCGGCGCTTGGTTCTGTTATTGGCGTGGCTGACGTTGTTGCCCGTCTGGACGCCCTTGCCGGTCAATTCGCATACACGGGACATGGGTACACCTATTCGTTGTCACTGTAAGACTATCAGTCTGCTCTCCGGCAAAATCCGGTTCGCAATCCAACAGCCGATGATTGGAAAGTTGCGGTTCTATAGTCAGAGCCGTCCGTGCAGTCAAGCCGCTCGCGCCTTTTTGTGCGCGATTTCACCGGTTTTGCTGTGGCTTCCGCTTTTTTATTGCCACAAGTCAGCGTATATGATCGCCGGAAATGCACGGCTTTCGCCGTTGCCGAGGTGGTATCTCTATGATCGTCCATGCACAAAGACTTTTTGCCGTGACAGCGCTCGTGCTTTGCGGCCTTACGCCCGCATTGGCCGCCGAATCGCGCCATGACAGCGAATACTCAATCGCGCTCGGACCGTTGCCGATCGCGCGCGCCAACTTTTCGACGAAGATGAACGGCTCGACATACTCGATTTCCGGCTCTTTCAGTTCGGCGGGCATTGCCAGCGTGCTCAAGGATATTTCCGGCAAGACGACTGTCTCTGGCGCCAAGCGCGGCAACCGCATGCAGGCCAACGAATATTCGCTGGTGTATAAGGACGGCAAACGCACCCGCACCTATGATGTGCAGTATCGGAATGGCAACGTCACCTCCACGACCGTCAATCCGGCACCGAAGGCGCGGCCGGACAATTGGGTGGACGTGAAGGATCGCGATCTTCGTTCCGTGCTCGATCCGATTTCCGGCCTGATCTTCCCGGTTGGCGGCCGTATCTGCCCCAGCCGGTTGCCGATCTATGATGGTGAGTCGCGTCTCGATCTGGTGCTGAGTTCCAGTGGAACGAAACCGTTCAAGACCAATGGCTTCTCAGGCGACGCTGTTGTCTGCAACATGCGCTATGTTCCGAAATCCGGCTTCCGCAAGGGCCGCAAGGATATCGAATATCTGAAGTCAATCTCCATGGAGGTTTGGTTCGCCAAGGCCAGCAGCATGGATCTCTATGCGCCGGTCTATGCCCGGATCCCGACAAAGGTCGGTCAGGTCTATATCACCGCGACAAAGTATGGCGGCTGACGGGCAGGCGATTAACCCGGCGCCCAGCCGGGCTCTGCCATGACAAAGCTGTCGAAAACGAAGCCGGGCGCGACGGTGCAGCCAACGAGGGTGAACTCGCCAAGGCTTTCCGCTGCCTGCCACCAGTTTGCCGGCACGATCGCCTGCGGTTGTTCACCGTCCAGCACCGCTGGCCCAAGCCGCACGGTCGAGACATTCTTTCCATCTTCGCACATATGAAGCGATAGGGCTGAGCCGGCGTAATAGTGCCAGATTTCAACCGCGTCGATCACCTTGTGCCAGTGCGATCGCTGGCCCTTTTCGAGCAGATAATAGATCGCCGTCGAATGACCGCGCTCCGGGCCATCGGGATCGCGAAACGTCTGGCGATAAAAGCCACCTTCGGGATGCGGCTTGAGATTGAGTGCGGCGATGATGGCAGCAGCGGATTGTTCTACCGCCATCAGAACTTGTCCTTGCGGGCTCTGATCTCAGCAAAGACATCCTCGTCAGTAGCACCTTCCAAGCCAAGATGAGCACGAATGCTGGCGTCAGCCACGCGCATATAGGGGTTGGTCTGCTTCTCGAGCGCTATCGTCGTCGGAATGGTGAAGCGGCCCTCGTTGCGCAATGCTTCGACGTCACTCAGGCGGCGCGTCAATGCTTCGTTCTCGGGATCGACCGTCACAGCAAAGCGGGCGTTGGAGAGCGTATATTCGTGACCGAAGTAGACTAGGGTGTCATCCGGGAGCGCCATAAGCTTTTGGAAAGAGTGCCACATATCGGCGGCTGGGCGCTCGAACAGGCGGCCACAGCCCATGGCAAACAGCGTATCTGCGGCAAAGAGCAGGCCGTCATCTGGAAGATAGTAGCAGATATGTCCGGCGGTATGTCCCGGCGTGGAGATGATCTGCACGCGACGCCCGGCAATCTCGAATTCATCGCCGTCGGCAGCGGTCTTGTCGAGACCGGGAATGGCGACCGCCTCGTCATGCGGCCCCCGGATTTCGCAGTGGAAGCGCTCTTTCAAAGCCAGGTTGGCATCCACATGATCCTGATGGTGGTGGGTGGTGAAGATGTGGGTCAACTGCCAGCCGCGGCGCTTGAGAGCGTCCAGGATCGGCGCTTCTTCTGGAGCGTCGATGGTAATCGTCGTTCCGCTTTCGCTGTCATGCAGCAGCACACCAAAATTGTCACTTCGGCACGGAAAGACTTCGATATCCAGCGGCTTCATGGTTGGCTCCCTATCTCGCAATAAACCCGTCTCTTCTATTTAGGTGACACGCGCTTGAAGTCCAAGCTTGAAGTCCTTTCGCGACCCGCTACATTCCAGCGATGAACACCGATATCGTCGATCTGCGCGAATTTTATCATTCCCCGCTTGGCCGTTCTGCCGAACAGGCGATCACCATGGCGCTGTCGACGCTGTGGCCGACGCTTCCGGATGAGCGCCTCGTCGGGCTCGGCTATGCGGTGCCGTTTCTCGATCGGTTCCGCCACGACACCGAACGCACCTTTGCCTTCATGCCCGCAGGGCAGGGCGCGGTGAACTGGCCGGCGGGCGAACTCTCCTCCACAGCTCTTGTCTTCGACGAGGAACTGCCGCTGCCCGATTCCTCGATCGACCGCGTGTTGATGATCCACTCGCTGGAATTCGTCGAAAATCCGCGCGAGGCTCTCAAGGAACTCTGGCGCGTTTTGGCGCCCGGCGGCCGTCTGGTTATCGTGGTGCCCAATCGGCGAGGTGTGTGGGCGCGCATGGAGCATACGCCCTTCGGTTCCGGACGCCCCTATTCCCGCAGCCAGTTGACGGCCCTTCTCCGCGAGACGAACTTTACCCCTGGCGCCTCTGCCGAAGCGCTGTTCTTCCCGCCGTCCAAGGTGCGGTCCGTGTTGAAGTTTCGCCGCTACATGGAGACGATCGGGCGCAGGCTATGGCCGGTCTTTTCCGGCGTCATCATCGTTGAAGCGCAAAAGCGGCTCTATCAGGGTCTTCCGGTGACACAGCGAGCGTCCCGTCGCGTCTTCGTCCCGGTACTGGCGCCGCAAGGCGTGCCTAGTACCCGAACCACATTGACGCAGGGTCGGAAACAGCAAAAGCCGCGCTGATACTCGACAACGGGTTGCTTCCAGTCTAATGCCTTCGGCATTGTCAGGCCGGATTTCCCGGCGCTTTTTCGAAGGTCGATGAAATGAGTGCAGAGCTTAACCAACCTGTTCCGCGTCCAGGCATACTGGACATCGCCGCCTATGTTCCGGGTAAGGAGCATGTGGATGGTGTTGCGAAGGTCTATAAGCTCTCCTCCAACGAAACGCCGCTTGGCGCCAGTCCCAAGGCCATCGAGGCGTTCAAGGCGGCGGCCTCCAATCTGGAAATCTATCCGGACGGTCAGGCGGTGGCGCTACGCCAGGCGATCGCCGATGTGCACGGCTTGAACCCTGCCAACATTATCTGCGGCAATGGCTCCGATGAACTGCTCGGCCTGCTCTGCCATGTCTATCTTGGCGCGGGCGACGAGGCGATCATCACCGAGCATGGCTTTCTCGTCTACAAGATCCAGATCATGGGTGCGGGTGCCAAGCCAATTACCGTGAAAGAGACCGACTGCACGGTCAATGTCGACGCGATTCTCGATGCGGTGACACCGAACACGAAGATGGTGTTCATCGCCAATCCTGGCAATCCGACCGGCACTTATGTTCCCGTCTCGGAAATCCGCCGTCTCCAGGCCACCCTGCCAAAGAACGTCATTCTGGTTCTTGACGCGGCTTACGCCGAATATGTGCGCAAGAATGATTACGAAGCCGGCCTTGAGCTGGTTTCCGGCAATGCCAACGTCGTCATGACCCGCACTTTCTCCAAGGTCTATGGTCTGGCAGCGCTGCGCGTCGGCTGGATGTACGCCCCGTCTGCCATCATCGATGCGCTGAACCGAGTGCGTGGTCCGTTCAACATGAACGCGCCGGCGATTGCCGCTGGCGCTGCAGCCATTCGCGATCAGGCCTTCATGCAGCAGGCCGTGGCGCATAACCTGCTGTGGCTAGACAGATTGACCTCGGTCTTTACCGAACTCGGCCTGAAGGTCACGCCGTCGGTTACCAACTTCGTTCTCATTCATTTCCCGGATGAGGACGGCAAGCGCGCAGCCGATGCCGACGAATTCCTGAGCCGCCGTGGCTATATCTTACGTGCCGTGCGTGGTTATGGCTTTGCCAATGCTCTTCGCATGACAGTCGGCTCGGAAGAGGCGAACCTCGGCGTCATCGCAGCGCTCAAAGAGTTTATGGGTCAGGCGTGATGGAAGGCATTCTGTTCGAACGCATCGCGCTGATCGGCATTGGCCTCATCGGCTCGTCGATTGCCCGCGATATCAAGGAATTTGGACTTGCGCGCGAGGTCGTCGTCTCCACACGCCGGGAAGAAACGCTGAAGCGTGCCGAGGAACTGAAACTCGGCACCTCCTACACCGTCTCGGTCGCCGATGCGGTGAGCGACGCCGATCTTATTATCGTCTCGGTTCCCGTTGGCGCATCCGAAGAGGTGGCAAAGCAGATTGCGCCGCATCTGAAGGTGGGCGCGATCGTCACCGATGTCGGCTCCACCAAGGCCTCCGTGATTGCCCAGATGGCGCCTCATATGCCGGAGCATGTTCACTTCATTCCCGGCCACCCGCTGGCGGGTACGGAAAAATCTGGCCCGGATGCCGGTTTTTCCGGTCTCTTCCGTGATCGCTGGTGCATCTTCACGCCGCTGCCCGGTACGGATGCTGAAGCTCTTGATCGTCTGAAAGGCTTCTGGCTGGCGCTCGGCTCACGGGTCGACGAGATGGACCCGGAGCACCACGACAAGGTGCTGGCGATCGTCTCGCATCTTCCCCACATCATCGCCTACAATATCGTTGGCACGGCGGACGATCTTTCGACGGTAACGGAATCGGAAGTCATCAAATATTCGGCGTCCGGCTTTCGCGACTTTACCCGATTGGCTGCGTCGGACCCCACCATGTGGCGCGATATCTGCCTCCACAACAAGGATGCGATCCTTGAAATGCTGGCGCGGTTTTCGGAAGATCTTGCCTATCTGCAGCGCGCGATCCGCTGGGGCGAGGGCGACAAGCTGTTCGAGCTTTTTTCCCGCACCCGCGATATTCGCCGCTCCATCGTGCAGGCAGGCCAGGATGTCGATGCGCCGGACTTCGGCCGTCATACGCTAGACCAGAAGAAATAGGATCTGCATTTCCGGCGTCATTCTTGGGCCGGAATTGCGTTGAAGACTTTGGGTTCGCGTCTTCAGCGGATGTTGGAGTAGACTTCACAAGGGCGGCTATCGCTGATCGGCAATGGTGGGGAACGCTGAAACACAGGCTCGAAGAGGGCGTCTGCGGAAACTGATTGCAGGGGCGGGCGGTCTTGTTGCCGCCGGCCTGTCGCTTGGTTATTCCATGTATGAGCGGCGCGAGAGCGAGCTTGTCCCGGTGGTGGAAGCTAAAAAGACTATCGATGCCGGGCGTTGGCAAGTGGCGCTGGAATCTGCTCGTATCATCGCGCTCACGCCGAACGGGCTGAAGGTCACGCCCAGGAAACAGGCAGTTGCTGTCGAAATGCGCCTTGAGAACCTGTCCGCAGAAAGCTCAAACATCTATGGCGACCTTATCAAGCTGGACAACATTAAGGATGCACCGCGACCGGCGTTCTATCTCGATCGGGATCGTGATCTACTGGGCGACTTGCAGCCGGTGATGCCAGAGATGGTTACAGCCGTGTGGGAACTTCCCGCAGATGCTCCGGTGCCATCCTCACTGGACCTCTCTGTTCACGGTGAGGCTTTTCGTCCGCGCGATAACCTCTATGCGGCACCGGGTTGGTTTGCGAAGGGCGCTGTCGCGAGAGTCGTCCTACCATTGTCCGGTGGCGCATCCGTCGAGGGAGCACCATGATCCGCGCGGTGTTCTACGCTGCTCTCGTCGCGCTTTCGGTGGTCGTTCTGATAGCGCTAAAGGAAACGACGCCATCCTACGCCATGCTGACAGGTCCGATCGTCACGCGCGGACATGCGGGGGAAACGGTCTCCGGGCGCGCGTTCAGTGGTCAAGTCTCCCAGGTTCGCAAGGCCAAGGTGCTCTCCTATGAGAGCTTCGGACGGAAGGTGGAGCGCAGCACCTCGGGTGTCTGGCTTGTCGTCACAGTGGACGCTGCTGCATCGACCGAGACTTCGCCCCTCCAGGCCGCGGCAATCGTCGGCGCATCCGGCCGCTCATACAGGCAGTCTACGCGGGTGGACGGTGTGCCGGGCGCCCTGTCGACCAAGACCATCCAACCTGGCTTGCCGATGTCGGGCATATTCGTTTTCGAGTTGCCGGAGGTGGAGACCTCACGAATGTCGCTACTCTTGGCCAGGCAATATTTCCCGCAACTCAGCGACCAGCTCGATATCGCTATTGATGCGGACAAGATTGTCTCCCAAGCGGTATTGGAGATCGGCAATGATGGGCGCTGATCGCGAACGCACATTGTGGTGGATTTCGTTTATCAGCCTGCCTGCCCTGGTGGTGCTGGCTTTCTCGCTGAGCGCCTGGCGCAGCTTTCAGGAATATCAACGCCGTAATGAAATCGAGATCGTCGGCAATGCAGGCGATCGCATCTACGCCGGAGCGCTGTGGCAGGTCGAGGCGGCGCGTCTGCTGGGCGATGGCAAGGATATGCCGCTTCGGCTTCCCGGGGAACGACGGCTGGTCATCCTTCGGCTGAGCGCAACGGCGGTGAAAGACATCGGGGAAGATTGGTCCCAGTGTCAGATCAGTCTGGTCGATGGCGAAGGACGCCGGTGGTTGCCGCTGGATGTGACACTGTCTAACAATGTCAGTCGCGAACTCGATCCGAAGGCAACACCGATCAACGGCTGCGGCATCGCCTCGCTGACACCGCTTTCGAAAGGCGAGAACACCTTGATCGAGGAGAAATTCCTTGTACCGGCGCCGGTTGCAGGACGGCTTTCGGCGCGCATCAGTTTCGCCGCGTCCCGCCCCGCCGCACTTTCCATTCCGCTTCGTCTTGGTGCGCGATAGGAAAACTCAGACGAAAGCAGGCCTAAACGTCCAGCGTGCGTGCCCGCCATTCACGGCCTCGCGCAAAGCCGATTTCGAGCGTGGCGGCAAGCACGCAGATTTTCAGAGGTGAGACCAGCAGTCCCTCCCCGGGATCGCTGGGCGTGCCGAAAAGCAAGGAGATCCCTTGTGCGATGACTGGCCAGAGCGCCGTTTCCTGCGGACCGATCCATCGTGAGATCCCGAACCATGCCCATGCCGAGCCGAAATCGAGCAGGCGGTAGGAGAGAATGGCACAAAGGGTCAAAGCGAAACCGGAGCTGAGCGCCAGCCCAACGCCTTCCGCCAGGGTTCGGTAGCGCTTCAACGTGCCCGCGATGAAGTGAGCGACGAAGTCCTGCAAAAACTTCGGTAGCGCTTGCCATCTGGAGATTGCGGCAGAAAGACCGCGGGCCGGCAGCGGATGTTCGCCATTGATATCGTAGCCATAGATAAGTGCTGCGAGCGTCAGCCAGACAGCCGGATAGAGCGTATAGAGGAAGACAGATTGTAGACCTCGGCTGAATGAGGCCTCGGCAAACTCAGCGGGCGCAGCGAGATCCTGCGCGATGGCGCCGGGTACTGGGTCCAGCATCGTCAAGAGGTTGCCGATGACGTCCGGCAGATGCGTGAACCAGTTGCGAATGTCGTCCTGCCAAGTGGAAATGACAAAGATACCGATGAATGCCCAGTTCGCTTCGCAGATAACGATGACTATCGGCCATAAGGGCGACTTCGATCGCTTGCTCATGAATTTCGCAAAGCGTCTGATGGCCCAGGCAATCGCGACGGAAACGACGAGCCAGGCGCCACCCGTGACCTCCAGCAGCTTTGCGGTTTCGCCTGACAGCAAGAGGTCGAAGGAGAGCCTTGCATAATCTCGCAGCGTGTCGGCGAGGAAACCCCAGGCGGCATAGAAGGCGAAGAAGGGAACGAGC
The DNA here is from genome assembly GCF_053521965.1 of Rhizobium sp. 22-785-1. Lineage (NCBI taxonomy): Bacteria > Pseudomonadati > Pseudomonadota > Alphaproteobacteria > Hyphomicrobiales > Rhizobiaceae > Rhizobium > Rhizobium sp. 22-785-1. The sequence goes on along the minus strand of NZ_JBNWDI010000004.1, from coordinate 65,267 downwards.
GTTAGTGCCAGCGCGGTGACGAAGTTCGTCTTCCTGGCCACGCCCGGCTCTGTCGCGCCCCGATCATTCTGAGCGGAAGCGGCGTGGAGCGTTGGAAGCCCACGCCGGACTGTCTCGAACAGCGCGACGAGGATGACCAACTTTAAGAGGACGACCAGCGATAATAGAGACAGGCCCGCCAGTGCATTCCACCGACCAACGAGAGCGGCGAGATTAGTCAGCGCGAGGCTTCCCGAGAAGCCGATCAACCACAGCGCCATGAGTTGCGGCCAGAAGCGTGCAAAGAGCATGAGCGTCAGATGCAGAGCCGCCGCGCAGTCAAGCAGCGGGTTGGTTTCAGACGGCTTTATCGACTCCAGAGATTGCTGCATCTGCCTATCAGCGTGTGTTTCAAACCGGACACTTTGACCGGCGCCCATCAATCGGTATGACGGGAGCCGGTCGTGCTCAGCTGGTTTGTCAGATCGGCGGAATTTTGCCGAGTGGAATGAAGCCGCTGACGGTGGCGCGGCCGCGATCGACCACGAGATCGACGGATGTGCGATCACCGCCCCCGGCCAGTGCGCCGAGAAGCTTGCGGGCGGTGTCGATGGTCGATTGAAGCTGCGGGAAGGCTTGCTTGGCATTGTCGGCCCAGTCGCCCAGCTTTTCGATTTCCAGCTTGAATTTGCCCGACAGATAACCCTGATCGTCAAAGGCAAACGGGCCGCTGATACGCATGATGCGACCTTCGCCAATATCGAGCATGACACGGCGTAGCTCGCCGCTTGCGCCGTAAAGCCCGGTCGTGTCGCTGCCGTCGATCATGCCGGCCTTGCCCGCAAGCGTCACGTCAGCGATGGCGTTAAGGCGTGGCAGAATCTGCGGCCAGCCTTGAACGACTGTCGCAGCGTTGTTCAATGTTATGGCACCGTCGAGATCAGCACCGTTCTGGCGAAGATGGACTTCGGTCTTTGCTGCATCGAAGTCGATGGTCTGATTGGTGACGGAAGAGACAGCCTGCGCCTTCAACCCATCAATAACCAGCGAGGTGCGATCGATGCCCTTCAGCTTGGTCACTAGGCTTGATCGTAAATCCGCCCATTGCGCCGAAACGGTCAGCCCATGCGGTGTGCGAATTTCAGCTGGCGAATCCAGCTCCCAGACGATATGGCCCGGCGCGTAGACCTGTGCCGCCGAGCGCAGAGCGCCGAAGGATGTCGTAACACCTGTTTTTTTATCTTCGACATTTACTTTTGAGCAAAAGAGGCCGATGCGGAAGGGATAACCGCGAAAGGCCATATCGGTGCATTCGCCCTGAATGCTGGAGGTGCCGCCCGGCGCGATGGCCTTGATCACAGTCTCTTCCAGCCGCTTGGCCGCATAAAACCAGCCAGCCGTGTAGATGGCGATGACAAGCACGATGCCGAGCCCGAGAAAAAGGAATTTTCTGCCTGTACGGGATTGGCTTGACGTTGCCATGATGATCTCCAATGCTGAGCGGCTTCGAATAGTGATTTGGCGTGCGATATGGACGATTTTTGGGTCTTTGGCTACGGTTCGCTGATGTGGAACCCCGGCTTCCCGTTTGAGGAGCGTCAGAGGGCGCGGTTGTTCGGCTACAGGCGAGCGCTCTGCATTCGCTCCAACCATTACCGCGGGACGGAGGAAAGACCGGGTCTGGTGCTGGGTCTTGAGCGCGGCGGCTCCTGCCTTGGCGTGGCTTTCCGGGTCAAGGCGTCGGGCCGCAAGCCCGTGCTCGATTACCTGCGAGAGCGAGAACTGGTGACGAATGTCTACAAGGAGCGCCTGATCATGGTGAGCCTTGAGGACGGTCGACGGCTGAACGCGCTGACCTACGTGGCAGACCCTTGCCACCCGCAATATGTCGGTGGACTGGAGGTGGATGATGCCGCCTCGATCATCCGCACGGCTGAAGGCAGTTCCGGACCCAATGCCGATTATGTCTTCAACACGGTGGAGCATCTGAAGGCCATCGGCATTCGCGATGCACTTCTGGAAAAGATCGCTGCTCATGTTGGGGATGGAGCCGAAGCGACGTAGTTCCAACCGGGATTTGCACGATCGGACAATAAAACGCCGCGGATATTTCGATCCGCGGCGTTTGTGTTTCAATCTTCGTCAGGACGAATGCGCTTCGGACGCCGGTGGCGGTGCCTCGCGGTGTTCGTCATGCTCCGCTACAGGCCGCTTGGTTCGCATCAGCGTCAGGACGAAGACGAAGAAGGCAGGCACGAAGAAGACGGCAAGAATTGTAGCCGAGATCATGCCGCCCAAAACGCCGGTGCCGATAGCGTTCTGGCTTGCCGCACTTGGGCCGGTCGCGATCGCCAGCGGTACGACGCCGAGCGTGAAGGCAAGCGAGGTCATGATGATCGGGCGGAAGCGGACGCGTGCAGCCTGTACCGCCGAATCCAGCAGTGACTTGCCTTCCGCATAATAATCCTTGGCAAATTCGACGATCAGGATCGCGTTCTTTGCCGACAGGCCGATGATAGCAATCAGACCCACCTTGAAGTAGATGTCGTTCGGCATATCCCGAACCATGACGGCCAGCACCGAGCCGATGATGCCGAGCGGCACGACCAGCATGACCGAGAGCGGAATGGACCAGCTTTCGTATAGACCCGCAAGAAGCAGGAAGACGAAGAGAATGCTGAGGCCAAACAGGAATGGTGCCTGCGAGCCCGACTTGATCTCTTCAAGTGCCTGGCCCGTCCATTCGTAGCCGATACCGGCCGGAAGTTCCGAGGCGATGCGTTCCATCTCGGTGATGGCGGCGCCAGTGGAATTGCCGGGCGCCGGAGCGCCGGCGATACGGATCGTCGGATAGCCGTTATAGCCAACCACCTGCGGAGAACCCTTTTGCCACTGGGCGATTGCAAAGGAACTCAGGGGCACCATGCCGCCGCTTGCGTTGCGGACATTGAGCTTCAGCAAATCTTCCACCTGAAGACGGTCGCGATCCTGTGCCTGCACGATGACACGCTGCATACGACCGGCATTGGGGAAGTCGTTGATGTAGGACGAACCGAGATTGGCAGTGATGGTGTTGTTGATATCCGCAAATGTGACACCGAAGGTGTTGGCCTTTTCGCGGTCTATCACCAGCAGCACCTGGGCCGCATCCGGCAGACCTTCAATACGCATGCCGGTGAGGATCGGGCTTTTGCCGGCCTTCTGCATCAGTTCTGCAGCTGCGGCAGAAAGGGCCGCCTGGCCGATGCCGTTTCGGTCCTGCAGGCGGAAGGAGAAGCCGCCGGACGTGCCGAAGCCTTCAATGGGCGGAGGCGAAAGCGCAAAGGTCGTCGCATCCTTGAGGCCGAAGAGCTTCATGTTGGCACGGTTGGCGATATCCTGCGCCGAATTGCCAGCACCACGCTCGCTCCAGTCTTTCAGTGTCACGAAGGCAAGGGCAGCGTTGGCGCCGTTGCCGGAGAAGCTGAATCCCTGGATCGCGACGATGTCCTTCACGGCAGGATCCGCCTTGAAGATGGTCTCGATCTGCTTGATGGAGGCGAGCGTACGGTTTGCGCTGGCCTCTGGCGGACCCTGGATATCGACGATCAGGAAGCCCTGATCCTCATCCGGGACGAAGGCGCTTGGCAGGTTGATGAAGAGGTAGCCGAGACCGGCGACCAGTGCCAGATAGATCACCATCATCCGGCCTGCCCGCTTGGCCGTGCCCGTTGCAGTCTTCGTGTAGCCATTCGTCAGGCTGTCGAACTTGCGGTTGAACCAGCCGCCGATGCCGCGCTTCTCATGATGTCCCTTGGGAATGGGTTTCAGGAAAGTGGCGCAGAGCGCGGGCGTCAGCGACAGGGCGAGGAAGGCGGAGAACAGGATCGACACCACCATGGTCAAGCTGAACTGGCGGTAGATGATACCCGTCGATCCGGGGAAGAAAGCCATCGGAATGAAGACGCAGGCGAGAACCAGCGTAATACCGAGGATGGCGCCGGTGATCTGGCGCATGGCTTTCTGCGTGGCAGCCTTGGGAGACAGACCCTCTTCGGCCATGATGCGCTCGACGTTCTCGACCACGACGATGGCGTCGTCGACGAGAATGCCGATGGCAAGCACCATGGCGAACATCGTTAGCACGTTGATGGAGAAGCCTGTCGCATACATGATGGCGCAGGTGCCGAGCAGCGCTACCGGAACAACCAATGTCGGGATGACGGTGTAGCGGAAGTTCTGGAGGAAGACGAACATCACCACGAAGACAAGGATAATGGCTTCGACCAGCGTATGCAGCACCTTCTCGATCGACGCCGAAACGAACGGGCTGGTATCATAGGGAACGCTATAGGCAACGCCTGACGGGAAGAAGCGGGAAAGCTCCTCAAGCTTGGCCGTCACCGCTTTCGAGGTGGCGACCGCGTTGCCGGTCGATGATAGCTGGATACCGACAGCAGCGCTTGGCTGGCCGTTCAGACGGCTCGAGAAGTTGTAGGTCTCCGCACCGAGTTCGATGCGGGCGACGTCCTTCAAGCGGACCGAACTGCCATCCGGATTGGCGCGAAGAACGATGTTGCCGAATTCCTTCGTGTCTGTCAGCTGACCCTTGACGAGAACCGTCGCCGTCAGATCTTGGGACACGGGGTTAGGGGCGGCGCCGATCTGGCCGGCGGCGACCTGAGCGTTTTGTGCAGTAATCGCGTTATTGATATCGGCGGCCGTCAGGTTGAGACCAACGAGTTTGTCGGCGTCGATCCAGACGCGCATGGCGCGCTGGGCAGAGAAGAGCTGCGCACGGCCAACCCCGTCGATACGACGCAGTTCACCCAGAACGTTGCGGTTGAGATAGTCGCCAAGCGCCACTTCATCCATCGTGCCGTCGGTGGAGGTCAGCGTAATGAACATGAGGAAGCCGGAGGAGGCTTCTTCAACGGTCACGCCCTGGGAAGCGACGGCTCTTGGAAGGCGGGCTTCTACGCGGCGGATGGCGTTCTGCACATCGACCGATGCCTGGTTGATGTTGGTTCCGGCTTCGAACGTAGCGTTGATCGAGACCTGACCCGACGTATCCGACGTCGATTCGAAGTACATCAGGCCTTCGACACCGTTCAACTCGTCTTCAATGAGACGGGTCACGCCTTGATAGATTTCCTGCGGCGAGGCGCCCGGATAGCTGGTGGAGATCGTCAGCTGCGGCGGCGCCACCTTCGGATACTGCGCGATCGGCAGGAAGGGGATGGCGATAATGCCGGCAATCGAGATGAACAGCGCAAAGACCCAGGCAAGGATCGGCCGTCTGATGAATAGCTGTGCCATGAGGTGACCTTACTGCTTCGGCGCTTGCGCTGCGGCTTCGGCAGGCTGTTGCTGCTGCCAGGGTTCTGCAGCGATCTTGCCGCCCGGCTGAACTTTCTGCACGCCATCGACGATGATCTTCTCACCCGCCGACAGGCCCTTTTCGACCACCCATTCGGTATCGAGAGCCTGCCCAAGCTCGATCGGGCGCGCCTCGGCAGTGCCGTCATCCTTGGCGATATAGACCATGGGCTTGCCTTCGGCGTTGCGAAGAACGGCGCGCTGGGGAATTGTGATGGCGTCCTGGCGCACGGCCTGTTCGATGCGCACGCGCACATACATGCCGGGCAGAAGGTTGCGCTTGGCGTTGGGGAATTCTGCACGCAGCGTCACCTGACCGGTGGTGGCATCGACGCTGGCGCTGGCAAAGAGCAGGCGGCCGGCATCTGCATAGACGGTGCCGTCATCGAAGACGAGACGCACGCTGGCCTGATCCGGTGCGGGGCTTGCGAGCTTGCCATCTTCGACAGCGCGCTTCAGCGCCAGCATGTCCTGTGCCGACTGCGTGAAGTCGGCATAGATGGGATCGATCTGCTGGATGAGCGCAAGGTTCTGGGTTCCATCCGCCGTTACCAGCGCGCCTTCGGTCACGAGTGCCGCACCGATGATGCCGGTGATGGGCGCGCGAACTTCGGTATAGTCAAGATTGATCTTGGCTTCATCGAGTGCCGCCTGCTGAAGTGCGACATCGGCATCCGCCTGCGCCAGGTTTACAGCGGCGGTGTCGTACTCGATGCCGGTCGCGACATTGCGCTCGCGCAGCGTCTTCTGGCGTTCAAGCTGCTGGCGGGCATTGGCCTGCGTTGCCTGGGCGCGCTGGAGCGCCGCCTGGGCACTTTCCACTCGAACCTTGAAGAGCTTTGGATCGATGCGATAGAGGACATCGTCCTTCTGCACCAGCGTCCCCTGCTGGAAGACGCGCTCCAGTAGAATACCGGAGACGCGGGCGCGCACTTCCGCCACACGCGTTGCGGCGACCCGACCCGGCAGTTCGTTGACCACGGGCACGGCGCGGGTCTTCAACTCAAGAACGCCGACCGCAGGCGGCGGCATCTGCATACCGCCTTCCTGCGCGTGCAGCGACGGTCCCGACAGCATGATCATGCCGCCAAGGAACAGGCTTGCAAGGCGTGGCAAAGCTTTTCTGCTCAGCATTTTATAAAGTCCTCGTCTTCATCGCTATCGAGCGATCGTCATTTTTTATCGGGTAGGGAAGCGTAGATGTCTTTGATGCCGTCGAGGATGTCGTGTCTCTCGCTGGTCTCCCAACGGTGGAAATCAAACAGTTCCATGCAACAGAGACCCGTCAGGGCAAGGTAGGCGAGAAGAGCCGCTTTCGGACGCGGCCCGGCTTTCATGGCTTCAAGGTCGGCCTTCGTCCATCCCCGCATGCGCTCATGAACATTTTCCTCGCTCGACATCGCGGCGGAAATGGCAAGACACACGGCTCGATCGATATCGTCCGGAGCCTCTTCTGCAAGGCTGATCCGGCCAAAAAGCTCGGGGTGAGGGGCCTCGCTGTGCGAGCCGACGGCTTCGCGAATGCGCGTTTCCTCGGCAGACATGTGCCGATCAATCAGAGCTTCAAGAAGCGCACTTTTGGACTTGTGGTCATAGACCACGCGCGACTTGCTGACACCGGCCTCCTGCGCCACCGCGTCGATAGAAAGGCCCGCCGCGCCGTCCCGCATGACAACACGCTCGGCGGCGTCAAGAATATCGTCGGTGCTGATTTTACGGGTTCTAGCCATGAAACGTCCTTTTTAAATTTAAGTACGAACGTTCGTTTTTAAAATCAAGCAGTTTTTGATACCCGCTCAAGCGGAAGATGTGGAAGAGAATACAATTCTAATGTGGCTGAGAATATAATGGCTTATGGGGAGGAAGCGCTCAATATGCGCGGCTTCCGTAAATTCGCCTTTGCCTTGTTATCACGCAGAGTTGAGCATCAAGAGAGTGTTTGAGCCGCATTGATGGAGGAAACGAAGCGACGCGTCCTTTCTTGATGCGGGCTGCGGAAAATGGCGTCGGAGGTGCCGGTCTCAACCACCTTTCCGGCTTCCAGGAACACGACGAGGCCAGCGATCGTCGAGGCAAGTCGAAGATCATGGGTTGCCATGACCATGGTGGTGCCTTCATGCGCCAATTGCCCCAGTACCTCTACCACTTCGGCTGACAATTCCGGATCGAGCGCTGAAGTAGGTTCGTCGCAGAGTAGGACCTTCGGCGAGGGAGCGAGAGCGCGGGCAATGGCGACGCGCTGCTGTTGGCCACCCGAAAGGTTCGCCGGCCAGGCATCCGCCTTGTGCGCCATGCCAACCTTTGTCAAAAGCTCCATCGCTCTCGCACGGGCCTTTTCCATCGACCACTTCTGCACGACGAGCAGGCCTTCCATGACATTCTCGATCGCGGTTCTGTGCGGGAAGAGCTGGAAGTTCTGAAATACCATGCCTGTCTGGCGGCGGATCTTCTGGATGTCCTGCCAGGCAACCTTGCGACCCTGCTGGAAGGAGACACTGTCCGCGCCGATGCGTACCGTGCCTTCGGTTGGCAGTTCAAGCAGGTTGATGCAGCGCAAAAGCGTGCTCTTGCCGCCGCCCGAAGGGCCGACAAGGGCCGTCACGCTGCCCTCTGGAAAGCTGAGCGAGATGTCCTTGAGGATCACCGCATCGCCGAAGCGCTTTTCGATGTTGTTAAGTTCGATCATCGGTTGCTCTCCATCATGCCGCCATATCGTGCAAAGCGGGTCTCAAGTCGCGCCTGAAGAGCTGACAGAACGGAGCTCAGCGCAAGATAGATGAGGGCTGCTTCGATATAGAGGATCAACGGCTCGTAGGTCGTAGCGACGATGCGCTGGGCGGATTGAAACAGTTCCGGCACGGTGATGGCTGCCGCAAGCGAGGTATCCTTGACCAGCGAGATAAAGGTGTTCGACAGAGGTGGAACCGCAACGCGTCCAGCCTGCGGCAGGATCGTGCGCTGCATAGCCTGGCGCCAGCTCATGCCGGTGGAGAAGGCGGCTTCCCACTGTCCTTTCGGCACGGACGAAATAGCGGCACGAATAATCTCGGACGTATAGGCGCCGACATTCAGCGTGAATCCGATAAGCGCTGCGGGAAATGCATCGAGAAGAATGCCGATGCTCGGCAGACCATAGAAGATAACGAAAAGCTGCACGAGAAGCGGCGTGCCTCGGATCACCCAGACATAAAAGCGGGCGAGCAGAGCAATCGGTGTCGGCCCGAACAGCCGCGCGACCGCGGTTGCAAGCCCAAGTGCCAGGCCGAGGACAAAGGATAGCAGGGTCAGCGGTATCGTGAACTTCACCCCGGCCCACAGAAGTGTGGGAAGTGAATCCATCATCAATTGCAGCCAGTGCGGCACGAAGAAACCCTCAAAACAAAAAGGAAGCCCGGCGCTGGCCGGACTTCGTCTGTGAATGATCAATGTCAGCAGAATATAGCAGATGCGGCGCGTCCGCTATTTAGAAAGCGCTTACTTGGAGACGTCCTGACCGAAATAGGTGTCGGAAATCTTCTTGTAGGTGCCATCAGCCTTGATGTCTGCGAGCGCCTTGTTGATTGCGGCAACCAGTTCATCATCGCCCTTGCGGACGATGATGCCCGAGTAGTCGGCATCCGGCTTTTCAGCCACGATCTTCACCGGGGCCTGCGGCTGCTTCTTCTTGAAATCCAGGAAGGACAGGCTGTCATTGACGGTCGCATCGGCGCGGCCGGTCAGAACCAGCTGGATGGACTGGTCGAAGCCATCGGTGCCGACGAGGTCAGCGCCCGCTTCGGTGGCAAGCTTGCCGAAGTTACTCGTCAGGGACTGTGCCGACTTCTTGCCCTTCAGGTCAGCGAAGCCCTTGATGTCGGTGTTCTTGTCGCTGACGATCAGCACGGCCTTCGAGGCAATGTAAGGCTCGGAGAAGGCGTATTTCTGCTTGCGCGCCTCTGTAATGCCAACCTGATTGATGACGGCATCGTAGCGCTTGGAATCAAGACCAGCGATCAGGCCATCCCACTTGCCTTCGATGAATTCCGGCTTCACCCCAAGCTTCTCGGCAACGGCCTGGCCAACCTCGACATCGAAACCGACAAGCTTGCCGCTGGCGTCGTGGAATGTGAAGGGAGCATAGGTACCTTCGGTGCCGATCTTGATGACGCCGGAGGACTTGATCTGATCGAGGTTTTCTCCTGCTGCAGAAGGAGAGATCATTACGGCGTGCAGCGCAACCGTGGTTACAGCCGTCGTCATGATTGTTTTGAACAAGCCCATTGGTATTCCTTTCCCTGTGTTCCGGATAACATCGCTCCGGTTGATGTCTCATCCCATAAAGCGTGACGCATTAAACGGCAGAAACATTCAAAAAGATGCGGCGATGGAGAATATTTTTGCTGCATTTTTCCATCTCGTTGCGACATGCGCAGAGAATACCGCCCAGTCGCAGTTACAGACGGTGTCGATAACAATTTCCTATCAACGCAATCGGTAAATCCAACTTAAAACTATCACATCTATTGGCTAAGACATGAACCGCGAGGAGCGCCGCGCTGGCTCAATCCAGGAAGATGGGATGATAGCGCGACGAAAGGCGGGTCATATTATTTCCGCAACCGCTTCTCATTGAATTTGATGATTTGATTTAGCAAAGCAGGAGAACATCATGGACAATCCCAACGCCAGCGCGGGCAAATGTCCCGTCGCACACTCTTCCCCGCGTGGAAGAGGCAATCGTGACTGGTGGCCCGATCAGCTGGATATCCAGAAGCTTCACCAGCATTCCAGCCTGTCTGACCCGATGGGCAAGGACTTCGACTACGCGGAAGCGTTCAAGTCCCTCGACCTTGATGCCGTAAAGAGCGATCTTCATGCGCTGATGACGGATTCGCAGGATTGGTGGCCAGCCGACTTCGGTCATTACGGCGGTCTCTTCGTGCGCATGGCCTGGCACAGCGCCGGTACTTACCGCATCACTGATGGTCGCGGCGGTGCCGGCATGGGCCAGCAGCGTTTTGCGCCGCTCAACAGCTGGCCGGACAATGCCAACCTCGACAAGGCGCGCCGCCTTCTGTGGCCGATCAAGCAGAAATACGGCAACAAGATTTCCTGGGCCGACCTGATGATCCTGACGGGCAATGTCGCGCTGGAATCCATGGGCTTCAAGACGTTCGGTTTCGCCGGCGGTCGCGCAGACGTCTGGGAGCCGGAAGAGCTCTATTGGGGTCCGGAAGGCACCTGGCTCGGCGATGAGCGCTATAGCGGCGAGCGCCAGCTCTCCGAACCGCTCGGCGCGGTGCAGATGGGTCTCATCTACGTCAACCCGGAAGGCCCGAACGGCAATCCGGATCCGGTTGCCGCAGCCCGCGATATCCGCGAGACCTTTGCCCGCATGGCGATGAACGACGAAGAAACGGTGGCGCTCATTGCAGGCGGCCACACCTTCGGCAAGACGCATGGTGCCGGCGACCCGTCGCTGATCGGCGCAGAGCCGGAAGGTGGCGCGCTTGAAGACCAGGGTCTCGGCTGGAAGAGCAAGTTCGGCACCGGCGTCGGCAAGGATGCCATTACCGGCGGACCGGAAGTGACCTGGACGCAGACGCCGACCCAATGGAGCAACTTCTTCTTCGAAAACCTCTTTGGTTTCGAGTGGGAACTGACCACGAGCCCGGCTGGTGCAAAGCAGTGGGTGGCGAAGAATGCAGAGCCGTCCATTCCCGATGCCTTCGATCCGTCGAAGAAGAAGCTGCCAACCATGCTGACGACGGATCTGTCGCTGCGTTTCGACCCGGAATATGAAAAGATTTCGCGCCGCTTCCTGGAGCATCCGGAACAGTTTGCCGATGCTTTCGCTCGCGCATGGTTCAAGCTGACCCATCGCGACATGGGTCCGAAGGTTCGCTACCTCGGTCCGGAGGTTCCCGCCGAAGACCTGATCTGGCAGGACGTCGTTCCAGCCGTCGACCATCCGCTGATCGACGATCAGGACATTGCCGAGTTGAAAGCAAAAGTTCTGGCGACCGGTCTTTCGGTTCAGGAATTGGTTTCCACTGCCTGGGCGTCTGCTTCGTCCTTCCGTGGTTCGGACAAGCGTGGCGGTGCCAATGGCGCACGCATTCGCCTGGAGCCGCAGAAGAACTGGGAGGCCAACCAGCCTGAGCAGCTGGCAAAGGTTCTGTCTGTTCTGGAAGGCGTCCAGCGTGACTTCAACGCGGCTCAGACGGGCGGCAAGCAGATATCGCTTGCCGATCTCATCGTGCTGGCAGGTGCTGCCGGAATCGAAAAGGCCGCGAAAGCTGGCGGACAGGATGTAACCGTACCGTTCACGCCTGGCCGCGCCGATGCCTCGCAGGAGCAGACCGATGTTGCCTCCTTCGCCGCACTCGAGCCACGCATCGATGGCTTCCGCAACTATGTCAACGAGAAGCGCCATCAGTTCATGAAGGCAGAGGAAGCACTGATCGACCGTGCGCACCTGCTGACCCTGACCGGTCCTGAAATGACGGCGCTCTTGGGTGGCCTTCGTGTTCTCAACGTCGGCAAGCCGGAACATGGCGTCTTCACCGATCGTCCCGAAGTTCTGACGAACGACTTCTTCGTCAACCTTCTCGACATGAGCACCCAGTGGGCGCCGGTCGCTGGAGAAAAGGGCATTTACGAGGGCCGCGATCGGACCACCAACGAGGTCAAGTGGACGGGTACCCGCGTCGACCTGATCTTCGGTTCGCATTCGCAGCTGCGCGCCTTCGCCGAGGTCTATGCCTCTGCCGATGCCGGTCAGAAGTTCGCCAAGGACTTCGTTGCCGCCTGGAACAAGGTGATGAACGCCGACCGCTTCGATCTCGTCTGAATTCAGAAGACAGGACATATGAAGGGGCGCGATGAAAGTCGCGCCCCTTTTCGTTTGTTCTGAAAAAGGAAAAAGCCATCCGCACGCGTCGGATGGCTTCGTAGTTCTGCCCAGATAACGCTTAGAGCGTGCCGTTGCGCTGCTGGATCATCATGTAGGTGTCATAGGTATATTCAGCGATCTGTGCCCAGAGATAGGCATCCTTCTTGAAGGCCTGCTGGCTTTCGTAGATCGCCTTGAAGTCTGCATTGACCGCTGAGATACCAGCATATGTCTCAACCGCTGCCTTGTGGCAGACATCAAGGATTTCCTGGCTGAAGGGACGGAGGATTGCGCCTTGAGCCACAAGCTCTTTGAGAGCCTTCGGGTTTTGCGTGTCGTAGCGCTCCAGCATATAGGCGTTGCCGGCGGCGCAGGCGTCTCTCAGAATGCGTTTGTAGTTTTCCGGAAGGCCATTAAACTTCTCCAGATTGATAAAGGCGTGAACCGCAGGGCCGCCCTCCCACCAGGCCGGATAGTAATAATACTTTGCGACCTTGTAGAATCCGAGCTTCTGGTCGTCATAGGGGCCGACAAATTCGGTGGCGTCGATCGTGCCCTTTTCAAGAGCTGCGTAGACATCACCGCCGGCGATCTGCTGTGGTGTAACGCCCACCTTCTGCATGACCTGACCGGCGAGACCGGCGATGCGCATCTTCAGCCCCTTCAGGTCATCGATGGTGTTGATTTCCTTGCGGAACCAGCCACCCATCTGTGCGCCGGTATTGCCGAGCAGGATGGAGTAAATGTTGTGCTTGGCAAGAAACGCGTTCAGCAGGTCATTGCCGCCGCCCTGATTGAACCAAGCATTGGTCTGGCGGGCATTGAGGCCGAATGGAATTGCGGTGCCGAGCGCGAATGTTGGATCTTTGCCAACATAATAGTAGGAGCAGGTATGGGCCATCTCGACCGTACCAGCGCTGACTGCATCTGCTGCCTGGAGGGCCGGGACGATCTCGCCGCCAGCGAAATGCTGGATGACGAACTTGCCGCCTGAAGCTTCCTTTACATGGTCAGCAACCAGCTGCCCCGCGCCGAAGAGAATATCCAGCCCCTTGGTAAAGGAAGAGGTCATGCGCCATGTGATCTGCGGGTTTTCCTGCGCGATTGCGGGTGCGGCGAGTGCTGCTGCGGTGACGCCTGCGCCTGCGGCGCCTGCGTTTCTGATAAACGATCTGCGATCCATTACTGATTGCCTTGACTGAAGCTTCGGCGAACCGCTTGGTACGCCTCCCGCCGATGTAATAACCACGTCCGATTGCAGCCTTCAAGACAATAGTGGTGATATTTCGGCCAGCCTCGGGTAACCGCAGGTTGAGATCAGCGATCCGTCAGGATTTGCGTGCGGGGTCGTCGAGGGCGGGGTTGTAGAAGAGGGAAAGGGTCAGGCTTCTGGCGATGCGCTCAGCGGTCTGCATGAACCAACAATGCGCTTCTGACGTAGGTGCGATCTCATCCAGCGTCTGTGAAAACAGTGTCAGCCATTGAGGAAAGAGATCGGCGCTCATGCCGCTGACACCCACATGCGCCTGGACCGGTTTTCCACCATAGGCGCCCGACTTGAAGGCTACGGAAGACCAGAAGCTCTTCATCTTTTCCATGTGCTCCGGCCAGCGACCGGCAAGCTTATTGTCGAAGACCGGTCCCAGCGCTTCATGCTCGCGGACACGCATATAGAAAGTCTCGACCAGCTGGGAGATGAACGCGACGTCGATACCCATGCGAGCCATGTCCTCTTGCGCACGTTGTTGCATTGCCATGCTGTGTGCGGCTCTTGCTTGCAGGTCTTCACTCATCAGTTATCGGTTCTGCCTCGGATTGGGTGGAACGCAAATATGGCATGGGTTGTTAACCATGCCACCGGTGGCCTCGCCGTCATTTACTTATTGCAAAGGGAAATGACCGAGTTTGGGCTCGCTGGAATGAATACCAGGAGCAATGGAAGATGGCCAGAATTCTGATTACCGAAGACGAAGACGCTCTGCGTACATTCGTGGCCCGGGCGCTTCGCCTGGATGGACATGAAACCCATGAAGCCGCCGATGGCGAACAAGGGTTTGAAAAATTGAGCGAGCAGGATTTCGATCTTCTGCTGTCCGATATCCGTATGCCTGTCATGGACGGTATCGAACTGGCCCATCGCGCCTCCACACAATATCCCAACCTCAAGATCCTGCTGATGACTGGCTACGCCGAACAGCGTGAACGCGCTGACGATCTCGTCACCAAGATCATCGATGTGGTTCCCAAACCCTTCGCATTGCCGGACATCCGTCTTGCCGTAGCCCGCGCTCTCGCAGCCTGACACATAAACCACTTTGCGCGCGACGGGTTCTTGAACCTGTCGCTTCTGCGGCTCTCGCTCTTTGCCTTTTTACAGGCCGCAAATTTTTGCATGCGCAGTTGCCGCACGCTCTTTAAAGGCATGAAAACACCCACCATATCCTTGTCAAGCAAGCCGAGGCGATAATGTTCGCCAAGGCTTGACGGCATCTGCAAATCCAAAACGTACGATGTCGAAAAAGGGGTCTGCCGCTTACGGGGGCTCCAATCCCAACGTTCCGATCTGTGCCGAAAGCGGGCAGGCCGGCAAAGGAGGTTACGATATGAACATTGAAAAATACTCAGAGCGCGTGCGCGGATTTCTTCAATCCGCCCAGACCTATGCGCTGGCGCAGAACCATCAGCAGTTTGCTGCCGAACATGTCCTGAAAGCGCTGCTCGACGACGACCAGGGCATGGCGTCCTCGCTGATCGAACGTGCGGGCGGTAACGCCAAGGAAGCACGGCTTGCCAATGATGCCGCACTTGCAAAACTCCCCAAGGTTTCCGGCGGTAATGGCGGTCTTTCGCTGACGGCGCCGCTCGCAAAGGTGTTTGCAACCGCAGAAGATCTGTCCAAGAAGGCAGGCGACAGCTTCGTGACTGTCGAGCGCTTGCTTCAGGCTCTCGCCATTGAAACCTCTGCGTCGACATCGGCTTCGTTGAAGAAGGCTGGTGTCACGGCGCAGGCGCTCAATCAGGTCATCAACGATATCCGCAAGGGTAGAACGGCAGATAGTGCCAATGCCGAACAGGGCTTCGACGCGCTGAAGAAGTTCGCTCGCGACCTGACGGAGGAAGCACGCGAAGGCAGGCTCGACCCGGTGATTGGTCGCGATGACGAAATTCGGCGCACGATCCAGGTCTTGTCGCGCCGTACGAAGAACAATCCCGTTCTGATTGGTGAACCGGGCGTCGGTAAAACGGCGATTGCCGAGGGCTTGGCGCTACGCATCATCAATGGTGACGTGCCGGAAAGCCTCAAAGACAAGAAGCTGATGGCGCTCGACATGGGCGCGCTGATTGCCGGTGCAAAATATCGCGGCGAATTCGAAGAGCGTCTGAAGGCTGTCCTGAACGAGGTTCAGGCCGAAGCCGGCGGCATTATTCTCTTCATCGACGAAATGCACACGCTGGTCGGAGCAGGAAAGGCGGATGGCGCGATGGATGCGTCGAACCTTCTAAAGCCAGCCCTTGCCCGTGGCGAACTGCACTGCGTCGGCGCAACCACGCTGGATGAGTATCGCAAGCATGTGGAGAAGGATCCGGCCCTTGCCCGGCGCTTTCAGCCTGTCATCGTCGATGAACCGACGGTTGAGGATACGATCTCGATTCTGCGCGGTCTGAAGGAAAAATATGAGCAGCACCATAAGGTCCGCATCTCGGATTCGGCTCTGGTGGCGGCGGCTCAGCTTTCCAACCGCTATATCACCGATCGCTTCCTGCCAGACAAGGCAATCGACTTGATGGACGAAGCCGCATCGCGTCTTCGCATGCAGGTTGATTCCAAGCCGGAGGAACTGGACGAACTGGATCGTCGTATCATCCAGCTCAAGATCGAGCGCGAAGCCTTGAAGCAGGAGACGGATGCGTCCTCTGCTGATCGGCTGAAGAAGCTCGAAGATGAGTTGACCGACACTGAAGAGAAGGCCGATGCCCTGACGGCCCGTTGGCAGGCTGAGAAACAGAAACTCGGCCACGCAGCGGATCTGAAGAAGCAACTTGACGAAGCTCGCAACGAATTGGCGATTGCCCAGCGCAACGGTCAGTTCCAGCGTGCAGGTGAGTTGACCTATGGCATCATTCCGGGATTGGAAAAGGAACTGGCTGCGGCGGAAGAGCGCGATGGCAGCGGTGCAGCTTCCATGGTGCAGGAAGTGGTGACCGCGGACAATATCGCTCACGTCGTCTCTCGATGGACCGGCATTCCAGTCGATAAGATGCTGGAAGGTCAGCGTGAAAAGCTTCTGCGCATGGAAGACGAGCTCGGCAAGTCCGTGGTCGGCCAGGGTGAAGCGGTTCAGGCTGTATCGAAGGCAGTGCGCCGTGCGCGTGCCGGCCTACAGGACCCGAACCGTCCCATCGGCTCCTTCATCTTCCTCGGCCCAACGGGTGTGGGTAAGACGGAGCTGACGAAGGCTTTGGCACGTTTCCTTTTCGATGACGAAACCGCGATGGTTCGCCTCGACATGTCGGAATATATGGAGAAGCACTCCGTTGCCCGGCTGATCGGTGCGCCTCCCGGCTACGTCGGCTATGAAGAGGGTGGCGCATTGACGGAAGCGGTTCGCCGCCGTCCGTACCAGGTCGTTCTGTTCGACGAAATTGAGAAGGCGCATCCGGACGTCTTCAACGTGCTCTTGCAGGTGCTGGATGACGGTCGCTTGACCGATGGTCAGGGCCGCACGGTCGATTTCAAGAACACCATCATCATCATGACCTCGAACCTCGGTTCTGAGTTCCTGACACAGATGGGTGACAGCGACACGGTCGACTCTGTCCGCGAAATGGTGATGGAACGCGTGCGCGGTCATTTCCGCCCCGAGTTCCTGAACCGTATCGACGATATCATTCTCTTCCATCGCCTGCATCGCGATGAAATGGGTGCGATTGTCGATATCCAGCTTCGCCGCCTCGTATCGTTGCTGAGCGATCGCAAGATCACGCTCGATCTGGACGAGGATGCACGGATCTGGCTCGCCAACAAGGGTTATGATCCCGCCTATGGTGCGCGCCCGTTGAAGCGCGTCATTCAGAAGTCCGTTCAGGACAGGCTGGCCGAAATGATCCTCGGTGGCGAGGTTCCCGATGGTTCGACCGTCAAGGTGACCTCCGGTACCGACAGGCTCCTGTTCAAGGTCAGGCCAAATTTGGCGCGTGATGGCGTGGCAGACGCCGCCTGATATGATTAAGGGCTCCTTCGGGAGCCCTTTTTCGTTTCACTGTCCCCTGAACAGAGAAAGCGTTATTCCGCGTCGCCAGTGACGACGCCGACGAAAGGCAGTTCGCGGAACGCGTAAGCCACATCCATTCCGTAGCCGACGACGAAGTAATCGGGGCATTCGAAGCCGACGAAATCTGCCTCCAGATCTTCCTTCCGCTTGACCTTCTTGTCCAGCAGCACTGCGATGGACACGTTGTGAGCGCCACGCTCGTAAAGCAGTTCTTTGGCAAAGCGGAGTGTGCGGCCGGATTCGAGAATATCGTCGATCAGAAGAACGTCGCGATCCTTCACGTCGCTGTCGATATCCTTGACGATCTTTACGCCCTGCGAAACCGTGCCGGTGCCGTAGCTGGACAGTGTGATGAACTCGACTTCCGGGGCAAGGCCGCTGTCATGCAGTGCGCGGATCAAGTCGGCGGCGAAAATGAAGGAGCCCTTCAGCACCGCGATCACCAGCAGGTCCTTCGTTGGTCCCTGAGCAATATGCTTTGCCATATCCCGGTTGCGCTCGGCGATCTGGTCGGCGGTGTAAAGCGGCTCGATGTTTTTTCCACGAACGACGGGCATATCTTCTCCTGCATTGCTTCGCAGCCAGCGACAGTTTGCCGGCGGGTGGAATGAAGCGCGTGCGGTAGCACAGTCAGCGCGCGGACGCATCCGTTTCGACGAAGGAAAGCTTGATTTCGGGCGTTTTTCCACCGGGATAGCGCAGTTTTGCCGAAAAGCCGTGGCTGAGGCGGGGGCCAACTTCTTTCACGGGAGGCTCGATCAACATGCTGGCAACCTTCTCGCCTTTTGCCGCGAAGAGATCGGCGCGGATGGCAGGAATTTCCTGAATGTCGGCCGTGCTGTTTTCGACGATGCCGTTGATGACGAGCACTTCCATGCCGCCAGCGTCTTGTGGCGTGATGCTGACGTGGCTGATGGCTAGCGGTTCCGGCAAGGCGGCGATGGCTTGATGCTGCGTAGGAACAACCGAAAAGCCGCCGGACAGTATGAACATGCCAACCGCTGCGGCGGCGACCACCGCTGAGTATCCATCAACCGAAAGTGAGGAAAGCTTGCGATCGACCCATGCGATCATCGCCTGAAACGTGTCGACCGCGCCGACCGGCTTTACCTTGCCTTGTTGATAAACGGCGCGGCGATTATCGTTTCCATAGTCACGGTAAAGCGTTTCCTTTACCGTCACAAACTCGGCATCGATCGTCTCGTGCTGCACTCTCCCGCCGGTCTTCGGGCGAGGGGCGGGCATGTCCGGCATCAAAAGGTCGTAATCATGTGCCGTGTGGTTGCGGAATGGACGGAACATAGCCATGGAGTTCCCTTGGTCAGGTTTTCAGCCCGGGTGTTACCAGGCATTGAAAGGAATCTTGTCCAGTCGTAAATTTAATTGGTTAACGCTTCGCAAAGATTGCTTGCATCGTGCCGGGCTTCCGGCTGTTTGCAGTTGGCGCTAAGAAGCGGCGGAGCCGGTGCCGGGTCGGAAGAGAAAGAGACTGGAAAAACGTTGATCCATTTCGAAAATGTCGGGCTGCGTTATGGCATGGGACCTGAAATTCTAAGGGACATGACCTTCGATATTCCCAAAGGTTCTTTCCAGTTTCTGACCGGCCCATCGGGTGCGGGCAAGACGACGCTGCTGCGTTTGTTGCTGATGTCGCTGCAGCCGACGCGGGGTCACATCCGCATGTTCAACCGGGATATTTCGCGCATACCGCGTAGCGAACTTCCCATGCTGCGCCGGCGTGTCGGTATCGTTTTTCAGGATTTCCGTCTTCTCGACCACCTCACGACCTATGAGAATGTTGCGTTGCCCTTACGGGTTCGCGGCAAGGATGAGAGCGCCTATCGCAATGATGTGATCGAGTTGTTGAAGTGGGTTGGGCTTGGAGAGCGCGTCAACGTTCTTCCCGCCATTCTCTCCGGTGGTGAGAAGCAGCGTGCGGCCATTGCCCGCGCGTTGATGGACCAGCCGGAAATTCTCCTTGCCGATGAGCCGACAGGTAACGTCGATCCGCCGATGGCCAAGCGGCTCCTCAACCTCTTTCTCGAACTCAATAGGCTGGGGACTGCAGTCGTCATCGCAACGCATGATTTCGCTTTGATGGATCAGGTCGATGCTCGCCGGATGATTTTGACCGAAGGGCGGCTCGACATCTATGAATGAGATGACCCGTAAGACGCCGAATCCGAAAGCGCCGCCGCAAAGCGCGCCGCAGATGCGCATCCGCCCTATGGCGCCGATTCTTCCGCAGTCCAACATTCAAGGCAATGCGCTGATCGTCGTCATCGCCATCATGGCATTCCTCGCCTGTCTGACTCTTGGTGCCGTGAGCATGGTACGCGCCACCGCGGGTAGCTGGCAAAGCCAGATCTCGCGTGAGATCACCATTCAAATCAAGCCTGAAGAGGGGCTCGATATGAACGCGGCGCTTAACAAGGCTCGTAATCTTGCGCTGGGTTTCGTCGGCACGCGCGAAGGCACGATCATGGACGATGCCGCGACAAGCCGGCTTTTGGAGCCATGGCTTGGTTCGGGGCTCGATCTTTCCGAATTACCGGTGCCGCGTCTTGTCATCATCACCATCGATGAAAACAATCCGCCGGATTTCGAAGCCATGCGGGCAATGCTGAAAACCGAGATCCCGCAAGCCTTTCTGGACGACCACCGCACCTGGGTGGATCGTCTGGTCTCCATGGCCCATACCACCGTAATGATCGGGGTAGGTGTGCTGGTGCTCGTCTTTACCGCCATGGTGCTGACGGTGATCTTTGCCACACGCGGGGCACTGTCCGGCAATCGGCATATCGTTGAAGTACTACATTTCGTCGGCGCGGAGAGCGGCTTCGTTGCGCGCGAATTTCAGAAGCATTTTCTCAAGATCAGTCTTAAAGGATCGGGTGCCGGCAGCGCGGTGGCCGCGCTGGTGTTTCTTGCTGCGGGCTTCTGGCAATCGCGTTCGCTCGCCACGCCGCAAAGCGATCAGGCAACGGCCTTGTTCGGCACCTTTTCCGTCGGCTTCGAAGGTTATCTCGGTATCCTTGCCACCATGATCATCATTTCTCTGCTGACGACTGTAACGGCGCGGATGACAGTCATCCGCACGATTGACGAAATAGACCGTATCCGCTCAGACCCGTCGAAGAGCGAGGGCTTATAGGCGCTGATGGTGAGGCGGGCTACAACCGCCTGTTCCTTGCCATAGTCCGTGCATATGGTAACCCATGGAAATGAGTCGCATAGACCGGCACGATCATATGGATGATTCGCCGCGAAACCGTCTGTTTTCGCGGCGCGGTCGCCTGCGCCGCTTCGTGCGTATCGCCATACTTGTTTTTGTCGTGACTGCGGGCGCCGTGTTTGGCGGCTTTCTCTGGTTCGCCGATTCCGTTGCGACCATGCGTCCGCCGGAAGGCGCAAGGGCCGATGCGATCATCGTGCTCACCGGTGGATATCAGCGGATCGATCAGGCGGTCGGTCTGCTGCGCGACAAGGTAGGCAAGCGGCTCCTCATTTCCGGTGTCAACCCTTCGACGACGCGCGCGCAGATCAGAAAGATGACGCAAAGTTCTCCCGATCTCTTCGCCTGCTGTGTCGACATGGGCTACAAGGCGATCGACACCATCGGCAATGCCAATGAGGCCGCTGGGTGGATACGCGATAAGGGCTATACTTCCATCGTCGTCGTCACCAATAATTATCACATGCATCGCAGCCTGCATGAATTGAGAAGCGCCAGTCCCGATACCGAGTTCATCGCCTATCCGGTCATCAACTCGGATTTGAGCCGCACAAACTGGTTCGCCAATCCGGATGTTTTACGGACCATGATGTATGAATATGCGAAATTCGTCGTCGCCGCCCTTCGCGACCTGACCGGCATCGGCAAGGGCAACGGGCTTCGCGATTGAGGGCCTGATGGGCTATGTTTCAGGCGTTGCGGCGGATAGTTCTTGCTGCGCAGCACGAATTTCGTGTAGGCGTTGCCCATCTGCGCTGGCGTGAAGAGGCACCCGTCTTCGGCCCGAGCGCCCGGAGACGCCAGGTTCATGCTCAGACTACGTTCGGTTCTGTTCAATACGCTTTTTTACCTCAATTTGATCGTGCGGATGATCGTGCTGACGCCGATCTATTTCATCGTACCGCGCAAGCTCGCCTATGAGATTCCGAAGAACTGGGCACGGTCCAACCACTGGCTGATGAAGACGATCGTCGGAACGACATTCGAAGTGGATGGCCTTGAAAACATTCCTCAAACCGGCTGCATCTTCGCACCGAAGCACCAGTCTTTCTGGGACACCTATGCGCTGCTGCCGGATCTGAAAGACCCGGTCTATATTCTTAAACGCGAACTAATGTGGATTCCTCTGTTCGGCTGGTATGTCGCCAAGCAGCGCATGATACCCGTCAACCGTGCAGCGCGCGGCAAGGCGATGCTGAAGGTCATGGACCGTGCCAAGGAGGAGATGGCCAAGGGCCGTGAACTTATCATCTATCCCGAGGGCACGAGGCGTCCTCCCGGTGCAGAACCGGAATATCGTTATGGTATTGCACGTCTCTACCGCGATCTTAAAGTGCCTGTCGTGCCCGTTGCAATGCATCCAGGCCTCTTCTGGCCGCGCCGCTCCACCATGCGCTATCCCGGCCATTTCAAGGTGCGCATCTTGCCCCCGATCCAGCCTGGTCTCGATCCCGATACCTTTTTCAAGACATTGATCGAGGTCACGGAGAGGGCAAGCGACGAGTTGTTGATCGAGACGGCGCGCAGCAATCCAGACCTACCCATGCCGCCGACGGCGCAAAAGCGGCTGGCCGAGCTCGGTTTTTCCCGGGGCTGAAAATCAGTCCAGCTTGAATTCCAGCATCAGGTTGCGCTGGAGGAAAGAGCGATTGTCATCGGACACGACGATGATGTGCGTCGATCCATCTTGCTGGACCAATACATCCATGCCCTCCATATTGTCGATCTGGTAGGATGGCCCGGCTTCGATCAACGTTTCGCCATCCACGACGGCGCCTGGACGAATATCCTGGCCAGCAATGCGGCGGATGCGCATACCGATCCCTTCGCTCAGATTGAAGCGTCGCTCCAATAGAAGCAAATCGCCATTGGGTAAGAAAGCTCCGTCGGTCACGGCAAAAGACCCATGCCGCTTTACGGAAAAAAGGCCCTTCAACGGTCCTTCCAGAATAGCAGCGAAGAGGTCACCATCTTGATCCATGCTGTCTTCCGCCACGGCAACCAGGGCCCCTTTCAGGGATGAGTTTTCCGGCGAGGCGACAAGCGTCTCCAGTCCGCCATTGCGACGAAGCTCGCTGTTCGGAATGAGGTGGGGGAGCCGACCCCGCGGCTTCGCCTCGGCCAGATCGTGATCCGGATAAATGCCAATCCGGTGGAATTGTTCGTAGCTGACATAGAGCCGGTCGCCGCGAAGCGCCAATCCCTCGGCATCCATATCCACTTTTTTACGAGCCGTGTTGCCGCTCTCGTTTAGCATCGGGTGGATGCTAAGATGCGTGACGCCGGAAAGTGCGCCTGTTGTGACATCGCGCTGGATTTTTCCGGTCATCCAGTGGCCGGTGTCCAAAACTGCGACGAAACTGCGCTGATCGGGCCGGAAGCGGATGCTCGAAATCGCACCGAACTGGGAATCGGATGATCGAAGTGTCATGCCGCCGAGAAATTCCAGTTTACCGAAGCGCTTTTCAGTCGATCCAAGAAGGAAATCCCGGATCGGTGTGGCTGTGACAGGTAGATCGGGTGCGGAAGCACCAATTGTAGCCGGGGTCAGACCGACGAGTGTGAAGCCCAATGCTGCAAGGATCGACCTCGAAGATCGACGGGGGCGAACACCCCCGCCAAGACGTGTCTTATCCCGCACGGCGCATCCTGCCGGAGGAATTGGCCGAGCTTGCGCTTTTATCTTCGAAAAGAGCCGCCAGCTGCTCGGTCATGGCGCCAGCCAATTCGTCCGCGTCGACAATGGTCACGGCGCGACGATAGTAGCGCGTGACGTCGTGGCCAATGCCGATGGCGAGAAGCTCGACCGGGGAACGCGTTTCGATCTGTTCGATCACGGCGCGCAGGTGCCGCTCCAGATAGTTGCCCGGATTGACAGAAAGGGTCGAGTCGTCCACCGGCGCGCCATCGGAGATCATCATCATGATCTTGCGTTGCTCCGGCCTGTTGATCAACCGGTTATGCGCCCACATCAACGCTTCGCCATCGATGTTTTCCTTGAGCAAGCCTTCGCGCATCATCAGACCGAGATTGTTTCGCGCACGGCGCCAGGGCGCATCGGCGCTCTTGTAGATGATGTGTCGCAGATCGTTGAGGCGACCGGGCGAAGGTGGCTTACCATTAGCCAGCCACTGCTCGCGCGACTGTCCGCCCTTCCAGGCCTTGGTTGTAAAGCCGAGAATTTCGACTTTCACGCCCGAACGCTCCAGAGTGCGCGCCAGAATATCGGCACATGTTGCGGCGACTGTGATCGGGCGTCCTCGCATCGAGCCGGAATTGTCGATGACGAGCGAAACGACCGTGTCGCGAAATTTCGTATCGCGTTCCTTCTTGAAGGAAAGCGGCTGCATCGGGTCGATGATGAGACGTACGAGCCGAGCCGGATCGAGGTATCCCTCTTCCAGATCGAAATCCCAGGAGCGATTCTGCTGCGCCATCAGGCGGCGTTGCAGACGGTTCGCCAAGCGCCCGACCGCTCCTTGAAGATGCGCCAGCTGCTTGTCGAGGAAGGCGCGCAAACGATCGAGCTCCGCTTCGTCGCAAAGCTCTTCGGCGTGGATTTCCTCGTCGAATTCCTGGGTGAAGATGCGGTAATCCACCTTCTCGTTGAAATCGTCAAACGGGCTATTGGGACGGCGGGTCTCTCCGGGCGTTTCTGACTCATCGTCGAGATCGTCGGACATTTCGTCCTCCGACATCTCTGCGCCATCCATCTCGCCGTCTTCCATCTGCTCCTGAGAGGCTTCGCTCTCTTCGGCAGGGGCTGCATCGGAGCCGGCCTCTTCCTCGACCTGCTCTTCCTGCTGCTCGTTGCTGCGCGGCTGGTCTTCGTCGGATTCGGCCTCCTGCGATTCCGGCTCGTCATTCTCGTCGCCAAAATCCTCTGCCATCTGCATGGATGTCAGCATTTTGCGCACAAGCTTGGAAAAGGCTTTCTGATCCTCAATGACGGAGGACAGGTCTTTCAGGTCGCCGGACGCCTTGTCTTCGATGAAGGAACGCCAGACATCGAGAATTTTGCCAGCACTTTCCGGTGGCTTCTCGCCCGTCAGCTTCTCGCGCACCAGAAGGGCCACAGCCTCGGCGATCGGCGCGTCTTCCTGGCTGTTGATGGTGCCGAAGTTGGCCTTGGCATATTTCTCCGTGTTCATCGCACGGATATTGTTCGCCATGCCGGGCATGCGCAGTGCGCCAATGGACTCAACACGCGCCTGTTCCACGGCATCGAATATCTGCCGTGCATCGGCGCCTTGCGGCGACATCGTCGCATGCACATCGCTATCGTGGCATGCAAGGCGAAGCGCCATGGAATCACCAAGCCCGCGGGTGATCGCCACTTCCTGCGCCGTCGGCTTCTTGGAGATTTCAGGCAGACGCATACGCTCGCCAGCAAGACCCGGGCGCTCATTGGCGAAGACCACTTCGACTTCAGAGCTGCCCGCCACTGAGCGCACGCAGCCAGTAATGGCCTGACGCAACGGCTCAGTGTCGATCACCGTGCCGGATTTGGGTCTCGAATTGTCGCCGCGCGCTGCCATGGTCTTTCCTGTCGATTCTGAACGCTCCGCGCAGGCATTATGCCTTGCGCGCGGAAGCGTCTTCGTCTTCATGCATTGGGAGCAACTTCAAACGCAAAGCCGAGCGTGGTTTCGCGTAAGGCCGCTCCAGCGATCTTCCCGGCTCCCGCTGGAAGGATCAGGCGCTGAGAACGATGTTCGCAGCACTTTCCTTGAGCTCGACACCGAAGGCGCGCTGGTACTGTTCTGCCACCAGCGTCCGCTCCAGCTCATCGCACTTGTTGAGGAAGGTGACGCGGAAGGCGAAAGCGAGATCACCGAAGATTTCTGCGTTTTCTGCCCAGGTGATGACGGTACGCGGGCTCATGACGGTGGAGAGATCGCCATTGATGAAGGCCGAGCGCGTGAGATCGGCAACGCGCACCATCTTCGATGCGGTTTCGCGGCCCTTATCGTTGTCTAGGCTCTTTACCTTTGCGACGATGATGTTCACTTCCTGCTCATGCGGCAGGTAGTTCAGCGTGGTGACGATAGACCAGCGGTCCATCTGCGCCTGGTTGATCTGCTGGGTACCATGATAAAGGCCTGTCGTGTCGCCAAGGCCAACGGTGTTGGCGGTTGCGAAAATGCGGAAAGCCGGGTGAGGGCGGATGACACGGCTCTGGTCGAGCAGCGTCAGGCGGCCGGATGATTCCAGAACGCGCTGGATCACGAACATGACGTCCGGGCGCCCGGCATCGTATTCGTCGAAGACGAGCGCGACATTGTGCTGGTAGGCCCAGGGCAGAATGCCATCCTTGAATTCGGTTACCTGCTTGCCATCCTTCAAGACGATGGCGTCCTTACCGACGAGATCGATACGGCTGACATGGCTGTCGAGGTTGACGCGCACGCAGGGCCAATTGAGGCGCGCTGCGACCTGTTCGATATGGGTGGATTTACCCGTGCCGTGGAAGCCAGACACCATGACACGTCGGTTATGAGCAAAGCCTGCAAGGATCGCCAGCGTCGTATCGCGGTCGAAAAGATAGTCGGGATCTAGATCGGGCACATAGGCGTCACCCTGGCTGTAAGCCGGGACCCGCAGATCCGTATCGATACCGAAGACCTCACGGACAGAAACAGTCGTATCCGGAAGGTTGGTAATATCAAGGTCAATTTTGCTCATCACGTCTCCAAGGCGGGTAGCAACCACCCGGCCACATCTTCATAAGGCAATTACCAAAAGGGCTTAGCAGAAACCCGATTGCTTTAACAATTGGTAGGCTTGAATGACAGCCCGAAAACGCTCTTCCGAACCGCGATCGCCACCATTAGCATCAGGATGGTGCTTTTTGACAAGCTCCTTATAACGCCGTTTTATGTCATCCTGCTTCGCGCCAGCCTCAAGTCCCAGCGTATCGAATGCCTTCGCCTCGAGCGTTTTCAGCTTTCTGTCTGGCTGGACGCGTTGCCCGCCTGCCTTGCCATCGCCAAAACCGTTGGCGAAGCCGAAAGGATCCCGGATGCGCGCGTTTGCCGCACCTGAGCGCAGGGTGGAGTGAAGCGGGCTGTCTCGTGCGGTCTTGTTCACCCCAACCGTCCATGTCGGGCGGTGGCCGGTGATCGCTTCCTTCTGATAGCGGGCAATCTCGCTGTCGGACAGGCCGGAGAAGTAGTTGTAGCCCTTGTTGTAATCTTTCACATGTTCGAAGCAGAACATGAAGAATTGACCTTCGGCATTGCGACCGACGGGTGCGCGGTGATTGCCGGGCTTGTCGCATCCGTCCCACTGACACACGGGGGCCTGAGCCTCCGGCGGTTGCTCTCTTTTGCGACGCGTACGGATGCGGTCGAAATATTTCGAATCCAGTTTCATGATATCCTGATTATGGTGCGCAAAAGCGCACACAACAAGAATTGACAAAGCGGAATGTTACAGGCTTTTAGGGAGCCCCTTCAACAACGCGACAATCAGGAGATGGATGCCATGTCCTTGCGCCAAAGCATGGAAAACAAGCTGCGAGACGCATTTTCGCCGGACCGCCTGAATGTCATTGATGAAAGTCACATGCATGCCGGGCACCAGCCCGATATAACCGGCACAGGCGAGACGCACATGCGTATTCAGATAGTGTCCGAGCAGTTTTCCGGCAAGTCTCGCGTGGACCGCCACCGTGCAATTAATGGCCTTCTGAAGCCCGAACTGGATGCCGGCCTGCACGCACTTGCCATCGAAGCCGCAGCGCCGGGCGAGCCGACGCGGTTCTGATCGGATAACGCGTCTATCGCCGCTGCGGCGTCAGCCGGGATGCTTTTCCGACAGGAAGCTCTGAACCTCGGACGCAGCCACATCATCCGCCACAAAAGACTGGCCGATGCCGCGGGTAAGGATGAAGGTGAGCTTACCGCCCTTGACCTTCTTGTCCTGAGCGATCGCCGCCATCAGCGTTTCGACCGGCGGAAGCTGGCCGGGAATATCCTTCATCGATGTGGGCAGACCGACTGCCTTCAGATGGGCTTCGACGCGGTTTGCATCATCCGGGCTTGCGAGATTCATGCGAGACGAGAAGTGGTGTGCCAGCACCATGCCGATGGCAACGCCTTCGCCGTGGACCAGGCGCTCGCTGTTATATTCCGTTGCCGCTTCCAAAGCGTGGCCGAAGGTGTGGCCGAGGTTCAAAAGGGCGCGAACGCCGTTTTCCTTCTCATCCGCCACCACCACGTCGGATTTTGCCTGGCAGCTCGTGGCGATCGCTTGGATTCGGGCAGGCCCGCCTGTCTCGATCTCTGCCCAGTTCTTCTCCAGCCAGGCGAAGAATTCCGGCTTGTCGATCAGGCCGTATTTGACCACTTCGGCATAGCCTGCTCGAAATTCGCGTGGGCTCAACGTATCGAGTACTGCAGTATCGGCCAGAACCAGATCCGGCTGGTGGAAGACTCCCACGAGGTTCTTGCCATGGCGGCTGTTGATGCCGGTCTTGCCGCCAACGGAGGAATCGACCTGCGCCAGAAGCGAGGTCGGAATCTGCACGAAGCGTATACCGCGGCGCACAATGCCGGCGGCGAAGCCAGCCAGGTCGCCGATGACGCCGCCGCCGAGCGCTATGACGGCATCGTTTCGCTCGATCCGCGCGGCAAGGATCGCATCGCACACCGTTACGAGATGCTCGAAGCTCTTGGTCTTCTCGCCTGCGGGTAGCGTCAGCGATACGGCCTCGATACCATCCGTCTGCAGGCCGTCCATCAGGGTTTCGAGATAGAGTGGGGCCACATGCTCATCAGTAATGATGGCGGCCCGCTTACCCTTCAGCCGTGAGGAAATTTCCCCTCCGGCACGGCCAATCAGGCCTGGCCCGATAAGAATATCATAGGCGCGTTCACCCAGCGGAACATGAACAAGGCGCTCGTCGGTCTGGATGGCAGAGGGCATGGAATCAGGCTTTCCTGGTAAGGCTGGCGATGGCTTCAAGAACTTCCGTCGTGATGATGTCCTTGCGAACATCCCGCGATTCGATGGTGATATCGGCTTCGCGATAGATCGGATACCGCTTCTCCATCAGCGCTGCGAGCGTCGCCTTCGGGTTCTCGGTTTTCAACAGTGGACGATGATCGCGCTTGTTGACGCGCTCCCACAGAATTTCGAGATCGGCCTTCAGCCAGAGAGAGACGCCGCCACGCTTGATATGCCTGCGGGTATTCTCGTTGATGAAGGCTCCGCCGCCGGTGGAAACGACCTTCGGACCGCCGCGCAAAAGCCGCTTGATGACCCGCGTTTCCAACGCGCGAAATTCGTCCTCACCGTAAGTGGCGAAAAGCTCCGAAATCGTCATGCGCGACACACGCTCGATCTCATCGTCGGTATCGACGAAAGGGACCCTCATCTGCTGTGCCGCCGACCTGCCGATGGCGGATTTGCCAGCACCCATCAGCCCGACAAAGACGAGATTGCGCCTGCCGAGTGCGGCGCGTGCTTTCTCGCCTAAGCTCTGGGGAACGGATAAGTTGATTTCGCTCATGTATGATGGCCCATTTGGCTTCGGTATCTTCAAATGTTTACCAAGCGTCAAGCCAAATCGCGCCTTATAGGCATGTCGCGCAAAAGTGTGCAGCGGTTTTGCGATAACGACATGCGATGAAACAAGAACCTAAAGCCTAAAGCGCGAACCTGAAAGATGACGGCGCGCTTTAGGCGAGAGAAATCGCCTGACCGGATGACGTCGATTGTCATGCGCAAGGCCAGCGACGCCATGTCCTTGCCAAGATGTTTTTAGAGGCAAGGCTGACCAAGCGCAGCGGAGTGACAATGCCCACCCTTTTCCGTTTCATCTTCATCCTGGCGGCCATCGCAGGCATCGTTTACGGAAGCATGGTGTCGCTCGTCACGCTGGTGAAGCCGCGTGAGCGGGAAGTAACCGTGCGCATTCCATCCGAACGCTTGAATCCTCCAACCCCTTGAGGAGCGGGTAGCCCGATGGCTGGAATGTCTCGCCAGGATCATGCAAGGCTTGAAGGCTTTCTGGAGATGATGAGCGCCGAGCGGGGTGCTGCAACCAACACACTTGCCGCCTATGAGCGCGATCTTGCCGACGTGATGGAGTTTCTCTCTTCTCGGCACGCATCTTTGACGGAGGCCACGACGGGGGACCTTTCCGCCTACCTTGCCTATCTCGCCACCCAGGGTTTTGCCGCGTCGTCGCAAGCAAGACGCCTGTCCTCGCTTCGCCAATTCTACAGGTTTCTTTATTCGGAAGGTGTTCGGAGCGACGATCCGACGGGAATACTCGATGCGCCGCGCAAAGGCCGCGCTCTCCCCAAGACCATGAGCGTCGCCAACGTGACTGCGCTACTGGCGCAGGCAGCTGAGGAGGCAGAACAGGAAGGGCCGGGGCAACTGTCACGCATCCGCATGCATCTTTTGCTGGAACTGCTCTATGCCACAGGCATGCGGGTGAGCGAGCTTGTCTCTCTTCCCGCCAAAGTATTGCGCCACGAAGGCCGGTTTCTGATGATCCGCGGCAAGGGCAACAAGGATCGCGTCGTCCTGCTGTCGCGTGCAGCCATCGACGCGATGGAAAAATATGACGCGGGCCGCAAGGCGCTTGCACCAAAGAACCAGTCGCAGGGAGAAAGTCCCTGGTTGTTTCCCTCCGTCAGCAAGGAGGGGCATCTGCCGCGTCAGGTGTTCGCCCGCGATTTGAAAGATATCGCCATCCGCGCCGGGTTGACGCCATCGGCGGTCTCGCCGCACGTGTTACGGCACGCCTTTGCCAGCCATCTTTTGCAGAATGGGGCGGATCTGCGCGCCGTGCAGGAACTGCTTGGTCATTCGGACATTTCCACGACACAAATATACACGCATGTGCTGGAAGAACGCCTTCAAGAGCTGGTACAAACGCACCACCCTCTTGCCAAACAGGGCAAAAACCTTGATTAGAGCGACCGGAACCGCCGGGAGACCCCGGTCAAACCTTGCGCAAAACGATCGGAAACGGATCTCATGCTCAGCTATCTCGACTTCGAAAAACCCATTTCGGACCTGGAAGGCAAGATTCTCGAACTGAAGAAACTGGCCACCGAAGATGAGAGCATAGATACGTCCGAGGAAATTTCGCGCCTGGAATCCCGTGTCAATGACGCGATGCAGGATATCTATTCCAAGCTGAATGCCTGGCAGAAGACGCAGGTTGCACGTCACCCGCAGCGGCCCCACTTCATCGATTACGCCAGCACACTTTTCACCGATTTCACACCGCTTGCCGGCGACCGCAAATTTGCCGAAGATGCCGCCATTCAGGCAGGTCTTGGCCGTTTCAACGGTCAGCCAGTCGCCATCATCGGTCAGGAAAAGGGCAACGACACGAAGTCGCGTCTCAAGCACAATTTCGGCAGCCCGCGTCCTGAAGGGTACCGCAAGGCGATCCGCGTTCTGGAACTGGCCGACCGTTTCTCCCTGCCTGTTGTCACTTTGATTGACACAGCTGGTGCCTATCCAGGTGTAGGTGCTGAAGAGCGCGGCCAGGCAGAAGCGATCGCGCGTTCGACCGAAATGTGCCTCAACATCAAGGTGCCGATCGTATCCGTTGTCATCGGCGAAGGCGGATCCGGCGGCGCTATCGCGATTGCCACAGGGAATCGCGTCTACATGCTGGAGCATGCGATCTACTCCGTGATTTCGCCCGAAGGGGCAGCTTCCATTCTTTGGCGCGACTCGACTCGCGCCAAGGAAGCCGCAACCAACATGAAAATCACCTCCGATGATCTGAAGGCGCTCGGTGTTATTGACGGCATCATCAAAGAGCCGATCGGTGGCGCGCATCGCGATCCGGCGGGTGTCATTGCTGCAACCGGCAAGACGATCGATTCCGCATTGAAAGAACTCACGGCGCAATCCGGAAGTCAGTTACGCGCCGAACGCCGCCAGAAGTTCCTGGACATCGGACGTAGTCTGTAACTCCGCCAAAAGTGCTGTTCTGATCAAACGCGCGCCGCAGGCGCGCCTTTTTCGATATGGCGCATACGCTTAGGAAGCATGGCATTAGCTTCCTGATGCAGATCAGATTTCGATAAAAGTCATGATCTCGGGCATGTCGGGCGAAGTAAACGATCGTCCGCGTAGAACCATCTTGGTAATCGCGGAAGGCGTTTCGAGCCGTTCTTCTAAATCACAGCAACGCTATCGCGCTAATCGAAGGTAGATTTTGACCGTCCTTGATGTGCGCCGTGGATGATCTGAAACTTAACCTAGTAAATTCTTGACTCCACCGCGATCTTACGTTGTATCGTTGCCCTGGGACGTAGGGGCGTCTCAAAGGGGAAAAGGATATCATGAAGAAGATCGTGACGTTGCTGGTTGCAGGACTGGCCTTGACCGCCTGCGCGAAAAGACCAGACGCCATTGTGCCGGTCGACGTGCCTATGGCGGCCTATAGCAACATGGACTGTCAGGCGTTGGCTCAGGAATATCTGAAGGAGCAGAATGCCCTTTTCGCCGTATCCAAACAACAGAACGACGCCGCGACCGGCGATGCTTTCGGCGTCTTCCTGATCGGTGTTCCCATGTCCAGTACGTTCGGTGGTGACAAAGAAGGTCAAGTCGCCGTCACAAAGGGCAAGGTCAATGCAATTGAAGCAAACCTCAGAAGCAAGGGCTGCAATGTCCCGGCTTATACCAAACCGGGAAGTCGGAAGTCATGACCGATATCGTGTCCTCAGGCAGCCGCAGGGGCAGGCTCAAGTGCTCGTTCAGTGCGGTCGAGGCAATCGGAAGCGTTGTCCTGTGGTTCATCCTGACGATTGTGACCTTAGGTTTGGCGCTTCTCGTTTTTCCGTACTATTTAAATCGCGCCGTCTTGAACAAAACGGAAGTTCTCGATGGCTCAGGTCGGGCGATCGGTAGGCTCAACTGCACCTTCAATATCGGCCACTCCATCGGCCATCTCCTCATCTGGCTGATTCTTATTCTCGTAACATTCGGCCTGGCGAGCTTTTTATACGTCTATCGTGTGCTTCGGGTTGTTCTCAACGAGACGGCGATCGAATATTATTGATGCCGATGGCAGAGGAATAGCACAGCGGGGCAGTTTTCTGCCTCGCCCATCAGTCAACAAGCCTCGTTTTATGTCTTAAAAGTGCTGCTAAATAAAATTGCGAGGAATCCCACGTCAACGCCGATCTAGCTATTCTCGCCAGCTACACAGCGCATTGCTCTAAATGGTTGGGAAAAGCTAATGGTGCCCCTTGCCGGAATCGAACCAGCACTCCTTTCGGAACCTGATTTTGAGTCAGGCGCGTCTACCAATTCCGCCAAAGGGGCAAATCCGAAGCGTGTCGATTGGTATGCGGCGGACTATACGAACCGCGGGTCTTTGGTCAACCTGTTTTTGCTGAAAAGTGTGTTTCACGAAACTTTGTTTTGGCGCTTCAAACTGGGCGGCTCCGAGGATTGCAGTCTGGCGCGGGCTGGATTAGAGCGATGGTGGTCCCGCCTTATTTTCCACCTGTTCAAGTGGTTTCAAAAATCTCCGAAGTTGTGAAGGACGATCATGACCTATGTAGCCTCAGTAGAAAAAAGCCGTGCTGTTTCGGCGGTGCTCGTCACTGCGGGTATGATCTTCACCGTGGGGTCGGCGCTCGGTTTCCAGCATATTGGCGGCTACACGCCCTGCGCCCTTTGTCTGTTGCAGCGTGATCCGTATTATTACGCCATTCCAATGGGTATTCTCGCCATTATTGCCAGCGTCTTCAAGCTGCCGGTGGCGCTGACGCGGGTTCTGCTCGTTTTGATCGGTGTGGCCATGCTGATTGGGCTTGGACTTGGTGTGTATCATTCCGGCGTTGAATGGGGTTTCTGGCCTGGCCCGACGACATGCGCAACAGGCGCCCCGTCGATCACGACAGATGCGGGCAATCTTCTGAGTGATCTTAATGCCATCAAAGCGCCGTCCTGTAACGAGGCAGCGCTTAGAGTTCTGGGGCTTTCCTTCGCAGGATGGAATGTGATTGCGAGTGCGGTGCTTGCGGGCATCGCCTTCTGGGGAGCAAGCCATAATAGCGCCCGATAAGGAGAAATTGCAGTCCTTGGAAAATCAGGGCTGCAGTTCGGTATCCCAGTAGAGATAGTCCACCCAGCTCTCATGCAGATAATTCGGCGGGAAGAGCCGCCCGTTATTGTGCAGATCCTGAACCGTTGGCTGATAGGGATGCTGATGCGGGAACATGCCTGCCTGCTTAGGCAGCTTGCTGCCCTTTTTCAGATTGCAGGGCGAGCAGGCGGCCACGACATTGTGCCATGTGGTCTCTCCGCCGTGGGCGCGAGGGATGACATGGTCGAATGTCAGGTCATCGCGCGATCCGCAATATTGGCATTCAAACTTGTCGCGAAGAAACACGTTGAAGCGGGTGAAGGCGGGATTTCGCGTTGGCTGCACATAGGTTTTGAGGCTGACGACGCTCGGCAGTCGCATCGAAAAGCTCGGTGAGCATACCGCCTGATCGTATTCCGCGATGATGTTCACACGGTCAAGAAAGACTGCCTTGATCGCGTCCTGCCAGGACCAGAGCGACAAGGGATAGTAACTCAGCGGCCTATAGTCTGCGTTCAGTACGAGCGCCGGCAGGGCCTGTGGTGAAACTGCAATCGTCAAGGGATTCTCCTGATCGATTCGGCATCTGCATCTGTATATTAGGTCCGTTGTTACAGGATTGTGAAGCCTCTAAATGAAGCGTCAAAAGAAAGGCGGATTTCAGGCAATCGGCAAGGCATTGCGCCGCGTGACGGATGCGTAATAGGCCCAGAAAAGACGCGCTGCGACCGACCGCCACGGAGACCAGATGCGCGCTCTTTCCGTCAGTTCTGCCTTTCCAGGACGGACATCGAGCGCGAAGGCGTGCCTCACGGCGGCCTGAAGCGCGACGTCGCCTGTCGGGAAAATGTCCGCATGCCCACCGCAGAACATCAGATAAACTTCCGCAGTCCATGGACCGATGCCTTTCAACGCGGTCAATTTCTGCATCGCGATCGACGCTTCCAAGCGGGTGATCCCGGCAAGGTCGAGTTCACCCGTGGCGACGGTGGCGGCCAGCAACAGAAGCGTCGCTTTCTTGGCATTCGATAGGCCGAAGCTTGAAAGTTTTGCTTCATCCAGGCTCAAAAAATGCTCGGCCGTGACGTCAGCCATGCCGGCCTTCATCCGGCGCCAGATGGCATCGGCGCTGGCGCGAGACACCATCTGGGAAACCACGATGTGCGCAAGCCCGGAAAAGCCCGCCTCGGTGCGGCGTAGAGGAATGTCGCCTGCGCATGCAATCACAGGCTCCAGCCGCGGGTCGGCAAGACGAAGTGCTGCGATGCCTTCCTCGATATCCGCCATCGAGCTTACGATCCTCATCGCGTCATCGAAGCTCACGATGACAACAGGCTGGCAAACATGGCAGAAAGCATCATGACTTCACCTCTTCGTCAAAATTCCGTCTATCGCTTCGCGCCCAGTCCCAACGGGCCTCTGCATCTGGGGCACGCGCTGTCTGCTTTCCTGAACTATGATATGGCGCTTGCACAAGGGGGGCAGTTCCTGCTGCGGATCGAAGATATCGATCTGACGCGCTGCACGCCTGCATTCGAACAGAGGATCTACGAGGATCTGTCTTGGCTTGGGTTGAAGTGGCCGCAACCCGTCCGGCGGCAGTCAGATCATCTCTCACACTATCGCGAAACGCTCGACCGGCTCATTCACATGGGTCTGGTCTATCCTGCTTTTATGAGCCGGAGCGAAATCAAAGCTTTCGTGATGGAGTACGAAAGAACGGGCTCCGCGTGGCTGCGCGATCCGGATGGTGCTCCGCTCTATCCGCCACTGGACAAGCGCCGCGCTCTACACGAGGTAGAGGCGTTGCTTGCTTCCGGGGTGAAACATGCATGGCGGCTCGATATGGAGAAGGCGCTAGCCAAAGTCGGTAAGCCGTTGACCTGGAACGAACTGGGGCAGGGAAGCGAAATGACGATCGAGGCCGACCCGGGGGCATGGGGAGATGTGGTGCTGTCGCGTTCAGATGCGCCGTCGAGCTATCACCTGTCTGTCGTCATCGACGATGCGCTGCAAGGCGTGACTCAGGTGGTTCGCGGGCTGGATCTGTTTCACGCCACCTCGGTACATCGACTTATCCAGAGGCTTCTCGATCTGCCGGCGCCAGACTACAGTCACCATCGCCTTATTGTGGGGCCGGATGGACGCAAGCTTTCCAAAAGCGAAGGCAGCACGGGGCTATCGACCCTGCGTCAGCAGGGGCATACGCCCTTAGATGTCCGCCGCCTCGTCGGCCTCTAGCGCTTGCCTAAGGCTCCCGGTGCGGATGCCGACCTTCACCACCCGGCGCACACGGTATTTCATCAGCGCCGCATTCACTTCAGCGCCCAACATGAAAATGACCCCGACCATATAAAGAAATACCAGCACGATCATTACAGAGGCCAGACCTGCATATGTCGCGGCATAATTGGCGAAGGTTGCGAGATAGTAGGCAAAGATAGCAGCACCGATGATCCAGAAAATCATCGTCAGCAGAATACCCGGCAGTACGTCCCAAAGTTTACGACGGCCCGCTGGCAGCCAAAGATGAGCGGCAACGAGGCCCATAGTCAGGACGACGATCGTTCCATAGAGGCCGAGATTGGACACCAGCTGCAGAACTTCGGTCAAAAGCGGGGAGCGGGTTTCGACGAATTTCAATGCAACGGGAACGGCGACCAGCACGATGCTGATGCCGGTAAAGACGACTACGGCCAGTACCACGTAGAAGAGGCTGAGCAGACGGGTAACATACCACCAGCGTGTTTCCGTCACGCGGTAGGCGCGGTTCAACGAGATGCGGATCGCCTCCACGCCATTGGAGGCAAAATACGCCGCCGCCAGAACCGAGATGGTCAGAAGTCCGCCGCGCGGTATCGTCAAAACCTGCTGTACCTGCGCCGCCAACGGTCCGGCGATCGCTTCCGGCCAGGTATCGAAAATGAGATGGACGGCTGTTTCTGAAAACTGGTCCGCTCCGAGAAAGCTGGCCAATGCAGTGCCGAAAATCAGAAAAGGAAAAAGCGCCAGCAGGCCAGACAGCGCCACGTGGCTTGCCATCGCCCAGCCGTCATCCTCGGCAAAATGAATATAGGCGTCGAAGGCAACTTTGCGGGCGAGGCTTAAAGCGGCAGCCATGTCACCTCCTTGATCAGCATTTCATTCGTAGGGTGCAATGAAATATGGGAAATGGGTTTTGATTTGTATAGCGCCTGAGACCGACCATCGGTTCCATTTCACCGCAAAGAATTGTGCGCTATTCAACGGGACGCAAACTTCCTTATCTTCATCGTGAATTGTCGAGGAACTCATGTCTGAAAAGCCGGTCATCATCATCACCGGATGTTCAACCGGAATCGGCGCTCATTGCGCGGGCGCGCTTCACCACGATGGCTGGCGGGTCTTCGCCACCGTGCGCAGAACGCAGGATATGGCGCAACTGGAGGCGTTCGGCATCGAAGCGCTGCTTATGGATTATACCAGACCGAAGAATATTGCAGCCCTGGTCGATGAGGTCGCATCCCGCACGGACGGACGCATCGATGCGCTGTTCAACAACGGGGCATATGGGCAGGCCGGCGCGGTGGAAGATATTTCGGTCGAGGTTCTACGCCAGCAATTCGAAACCAACGTTTTTGGCTGGCATGACCTGACCTGCCGTGTGATTCCATTCATGCGCAGACGAGGGCAGGGACGAATCGTCCATTGCTCTTCCATCCTCGGTCTGGTGCCT
This sequence comes from Rhizobium sp. 22-785-1, assembly GCF_053521965.1. Taxonomy (NCBI): domain Bacteria; kingdom Pseudomonadati; phylum Pseudomonadota; class Alphaproteobacteria; order Hyphomicrobiales; family Rhizobiaceae; genus Rhizobium; species Rhizobium sp. 22-785-1. The sequence goes on along the minus strand of NZ_JBNWDI010000004.1, from coordinate 27,752 downwards.
TATCGATATCGCGGCGCGTACACCGCGTCGAAATTCGCTCTTGAAGGACTTGGGATAACGCTGCGCATGGAGCTTGAAGGTAGTGGCATTCATGTCAGCCTCATCGAGCCCGGACCGATCTCCTCGAATTTTACGTCTACCGCCTTGAAACATATCAGGGCCAATATCGATGTCGAGAGCTCTTTTCATGCCGAGGAATACCGAAGACAGCTCGCCCGGTTGGACGGTAGCGGACCGGTTAACAAGCATAAGCTTGGACCGGAAGCCGTCTACAAGGAGCTACGACATGCGCTGACGGCTCGCCGTCCGAAACCGCATTACATCATAACGGCTCCGGCAAAGCAGGGTATGTTACTGAAGCGACTTCTACCGGCATCTCTATTTTACAGACTTCTTCGCAAGTTCGACTAGCTAAGTCGACGTTTCATCCGTTAGAACCGGAGCAGTTGGTTTGGAGTCCGAAGCGTGTCGCGATCCGCAGATTCGCTCTCTTCATGCTTTCGATTTTGTTTTGTCGCATGCCGCTATCGCAAGGCCACTGAATAGTTTTGCGCGGATCATGCTCTAGGGAGGCAACGAGATGTCGAGCTTTACCACCGTTCTTGCGGTCATCGTCATGGGGCTGGTTGTGCTGGTTCTCATCCGCGGCCTGTTCAACATGCTCAAGGGCACCGACGCCAACCGTTCCAACCAATTGATGCAGCTGAGACTGATCTTGCAGGCGGTTGCCATCGTCTTGATCATGCTGACCTTGTGGCTCACAGGAGGTGGACGCTGATATGGTAAAGCTCAACAAGATTTATACTCGCACCGGTGACGATGGTACGACCGCGTTGGTCTCCGGCCCGCGCCGGGCGAAATATGATCTGCGCGTCGAAAGCTATGGTGACGTGGACGAGACCAATTCGGTCATCGGCATGGCGCGGCTACATACCGCCGATTTGACCGAACTCGATGCGATGCTGTTTCGCATTCAGAACGATCTTTTCGATCTTGGGGCCGATTTGGCCACACCCGATGATGGTAAGCCTTTGTCTTACGAGCCATTGAGGATCGTCGAATCGCAGGTCACCCGCATCGAAAAGGAGATCGATGCTTTGAACGACACGCTGTCGGCTCTCACCTCCTTCGTGCTGCCCGGCGGCTCGGCCGCGGCGGCGCATCTGCATCTGGCGCGCACGGTGTCGAGACGCGCGGAGCGCCGGATGGTGGAGCTTGCGAAGATGGAAGACGAGATCGTCAGCCCAGCGGCATTGAAATACATCAACCGCCTGTCCGATTTCCTCTTCGTTGCCGCGCGTTTCGCCAATCATAATGCGGACGCGATCAAGGCGGATGTTCTGTGGGTGCCGGGCAAGAACCGCTGAGTTGAGCGTAAAAGCAGAGGTCGCATTCCATGTTCATCCCGCTGCATGATGCGAACTCGCTGAAGCACATCAAGCTGCAATATGTGACGGTGTCGCTGATCGGCATCAACATTCTCGTCTGGCTGGTCGTTGGCGCATTTTCAAGTGAGCAGCAGGCAAGCGCTGCGGTGCTGGGGCTAGGTTTCATTCCCGCCGTTCTGTTCGACTATGCTTCGCTCGACCCTGCGCTGGTATTGGTGCCGAAGGATGCGACGATCTTTACCTATGCGTTCCTGCATCTGAGCTTTTGGCACCTCGCCTCGAACATGGTGTTTCTCTGGGTGTTCGGCGACAATGTCGAAGATGCGTTCGGCCATCTCGGCTTCCTGATCTTCTATCTTGCCTGCGCCGCCGCCGGTGCGCTGCTTCACGGGTTCATCGCGCCACAGTCCCAAGGTCCACTGATCGGAGCATCGGGTGCGGTTTCCGGCGTGGTGGCCGCTTATCTTCTGCTGCATCCGCGCGTGTGGGTCTGGGTGCTGGTCTTCATGCGCATTCCGGTGCCGCTTCCAGCCTTCATTCCTCTGGCACTATGGGTTGGCCAGCAATTCGTCATGCTGCTCTTGAGCCCGGAAGAAAGCGTCTCCTGGGCTGCACATGTAGGAGGTATTCTGACGGGGGCGATCCTTGTTGTTTTCTTTCGTCGAAGCGGCGTTCCACTGTTTGACCGGACACTGGTTACGCCGCGGGCGGTTCAGCACAAAAATCAGGGGCTGCAAGACGCTGGCGTGTCGCAAACGGAACGGCCATCCGATAGTATTCCGTGAAAATTATTCTGAGAGCGAGTATTTACGTTCACGTCAACGTAAGATATTTCGTGAGTGCATGGCGTCATGAGCATTGTTCCGTTGATCTCATTGGAAAAATGCGTATCCATGGCTCAACTTGATTGTCAGGAGGACCGTTGGCGCGCGCGCTTTAATGGTCAGGAGTTGAAAGAAGGCTGCCGATGAAGATTCTTGTCCCAGTGAAGCGTGTGGTGGACTACAACGTGAAGATCCGCGTTAAGGCGGATGGCTCCGGTGTAGAGCTTGCCAACGTCAAGATGTCGATGAACCCTTTCGACGAAATCTCCGTCGAGGAAGCCCTGCGCCTGAAAGAGGCTGGTAAGGCCGAGGAAGTGATCGTCGTGTCCATCGGCCCTGCAAAGGCTGAAGAGACGCTCCGCACCGCACTGGCCATGGGCGCCGACCGGGCGATTCTGATCGAAACCGACGAAACGGTAGAGCCGCTATCGGTTGCCAAGCTGTTGAAGGGCGTGGTCGAGGCGGAAAATCCCGGCCTCGTTATCGTAGGCAAGCAGGCGATCGATGACGATTCCAACCAGACCGGCCAGATGCTGGCAGCGCTCCTGGGATGGGGCCAAGGCACCTTCGCCTCCAAGGTCGAGCCGTCCGACGGCAAGGTTGCTGTCACCCGCGAAGTGGATGGTGGTCTGCAGACTGTCGATCTCAAGCTTCCGGCAGTCGTTACCACCGACCTTCGCCTCAACGAACCGCGTTATGCGTCGTTGCCGAACATCATGAAGGCCAAGAAGAAGCCGCTCGACAAAAAGTCGCCAGCCGATTTTGGCGTGGATATTGCTCCGCGCCTCAAGGTTCTGAAGACCGAGGAACCCGCTGGCCGCAAGGCAGGCGTCAAGGTCGGTTCTGTTGGCGAACTGGTGTCGAAGCTCAAAGCTGACGGCGTCCTCTAAGGAAAGCGAAAGGGAGATAAACCATGGCCATTCTTCTTCTGGCAGAACACGACAATGCAACCCTTTCCGACCAGACGGCTAAGACGCTGACGGCGGCAACGCAAATTGGCGGCGATGTGCATGTGCTGGTTGCCGGCTCAGGCGCCAAGGCTGCAGCCGATGAAGCTGCGAAGCTTTCCGGCGTTTCCAAGGTACTGCTTGCCGACGATGCATCCTATGCCAACCAGTTGGCCGAGCCTCTGGCTGCTCTGATCGTTTCGCTGGCCGCGTCCTATGATGTGATCATCGCCCCGGCGACGGCTTCGGCCAAAAACGTGCTGCCCCGCGTGGCCGCTCTTCTTGATGTGGCGCAGATTTCCGAAATCACGGACGTCGTGTCCGCCGATACTTTCAAGCGTCCGATCTATGCCGGTAACGCCATTCAGACGGTTCAGGCGACCGACGCCAAGAAGGTCATCACCGTCCGGACCGCGTCCTTTGCTCCGGCTCAGGCTGGTGGTTCTGCCTCCGTCGAATCCGTCTCGGCTGCCGAGAACCCTGGCGTTTCCTCCTTCGTTTCGGACGCGCTTGCTTCGTCCGACCGTCCGGAATTGACGTCTGCCAAGATCATCATCTCGGGCGGTCGCGCGCTCGGTTCTTCGGAGAAGTTCAAGGAAGTCATCCTGCCGGTTGCCGACAAGCTCGGTGCTGCCGTCGGCGCATCGCGCGCTGCCGTCGATGCCGGTTACGCGCCGAACGACTGGCAGGTTGGCCAGACGGGCAAGGTGGTTGCTCCGCAGCTTTACATCGCCTGCGGCATCTCCGGTGCCATTCAGCATCTGGCGGGTATGAAAGACTCCAAGGTCATCGTCGCCATCAATAAGGACGAAGAGGCACCAATCTTCCAGGTGGCCGATTACGGTCTGGTCGCAGACCTCTTCGAAGCTCTGCCAGAGCTTGAAAAAGCAATCTAATCACCGCAATGATAGCAAGCGGCGCGTTTTTACCGACGCGCCGCTTTCGTTTTGTGGCAATATGCGCAACAACGAAGATCTGAAGCGCCACCGGGTCCGGTTCAAGAGCCAAGACGCGCTTCGAAGTGACCAGTGCTGAGACGAATTCAACAGGAGAGATACGCATGACAGGCCCAATCAAGAATATCGGTGTTATCGGAGCCGGTCAGATGGGCTGTGGCATTGCGCATGTCTCTGCTCTCGCGGGTTACAAGGTCCATATCTACGACGTCTCCAAGGACAGGATCGAAGCAGGGCTGGCCACCATCAATGGCAATCTGGCGCGTCAGGTCTCCAACGGCAAACTGGAGGACGATACGCGCAAATCGGCGCTCGGCCTGATCGGCGGCTCCTCCGATCTTAACGATCTGGCTGCGATGGATCTCGTCATCGAGGCTGCCACAGAAAATGAAGAGGTAAAGCGCAAGATTTACGCGCAGGTCTGCCCTGTCCTGAAGCCCGAAGCCTTGCTCGCCACCAATACCTCGTCTTTATCGATCACCCGCCTCGCATCTGCGACCGACCGCCCCGAACAGTTCATGGGCATTCACTTCATGAACCCGGTGCCGGTGATGAAGCTGGTCGAACTTGTGCGTGGCATTGCGACCGGCGAGAAGACTTTCGAGACTGCCAAGGACTATGTCCGCTCGCTGGATAAGGCGATTACGGTTGCGGAAGATTTTCCAGCCTTCATCGTCAACCGCATTCTTCTGCCGATGATCAACGAGGCGATCTATACGCTCTATGAAGGCGTTGGCACGGTCGAGGCCATCGATACGGCCATGAAGCTCGGCGCCAACCACCCGATGGGTCCATTGCAATTGGCAGACTTTATCGGTCTTGATACCTGCCTTTCAATCATGCAGGTGCTGCATGATGGTCTGGCCGACAGCAAGTATCGTCCCTGTCCGTTGCTGGTCAAATATGTCGAGGCAGGCTGGCTTGGCCGTAAATCCGGCCGAGGTTTCTACGACTACCGCGGCGAGACACCGGTTCCGACACGTTGATCAAGGCTGCGTAACTGCCGTCACGAGCGCTTTGGCGTCGGGGCTGTCCCAGGCAGCAGGGCCGTTCATCGACGCCAGCAGACAGCCGTCATCATCCAGAAGCAGCGTTGCCGGCAGGCCGAAGGCGAGACCTTCTTTCTTCAGCACGTTGAACACGCCCATGGAACTATCGCGATAAAGTTTGAGCGAATCGATTTTGTATTCGCTCATGAAGGCCTTCGGCTTTTCATCTTCGCCCGTGTCGATATTGATCGTCACTACTTCGAACTTATCGCTACCCTTTTCTTTTTCCAGCGCGTTCAGTGCCGGCATTTCCTCCCGGCACGGCACGCACCATGTGGCCCAGAGGTTCAGCAGAATTGCTTTGCCTTTGAGATCCGCTTGCGTCATCGCCGTGCCTTCGGGAGACTTGAACGAGAGCGGGATCACGCGCGGCTTGTCGGTCGGCGCCATGGCCGCAAGTTGGCCTTTCAGCAGCGGTTCTGTGGATGCGATGCGCTTGCCGGCACCCTCACATAAAGCCGCGTCCACCACCGCTGCCCCTTGAACCTCAGCTTCAGACCCAATATGCCTGAACAACACCACTCCCCCGCCGCTGACGATGCCGGCGATGGCGGCAATTGCAACAAGTCTGGCGGAAGGAAGTCTGAAAGGTCTTTTTTCTGTCATCGAATACTCCAGGGCATGCACAATGGCTGACGGCGCAGAACAGAAATCCTCCAACCAGATGTGGGGCGGACGCTTTGCTTCCGGTCCCTCAGCCATCATGGAAGAGATAAATGCCTCCATTGGCTTCGACAAGAAGCTTTACGCCCAGGATATCCGTGGCTCCATCGCCCACGCCACCATGCTCGCTGCAAAAGGCATTATTTCGGCTGAAGATAAAGACAAGATCATCGAGGGCCTGAACACGATCCTGTCAGAAATCGAGGCGGGCGCGTTCGAGTTTTCGCGCAAGCTCGAAGATATCCACATGAATATCGAGGCGCGGCTGGCCACTCTGATCGGTCCGGCTGCCGGTCGCCTGCATACGGCGCGCTCGCGCAACGATCAGGTGGCGCTCGATTTCCGCCTCTGGGTCAAGGAAGAGCTTCAGAAAACCGAAGCCATGTTGAGCGCGCTGATCGCAGCCTTCCTCGACCGCGCCGAACAACATTCCGATACGGTCATGCCGGGCTTCACCCATCTGCAGACGGCCCAGCCCGTTACGTTTGGTCATCACTGCATGGCCTATGTCGAAATGTTTGGGCGCGACCGCGCCCGCGTTCGCCACGCCATCGAGCACTTGGATGAAAGCCCGATCGGGGCTGCGGCGCTGGCTGGAACTGGTTACCCTATCGACCGCCATATGACGGCCAATGCCCTCGGCTTCCGCGAGCCGACGCGCAACTCCATCGATACGGTGTCGGATCGCGATTTTGCGCTCGAGTTTCTCTCCATCGCCTCCATTTGCGCGACGCATCTGTCGCGTCTGGCGGAAGAAATCGTCATCTGGTCCACACCGCAATTCGGCTTCATCCGCCTGTCGGATGCCTTCTCTACCGGCTCTTCTATCATGCCACAGAAGAAGAACCCGGATGCTGCCGAACTGGTGCGCGCCAAGACCGGTCGCATCAATGGTTCGCTGGTCGCGCTGCTGACGGTGATGAAGGGCCTGCCGCTCGCCTATTCCAAGGATATGCAGGAAGACAAGGAACAGGTTTTCGATGCGGCGGAGAGCCTGGAACTGGCGATTGCCGCCATGACCGGCATGATCCGCGATCTGGAGGTGAGGGCTGATCGTATGCGTGCCGCTGCCGGATCCGGTTATTCGACCGCGACGGATCTGGCCGACTGGCTGGTGCGCGAAGCGGGCTTGCCGTTCCGTGATGCGCACCACGTGACCGGACATGCCGTGGCGCTTGCGGAAAAGAAGGGTTGCGATTTGGCCGACCTTTCGCTTGAGGAATTGCAGGCGATCAATTCTGCGATCACCGCCAGCGTCTTCGACGTGCTGTCGGTCGAAGCGTCGGTCGCAAGCCGCACGAGTTTTGGCGGCACGGCGCCGTCCGAGGTCCGCAAGCAGATTGCCTGGTGGCGTGGTCGCAACTGATCGGTCGACCGATCAATCCAGCGTTACACCACCATCACAAGAAACAGGGTGCACAAGCGCCCTGTTTTTCGTTATCAGAGATGCAAAGAATTCCTTTGGACGGGTCCATGCTCTTTAAAACCTCTCGCAGTTTCATCACTCCGGTCAGCGTGGCGCTCGCCGCCGGCCTTGCTCTCTCCAGCTGCGGCCGCAAAGGCGATCTTGATGCGCCAAGCACGCCAGTCGAGCAGCGCAACCAGCGCTCGGACAAGAAGGTGGAAACGACGCCGGAACGTCCCTTCGTTCTCGATAAGCTTCTATAACGGAATACGGCCGTGAACCATTTTCATTACATCGACGGCGTGCTGCACGCCGAAAACGTTGCTGTGCCTGAAATTGCCAAGGCTGTCGGGACGCCCTTCTACATCTATTCGACAGCGACGCTTGAGCGCCACTACAAGGTTTTCTCTGAGGCCTTCAGCGATGTAGATGCAATGGTCTGCTACGCGATGAAGGCCAACTCCAACCAGGCGGTGCTGAAAACGCTGGCCAAGCTTGGTGCGGGTATCGATGTGGTGTCCGGTGGTGAACTGCGCCGCGCGCTGGCCGCTGGTATCCCTGCAAGCCGCATCATGTTTTCCGGCGTCGGCAAGACGCCGGCGGAAATGGATCTGGCGCTTGAGGTAGGGATCTACTGCTTCAACGTAGAATCGGAGCCGGAACTCGAAATCCTCAATCTGCGAGCGGTGAAGGCTGGCAAGAAGGCACATGTCTCCTTCCGCATCAATCCGGATGTGGATGCCAAGACGCATGCCAAGATTTCGACCGGCAAGAAGGAAAACAAGTTCGGCATTTCATATCAGCGGGCGCGGGAGGTTTATGCTCATGCCGCAACGCTGCCCGGTATCGATGTCAGCGGCATCGACATGCATATCGGCAGCCAGATCACCGATTTGCAGCCTTTCGAAGATGCGTTCCGACTTTTGCGCGAGCTGGTGGAATCCTTGCGCGGCGACGGTCATACGATCAGCCATGTGGATATTGGTGGCGGTCTTGGCATTCCCTACAAGGATGACAACAATCCACCGCCTTTGCCGGATGCATATGCGCATATCGTCAAGAACGAATTGAAGAGCCTCAATTGCAAGATCGTCACCGAACCTGGTCGGCTGATCGTCGGCAATGCCGGTATTCTCGTGACCGAAGTTCTTTATGTGAAGGATGGCGGCGAGAAGGATTTCGTCATCGTCGATGCGGCCATGAACGATCTCATTCGACCCACACTTTATGAAGCCTATCACGGCCTTCGTCCGGTGGTTCAGCCGGCGGCCGATGCGCCGCGCATCAAGGCGGACGTGGTGGGACCGGTCTGTGAGACCGGTGATTATCTGGCACTCGATCGCGAGATGGCGCTACCTCAGCCGGGTGATCTCATCGCGGTCAGTTCGGCGGGCGCATATGGCGCTGTTCAGGCCGGAACGTATAACTCCCGTCTTCTGGTGCCGGAAGTCTTGGTCAAGGACCATCAGTTCCATGTCGTTCGTCCTCGCAGCACCTATGAAGAACTGATCGCGCTCGACTCCTTACCCGCCTGGCTGGACTGATTGGCGTCATCACGATTAGGCGAACTGAGCTAAAAAAAGAGGGCAAGCCGTGGCTTGCCCTCGTCTTCGCCACAAACGATGTTATCCTGCGCGCTGTTGCACTGAGGGATTTCGTGGCTGCGGCGTTGGCGAGATCGGCGGCGGAATCGTGTGGCCAGACCGGGAGAACGGATTGATGACCACCAGGCAGGGCGAAAGAGGCGCTTTCGATAAAAGACCCGAGCTCGCACGACGCGTGGCAGCGAAGCGGTTCTTTGCGAAAGCCGTTCTGTTTGTCGAGCGCCTCGCTCCGCAGACGGTTCTGCCGCTCTCCATCGCCGCACTCTTCCTGTCTTTTGGCTGGTTCGGGCTTTTCCGACAGATGCCCGACCTTTTGCGCTGGGCCGTCGTTTTTCTTCTCGTCTTTTCGTTCCTCACATCATTGCTCCCGATAGCGCGATTGCGCTGGCCATCGAAGGACGAGGCGTCCCGCCTGCTTGAAGAGCGTAACGGCCTCGCGCACCAGCCTGTCGGCGTGCAGGAAGACGAACCCGCTTTCGACACCCCGATCGCGCGCGCCTTATGGCGAGAACACCAGACGCGTATGGCCGAGCGGATTGCCGCGCTCGATGCCGGCTTTCCTCGACCGGATATTGCTGGACACGACCGAATGGCGTTGCGCGCCGTTCCGGCGCTTCTTTTGGTGGCGGCTTTTGGCTTCTCCTATTCGAACGGTGCGGGCAGCGTTGCCGATGCGTTTCGCAACCGCCCTGCCTCCGGTCCGTTGAACCCAGATATCCGTCTTGATGCTTGGGTCACGCCGCCATCCTATACCGGTCGTGCGCCGATCTTTCTGACCAGTCAGAATGCCGATCGCGATGAGGCAGTCTCGGTTCCGCAATCTTCCAAGCTGACAATCCGCATGACGGGCGGCGCTGGCCAGGAAGAGGTGACGTTCGAGCCGGACGAGGCTGGCGAGTTGCAAAAGCTCGCGCCCGAAGGGACGGAAGAAAAGAAGACCGCCGCTGAAGCTACAGCACCGCCGCCAAGCCCAGACAATCCCGCTGCCGTTGCGCCGCGGACTTTCACTATGGAGTTCAAGGAAAGCGGGACGATCGAGGCTAATGGCCAGTCCTGGTTCTTCAACATCATCCCGGACAAGCCGCCAGTCATCGCTTTCGATAATCTTCCTCGCCGTGCGGCCAATGGCGCGCTTGAGATCGGCTTTACCGCCAAGGATGATTATGGCCTGCGCGAGGCCCATGCCGTCATCGAGCCTCTTGAGGTTCAGGCAGATGCAAAACCGCTTTATCCGGCCCCGGAGTACAAGCTCGATCTTCCGCGCCAGAACCCGCGCGACATGAAGGGCGTCACGAGCCGCAATCTCACCGAACACCCTATGGCTGGCAAGCGCGTGCGCATTACGCTGGTTGCAACGGACGGCGCCGGGCAGACCGGCAAGAGTCCGCCGCAGGAAATGATCCTTCCCGGTCGCAATTTCTCCGAACCCCTGGCAGCCTCTGTCGCCGAACAGCGGCAGATATTTTCGCTCGATACAAGGCAGATGCCGAGGGCGATCGCCTATAATGAGGCGGTCAGTTTGCGTCCGGAAGAGACCATCCCCAACAAGACGCACTATCTCCTGCTGCAATCCGCGCAGGCGCGCATGAAGCTCGCCTATAATGAGGAGATGCTGAAGAATACGGCGGATTATCTCTGGGAAATCGCACTTGGCATTGAAGATGGCGATCTGTCGCAGGCGGAAAAGCGCTTGCGGGACGCGCAGGATGCATTGTCGCAGGCGCTGGAGCGCAAGGCGCCGGATGAAGAGATCGCCAAGCTGATGCAAGAGCTTCGCGACGCGATGAACGAGTTCATGAAGGAGCTCGCACAGCGCATGCAGAACGCGCCTCAGGGCAATATGAACCAGCAGGCGCAGAACGTGCTGCGCCAACGCGATTTGGAGAATATGATGAACCAGATCGAGAACCTGGCCCGCTCCGGCAACCGTGACGCAGCGAAGGAAATGCTGTCGCAAATGCAACGCATGATGAACAACCTGCAGGCAGGCAGACCGCAGCGCGGCCAGCAGGGTCAGCAGCAAGAAAACAGCCAGTTGCGCCAGCAGATCGACAAGCTTGGCGAGATCATGCAGCAGCAGCAAAAGCTGATGGACGAAACCTTCAAGCTCGATCAGGCACTGCGCGACCGCATGCAACGCGGCGATCCTCAAGAGGGCGAAGAGGGTGGCGAACAGCAGATGGGCGAGAATGGCCAGCCGCCGCAAGACCAGCAAGGCCAGAATGGGCAGCAGCAGAATGGGCAGCAGCAGAATGGGCAAGGGCAAAACCCCGACCAGATGACTGCCCAGCAGCTTCGCGAGGCGTTGAAGAACCTGCGCCAGCAGCAGGACGGGCTTGGTAAGCAGCTTGGCGAGCTTCAAAAGGGCTTGCGCGATCTCGGCATGGAGCCTGGCCAGAACTTCGGTAAGGCAGAGCAGGAAATGAAGGGTGCTGGTGAGGCGCTGGGACAGAGCCGCGGCGAACAGGCAGTCGAAGGTCAGGGCAATGCGCTGAATGCGCTGCGTCAGGGCGCGCAGGACATGATGGGTCAGATCATGCAGGCCATGCGCCAGCAGGGCCAGCAGCCTGGTCAGGGTCAGCAGGGCATGATGGGGCAGGGCGACCAGAATGGTCGCGATCCACTAGGCCGTCCGCGTGCAAATTCTGGTCCGGATTTCGGCGACTCGCAGGTTCGCGTGCCGGATGAAATCGATGTGCAGCGCGCGCGTGAAATCCTCGAAGCGATCCGCGAGAAGCTCGGCAACAATCCACCTGCCGATGTGGAGCGACGCTATCTGGAGCGCCTGCTCGACATCCAGTAACCGTCCATGGGTTTTTAGCAGGATGGTTGCGGGTTCGCCTTGATGAGATTGTCTCATCGGGCGACGTAATGGCTGCGCGATTTCCATCGTCCGGAACATTCTCAAACAGGTCAAGTTTGAAGGGTAACCCCAAGCGAACCGGAGGAGAATGTTATGAAGGCGCTAACTTGGCATGGAAAACACGATATTCGCTGCGAAACCGTGCCTGATCCCGTGATCGAGGATGATCGCGATGCCATCATCAAGGTGACCGCCTGCGCCATCTGCGGCTCCGACCTTCACCTCTATCATGGCTCCGTTCCGGACATGCATTCCGGCGACGTGATGGGCCATGAGGCCATGGGCGAGGTGGTCGAAGTAGGCAAGGGCAACAGCAAGCTGCAAGTCGGCGACCGCGTGGTCGTACCCTTCACCATCTCTTGCGGCCACTGCTTTTTCTGCAAGAGGGGCTTCTTTTCCGGTTGCGAGAACAGTAATCCCGACAAGGAAAAGGCGAAGAAAATGTGGGGAAATTCGCCCGCGGGTCTCTTTGGCTACACGCATATGCTCGGTGGCTATAGTGGCGGTCAGGCGGAATATCTGCGCGTGCCCTATGCCGATGTCGGGCCTATCAAGGTGCCGGAGGGATTGACCGACGAGCAGGTTCTGTTCCTCTCGGATATCTTCCCGACCGGCTACATGGCCGCTGAGTTCTGTAATATTCAGCCTGGCGAAACCGTCGCAATATGGGGCTGCGGACCGGTCGGTCAGATGGCGATCCGTTCCGCCTATATGCTGGGCGCTGAGCGTGTTATCGCCATCGACAGCGTGGCGGAACGGCTGGCGCTTGCTGCCGCCTCGGGCGCGTTGACGCTGAACTATCTCGAAACCGATATTTACGACGAGATCATGCAATTGACCGGCGGGCGTGGTGCGGATGCGTGCATCGACGCCGTCGGTACGGAGGCTGATCCGGCGGCCAGTTGGGATTCGCGCATCGACCGCATCAAGGTCGCAACGTTCATGGGCACCGACCGCCCGCATGTACTGCGCCAGGCTATCCATTGCTGCCGCAATTTCGGCACCGTCTCCATTGTCGGCGTCTATGGCGGATTTCTCGACAAGATCCCCATGGGGTCCGCCATCAATCGCGGGTTGACGCTTCGCATGGCGCAGACCCCCGTTCAGCGCTACCTGCCGATGTTGATGGATCGGGTATTGAAGGGTGAGATCGATCCATCCTTCGTCATTACTCATCGCGCCACGCTGGAAGAAGGCCCCGGCCTCTACGAAACATTCAAGAACAAGGACGACGGCTGCATCAAAGTTGTCATCAAGCCGTAAGGAGAAGCACTATGTCTGAGACGCAAAGGGAGAGGGGGCTTGCGCTCGTGACCGGTGCCTCCAGCGGCATCGGCTTCGAACTGGCAAAATGCGCAGCCGAAAGAGGTTCCGATCTCCTCGTGGTCGCTGACGACGAACGTATTTTGAGCGCAGTGAGTGCCTTTACCGTTCGGGGCGTTAAGGCCACACCCGTTATCGCCGACCTCGCAACGCCGGATGGGATTGAAAGCGTCGTGAAGGCCATCGCAACTCAGGGACGACCCGTAGATTTGCTGATGGCGAATGCAGGTCAGGGGCTCGGAGATGCTTTTCTCGACCAGGATCTTTTACGCGTCCAACGTGTCATCAACACCAATATCAGCGGTACGGTGGCGCTGGTGCATCACGTTGGCAATCTGATGCGCGGTAGTGGCTCCGGCAGGATACTGTTGACCGGCTCGATCGCCGGCTTCATGCTCGGCAGTTTCCAGGCGGTTTATAACGCCACCAAGGCCTTCATCAACAGCTTTGCTCTGGCACTACGGGATGAACTGAAAGACACGGGCGTCACTGTTACATGCCTGATGCCGGGGCCAACGGATACCGAATTCTTCGAGCGCGCCGGTATGCTGGACACGCTGGTTGGCCAAGGGAAAAAGGACGATCCCACTTTCGTTGCCGAAGTCGGTTTCGACGCCATGATGAAGGGCGATGGTGATGTCGTCAGCGGCTGGAAAAACAAGATTGTGGCGGCCGTCGCAAATGTGACGCCGGCTGGCGTGCTGGCAAAACACCATCGTCAGATGGCGGAGCCCCAAAAAACGTAATCAAGAATATCGGAAGGGTCATGCAAGAGAGCCGGTGGATTGGCGCAGAATCAACTCCACCGGCCATAGCTCTTGGCATTCCTGAACCGGCCTGCCCGATATGATTTGAAGCAGAAGTTCGGTCACGCGCATGCCGGCCATTCGCATGGATGAGCGCGTGGTGGAAAGCGGCGGCATCAGACTTTCCGGCGTCAGGTAGGGGAAGACGTCGTCATGGGCAATCACGGAGACATCCTTGCCGATGGAAAGGCCCATTTGTGTGGCGGCGCGATAGACCCCTTGTGCCGTCATCATCGCGCCTGCGACGAAAGCGGTCGGGCGGGATGGTTGCTCTAGAAGCGCACGCGCGAATCGGAAGGCTGTTTCCTCGCTGAAATGCTCGTTCATCATCAGTTTGGGGTCGGGGGTCAGGCCGTACTCCGTGAGAGCGTCTCGGAAACCCTGTTCTCGGTCGTTGACGAATGTCCTTCCCTTCGGTCCGTTGATCAAGGCAATGCGCCGGTGGCCGCGCTCCAGAAAATGCATGGTGGGGCGGTATGTCACATCGCGATTGTCGATATCGAGCCAGGCATGCGGAAGAGAGATGTTTGACCGGCCATGCACGATAAAGGGGACGCCCAACCGGTTGAGCAAGGCGATGCGTTCATCCGCAGGGCGAGGAGAATGGACGACGATGCCATCTACCTTGCCACTTGCCGCCAAGCGGTTGAAGATCGCCAGTTCCTCGTCCAGATTGTTGTCGATAGCCACGCTGACGAGAATGTCGGTTTCCTGTCCTTCCAGACGGGCTGCCATGCCGCCCATGAATTCCGAGAAAAAGTGTCCGCCGCCGCTGCGGCCCATGACAACACCAATAGCGCCTGCGCGACCTGTAACGAGCCTCACTGCGTTGGCATTGGGTCTATACCCAAGCCTGCGCGCAGCCTCCATCACCCGCTCGCGAGTTTCCTGACGAACCTCCGGATAGCCCCCAAGGGCACGGCTGACGGTCGTTGGAGAGAGGCCAACCTGTTCTGCAAAATCCTTGAGCTTCATGATGTCCGCCGTTTTCATCTGCATGCTAGCTCAATTGGAATTTTTCAAGCAACAAAAATCGAAACCGATTTAAAATTATACGATCGTCATGAGCCATTTAGATTCATAGGCTTCACGTTGGGCCGCGGGTTGTCGACGGAACGGCTCGATTAAATAGCAATTGGCGCCCTATTGACAGAAGAAATGGGAATTGTAAGCTTCCCAAAATTGAAAGCGTTTTCAATTTGTGGTCGTCAAAGTTTCAGAGGGAGGAGAATGATGACGAACTTTTCTAAGAGGGCTTTGTTCCTGTGTGGCAGTCTTTTGGCCTTTGCCGCGTCTGCGCAGGCTGCCGAAATCGCCATGGCCGCGAACTCAACCGGCAAGAACCTCAACTTCATTCGCGAGCGTCTGACCGAATTCGAAAAGCAGAGCGGCCACAAGGTGAAGCTTGTGACGATGCCGCCGTCGTCAAGCGAACAGTTTAGTCAGTACCGGCTGTGGCTCGCAGCTGGAAACACGGATGTGGATGTTTATCAGACCGATATCGTCTGGGCTCCGCAGCTTGCCGATCAGTTCGTTGATCTGACGGCTGCGGCGAAGGACGTCATCGCTCAGCACTTCCCGTCTGTGGTTGCTTCGCAGACAGTGGACGGCAAACTGGTTGCCATGCCGATGTACACCGACGCCCCGGCAATGTTCTATCGCAAGGATTTGCTCGACAAATACGGCAAGAAGCCACCGAAAACCTGGAATGAAATGGCGGAAACGGCCAAGGAAATTCAGGACAAGGAACGCGCCGCCGGACAGAAGGACATGTGGGGTTTCGTTTTTCAGGGTAGCGCCTATGAGGGCCTGACATGCAACGCCCTCGAATGGGTGGCATCCGCTGGCGGTGGGCATATCGTCGAGACCAACGGCGATATCAGCATCAACAATGAAAAGGCTGCCGCCGCACTTGAAATGGCCAAGAGCTGGATCGGCACTATCGCTCCGCAAGGTGCGCTCGCCTACAAGGAAGAGGAGGCCCGCGGCGTCTGGCAAACCGGCAATTCCGTGTTCATGCGCAACTGGCCTTATGCCTATGCTCTGGGCAATGGTGCAGATAGCGCCATCAAGGGCAAGTTCGGCGTCGTGCCGCTACCTGCGGGCGCAGAGGGTCAGGCACCTGCTTCGACCTTGGGTGGCTGGAACGTCGCTGTCTCCAAATATTCGAAGAGCCAGGACGCAGCCATCGAACTGGTGAAGTTCCTGACCTCTGCCGAGACGCAGAAGAAGCGTGCGGTGGAGCTTTCCAACATGCCCACCATCGCGGCACTCTACGACGATAAGGATGTGGCCGCCGCGCAGCCCTTCATGCCGCAATGGAAGCCCATCTTTGAAACGGCGGTACCGCGTCCGTCCGCAGCTACGAAGGTGAAATATAATGAGGTGTCGTCCAAGTTCTGGGGCGCTGTTCACAACACGCTTTCCGGCTCCGGTACGGCCGCAGAAAATCTCGAGCTGCTCGAAGTCGAACTGACCGATCTCAAGGGAAGTGGCTGGTAACACTTAAAACGCGAAGCGGTATCGCTTGCCGCTTCGCTTCCCGTCCAATCGGTGGAAACTCTCATGAAAACTCCTGTCCCTGATCGACCGGCGGCGACGGTCGGCTCCGACCTGCAATCGGAAAGGCTGCGCTCCGCATGGCTGTTCCTCGCCCCGACCTTCCTCGTGCTCGCCCTGGTCGCGGGCTGGCCTCTCGTCAGAACCGTCTGGTTCAGTCTGACGGACGCCTCTCTGACCAACCTCTCCGACGCGCAATTCGTTGGCCTGAAGAATTACATTTCCTGGATTACACTCAGCAGCGGTCGCACCGTTTATCGTGGCCTTTTGGCAGACCCTGTCTTCTGGGGTGCCGCCTGGAACACGGTGAAATTTACAATTCTCTCAGTGTCGCTGGAAACGGTTCTCGGTCTTATCGTCGCGTTGGTGCTGAATGCCGAATTCAAGGGCCGAGGCCTTGTCCGCGCCGCGATCCTCATTCCCTGGGCCATTCCCACCATCGTTTCGGCGCGCATGTGGTCGTGGATGCTGAACGACCAGTTCGGCATTCTGAACGACATGATGCTGAGCCTTGGCCTCATCAGCCAGAAGATCGCATGGACGGCTAATCCCGAGACGGCGATGACCGCCGTACTGATCGTTGATGTCTGGAAAACGACGCCCTTCATGGCGCTCCTCATCCTTGCCGGTCTGCAGATGGTGCCGAAGGATATGTATGAGGCGGCCAAGGTCGATGGCATCCACCCAATCAAGGTGTTTTGGCGTGTCACGCTGCCGATTATCCGCCCGGCCCTCATGGTCGCGGTCATTTTCCGCATGCTGGATGCGATGCGTGTCTTCGACCTGATCTACATCCTGACACCGAACAATGCGCAGACCCGGACGATGTCGGTTTTGGCACGTGAGAATCTCTTCGACTTCGACAAGTTTGCCTACGGTGCGGCGGTCTCGACGATGCTGTTTCTCATCATCGCGTCGATCACCATCGTCTATATGTGGCTTGGCCGCGTCAACACTGATGGAGGCGCAAGATGACGGCAACGACGGTTCTCAAAAACACCGCCTTCTACGCGCTCGTCGCCATTATCATCGTAGTGGCCGTGTTCCCCTTCTACTACGCCATCCTGACGAGCTTCAAATCTGGTACGGCGCTGTTTGAAATCAATTATCTGCCGAAGACTTTTTCAATCGGCAACTATGCCGACGTGCTGGCCAATGACAGCTTCCTGCGCAATCTAGGCAACTCTTTGCTGGTCGCGACCTGCGTCGTCGCGTTGTCTCTGCTTCTGGCCGTGACTGCCGCTTACGCTCTTGCCCGCGTTCGCTTCCGGGGTCGTGCTCTGCTGCTGCTGACGATCCTGTCAGTCTCTATGTTCCCGCAGATCGCGGTGCTGGCGGGTCTCTTCGAACTGATCCGTTGGGCAGGCCTTTTCAACACCCCCTTGGCGCTGATCTTCTCCTACATGATCTTCACGCTGCCCTTTACCGTCTGGGTGCTCACGACCTTCATGCGGGACCTGCCGGTTGAAATCGAGGAGGCTGCGATTGTCGACGGCGCTTCGCCTTGGGTCATCATCACGCAGGTTTTCTTGCCGCTGATGTGGCCGGCATTGGTCACGACGGGACTTCTCGCCTTCATCGCGGCCTGGAACGAGTTCCTGTTTGCGCTGACCTTCACCTCATCCAACGAGCAACGCACGGTTCCGGTAGCGATTGCGTTGCTCTCGGGAAGCTCCCAGTTTGAAATTCCCTGGGGAACGATCATGGCGGCTTCCGTCATCGTCACCGTCCCACTCGTCATCCTCGTTCTGATCTTCCAGCGACGCATCATTTCCGGCCTGACAGCCGGTGGCGTCAAAGGCTAGGAGAAATCTCATGACCAGCATTCAACTGCGAAACTTACGCAAATCCTTCGGCGCCTTCGACGTCATCAAGGGCATCGACATGGATATCCGTTCCGGCGAATTCATGGTCTTCGTCGGCCCATCCGGCTGCGGAAAATCCACGCTTCTGCGCCTGATCTGCGGCCTGGAGGAAATCACCGGGGGCGAGCTTTCCTTCGAGGGTGAGATCGTCAATCGCCTGACGCCGGCCAAGCGCGGTGTCGCCATGGTCTTCCAGTCCTACGCGCTTTATCCGCATATGACAGTTTTCGAAAACATGGCCTTCGGCATGAAACTCGCCGGTTCCAGCAAGGAAGAGAGGCGCAAGCGCGTGGAGGCAGCAGCTGAGATGCTGCAGCTAACCCCTTACCTGGAACGTCTGCCCAAGCAGCTTTCGGGCGGACAGCGCCAACGCGTGGCGATCGGACGCGCTATCGTTCGCGATCCGAAGGTCTTTCTCTTCGATGAGCCGCTTTCCAACCTCGATGCCGCCCTTCGCGTCGCCACCCGTCTTGAAATCGCCAAGCTCCACCGTAGCATGCATGACACGACGATGATTTACGTTACCCACGACCAGGTGGAGGCGATGACGCTTGCGGACAGAATTTGTGTGTTGCGGGACGGCCTTGTCGAGCAGATTGGCACGCCACTCGAGCTATATGAAGCCCCGGTCAACACCTTCGTCGCGGGCTTCATCGGCTCACCGAAGATGAATTTTATCGGCGGCCGTCTTGCAGAAAGCCATGGTGCGCATTCGATCGGCATTCGGCCAGAACATATCGTCGTTTCAGACGGTGCGGGTGGCTGGACGGGCGAGATCGTCCACTCCGAAATGCTTGGCTCCGATAGCTACATATACGTTGATATCGGCGCGGACGAGCCGCTCGTCGTTCGCGAGGAGGGGGTTTCCCACCGGGCGACGGGAGAGACGCTCAAGTTATCGCCCTTGCCGGAGCACATTCACCGTTTCGATCAGGCGGGCGTTTCGCTGAGACGCGCAGAAACACGCGGAGCCGCCTGATCAATTTCCGTTCACTGGCGTTAACAACCAGCGCTGGTTCATCAAGGAGTATATCTATGACCATCAACACCGTCGTGTGGGGTGAAAATATCCACGAACACATCAACGAGACCGTTCGTGCTGTTTACCCAAACGGCATGCATAACACGATCGCCGATGCCCTGAACAAGGACCCGGAGATCAACACAACGACCGCCACTCTGCAAGAGCCAGAACATGGTCTTTCGCAGGCGAGATTGGACCAGACCGACGTGCTGGTCTGGTGGGGCCACAAGGACCATGGCGCAGTTCAAGACGAAATCGTCGAGCGCGTGGCGAAGCGCGTCTGGGAAGGCATGGGCCTTATCGTTCTCCACTCAGGCCACTTCTCCAAACCGTTCAAGCGGCTGATGGGCACCCCATGCGCGTTGAAATGGCGCGAGGCCGGCGAACGTGAACGCATCTGGACCATCAATCCCCGCCATCCGATCGCGGCTGGTCTGCCGGAGCATTTCGAACTGGAAAACGAGGAAATGTACGGAGAGCAGTTCTCCGTTCCCGAACCATTGGAAACCGTGTTCATTTCCTGGTTCCAGGGTGGCGAGGTGTTTCGCTCAGGCCTGACCTGGCGCCGCGGTGCGGGCAATATCTTCTATTTCCGCCCAGGGCATGAAACATATCCCACCTACCATGACGACAACATTCAGAAGGTGATCAGCAATTCGGTCAAGTGGGCCTACAATCCAGTGGGAGCGCTCAAGAGCATTCACGATGCGCCGAACGTGCCCGTCGAAAAGGCGCTCGAGCCGATCGAGGAACGCGGCCCCAAACTGCACCAGGCTGGTGAAGCAGGTTACAGGTAATTCATTATGAAGCTACTTATTCTTGGAACCGGTGGTATGGCGAACACGCACGCCACCCACTTCTCTCAGATTTCGGGCGTGGAAACCGTTGCCGCTGTCGATGTCGACGAGGTGATCGTGCGCGCCTTTGCTGCACGCCACAACATACCGTTGACCTTCACCTCGCTGGATGATGCTCTGGCATGGGGTGAATTCGACGCTGTGGCCAATGTCACGCCGGATGCGATCCATCATCCGACCAGCCTCAAGTTGTTGGCTGCGGGAAAGCACGTCTTCTGCGAAAAGCCTTTGGCGGAAACCTATGGTAAAGCCGCGGAAATGGCAGATGCCGCCGAAAAGGCAGGCTTGGTTGCCATGGTGAACCTCACTTACCGCAACGTGGCACCGCTTCAGGAAGCGCGCAAGATGGTGCTGGAGGGCCGTATCGGCAAGCTGCGGCATCTGGAGGCTTCCTATCTCCAGAGCTGGCTAGTGTCGAAAGCCTGGGGCGACTGGATGACGGAGAGCAAATGGCTCTGGCGCCTTTCAACCAAACACGGCTCGAACGGCGTTCTTGGCGATGTTGGCATTCATATTCTCGATTTTGCATCTTACGGTGCGGGCAGCGATGTGGAGCGTATCTTCACGCGCCTAAAGACCTTCGACAAGTACGAAGGCAACCGGATCGACGTCTACGACCTGGACGCCAATGACAGTTTCACCATGACGGCGGAACTACAGAATGGCGCCATGGGGGTCATTCACGCCACCCGTTGGGCGACCGGCCATCTGAACGAGCTTCGCCTGCGCCTGCATGGCGACAAAGGTGCGCTTGAGGTCGTTCATACGCCCGAATATTCGACACTGCGCGGATGCCTTGGCGACGATATCGAAAAGGCGATCTGGCGCGATATCGAGCCGGAGCCGGTGCCGACGAATTATGAGAAATTCGCCAAAGCCGTGATGGAAGGCGGGGTCGCCGATCCTGATTTCCGCCACGCCGCCAACCTTCAGAAGGTTCTCGATCTCTCGATCGTCACCGATCGTGAACGACGCGAGATTGCCGTCTGAGGTTAAGAACTACGATGTCGATATTAAAGGTCGGGGAGCATCTAGCCCCTCGGCCTTTTTTGCTACTTCGTGTCAAAAGACCCGCAAAACGGTATGTTAACAGGTCCCGTTCTAAGGTGACGCAGAAAGTGTCCAGGTCTGGCCGTCCGTTATATTGAGGCGATCCTGTCCGAAACTTAGACCTTTCTTTACGTGGGTCATGGTGTGCCGATGTCTTCACCGGTTCCTCGTCTGCTTTATGTATTGAGTTATAGGCCGGTGAACTGACATGGCGATGAACCAGAATGTGATGGACGAAGCGAGTTATCGCGAACCCACGCATGGACCGGAGAACCTGTTGCGACTCTTCGCGCTTTTGTGGCGAAACATTCTTCTTATCATCCTCAGCGGGCTGCTGCTGGGCATGGTTGCATTCGGCATTTCACTGCTGATCCGCAATTACTACCAGGCGACCACACAAATCCTGCTCGACCCCGAAGGCTCGCGAATTCTGGAAAGCGAACTGTCCACCCAGCCGCGGGCGGTGGACTCGCATGTACTGAACCAGCAGTATCTGCTGACGTCCAATGAGCTTCTGGCCCGTGTGGTCGAGAAGGAGAATCTCGAGGATGATCCGGAGTTCGGCGCGTTCGGATCCGAATACACCGACAGCAGAAGTCGCACTCAGCTTGCCATCGATAGGCTGCGTAAGGCTCTGTCCGTGGCGATCGTCGGTAAAAGCTTCATCGTCAATGTAACGGTACGGTCGAACAGCCCGGAGCAGGCGGCGAAGATCGCAAATACCATTGCCGACACGTACCTCCAGCTCCGTTCCGAAATGAATACCGATACGCTGAAACGGACGGGGGGCAGCCTTTCGGCACAGCTCGAACAGCTTCGAAAAGCTGTGGAGGATGGAGACCGCGCCGTTCAGGCCTACCGGGCCACGCATAATCTTGCAAATGTTGCTGGTCGCCCTGACATCGAACAGCAGATCACCGATGCCAATGCCGAAATCGCCCGCCTATCCGGCACAATCGCCGAGAACGAGGCCCTGGTGTCCGAGCTGACGCAGGCGCGCAACGACAGGCAATATCTGCGATCCATTCCAGACACGTCTCTCACGCCCTCGATCATTTCTCTGAGGGCGCGCTATCAGCAAAGCCAGGAGGAGCAAGCCGTTCTTGCCACCTCGCTTGGCGCGCAGCATCCCGCGCTTCAGGCGGCGAGAGCCAGAACCCAGTCCCTGGCAACGATCCTTGACGATCAGCTTCGCAACTTCGCGACCACCACGTCGCGCAATCTGGATCGACTGAAAAATCAGTTGGCGCTTCTTCAGGCCAATCTCGACACTCTCAAGCGCAATCTCAATGGTGAAGAAGACACCATGGTTCAACTGCGCGAACTTCAACGCAAGCTCGACAGCGATCGCGCTGTCTATGAGTCCTTCCTGTTGCGCACCCGCCAGCTATCGGAGCAGCAAAGCGCACCCGCAGAAAATCCAAGGATCATTTCAGTTGCAGAGGCGCCGTTGCGCAAGGCCGGACCGCCGAGAGCCCTGATTGCGGCAGGTGCCGGACTGTTCGGTATGATTCTTGCGGCAGGCTTTCTGGTGCTGCGCGACCAATTCGGCGGGCGAAACGCAGTCGTGATCGCGCCAGGTCCGGCAAACGTCATCAACCGCTTTAAACGGTTGAAGGCTGCAAAAGCCGAAAAGGCCGTTGAAACGCTTGCCGAGCCGACCGGAGCGCCCAATGCCGGCACTGTCGAGGAGGCGAGTGCGCCCACCCAAGTGGAAGCGCCCGTCACGCCATCGGAGCCGGTGCGTAACCCTGTGCTTCGGAAGTCCGGCATCATCTCCGGCATTTATAGCCGCGCTCTTCTTGCACGAGACACGGACGATTATGCCGGGGTTGTGAAAGAACTTTGCGCTTCCGTTCCCCTTGCGAAGGGTTATGCGGTTCTGGTGGTTTCAACCGGTCTGAAAAACCGCGCCTCCAACGCTGCGTTCAATCTGGCCCATGCCGCCGCTCGGTTGGGACGGCGCGTCTTGCTGGCGGATGGCGCGAGCCGCGATCCTGCCTTGACCGCCATGTTGCTTGGCTATTCTCCATCCGTAAAAGACTATGCCGCCGAACCCCATGGTGGAGTGATTGCCGATTTCGAGGAGACGTCGCTTCTGAAATTTTTGCCGGCGGGCGCCGATCTTCAGGCACATCTATCCGGACATATGGTGAATGATGAGAATGAGGCTTTCGATCTGATCGTCGTGGATGGCGGGATTGCTAGCGCGCATGCAGCATCGAGTTCGATTGCAAGAATGATTGATGAAGTCGTTCTCCTTGAAAACGAAGAGGACGCAGGAAGCACTGTCCTGTCGCTCGTGGCTCTCGAAGAAGGCGGGCTGAAGCAGGCGCGTGTGGTTCGTCAGGACCATGCCGGCCTTCACTTTTGAGGCTGGTTTGGCACAGACTGGACACCTTGCGATGAAGCGCTTTCCATTCCTCGGCAAGAGCCTTAGGTCGATGGGTCTTAGCGTGCTTTTCAATACCGGGCTTCGTGGGTCGACGCTTGCCCTGCGTTTTGCCCTCTCATTTTATATCGTCAAATTCATGGGTTTGGAGGCGGCCGGCATTTACGGTCTGGCGCTTGGTGTTGTCACTACTGCGCCAGCCATTCTTGGGTGGGGTCTCAATTATTTTATTGCCCGCGATGTTAGCGGCAAGTCGAATGGCGTGACCGGCGCCTATATGAAAACGCGACTTGCGGTTACGGTCGCTTCGCTATCGATCATGACGCTGCTTTTGGTGGCCTTCGCCTTCCTCTTCGACTATCCAATCAAGCCGCTTTACCTACTCGTTCTCATCGTCGTGTGGTTGGAAACCATTTCCTGCGATATCCATATGCCCTTGATTTCCAAGGAAATGTCGAGCGCTGCCAATATTCTGTTTTTCTTGCGCACAACATCTTGGGTTCTGCCGGTCATTGGACTGGGTCTGCTGTTCTCTTCGTTTCGCAACATTGAGACGGTGTTCGCCGGATGGGCGCTGGGATATCTCGGCATGTTTGCCGGGCTTTTTTATTTTTTGCGGCACTGGCCGCTTGCGCGGATCGTCAGAACACCCATCCGCTACGATTGGATCAGGAGCCGCATGCGCCGCTCCTGGCTCATCCACATTAGCGATATGAGCAATGTCGGCCTGGTCTATGCGGACCGCTACATCGTGTCGCTGTTGCTGACCTTGTCCCTCACGGGCGTCTATACGTTCTATTGGTCGCTGGCGAATGCGTTGCAGACGTTGATTTCGACGGCGGTGTTACAAATCGCCATTCCCAAATTGTTCAAAGCCTATAGCGATGGTTCGATCAATGAGTGGCGTGGCACGATGATACGGCAGTTCGTCAAGACCGCGGTGGTCGGGCTCATTCTCGGGGCAGCGATCTTCATTGCGGGAAGCATCGTTGTACAGTTCATGAACATGCCCACACTTAGCGAGTACAGGGGCATTTTCGCCCTGCTGCTGCTGACGGCGGCGGTGCGTGCCTGTACGGATCTGATGGGCTTCGGATTAAGCAGCCTTAGAAAAGACGGCTCCTACGCCTTCGTCAACCTGTCGAGTGTGATCCTATCTGTCGGAATGAGTTTCCTTCTCATCGGCACATTCGGGTTCATGGGGGCGGGGCTCGCCGCGTTTGTGACCGCGCTGATAACGGCATCCATTTCGGGGATCATGCTCTGGCGGGCGTCCAGAATTGTTTAAAGCTATTGGAGTCAGCCGGTGGGCGGGCGAAAGAGGATGGGCATGGCAGTCGGTCAACCGCAGAAAAGTGTCATCGGAAAACTCTTGAAGGCGCTCTATCACGCCACGATCCGTTGCCTGCCTATCAAGCAGGCGACGCAGTTGCAGTATTTCCGTTATCATAAGCTCTGGCCCAACATCGATCATCCAAAGACGCTGAACGAACATCTGGTCGCCCGCAAAATCGCCTGGCGAGAACCGGCAGACGATCCCCGTCTGGTCCTCTTAAGCGACAAGATCGCGGTCAAAGCGCATGTGGCGAAACTGCTTGGCGAGGAATGGGTAACGCCGACGCTTTGGCGCGGCAAAAATCTCGATGATTGCCCGGCGCTGCCGTTTCCATACGTGATCAAGGTCAATCACGGATCGGATCGAAACATCTTCGTCTATGGGCCGCAGGATCTGATTGGCGCGAAGGAGAAATGTGACTCCTGGCTTCAGGGCCGCACCGCTTGGCGACTTGCGGAGGAATGGTACAACCACATCGATCCAGAAATCTTTATTGAGCCCTTTATCGGCGAAAATGGCGAAGCGCCGGTTGATTACAAGCTCTTTTGCTTCGAGGACGACATTCCCTGCATCCAAATCGATACAGCACGCTTCAGCGATCACCGGCGTTGCTTTTATGACGAGAATTGGACGAAGCTGCCATTCGGTCACTATTATCCGATCGAAGACAAGGAGCTGCCGCGTCCGCCGCACCTCGATGCCATTCTTGCCGCAGCCCGGACGCTTGCGCAAGGCTTCGAGTTCGTCCGTATCGACTTCTACGACAAGCCGACCGGGCCCGTCTTCGGTGAGATGACGTTCTGCCCAACCTCCGGATTCGGCGCGTTTCGCCCGCCATCGACCGATGCCTGGCTTGGCACCTTCTGGCGCGACACTCCAAAGGGCTGCCTTCGCACATCAGCGGACAGTTGATCGCAGCAGGATGTGGACGAACGGTCATGCGCCATCGCGCTGCCGTCTGAAGGCTTACATGGGGCGCTTTGCGAGCATCATATAATTCACATCCATGTCGGGAGAGAGGTTCCACCTGTCTTGCAAGACATTGTAGAACACGCCCGTGCGGTGAATAATCTCAAGCCCGTTCGCCTTCAAAGGCGCTTCCAGTTCCTCGGGTCGCACCAGCTTTTCATATTGATGTGTTCCGCGTGGCAGCCACCTCAACACATTTTCTGCTGCAAATATCGCAAGCGCGCGGGCCTTAAGCGTCCTGTTGATGGTTGCTGCGAACATCAACCCGCCGGGCCGGACCATTTGTGCGCAGGTCGTCAGGAAAAGATTCACGTCGGCCACGTGTTCGACCACTTCCATGTTGAGGATTACGTCGAATGTCTCGCCCGCAGCCTGCAACTGCTCGGCCGTAACGGCGCGGTAATCGACGCTTACGCCGCTCTCGCGTGCATGGGTGGACGCGATGCCTATGTTCTTTTCAGATGGATCGGCGCCGACGACATCTGCGCCCATGCGCGCCATTGGCTCCGAGAGGAGACCGCCGCCGCAACCGATATCCAGGAAACGCAGACCTTCGAGAGGGCGATGCGCTTTTGGGTCGCGACCGAAATTCTCGCAGACACGGTTTCGAATATATTCGAGCCTTACCGGGTTGAATTTATGGAGCGGGCGAAATTTGCCGGTAGGGCTCCACCATTCCGCGGCCATGGCGGAGAAACGATCCACTTCGCTCTGGTCGATCGTCGTTTTCGCGGTCTCGCTCATGGTCATCTCCTAAAATTCTATGATCCTGAAGTCGGATGCTTGAAAGGTGAAGTCAAGGGGCTGCCTGCTATGGAGCAATGGTTTTGCGCGGCCCATAGGCGCAAGGAACCGTTTTGCCGCCCTTTCGTTTCATGCTGCGTTCAGCAAGGCCGCGTATTTTTACAGCGCTGAGTGCCGAACACCGGTGGCCAGTCCTTTGCTTGAGGAGAAAAAAGTGAAGAAGAAATTATTAGGTGCAATTGCACTACTGGCGCTCGCTGCTGCGCCCGCGCTTGCGCAAGCGGCGACGCGCGGCTTTGCCACCGCAAACGTCAATATGCGATCCGGTCCAAGCACTGCCTATCCGGCGGTGGTGGTTATTCCAAACGGCGCGCCGTTGACGATCCACGGTTGCCTGTCCGACACGCCCTGGTGCGATGTGTCGTTCAGCTATGGACGCGGCTGGGTCGCCGGGCGCTATATCCAGGCCACCTATCGTCAGAACCGCGTTTACGTAGAACCGCGCTACTACCGTGATCTCGGCGTTCCGGTCATTACGTTCGAGGTTGGCCGTTACTGGGATCGCTACTACCGCGACCGCGACTTCTATCGCGAGCGTGACCGCTGGCGCCGCCCGCCGCCCTCCGGCGGTTATTGGAATGCACCTCCACCATGGGCCGACCGCGATCGCCCGCGCCCGCCACGCGAGGAGTGGCGTGATCGCCGTGGCCCTGGCCCTAACGACGGACGCTGGGAAGAGCGCTATGGTAACTGGGACCAGAACGACCGGGACCGCCGCGAGCGTGAGCAGCAACGCATAGAGCGAGACAGAGAGCGCGAGCGTGACCGCGACAGGGACCGTCCGCGCTGGGAGCGCGAGGGTGACCGTGACGGTCAACGCGATCGCAACTGGAATGATGGCGAGCGTCAACGGCGTTGGCAGGAGCAGGAGCGCGCTGTCGAGAGCAATGGCGAAATGTCCTGCCGCCCCGGCGACCGCAACTGCGAGGGACGTTAAAACTAAAAAGCCCGGCTCTAAGCCGCCCTCATACTGCTGACAAACCCCTGGCGTGAGCTGGGGGTTTATGAGTCATTGGGACATGTTAAAGAAACCTGCTCCTGAACAGACTGCTCTTGAGATGGTGACGC